>JASGFJ010000003.1:0-180138 GCA_047605645.1 Dysgonamonadaceae bacterium | reverse complement strand
ATAATACACACTTATCCGGTCATCCCGCAAGAGATTTGCAGCATACCATCGATTTTCAGAGAAGCATGGCATGGCAGTATTTTGCCAGTTCGGATCGTGTGCAGCTATTTACGGAACGACGCTTCTGTG
Organism: Dysgonamonadaceae bacterium; assembly: GCA_047605645.1. GTDB lineage: Bacteria > Bacteroidota > Bacteroidia > Bacteroidales > Dysgonomonadaceae > UBA1309. The sequence goes on along the minus strand of JASGFJ010000003.1, from coordinate 180,009 downwards.
ACTTCACCATTCCTCAATTCAACCGTTTTAAGGCTTTTCGATCCCTCGGTTCCATCGTTCTTCGATTACCTGATTTCCCGGTTGAACGATTACACAGTTTCAAAACGATTACACAGTTACACGATTGGACGATTAGACAGTTTTACAGTTCCCCGCCTTTCGATTACACAATTACACGGTTTTACGATTACACAATTCATAACTAACATAACTATTTTACAAATGAAAGAACAAGTACCAGACACAAAGACAACAAAGGCTTTCGCGCCCGGACATAGCTTTCCGGAAGCTCCAACAGAAGTTGTCTCCCAAAAGCGCCCTTATGACAAGCCCGAAATCAGCATCACTTACTTGCAGACCGAAAACGGATTTGCCAACGGCTCAGTGACTTTTCTGAATGGCATTAACAACATTGATGTAAATGAATGGGAGCCCGGTACCGGAGCCTCCGAAGATATTTATTTCTAAACAGTTTACTATTTATGTCAAACATGAATTCCTGCCAGTAAAATGAAATTGTATGAAAACACAAATGAAAGAAAAACTTATATCCAGGGGCTTTCCCCTGTTGCTTGCTGCTGCGCTTATGGCCGGCTGTTCCACTGAAGACAAAGCCCGCCTCTCCGGCTCCGGAATGCGGTTTATGCTCAGTGGAGTCAATGATATGCCGGTGGAAACCCGAGGGGCAGCACTCGATTCTTTTTCCACGGTTTCTGTTCCACTCGACAACGACTTCCTCATGGAATGTACCCTCAAAGCAGAGGAATCCTCACAAACCAAAGCGACCATTCCTTTTACCGGCAACAACACCTTCCGTATTTTTGCAAATGACGGCAGCAATGTCACCGATAAAGGCCAGTTTACAGCCGGGAGCGGTAATATTATACTGAATCTTGCACCAGGAAGTTACACCTTTTCTGCCTATTCCTATAACAATACGGCTTCCTTGCCGGCATTACCTTCGGGTACTACCCTTCTCTCCGGCATCAGTCCCGACAATGATTTGTTGTATTGGAAATCGGATAATATAGCTATCGCCGATAATACGAATGAGACCCGCACCATTACTTTCAACCACCTTTTTCCTCAGGTGCAGGTGGTTGTGAAGGCGAATAACGGAATTTCCGACCTGCCTGTTTCCGGCTTAAGCGCTACCCTGAGAGCGGGTTACACAGCCAACATGGATGTCATCAACGGTTCTTTAACCAGTAGCGGCAGCCCTCTCACCCGATCACTTACCTGGGCAAGCACCGGAACAACGACCACCAGTAATTATTGTACTGTTTACCCGGGAACCGGAGGCACAATAAACCTGGACTTCACGATGTCTTCAGTCACAGTCGACGGCACGACTTATACCAATAAAACGGTTCCTTTTACAGGTATCACCCTGATTCCGGGCAAACGATATATACTCAGTGTGAATATCTATCCATTACTTTTCTCACCCGTTTACAGTGTAAATACCGGCACAACGATATTAAATAGAAGTGCAGTCTTTGTAAAAGGTAGCGGTGATGACAAAACACGAGGCACCGGAGTTACGCACTCATCGATGTCCGCCGGTGTTTTCAAGTATTACAATGGAGGCGGACGCTCGTACAGTGCTGTCAGTACGACTAAAAACGGCATTACAGTATCTGTTCCCGCCGGCACCATGAATATGCAATCGGGGGAGATTCCCGTATCTGTATCCGGCACTCCAACAGCGTCAGCAGCCGGAAAAGCCTTTGATATTCCAATCACTATTCTGGAGCAGCAGCTCTATGTGCGTGTCAATGTGGGTTGTGGCGCTTACACGGCAGCCCCGACCATTCCTTCTCTGGATGGAGATGCCGCCTGGAAGCAGTTCCAATGCTTTAATCTGGGAGCAGATACCAGTCTCGATCCGTTTACGTACGTGGAAGGGAATGCCGGTGTTAGTGTCGGCACCCAAGGAGGCCTCTTTCAATGGGGACGTCGGGCAGATGGACACCAACTAAGAAATAGTCCTATGGCTGCCGGCCCGGCTTCAAATACAATACTCAATAGTGATGGACAGATAATCACCTCTTCCTCTCATTATGGCAAATTTATATATACTCGTTCACAACCTCACGATTGCCATTCTCCTCAAAGAAATACTCTTTGGGGCGACGGCACCACGAACCTAAATCCGGCTAAGACGCCCGGCGACCCTTGTCCTCCGGGCTGGAAGGTTCCTTCTCAAGCGCAATGGCAGTCTATCTACGCCGGGGAGAATGGCACCTCCACTAATCAGTGGCTCTGGATTACCGGAGGTAGGCAAATCGGTAATGCCTTATTCTTGCCTGCTTCCGGTTTCCGCAACTACGCCAGCGGATCTTTGTATACCGTTGGCAGTAATGGTCGTTACTGGAGTAGTACAACTATTGGAGGGTGCTCGCGCGGCTTGCGTTTTGGTAGCACGTATATAGATATGACATATAATACTTACCGAGCTTACGGATTTTCGGTGCGTTGTGTTGCAGACTAGAAGTATACCATTCTGATTACTGCCAAAGGCAACCAGCATAGCAGTAAGAATCGGATGAAGATTTCCAGTGAGCATTCCAACAACGGCATTTTCTTTGTGGACGCCGCAAGTACCCGTACTCGGGTGGATGCCGACGAGATAGCGACTAACAATCCGTCCGAAGTGATAATTGTAATTCCGGCATTGCCGTCCCGGAAATTGTGACGCAGTTTACAACAGACATGCTTCTGAAAGATATCTATATTGTATTATTTATCAATCAGTTAATCACACAATAATAGATTTGTCTTGTCAAAGGTGTGTTGACCGCACTGCCAAAAGTGTTTTGATCGCCCGATCAAAGGTACTTTGACTGCCCGATCAAAGAGGCTTTGATAGCCCGGTCAAAGAGGCATTGACTGTTTTACGAATAATCTGTAGCATCGCCTGTTGACCTCGTGCTGTAGCAGGTGCCTATATAGCACTGTAGCGCATGTCTATATAGTACTGTAGCGGGTGCCTATACAGTACTGCAAAGGATGTCTATACTGTGAGGATACAACAACTCCGAAACCAGATGGAGTGAATGCCCTACCGGACATTTGAAATATGGATGTCGGCAGGCCGGGTCGAGTAAGTGATGGTTGTAAATATTCAAGCTTTGCAAACCGCATACCGGTCGGCGCATTTAGGGAGAAATGCAGTATGTTATCCCGACCGCTTTGTTTTTATAATGCAAATTCGTTCTCCTTTCAACGGCTGTGACAGTCCCGGAGAACCTATCAATTTTTTGTAGTTTTTGTTCTTTTTCTGCCGGGAGGCAGGGACGAACACTGAAGCGATTTTAAATGGATGAAAAAGCCTGATGCTTTTTTTACGTTGGATTCTTCAGCCAAATCAGAAAGCAAGCCACTCGAGAAGAGCCCGAGGGCTTGCTTTTTTGATAGTAAAACGCCTACGGCGTATTTATCTCTAATTCAACATTTTGCTTCTATTGAGATGTTTCCCCTATGGGAAGTATGCAACTATATTTCAACGATTCACCAAGCAAAATAATACCGCAATATAATACCCGCCAAATGGAACCGGCTGCGCAAACCCGTCATATCCGGCAACACAAAAAAACGATACAGATATAGTATAATGTGGAAACGGATGTGCGACATGAATGAAGGCATCCATATTTAAATGGACGTATATGCCCGACGGTTTGCCCGACGGACACCGGGCGAATTCAATTCGCCCCTACCATGGGCAGGCAATGTTTTTGATGTTTGGAGCGTATAACGATAACAAAATGCAAATGGCAAGAATATCGGGAATTTGAAATATAGATGCGGATATGTATGGCAACGATGCGCAGGGCTAACCTCTAACATTAAACAAATCACACCAACTTCAGATACCACAAAAGAAAATAAACAAACAGGAAAAGAATATATTTTCTATTTATTGCCTACCTGCATATAATCTGCAACTATCGCTTTTTGTACTCCGTTCGAACTACATTTATATATACAGAATTCATTCCACCACCTTTTATATTCACAAAATTTGTATTGAAATTTATCCATTTCTATATGAAAACATGAGGTTTAAAAAAAGGAAGAGGTTATTTTTGTTGTCGAAATAGTCCTTTTACCCTCCTCTACAGCCTCAAAAAAGCACTCAATTGCGAATATAGAAAAAAAAGCACTTCTTCGTTCTCTTTTCGAAACAAATTAATAAACAGAATATTGTAATATTGCACTTTCAACTAAGATGAGAGTAAATTCACTTTACTAAATAACTACAAAACCCTTATTATAAAATATGAATTTGCAATTTAAACTCTACCCATATTATCAAAAGCATTTCGCATATACTAAAAAACCTGTACAGATATTCTATTCTGGATACAGGTAACTTCTTTTCTCAAACAGTTAGATTACATCTCTTCCTCAAAATCGGTTTTGCCGTATCTGAATCTTTTTCTACAGAAGATACCGCCTTCAATGAATATCCCAGTAAGGCAACTTTACATAAAGACCGGACAACTATTCTATATGTAACAGAGAGCAACAACCTGTTTGACAGGTCAGCCCAAACCGACTGAAATACAGCAAATATCAGCCCAGTAGAGACGTTGCATGCAACGTCTACCAGAAAAAATTAAACCGTATGAAAACAAGACGCTTTTTATTTACAATATATATAATTGCCACAGCCTTTTTCCTGTTTTCCTGTACCTCAGAAAACCAGGAAGCCTTGCTTCCCGGTTCCGGTCAGTTAACATTTATGGTCTCCGGAATTTCAGATGGAAATGACGGCTCACAGACACGCGCAGGCATCCTACCTGTTGCAGATACTGTTGTGCGGGATTTGGGAGACGGATTGAGTGTCAGTTATATCCTGAGCCCCGATCCGGTGTCCCTGACACGTGCTTCTACAAGCGAAATGACTGCCGGTAAAAAATATCGCGTGATTGTTTATAAAGCCTCCGACGACAGCTACGTCACCGAAGCCGAGTTCACAGCCGGTATTGCCGGCTCCATTACCGGTTTAGAAAACGAACAATACAAACTGGTTGCTATTTCGTACAATACCACCACCGCTCCTGCTAATGTCGGCAATGCTACAACTATCGCTGTTGATCCGTCCAACGATCTGCTTCATTGGGTAGGCAGCGTAAACCTGACATCGGGAAGTGCCTCCCCTGTTTCCATTGTATTTAAACATCGGTTCACCAAGTTGAATGTACGCATCAGCTCTGCGCTGACAGGAAACAACATCACGACAGTACCCTCTTCCGCGACACTCACTCCGGGTTATGAAGGTGTACAAACCCTGCTCACCGATGACTCGCCGGCCAGAGGAAATACGGTTTCGGATCAGACTTTCTCCTCCTTTGCAATAAACGATACAGTAGCAACCAGTGGCACCACACGCTGGGTTTTCACAGACAATGCTTCTCCTGTGACCTTGGCTTTCAGCGGAAATCTGACCATCCAGGCTCCTTCGGGCGAAAAGACATTAACAAATCCAATCGTCACTTTTTCCAAGGAGGGAGGCTTACTTTCAGGTTATTCATATACATTGACCATGCGGGTAGAACCCAGCAAGGGGGAATACTATCCTTTCGAAACAGCAACAGGAAGCCTATATGAGGTAACGATCCCTCTGGGAACAACTTACGATTACACCGATGAATCAGGTGTCAGTCAGAGCAAAAACGCACTCACTTTCCTTCGTTACAACCTGGGAGCCGATCCTTCTATGACTCCCAAAGAGCAAATGGCCTACCCTCACACCGACGACAAGAATATTCGTGTGTACGGCGGCCTCTATCAATGGGGACGCAACGATATTGCCCATACGCTTCGTGACCCAAAGACCACAGCTAACGAAAATATTTATTTTCAGAATTCACAGTACAGTTCCTACGATTCCAGCACCAGCACCAAGTTTGTCTGGGGAAGCTCCCTAAATAACGGTTGGTGGCTTTCTTCAGACGTTCAAAACTCAAACCTCTGGGGCAACGGGAATGGTCTGAACGGACAAACTGCGCTGAATACAAACACTGCCAGCCCCAACACTAAAGCCAATGCCAATAATCCCTGCCCTTCCGGCTATCGGGTACCCACTCAACACGAATGGGCTTTGATATTGAATGAAGGCGGTTCTTCAACTGCTATTGATAACGATTTATTCAACGCGACGAGTTCCGACGTTGGAATCCGTCTTGATAGCAGTGGCGACACCTGGTATGTACCACAAAACAATAAAGAGGTGGTTTGGGTACGTGTTTCTTACAAACGAACCATCGCCGGCTATTACAGAACAGGAAGAATGAACGGCTGGGCAATTTATGCTAAGTCTGATGTTGGTGACGGCTCTGGTTCTGCAGCAACTTACAACACAGCCTTCGCCGTGAATACCGATCTCACTCTTGCTTCCGCCCCCGATCCTCTTCTATTTCTACCAACGGCCAGCCAGAGAAACTACACTAATGGTGCTATACCCAAAGCAAGCCCCTACGGCTACTATTGGAGTAGTACTGTGTCTGGTGACAAATCATACTCTCTGTATTTATCCAACGCCCAGGTGGGTGTGGCCGGAGATGTAAATCGCGCGTTCGGGCGTTCGGTGCGTTGCGTGAAAAATTAAATTCAAATTTATTAGGTCAGCATTGAGCAAAAGCTTGTTTCAATCGATTATCAATTATTTAAGTAGATGTCTATACTTCCAACGAATGATAGACATCTATAAAATATTGAAAAGTAGAGACATGAAACTAATTTTATAGGACTACCTACTCAAGTATTTTCCGATTACAAATTGCGAACATCCGGAAAAGGCTCGCCCAAGATGTTAGGCAAGAAAAACAATAAATATCTGTCGTCCTATTTCTAAGATAGTTTTTTATATTCCTTCAAAGCAAAGCCTTGATTCCAGCTGCCACACAAATAACCCGCCGGACAGGAAGATGACGGAAAGAATGCAGTCTTCACCTGAACAAAACCCACTGCAAAAAGGTATAATCTGAGATTATCAAAAAAAAGCCTCCCTACTTTTTTGACTTCAGTTTCTTTTGCTAAATCAGAAAGCAATGCTTTCGCTATAAGTTGGAGAGCTCCATTCCTGTCCACTAAAATCAGACAGCAATTAACACCAGCAATATTTCTCCAGCAATATTTCTTTTCAAAACTCCAGAAAGACAATCATTTTACCATCCACTTGTAAGGAAAAGTTAGCAGCCAGCGACTCATTCAAGGTTCCTGCCCAAAGTTCGGGAAGCACATACTTCTTAAGCGGATATTTCAGATTAGTGGTCGTGACGGCTGTTGTTGACAAGTTGAACAACGATACTTGTTGTCCGACAAAGCTCTCAAACTCCGTATCGTTTTGAATAGCCACAAACATACCATAATCGGTAATTATCCGAAAAGAGCTGTCTTGATCATCGATGTAACGAGCTAACAAACTGATATTAGCCAATGCATGATCTTCTCTACGGCCTGTTGCTCCTAAAAACGTAATATCTTTTTTTCCCAGAGAACGGCAAAGATTCACTGCCTTGGTCAAGTCGTTTGTATTCTGTTCAGCAACATGGTAGAGAATGTTTGCAAAACGCTCCATATTTTCTTCCGACACAGAATCAAAATCACCGACAATCGCATGGGGAATCAGATTGGTCTTGTCGGTCAACTGATTGGTAGCTCCATCACAACAGACAAGAAATCCGGTATTGCGAAGCACAGAGAGTGCAAGTTCAGTTTTGGGAAATTCTCCATTGGCCAGAATCACAGTTTCTGCACGGAAATCTTTTGAAGGTTGCTTTATTTTATTCATTGTTCTGTTTATAGTCAAATGCAAAGTTGGGAATTTTCATCGAAATGCGGAAAACAAGTACCTGTCTTTCTTATTCAATGCAGGGAACCCTCTTTTGAAAGTTCCCTGCTTCTTATTTTATCACTCTTACCCTGCTCGTCACAACCTCTTAAAAACGAAGAGACAAACGAGTCATAAAGTTGCGTTCTGCCTGAGGATAATATCCGATAGCATCGGCATATTGTTTTTCGGAAGAACCTTCCAGGTAATATGCTCCAGCCCAGCCATTGGCAATATATTTTTTATTGAATACATTGTTTACATACAATTGAAGTTGCACTTCTCCCAGGCCTTTTACTTTATGGGTGAAACCAAACACGACATTTGAAAAGAAATAGTCGGGAATACTTGTTTTATCATCAGAGGTATTGTCCAGATACTGCTTTCCTACATATTTATTCATCCACGAGATATTCACACCTTGTGCAGGAATAAAGGTCACAAGGCCACTGCTAACAACATTTGGAGAAAAGCTGATATTTGTTGTCTTATGAAACTCCGAAATCTGTCCTACCGGGTTCCAATCAGCATCGTATTTATCATAATAAGCGGTATAATTTTTAATTTTGTTTTGGCTGAATGTCACATTCGCATCCAAACGAATCATTTTCACAGGCGTATATGATCCCGCCAGTTCAATTCCTGCACGATAGCTATTGGGTACATTTTGAAGGAGTCTGTAGCCCACATCGTTCAATTTCCCGGTTTGCACCATCTGATTTTTATACTTCATGTAATACAGATTGGCATTGAAAGCATAATCAGCCTTATGGAGGCGATAACCAAGTTCATAGTCGAAGAGACGTTCCGGTTTGATCTGATCGGCATTCCCTCCCTTGACTCCTTCTTTGAGATCGGCACGCATGGGTTCGCGATTGGCAACAGATACCGATGCATATAATTCTCCAAGGCGATTGTTTTGATCAAGTCGATAACTAAATCCCAATTTAGGATTGACAAACCGATAATAATTGTTACTTCGAATATCAGCAAAATCATCATCAATGCCCCGCATCTTGAAATCTACAAAACGAAACTGCACATCAGCAAAAAGGGACAGAAGAGAAGATACTTCATAAGAAGCTTTTCCAAAGATACTGTATTCGCTTTTTTTATTCTTGTTGCGATACCATTCATAAGCACCGGGAATATTTTCATTGTATTTTACCCATACAATATGTCCGTAATGATTTCCATCGTAATAATTGGCCATTGTTCCTCCGGTCAGATTCAGTTTATCATTTTTATATTCCAGAGAGACATTCATGACATAGAAATCATTCTTCATTATTTTGCGGTGTATGGCATCCGAGGAAGAGTGTAGACTGTCTCCTACCTGCTGGTCGGGCAAACCGAAATACGAGTTGAACGAAACATCCGATTTATAGTTTTCATAATATCCATATCCGTGATAATAATTGAAGCTGCTGTTCAAAGAGAGTTTATCCGACAACAAACGCGAATAACTGGCCTGCGTAATATCAGCATAATAGTTATCTGTCTCGTTATCATAATATTGAGTATTTCCATTCTCATCTTTAAATTTTCCAGCCGGATTGTAACGACGATCCGTTGCATATTTCTCAGGAGAAATCCCCTCCCAGGTAATTCCTGTATGCTCGGTTCCGTGAAGGTAACTCAAGCGAAACAAATCTTTTTCGCCATAATAAGATAGTGCCGCATAAATTCCCTGATGTTTCACCTTTCCGTTACGGATGTACCCGTCACCTCGCACTTGGGAATATCTGGCATCAAGCGATAAACCGTTTTTCAGTGTACCTGTTCCAGCGGAAAGATTGTAGAGATAGGTATTGTAGCTCCCCAAAGAACCGTTCACCTCTCCGTAAGGTTTGGGGCGGGCTCCAATGGTGTTAAGGGATATACTTCCGCCCATGGAAGCAGTCCCATTGGATGAGGTGCCGACTCCCCGCTGCACCTGCACGCTTTGCAAGGCATTGGATATATCCGGAAAATCGACCCAATATACAGCCTGATCTTCGGGGTCGTTGAGCGGCATTCCGTTTAAAGTGACATTGATACGGGAAGCATCAACACCGCGAATACGTAAAGCCGTATTTCCAACTCCCGAACCATCCTCAGAAAAGGCGACTACCGAAGGAAGCGTCTGCAAAAGATAGGGAATGTTTTTCCCTGCATTTTCTTTCTTCAAATCCTTCTCACTCATACTTGTAAAAGCAAGAGGGCTATTCTTCCCTGCCCGGATGGCCGAAACCACGACTTCGTTGAGTTTTACTTGTTTGAGGCTATCGGGTGCATTATCCGCAGCTACCGAAGCACTCAAAACCAGAGAAAGTGCACATAAAGAAGTTATTTTTTGTCTCATGTAAAAAATTTTTAATAAATAAAAGATTTACAAGAGCGCTCGAAATACGAGTTGAGACAGTCGTATATCCGAACCAAAAACCAAACGGCGCGCGCATCCGGGCTTTGGGTTGAATAATAGCAATGTCTCAAGGAGTATTATATAACCAGGAGGTATTTCACCAGCTAATTATAAGTAGAATGGAAGATCTATCTTTTCCCTCCGCCGGCATTACCCGGATCAGGTAAAATGGGTATGATCTCAGCCTGTCGTATTAAGGCACCCCTTTCGATAATGTATGTGCAAAGATATTATGAAATATCGAAAAGAGAAAAAATACACGCATTTAATCTTATTTTCTACCTCGAGATCTTAACATTATCGTTATTTTTGTGTTTATTCTGAAAATTACGAACATGATGAATCGAATCTTTTTAATTGGTTACATGGGGGTCGGAAAAACCACTTTGGGTAAGGAGCTGGCAGAAAAATTGGGATACCAATTTATCGATTTGGATCACTTTATACAAAGCCGCTATCAAAAAACCATCAGTGAAATATTTGCGGAATCAGGAGAGGATAAATTTCGAGAAATTGAAAGCCGGTTACTCAAAGAAGTCTCCGAATTCGAAAACACAATTATCTCTACAGGGGGAGGCACTCCCTGCTTTTTCAACAACATAGAGCTTATGAAAAGGGAAGGAATTGTAATATATCTCAAAACCGTCCCTGATGTTCTCGTTAAAAGACTATACGTGGGAAAAGAAAAAAGGCCGCTTATCAAGGATAAAACAGAAGAAGAATTATTGTCCTTCATTATAGAGGGAATCCAAAAAAGAGAACCGTTCTACAAGCAGGCACACATAACCTTTGAGACCGACGGCCTGGTGCAAAGAAGCGACATAGATATGCATGTAGATAAGATACTGTCGACGCTGGCACAAACAAAAACTAATCTCTGATTTATATTTTCTATGAAGATAAAAAAAACTATTTCGTTTTTCATTCCCTCTTTGATAGTCATAATGTCATGCTTTCCGGTAAAAGCTCAAATTTCTTTTGGCGGAAAACCACCCAGCTTTCTGTCTATACAAAAAGCACAAAGCACAGCCAATGTTCCGGTAAAGTCATTTTTTCCGAAGGAAAATATACAACTGCTGAAAAAACAAGATGTGTATGCTAAGGAAAACGGCGCCCCTCCTATTGTGGCCACCCTGATTCCATCCACAGTCGATCTGGCTGCATCGGGACAATGGGAACTCCTGTCAGGCGATTCTATATGCCGCCTTACAATAGAGTCTACAGGAGCTGAAGGCATTCTGCTCTATTATTCAAAATTCAATATTCCTTCGGGAGGCAAGCTTTTTCTATACAATGCCGATGGCTCTCAGATATTAGGTGCTTATACAAGCGAAACCAATAAAAAGGGAGGACGATTCTCCACCGAGATTATTTATGGAGACAAGCTTACACTGGAATATGTGCAACCCAAAGGAACAGCCAAACCCGATATTCGAATTTCAGATATTGGTTATGGATACAACGTGGGTGAAACCATTGTTTCAGGAAGCAGCCTGCTACGCGCTGGTACGAACGATTGCATGGTAGACATTAATTGCAGTCCTGAAGGCGATCAATGGCAGCAACAGAAAAAAGGAGTTGCCAAAATCATTGTTCGAATTGGCTCCTATTCCTATTTATGTTCGGGTTCATTGGTCAATAATGTCTATCAGGATCACACGCCATATTTCCTGAGTGCGCACCATTGTTTCGATGAAAATGGCTCCACTGCAGACTTTTCATCTATTCAATTCTACTTCCACTATGAATCTACCGACTGTGGGACGAATGTCATCTCCTCAAAAACGAAAACAATGATCGGAGCTGATTTGCTTGTCGACGCTCCTCTGGTCGGAGGATCGGACGGAAGCCTTCTGAGACTGACCGACACCATTCCGTCCTCCTATGATGTATATTACAACGGATGGGATATTTCGGAAACGCCTCCCACCAGAGGAGTGATTATTCATCATCCCAATGGAGATTTAAAAAAGATATCCACTTACACTCAGCAACCGACTACCGTCACATTTGTGGATGGTTCGAATGTTAGTACAGAGGGGGGACACTGGAAAGTGGTATATGCGACAACGACAAACGGTTACAGTGTTACTGCGGGAGGTTCTTCCGGTTCTCCAATGTTTAATCAAAATGGACACATTGTCGGAACTCTTACCGGAGGAACCAGCCAATGTTCTTCTCCCAGCGATCCGGATTATTACGGCAAATTTTATTACCATTGGAATAAGTCCAACGACAGCACCCAATGGATGAGTAAATACCTGAATGCTCCCAATTATAGTGCTATTACAGCAATTAATGGGATTGATGGTTATACAAAAGGAGATACATTAACCGGGCAGAATTATCTGAAAATAGCACCCGTGATAACCAACGGCTATTTATACGTAACGACTACTTACGCAATTTCAGAAATTCGGGTTTACAACTTGGCCGGACGCTTGATTACCCGCTCCAATTCACTTCCGGTGAATGCAACCAAGTGGCCTAAGGGCGTTTATATTGTGGTTGTAGAGACGTCCGGAGGCAGAGGAAAGGGCAAAACACTAAAAGATTAGACCGGATAATATCACAAACCAAGATATATCAAAATATGGCAAAAGCAAAAACCGTATACGTATGTTCAAACTGTGGCAATGACTCACCCAAGTGGCTGGGAAAATGTCCGGTCTGTGGTGAATGGAATTCGTATGTGGAAGAAATCGTCAAAACAAATTCTGCACAAAAAACATCGTTGACTATCGGGCGCGAGCAAGGTCGTCCTCTGCAACTCAAAGATGTGGAGACCAAAGACGAACCACGTATTGACCTGAAAGACGGGGAGCTTAACCGGGTGTTAGGTGGCGGACTGGTTCCGGGATCTATGGTCCTTATTGGCGGAGAACCGGGAATCGGCAAATCCACTTTGGTTCTTCAGACCGTGTTGGGCATCAATCATCAGAAAACGCTTTATATTTCAGGAGAAGAGAGTGCCCGCCAATTGAAAATGCGGGCAGACAGAATCAATCCCGAAAGTCAGAATTGTTTTATTGTGTGCGAAACAAATCTCGAGCAGATTCTCATTCATATCAAAAATACCGCTCCCGATATCGTCATCATCGACTCCATACAAACCATCTACAGCGAAAACATAGAATCTTCACCGGGAAGTGTCTCGCAGGTACGTGAATGCTCAGCCTCCATTTTAAAATTTGCAAAGGAAACAGGAACTCCGGTATTGCTTATCGGACATATCAATAAGGAAGGAAACATCGCGGGACCAAAAGTGCTGGAGCATATTGTCGACACGGTGTTACAATTTGAAGGCGACCAGCACTATATGTACCGTATTCTCAGAAGTATCAAAAACCGTTTCGGCAGTACTGCCGAATTAGGGATTTACGAAATGCACCAAAACGGGTTGCGGGAAGTGAGCAATCCTTCCGAATTGCTTCTTACCCAAAACCACGACGGACTGAGCGGCATCACTATTGCTGCAGCCATCGAAGGAGTCCGCCCCTTTCTGATAGAGACACAGGCTTTGGTAAGCACTGCTGCTTACGGAACTCCGCAAAGATCGTCAACAGGTTTTGACATCCGGCGAATGAATATGTTGCTGGCCGTACTGGAAAAACGAGCCGGCTTTAAATTGGCCCAGAAAGATGTATTTCTGAATATCGCAGGCGGACTTAAAGTCAACGATCCTGCCATCGACCTCTCGGTGCTTGCATCGGTCTTGTCTTCCAATCTCGACATGCCGGTCGACCAATCAGTCTGCATCGCAGGAGAAGTGGGACTTTCGGGAGAAATCCGCCCGGTCAATCGTATCGAACAACGAATTCTTGAAGCTGAAAAACTGGGATTTAGAAAAATTCTTATTCCTCACAACAACCTGAAAGGGTTTACCTCTCAGGTAGGTATAGAAATTGTGACTGTAAGAAAAGTAGAAGAAGCCTTTCGGGAACTCTTCGGATAATGACAGCATGATCAGCCGGATGTAAATGAAGTTCCCGAAGCCCGCGACAAATGGATTTTTCAGATAAATATGTCGGGGAAAGGAAAATAAAGACGTATATTTGCACAATTATACATTGCAATAATTTTGTATATATTCAGAAGAATCAGGTTGAATTGGATTTCATAAATCAAAAATTAAAATTGCTTTTCTGGAGGGCACCCTTTGGGGTATGTAATGCCAAAATCAATGTGGAGAATCTATCTGCTTTCGATAGCCTGATTTTTCAAAAATCATCGGACTTAAAATTAAACTATGCTATTATCCAACTTTTTTAAACTAGTCGGGAAATATGTCTTAATGATGCTGAAGGTTCTGACATTGCCTCAGCGCTGGAAAATATTTTTTAAACAATACATCAATGAGGTTCAAAAACTCGGTATCGACTCTATTGTAATTGTTATTATCATCTCTTTCTTTATCGGAGCGGTAATCGTTGTACAAATTGCCTTGAATATGAACAACGGATTTCTGCCGCGGTATACGGTCGGATATGTTTCCAGAGAGATTATTATCCTGGAATTTTCCTCCTCCATCATGGCGCTGATCATGGCCGGGAAGGTGGGTTCTAACATTGCTTCCGAAATAGGTTCCATGCGTATTTCCGAACAGATTGATGCACTGGAAATCATGGGAGTCAATTCAGCCAACTACCTGATTCTTCCGAAAGTAGTTGCTTTAATGTCTTTCATCCCGGTATTAGTAGTTTTGAGTATGTTTCTGGGTATTATCGGAGGTTATTCGGTATGCCATTTCACAAACATCGTAGCTGTTTCTGATTTTGAATATGGAATTCAATCATTTTTCAAACCATTCTACGTTTGGTATTCAATTATAAAATCCATATTCTTTGCCTACATCATCTCTACTATATCCGCATTTTATGGCTATTATGCCGAGGGCGGTTCTCTCGAAGTAGGTAAAGCGAGCACCAATGCTGTGGTGATGAGCAGTATATTGATTTTGATATCCGACTTGGTAATAACAAATCTGATGATGCAATGATTGAAGCAAAACACCTCATAAAATCATTTGACGGCCGCACGGTTTTGAATGACATAAATACAGTTTTCGAAGCAGGCAAGACCAATTTAATCATTGGACGAAGCGGCTCCGGTAAGACCGTTCTTTTGAAAAATCTGGTTGGGCTTTTCAGGCCCGATTCGGGAGAAATACTCTACAACGGTCGCGATATCACGAAGATGAAAACATCAGAGATGAAAAAACTTCGTCAGGAGATAGGAATGCTGTTTCAGGGTTCTGCTTTGTTCGACTCTATGACTGTCTTTCAGAATGTCATGTTTCCCCTGGAAATGTTTTCGGATATGAGTTATAAAGAAATGGTAAAACGTGCCGAATTCTGCCTCGAAAGAGTACAGCTCAAAGATGCCGGCTACCGTTATCCATCTGAGATAAGCGGCGGTATGATGAAGCGTGCGGCTATTGCACGCGCCATTTCGATGAATCCCAAATATCTGTTTTGCGACGAACCAAACTCCGGCCTCGACCCGCAAACCTCTATTGTGATTGATGATCTGATTCACGATATCACTATCGAATACAATATAACCACCATCATCAATACGCATGACATGAATTCGGTGATGAATATAGGCGATAAAATCATTTTCATTTATGAAGGAAAAAAAGAATGGGAAGGTTCCAGTTCGCAGATTTTAGAATCTGAAAATAAAGAACTCAACGACTTTATTTTCGCTTCCGATTTATTCAAGAAAGTAAAAAAAGCAGAAAACCTGGGCTTGATAAAATAAGATATATTCTCTAATTTTACGATTTCAGGAGTTTCAAAAACAAATAAATCAAGAAACAATAAAACAGAATGAGAATCGTATCCGCCAATCTCAATGGTATTCGTGCAGCCGTGAACAAAGGTTTTTTTGAATGGCTGGATAAAGAATCACCGGACGTGGTATGCCTGCAGGAATTAAAAGCCACAGAAGATCAAATCGACATACTCACTCTCCAATCACTTGGATATCATTACTTTTTTCATCCTGCTGAAAAAAAAGGATATAGCGGTGTAGGAATTCTATCCAAACAAAAACCTGACAAAATCGTTATCGGGATGAATCAACCGATCTACGACAGTGAAGGACGAGTTATCCGTGCCGATTTCGGAAACCTCTCAGTTCTTTGTGTGTATATTCCGTCGGGAACTACAGGAGATATCCGTCAGGAATTTAAAATGCAGTTTCTATCAGACTTTTCTGCTTTTGTACAAAACCTGCGAAACGAACGTCCCGGCTTGCTCATTTGTGGCGACTACAATATTTGCCATAAACCGATAGATATCAATCACCCGGAGCGTCATACCAAAACATCCGGCTTTTTACCTGAGGAGAGAAGTTGGTTCGACGAATTTGTCGCTACCGGAATGATCGACTCTTTTCGTGAGTTTGACAAAAGTGCAGAAAAATACAGCTGGTGGAGTTATCGTGCCGGAGCCAGAGCTAAAAATCTGGGTTGGAGAATTGATTATCACCTGATAAGCGAAGCGTTACGTCCTTTTCTGAAAAGTGCGACAATATTTAATGAACTGCAATTTTCCGATCATTGCCCTGTCATGGCAGAGTTGGAAATGTAATTCAGTGGGAAAATTTATATATAAAATAAAAAGAATCAATCACGCAAAACAAACCTTTTGAGGGCGTTATTGTTATTTTAGCAGAGTTTTATTTCAAATAAATATCAAGTTAATGACTAAGCTATTGAAAATAGAAAATCTACATGCAAATGTAGAGGGAAACGAAATACTTAAAGGCCTCAGCCTAACTGTCAATAAAGGAGAGGTACACGCAATCATGGGACCAAACGGCTCCGGAAAAAGCACACTGGCATCCGTACTGGTGGGTAATCCCAATTATGAAGTAACAGAAGGAAGCGTTACTTACGAAGGAAAAGACCTTTTGGAAATGGATCCGGAAGAACGTGCCTGGGCAGGACTTTTTCTGAGTTTCCAATATCCGGTAGAAATTCCGGGAGTAAGTATGACCAATTTCATTCGTCTGGCACTGAACGAAACCAGAAAGTACCGCGGAGAGGATCCAATCTCAGCCACAGATTTTCTGAAACTGATGAAAGAAAAGCGTGAGTTGGTTGAGCTCGACAGCTCACTGGCTAGCCGGTCGGTGAATGAAGGTTTTTCGGGAGGGGAGAAAAAAAGAAATGAAATATTTCAGATGGCAATGTTGAATCCAACCCTGGCTATCCTGGATGAAACAGATTCTGGTCTGGATATTGATGCTTTACGTATCGTGGCTTCAGGGGTACAAAAACTCCGCTCGAAAGACAATGCAACTGTAGTTATCACTCATTATCAGCGTCTGCTCGATTATATCAAACCCGATTTTGTACATGTACTCTACAAAGGTAGAATCATCAAAAGCGCCGGGCCGGAATTAGCACTCGAACTCGAAGAGCGCGGCTATGATTGGTTAATTAAAGATTTTGATTAAGATGGTAGAAGCTCAGTATATTGATTTATTCACTCAGTTCAGACATGTCATCGACGAAAATTCTGCTGCCGGATTGAACGAATGCCGGGATAAGGCTATCGAAGCATTCAAAAAGCAGGGATTTCCTACAAAAAAACAGGAAGAATACCATCATACCGATGTTGCCCGTTTTTTTGAAGAAGATTATGGACTCAACCTGAAACAACTTGGTAAAAAGTTTAATCCGTATGTCTCATACGTTTGCGATGTTCCGGATCTTTCCACCTATTTGTTCTACTTGGTCAACGATCTTTTTTTCAACGAAAATATTCCTACATCCGGCCTACCGGAAGGAGTGTTTGTGGGCAGCCTGAAAGCATTCGCAAATTCTCACCCCGATACATTTAGCAAATATTACAGCCAGATTGCTGATATCAACAACAACGGCATTGTGGCTTTCAACACCATGTTTGCTCAAGATGGATTCATCGTGTATGTTCCTGAAAATGTTATTATTGAGAAGCCATTGCAACTTATCAACATTCTGCAAAGCCGAATTAACTATTTAGTAAACAGACGTTTGCTTATTATTGCAGAAGACGGATCACAAGTAAAAGTCCTGGCATGCGATCACACAATGGATCATTCCAAATTTTTAGCTACGCAAGTAACTGAAATATATGCTGGAAAAAATGCGGTGGTCGATTTTTATGAATTGGAAGAGAATTCAGAAAAAGTAGTCCGACTATCCAATACATTTATCCACCAAGAGGCTTCATCGAGTGTTTTAACAAATAATGTTACACTCCAAAGCGGCGTTACCCGCAATAATTACCGGGTGAAACTTGCCGGTGAAAATGCGGAAACATACGTATGCGGCATCGTGGTAGCCGATGGAGAGCAGAAAGTCGATAATCATGCCTTTCTGGATCATGCGGTGCCTCATTGCCAAAGCACGCAACTCTTTAAATATGTGCTTCAGGAAAATGCAACAGGTGCATTCTGCGGACGTATTTTAGTGGAAAAAGATGCACAGAAAACAATGGCCTATCAGACCAACCGCAATTTGTGTACATCTCCTTCAGCCAGAATGTATTCCAAGCCCCAGCTTGAAATCTATGCAGATGATGTGAAGTGTTCACACGGCCTGACCACCGGACAATTAGACGAAGATGCCTTGTTCTATATGCGTTCAAGAGGTATTGCCGAACAAGAAGCCCGTTATATGCTTATGCAGGCTTTCGCGGTAGATGTTTTGCAACACATTCGCCTCGATTCGCTAAAAGACCGGCTCATCGAATTGATAGACAAGCGTTTTAAAGGAGAAAAAGCTCATTGCGGAGGAAATTGCGCCATTTGCAAATAAGCTCTCAATGCAGATAAAATACTGTGAAATAAGCGCAACATCGGTTGTGCTTATTTTTTTCATTTTCTGAATATCTTTGCTATTCCTTTGAAAAAGGATACAAGATAGCAGCCAACCAACTTAAAGATAAATTAGATTATGTTTGATATAGAAAAAATACGAAAAGATTTTCCGATTCTTTCGCGTGAAATTTACGGAAAACCTCTGGTTTATTTCGACAATGGCGCCACCACGCAAAAACCAACTTGTGTCGTGGAAAAGATAGAGCAAATGTATTACACAACCAATGCAAACATTCATCGGGGTGTACATTTTCTAAGTCAGGCAGCTACAGACGAACACGAACGTTCGCGTCGTATTGTCCGCGACTTTATCAATGCAAAAAAAGAGTCGGAGATAATTTTTACACGTGGTACCACAGAGGCAATTAATCTGGTAGCATCAAGTTTTTGCCGCGAATATTGCAAACCGGGAGACGAAATCATCATTTCCACCATGGAGCATCACTCCAACATTGTTCCCTGGCAATTGCAGGGAGATATTTTCGGTGTGAAACTGAAAGTTATCCCGATGAATGAAAAAGGCGAATTGCAACTCGATGAATTCGAAAAACTCTTTTCAGAAAAGACCAAACTGGTGTCTGTCATGCATATCTCAAACGTGCTGGGAACTATCAACCCGATTGAAAAAATCATTGAAACCGCCCACAAGCACGATATTCCTGTCCTGATTGATGCAGCACAATCTGTTCAGCACACCAGGATTGATGTACAGGCGCTGAATTGTGATTTCCTGGTCTTCTCCGGACATAAAATCTACGGTCCCACAGGAGTGGGTGTTCTCTACGGAAAAGAGGACTGGCTCGACAAGCTACCTCCTTATCAGGGTGGTGGAGAAATGATAGCAACCGTATCGTTCGAAAAAACAACATACAACGAATTGCCTTTCAAATTTGAAGCCGGAACTCCCGATTATGTAGGTTCCACGGCATTAGCTACCGCTTTAGAGTATGTATCCGAGCTTGGCATTGAAAACATATACAATTACGAGAAAGAACTGCTCGATTACGCAACCCGCCAATTGACAGCTCTTGACGAAATGCGTATCATCGGAACAGCCGATCACAAAGCAAGTGTAATCTCCTTTCTGGTGGGCAATATCCACCATTATGACATGGGAATGCTTCTCGATAAAATGGGAATTGCTGTCCGTACAGGACATCACTGCGCACAACCATTGATGGATGCTCTGGGCATCGAAGGTACTATCAGAGCTTCATTCGCCTTCTACAACACAAAAGAAGAAATTGACCAGCTCGTCAAAGGACTAAAACGCATTATTCCGATGTTTAAATAGAAAATATGTAAATGCTGATAACCAATTGTAAGCATATACATCTTTAATATACTGAAAACAAGTATCATATAGAATTAGATACATGAAGCTAATTTTACAGGACTACTTAATAAAATAATTCTTCATTCAAAGAGAGAGTATCGGATGGTATTCTCTCTTTTTTAATTCGCAATCTCTTTTATTACTATAAATTTTGAATGGATTTGTTCCCTTTTATTCCGGACTATGCGATAAATAATTTGTACAAACCAAAACAAATCTCTATTTTTGGACTTTACCATCATGCATCAAGGTAAAATATAATTTATTTCTTTTTCGTTTATACATTATCTGTACACTTAGATGTGACAGCTTGCAAAGAATATTTCGATACGTACTATCGAAAGCATTTATCTTTTAATAAATTAAGAATTCTTTTTACAGACAATATAATTCATCCTCACCCCCTTTTTCTCCTGAAGAAGAGTGTGAGATTCAAAACAAATAAATGAAAAAGTATAAATTTCTACAGATGAAACATTCCGTTGTAATCGCGGTTATTATTTCACTGATTATCTCTGTCGACTGCCTGGCAGACGAAAATCAAAGCACAAATTATCTTCAGTTTGTCAATCCGCTAGTCGGCACACAAAGCAAATATGAACTTTCCTCAGGCAATACCTATCCGGTGGTTGCGCGCCCTTGGGGAATGAATTTCTGGACACCACAAACAGGGAAAATGGGAGATGGATGGGTGTATACCTACACCGCCGACAAAATCCGCGGATTCAAACAGACACACCAACCTAGCCCCTGGATAAACGATTATGGCCAGTTCTCCATCATGCCCATGACCGGAACTCCCACACTTGACGAAGAAAAACGAGCCAGCTGGTATTCTCACAAAAGTGAAATCGTCCAGCCGAATTACTACCAGGTCTATCTTGCCGATTTCGACATTCTCACAGAAATATCGCCAACAGAAAGGGCGGCTGTTTTCCGTTTCACATTTCCCAAAGGAGAGTCTTTCGTAGCTATCGATGCCTTCGATAAAGGGTCATTTATCAAAGCCATACCATCGGAAAATAAAATCATTGGCTACACAACCAAAAACAGCGGAGGTGTACCGGCCAATTTCAAAAACTATTTCGTCATCCAATTCGAAAAGCCATTTGTATCGTGTGTAGTAACCGACAGCCTAAAAATGCTGAAAAACAGGCTGGAGAGTAATTCATCCCATGCTGGAGCTATTGTCGGATTTAACACTCAACGAGGAGATCGAATTATGGCAAAAGTGGCTTCATCATTCATTTCTTTCGAACAAGCAGAGCAAAACCTGAGGGAAGTGGAAGGAAAATCTTTAGAGCAAGTGAAAGAAGATGGTGCCAGACAATGGAACGATTTGCTGGGACGAATTGCCGTAGAAGACAGCAATACCGACAATTTACGCACATTCTATTCCTGCCTCTATCGTTCTTTGTTGTTCCCTCGCAAATTTTATGAAATAGACAAAAACGGCAAAACCATCCATTACAGTCCTTACAACGGAGAAATTGTATCCGGATACATGTATACAGACACCGGTTTCTGGGATACATTCCGTTCTTTGTTTCCATTGCTGAATCTGCTTTACCCGGAAGAAAACAGGAAAATTCAGGAAGGCCTGGTTAATGCATACAAAGAGAGTGGATTTCTTCCCGAATGGGCAAGTCCCGGACACCGCGACTGCATGGTTGGAAACAATTCAGCTTCTATCGTTGCTGATGCTTACCTGAAAGGATTGCGCGGATATGATATCGAAACATTATGGAAAGCAGTAATACATGGAGCAAATTCCACTCATCCGTCAATCAGTTCTACCGGACGAAAGGGTTTTGAATATTACAACAAATTGGGATACGTCCCTTATGATGTGAAAATCAACGAAAATGCAGCCCGCACACTGGAATATGCATATAATGACTGGTGTATCTACCAATTAGGTAAAAAATTAGGTAAACCCGAAAAAGAAATTACTCTGTACAGGCAGCGCGCATTGAATTATAAAAATTTGTTTGACAAAAGCCACAACCTGATGCGGGGACGCAACGCAGACGGAAGTTTTCAATCACCGTTCAATCCGCTGAAATGGGGAGACGCCTTTACCGAAGGAAACAGTTGGCACTACACTTGGTCCGTCTTTCATGACATACAGGGATTGATCAATCTGATGGGAAGTACAAAAACTTTTACATCCATGCTGGATTCGGTTTTCAATATTGCGCCTCTTTTTGATGATAGCTACTATGGTTTTGTAATTCACGAAATACGGGAAATGCAAATTATGAATATGGGTAATTATGCACATGGTAACCAACCAATCCAACACATGATTTATCTCTACAATTATGCCGGTGAACCCTGGAAAACGCAATATCATGTACGTGATGTAATGAAAAAACTCTATACTGCGAATCCCGACGGTTATTGTGGCGACGAGGACAACGGACAAACATCCGCATGGTATGTATTCTCATCCCTAGGCTTTTATCCTGTTTGCCCGGGTACAAATCAGTATGTTATCGGTTCGCCATTATTTAAAAAAGTAACTCTTTCTTTCGAAAATGGAAAAAAATTAATCCTCTCTGCTAGGAACAACAGCATTTCAAACGTCTATATAAATGAGATAAGCTTTAACGGGCTTAATTATACAAAAAATTATTTCGCTCATGAGGCTCTTCTTAATGGTGGAGAAATCAAGTTCGAGATGACAAATTTGCCAAACAAAATGCGAGGGATTAAAAATGAGGATTATCCATATTCATTCAGTAACTGGAAATAAACTTCTTAATTTATAATAAACATGAGAAACAAACATTTGAAAGTAATCTTTTCTTCCATGTTGTTAACATGTGGTGTGATAACTCACGCATCAAATTTCAACACGGGTGAAAACAAAACAGATCTTAGCATTGTTCGGGACAAAACAGGCTCTGTTGAGAAATATATCTCGCAACGGCCTGATAAAATGCAACGCTTGTTCCAATCCATGGCTGTAGATGATGAAATCAATCGTATCAAAAAAATGCTGAAAAACGCCAGGCTGGCATGGATGTTCGAAAACTGTTATCCAAATACATTGGATACCACTGTACGCTATCGTCCAAACAATGGAAAAGACGATACGGTGGTATATACCGGAGATATTCATGCGATGTGGCTCCGCGACTCGGCTGCACAAGTGTGGCCTTATCTTCTGTTGGCAAATAAGGATGAACACTTGCGCAAAATGCTTGCCGGTGTAATCCGTCGACAATTCAAATGTATTATGATTGATCCTTATGCCAATGCTTTTCTCGACCCTTACGATCCGAATCCGGATCATCAATGGCAATCGGATTTGACAGATATGAAACCTGAACTTCACGAACGTAAATGGGAAATCGATTCACTGTGCTACCCTATTCGATTGGCTTACGAATACTGGAAGAAAACAGGAGATGCCAGCGTATTTGATGAAGAATGGATAGGAGCAATTACCAATATCCTGAGAACATTTAAGGAACAACAACGTAAAAACGGACTTGGTCCTTATAAATTCCAGCGGGAAACAGCAAAAGCATCGGATACAGTCGTGAACGACGGATATGGAAATCCTGTTAACCCGGTCGGTTTGATCGCTTCCACTTTCCGCCCTTCGGATGATGCTAGTATTTTCCAGTTTCTTATTCCTTCCAATTTCTTTGCGGTAAACTCTCTGAGAAAAGCATCCGAGATACTTTCTTCCGTCAACAAAAATACAGCATTGAGCGGGCAATGCACAGCCTTAGCAGATGAAGTGAGTGAGGCTTTGAAAAAATATGCAGTCGTGGAACATCCGAAATACGGAAAAATATACGCATACGAAGTGGATGGATACGGAAGTATTAATTTGATGGATGATGCAAACGTGCCTAGCTTATTGGCTATGCCCTACCTGGGATTAGTAGATGTGAATGATCCTATTTATCAAAACACACGTAAATTCGTTTGGAGCAAAGACAATCCCTATTTCTTTAAAGGAACGGCAGGAGAAGGAATCGGTGGACCACATGTTTCACATGTCAGTATGAATATGATTTGGCCGATGAGCATTATGATGAAAGCGTTTACCAGCACTGATGACAAGGAAATTCAGGAATGTGTGAGAATGCTGATAAACACCGATGCAGGAAAAGGATTTATACACGAATCGTTTTATAAAGATGACGCTTCGAAATACACACGTGATTGGTTTGCCTGGCAAAATACCCTTTTCGGGGAATTGATTATTAAACTGGTAAGCGATGGTAAAGTTGAACTTTTAAATCAAATCAATTAAATATGAGAGCGGTTACACATAAACATTGGGGAATGGCATTATTTGCCTGTTTAGGGATATTCAGTGCCTGTAAACAAAGTCAAAAAGCAGACAAAGTTGAAAGTCTCACACAATTTGTAGATCCATACATCGGATCGGGCGAACATGGACATGTATTCGTCGGTGCAAATGTTCCTTTCGGATTTGTTCAACTCGGACCATCCAATATTACAGAAGGCTGGGACTGGTGCTCCGGATATCATATTTCGGATTCTACCATTTGGGCATTCACTCATACACATCTCAACGGAACAGGGATCGGCGATTTGAACGATATTGCCGTGATGCCTGTTGTGGGAGAAAATATTACACTTGGACGAGGAAACATCAAAGAACAGAACTCAGGAATGTATTCATTGTTCAATCGCAAAAGTGAAAAAGTCAAACCCGGATATTATGCCGTCCATCTCGACAGATACAATGTAGATGCGGAATTAACTTCTACTAAAAGAGTGGGATTCCACAAATATGTTTTCCCGAAAAGTCAAAATTCAAAGATTGTTTTCGACCTGAAAAGTGCTATAAATTGGGACAAACCTACGGAAACCTACATCCGAATAGAAAACGATACGACTCTTTCGGGTTACCGCTATTCTACCGGGTGGGCAAACGATCAGCGGGTGTTTTTCACGGCTGTGTTGTCTAAACCAATGAAAAGTTTCATCCTGACCGACAGCGTGAAGCAAGTAAGCGGGAATGAAATAAAAGGTACTGGCGTGTTTGCAGTGCTAAACTTCGACACCAAAGACAGAGAAACTATTCTTGTGAAAGTAGCTTTGTCTCCTACAAATATTGAAAACTCCAAACTAAATCTGCAAACAGAACTTCCCGGTTGGAATTTCAATAAAACAGTGGAAGCTGCTGATCTTGCCTGGAATCAAGAGTTGAATAAGATCAAAATAAAAACAAACGACAACGATGCAAAAAAGATTTTTTATACGGCTCTCTATCATACGATGATCGCTCCTTCAGAATTCTGCGATGTGAATAAAGATTATATGGGAACGGATAAGAAAATCTATAAAAACAATAATTTCACCAATTACACAACCTTCTCTCTGTGGGATACGTATCGTGCTGCACATCCATTAATGAGTATTATTCATCCGGAAAAGATGAGTGACATTGTAAACACCATGATCGCTATCTACCAGCAACAAGGTAAAGTACCCGTATGGCATCTGATGGGTTGTGAAACAAACTGTATGGTAGGTAATCCGGGCGTTTCGGTTATTGCCGATGCTATTCTGAAAGGATATGACGGTTTTGATGTGGATAAGGCTTATGAAGCTATGAAAAAATCGGCTATGCTTGACGAAAGAGGGCTGAAATATATGAAAGAATATGGTTACATTCCTTACGACAAAGAAGAAGAAGGTCTATCTAAATGCATGGAATACGCCATTGCAGACTGGTCGCTGGCACAGGTGGCTCAAAAACTGGGAAAAACGGACGATTACAACTACTTTATCAAGCGAAGCCAATCCTACAAACATTATTTCGATCCGAAAACAGGTTTTGTACGCGGCTTATCTTCCGACGGGAAGTTCAGAACTCCATTCAATCCTTTCGAAGCACTCCATCGCGCGAACGACTATACCGAAGGAACCGCATGGCAATATACCTGGCTGGTGCCACAGGATATTGAAGGACTGGTCAAACTTTTCGGTTCTAACGAAAAATTCATTACCAAACTGGATTCCCTGTTCGTCGTGAAAGGCGATATGGGAAGTAAAGCATCTCCCGATATCGCTGGTCTAATCGGACAATATGCCCATGGAAATGAACCAAGTCACCACATTATTTACATGTATCCTTATGTAGGACAACCCTGGAAAACAGCAGAAAAATCACGTCAGATTCTCTCCGAAATGTATACCTCAAAACCCTCGGGACTTTCCGGAAATGAAGATGTAGGGCAAATGTCAGCCTGGTATATCCTTTCAGCTATCGGATTCTATCAGGTAGAACCGGCCGGCGGAAAATATATTTTCGGTAGTCCGCTTTTTGATGAAGTAACTTTGCATGTAAAAGACGGAAAAACATTCAACGTGATTGCTCATAACAATTCGAAAGAGAATAAATACATCCGGAGTGTCAAATTGAATGGAAATCCATACAATAAGTTTTATATTCTATTCAGCGACATTGCCAAAGGCGGAACATTGGAATTTGAAATGGGAAACCAACCTTCCAAAACCTGGGGAACAACAGAAGATGTATTGTCTATCCGATAATACGATGAAACTAACAGTAAAAATTTAATCGTATGAAAATAAAACAAAAGATATTTATTCCCTTGCTTGGGGCACTGATAACCATCAGTGCCTACGGGCAAAACAAATACGAACTCAACACAAACTGGAAATGCTCACCTATCGGAAAAACAAAAGAGAAAGGAGAAATCATTTCCAAAACCTCATTTTCTATAAACGGCTGGCAAAAAGCGGTTGTACCGGGAACGGTTTTGACTACACAATTAGCAAACAAAGAAGTCCCCGATCCTTTTTTTGGAATGAATAACGAAAAAATTCCCGATATATATGATACGGGACGTGACTATTACACGTATTGGTTTGTCAATGAATTCAATGAAAAACAACCTGCCGAAGGGCAGCAAGTATGGCTTACTTTTCGGGGAATCAACTACAGTTGTGATATATTCCTGAATGGCAAGAAAGTCAACTCTCAGCCTTACGAAGGAATGTTTCTGAGGAAAACTTTTAATATTACTTCTCTCCTCTCTTCTGATGGAAAAAATCGTCTGGCGGTTATCGTTTTTCCACCTAATCCTGTAGGAAAACCGAACGGAGGACAAGGTGGCGACGGACGCATTGCCAAAAACGTTTCCCACCAATATGTAGCAGGATGGGACTGGATTCAACCCATACGCGACCGCAATACAGGTATATGGGACAAGGTTTTTATCGAAAAAACAGGAACCGTGAATATCCTGAATCCACATGTCGTGACACTCGTTCCGGGTATACGTAAAGTGGGAGGAAAACAGGCAGATGCCATTCTGAAAGTAAGTACCGAATTGCAGAATGCATCTTCTAAAGAAATAAAAGGGACTGTGAAATATACCCTTGAGGGAGAAGTTGTCAGCCAACAAGTGAGCCTGAAAGAAAATTCTATTGCTCAGGTGTCTTTCCCTGATTTTACAGTAAAATCTCCTAAATTGTGGTGGCCTTCCGGTACAGGTGCTCAACCTTTGTATAATCTCAAAGTCGAATTTGTTCCGGATGGTGAAAAAGAGGTTTCCGATACCGAACATGTGACATTTGGTATCCGCCAGCTCGACTACAAATGGAATTTGACAACCCGTAGCAAAGAAATTTATGTAAACGGACAACGTATCTTCATTAAGGGAGGAAACTGGATTATTTCGGATGCCATGCTACGTTTTTCGGACGAGCGCTACGACACAGAAGTGCGCTACCACCGAGACATGAATCTCAATCTGATTCGTATCTGGGGAGGAGCTCTCACCGAACGCCCCGAATTTTATAACGCTTGCGACAAATACGGAATGCTTGTATTGCAGGATTTCTGGTTCTCGGGCGACTGTAACGGCAGATGGCCTGATCCAATGAAAGCCGATGATCAGTGGACACGGCGAAAATATCCCGATAACCATAAGCTAGTGTTGGAATCGGCAGCAGACATGATTAAAATGATACGTAACCACCCCTCATTGGCTATGTGGTGCGGAGGTAACGAAATAGCTCCGCCCGAAGATATCCTCGTGCCTCTGAGAGATTCATTAATTGCAGAACTGGATGGTACACGCTGGTTTATCGATTATTCAAATTCTGACGACTGGTCTGAAAACACATTAGGTGGTAACGGCGACGGGCCATATACCATCCAGCCATTATCCGTTTTTTGGCAACAGCGCACATTCCCTTTCAATTCGGAAGTGGGTTCAGTTGGTGTAGGTGACTATGAATCCCTGGAAAGATTTCTGCCAAAAGAGAACATGACTGCCCCTCGTTATAATCCGAATATACGTATGAAGGAAGAGGTCGATCCTGTCTGGACGTATCATACGTATACGGGAGTCGGTTATGAAGGATTTGTGGATAAATACGGAAAAGCAAAAGATATTCATGATTTTGCAATGAAGGCTCAATTGATTAATTACGATCAATACAGAGGGTTAATAGAAGGATTCACAGCACATAAATGGGACTGGTATACAGGTGTGATTATCTGGAAAACACAAAATCCCTGGACTTCGATGCGCGGACAAATGTATGACTATTACCTCGATCCGAATGCTTCACTCTTTGGCCTGAGAACTGCGGGAGAATCCCTGCATCCGATGTGTAATCCTATCACCGGAGAATTATATGCTGTCAATAGCACTACAGAAAAAGCGAACGACCTGATATATTCAGTCCGGATCCTCAATTTCGAAGGAAAAGATTCTTTACTTTCAAGTAACATTATCTATCTAAACCCTTCTTCTTCGAAAAAAATAGGAGATATCAAAAATCAAATAGATAAATTGACCAAAGAAAAAGGTGGATTTTTACTTCTCCGGTTAATCAATCAGAAACAACAAGTAGTGGGCGAGAATTTCTATTGGCTGCCCGATTCACAAGGAGAATACACAGGTCTCCAAACGATGAACCGGACAGATATTAAATTGTCTTACCGGAAAACCGCGACTGGAAAAATAGAAATCACCATGGAGAATCCAGACAAGAAAAACATTGCTTTCTTCAACCGGGTATCTGTTATTGATAAAAATACAGGAAAACGCATTCTTCCTGCATTCTATTCTGACAACTATATTTCACTGGTTCCGGGAGCTGTGAAAGTGATTGAAGTCGAATTTCCTGAAAAGAAAGGAGTTATTCCTGCTGTAGAGAATTATGGTTGGAATGTTCCGAGAAAAATCTATTAATATATAAAGGAGAATTTGAAGATGGTATTTAGTATTAGGTATTAAAACAGTCAATTTCTTTCTATGCAGTCAATTTTTCAATTGACTGCATTTTTTTATACTTACTTATAAAAAATAATTTAGACAGAATCAAGTCATAATTTTCATCTTCCATCCTATTTATTTTCAGCACTCTATAAATATCCGTAGTACTTAATAATGAGCACTTATTTAATAAAAGAACTAATCCTACATATCCTTTATTGAAGACATAAAAAATTAATCATGCATCTATTTTCGATTGAGACCAACTACCAATAAAATAGTTAATCCAACAAAATTATACAATAAAACTAATTTGTAAAGCTGGCCGGCATCATTGTTTTAAAAAGAGAAAAGATATACAATATACTTACAAATTATATTTTTGATTATAAATCACTTGCCACAAAATTTCTCAAACATCTTATTTGTTTAGCATGTCATAGAGACATCTCCACTTTGTACGTTTTTTGATAATCAATTCAATATTTACACCGTTTGCATGAAGATGAAAGGGAACGTGATTTTGTCGCACCAAAATCTGTTTGCAGCTTAGAATACCTTATCTCAATGGAAGTCTTATCCATTAATATTGCCTAATCTATATTTCGGATAGACAAAAAGATCACAGGAATAGACATCTCCGTTGCATTCAAAAAAAGTTTACAGTTCTTTAAAATTCATCGACCTTCAGTTTTTTTCTGTAATTATCGAGAGTCATTTGCAACTCCTTAGTTATCTTTTCGTATCCCTTTTTTCCATACAAATTATGTAATTCGGTCGGATCGTTTTTTAGATCAAACAATTCGTTACAATTGATGTTTTCATCATCTCCAACTTCACCTTTGCCATAGAAATGAATCAGTTTATACCTGTCGGTTCTTACTCCATCGTGGCGGCGCACCTTGTGAATAGCCGGATAATCATAGTAATGATAATACAGGTCTTTTCGCCAGTTTTTAGGCGTTTTCCCGCTAAATAATCCCTCCAGCGAAGTTCCACTCATCTCGGTTGGTTTTTTGATACCAGCCAACGACAAATAGGTCGGAGCAAAATCTATATTTTGAACGAGAGCATTTGTTTTTGTTCCGGCTTTTATAGCTTTGGGATAACGTATGATAAGTGGAGTCCTGAAAGATTCTTCATACATGAAACGTTTATCGAACCATCCATGCTCGCCCATATAAAAACCCTGATCAGAAGTGTATACAATTATTGTATTATCCATTAAGCCTTCTTTTTCGAGGTAATCAATCAAACGTCCTACTTCATCATCAATCGATTTTATACAACGAAGATAATCCTTCATATAGCGTTGGTATTTCCAATTGAGCAGTTCATCACCGGACAAATGGCTGTCGATAAATTTCATATTCCTGGGATGATAAGCATTTTCCCATGCTTGACGCTGTGCCGGGGTCATTTGCTCCATTGCTTTTTGCAAATCACCACTACTCCACTCTGTATTATAAGGAGCCGTATCCTTCAATTCATTCAGTTTAAGATCATAAACAAATGTCATTGTTTTATCAATAGACATATCCTGAGTATGAGCAGCAGAACAACGGCTTTCGTAATCATCGTAGAAAGTTTCGGGCTTGGGAAATTCAATATCTTCATACAAGTCATAATACTTAGCTTCAGGCATCCAGTTTCGGTGCGGGGCTTTATGATGCACCAACAGAGCAAAAGGTTTGTCCTTATCTCTGTTTTGAAGAAATTCAATAGCATGTGTCGTGATAAGGTTGGTTGCATATCCTTCTTCGCGAATATACTTTCCCTGAGAGTTTTTAGTCTTGAAACTTGGATTATAATATTCTCCCTGATCGTTCAGCACATAATAATAATCAAATCCCTTGGGTTCACATTGCATGTGCCATTTTCCAACAACTCCAGTCTGATATCCGGCTTGTTCCAGTAATTCGGAGAAAAAGGTTTTAGTTGTATCAATACCTGCTCCAAGTAAGCGTTGCCCATTTTGATGGCTGTATAAACCTGTCATCAGGCAAGCACGGCTAGGTGTTGATAATGAATTCTCCACAAAAGCTTGCTGAAATAACATTCCTTCATTGGCCAATCGATCGATGTGAGGCGTAGGAGCTAATTTGGTGATTGGATTTCCGTATGCACTGATTGTTTGAAAAGAATGATCGTCCGTCATTATATGAATGATATTGGGACGAGATTGAGCTGTATTCTCCTGACTGCTTTGACTATAGATATAGGTATTAAATAATGATGCAGGAATGATTACAAAAGTAACTTTTTTAAAATTTTTCATACGACTTAATTTTACTGGTAGTAAGGACGTTGCATGCAACGTCTTTACGAATTTTTAAATCATTGTGCTGGATGATTAAATAAAAATCAGGCTCGTTGCATAGAATATCAAGCATTTAGATCAAACTGATACCCTAAAATTAAGAAGAATAAATTGAATGATGAAGAAAACTTATAATAGTTTTTGGTAATTAACAATTTATGATAGAATGATAGATAAAAAACAGCTTGTGTGCCTGTTATACGAATCAAATCAAAGGGTATATTGCAGAATATAAGAAGATATATGAAAGAAAAATATTCACACAAATATTTATTTCATTAGGCCTTTTTTCTGTTTTTATGTATTTTACATCACGCCCATAAAATGCAAATACATAACAGCAAAGCTATTGTTTCTGACAGATAATTTCCGAAGAACATTACACCTGTGGTTGTTTACCGTAGCGGTCTTCACACCCAGCTTTTCTGCAATATCCTTGCATGTCAATCCCTGCTGTCCCAGTTTAATAATATCCATTTCTCTTTTGGATATTGAATGTCCCTTTGTGGTAAAAGCAAATTTTTGATTAGCCATATCCAGAATATAAATACCCTTGGCAGGTTCTTCATTTTTACAACCATTAACAGCTTTTAGAAACAGGATGGGTTGCCCTCGCCTTTCTCCTTCGTCTTCCACCACTAAAGCATATTTAAAAATAACCCGGCAGTATTTCTTCTCACTGTTTTGAATCCGACACTCGAAAACCAACGAATAATTGAGTATTTCGTCGGTGTCCAGTTCATTAATAAAGTCAAAAGTTGTTTCCCATGCCTTCAGAAAGTGTTTCAAATCTTTGATGTAAATAGAATTGAAAAATTCTTCTACTGTCACTCTTTCCTTGAGAAGATATTTGAAATCGTTATTGCAAAGATTCAAAAAGTGATAATCATTACGACCTGCATTGCAAAGAGCCATTGTCTGATGACTGGCACGTGCCATTTGTTTTAAATATTGAACTTTGGGAGTAGGAAGGACAAATTGTATATCAGAAAAACGGGGATGTTTTGCCACAAATTCGGCATATAAATTGTTCATTATTTTAATTGCTTTCATAAAGTCAGAGAAGGAATGTCCTTCATTTTAGGTTTATTATATTTAATTAAATAAAGAAACCGCTATAATAGTGACTTCTCACTATTGATTTTGTTTGTGCCAGCACCTAATTTTGTACAAAAATAAAAATAGAACATGAAGTTACGCCAAAGATAAACAACAGATTAATAACATCAAATAGTCTCCCTCTTCTTATTACAAACTTTTATAAAAACAGGTAATTAGTAACCACGCATTTTCCTGCAAATAAACCTTGTCGGGGAAGGGTAAAATGTTCATTCATTCAAATCCCGACCCTTACTAATCAACAAGCAGGAAAATGTTTTTTTTATCTTATCATTGTCTTTACAATCGATGTCTTCAATCCGATTGAGTAGTTCAACAAAAAATTAGCTTCATGTATCTAATTTTTTATCTCGCTTATTTTCGAAATACTACAGATGCATATATTTACAACTAATTATGAACATTTTCATCCGATTAAATTTTTATTGGTAGTATAGACGTTGCATACAACGTCTATACGGATTTTTAAATCATTGTTTGGGGTGATTTTATAAAAATAATGCTTCCCTTCATACAACTTATTTTCAGAAGTTTATAGTCATACATATTCACAACTAATTAGGGGCATGTATTTATAATGGATAAATCGCATTATATCTGATGTTCATACATATATTTCCACAAAGGAGCAGCCATCATCGACTGCATAATTTTATTTTCAACAAGCAATTGTTTTACTTCCTGAGCCGTTAGAAGATGTACGGAAATGTCTTCAGAATCCTCCAAATGTTGCACATCAACTTTTTCCACCCCAATCGCTAAATAACAATAATTCAAATTAGTATGGGTAGATGGATTACAGGAGACAACCATATATTGAGACCATTCTCCTCCAGCGAAACCGGTTTCCTCCAGCAATTCTCGTTGAGCAGAATCCATCGGGGAAGCATCGCTCGGCTCAGCCATTCCTGCGCACAGTTCATAACAAACTTTCTTCAAACCATGACGATATTGTTTTACCATAACAAACAGACCTTCTCTGGTAATGGCAATAGTATTCACCCAATTGGAATACTCCAGCAGATAATAAGGTTCAATAACGTGTCCGCTTGGCATCTGTACCGATTCTTTACGCGCAGTGAGCCAGGTATCCTGGAAAATATATTCGCTTTTAAGAGTTTTCCAATACCTTTTTTTATCTTTTTCTGTTTCCATATTTTCGTCTAAATGGGGTAAAAAATATTCTGCATAATCTACACTACTTTTCCATCCTTCTTTTCATTGCTAATCCATCTTCAAATCCACTCGCTCAACTCCATCCATCGTAAAGTTTTCTCATCTATTTCATCCAGAAGACGACTGATTTCATTGGATTTGGCAAGAAGATCTTCTGAAGAAAGTTGTCCGGTGGACATTTCGGCTTCCAATTGTGCCTTTCGTTCCTCCAATTGAGGAATTTCTACATCCAATGTCTCAAATTCCCGCTTTTCCTTAAATGAAAGTTTTTTCTTTTCGACAGGTTTCGCTTCAACATGAACAGATTTTATTTCAGAAATTTTAGCCGCTTGTTCCTGACGTTTTTGTTCGCGGTCTTCCTCTTCTTTCCAAAACCTGTATTGCGTATAATTTCCCGGAAAATCTTTAATATCTGCATTGCCACGGAATGCCAGCAAATGATCGACTACTTTATCCATAAAATAGCGATCGTGCGATACGACAATAACACAGCCTTTGAAACTCTGAAGATATTCTTCAAGGATATTCAGGGTCATGATATCCAAATCGTTTGTAGGTTCGTCCAATACCAAAAAATTGGGAGTACGCATCAGTACTGTACACAGGTATAACCGGCGCCGTTCTCCTCCGGAAAGCTTATATACAAAACTGTGTTGTTTTTCCGGACTGAAAAGAAAATGCTGTAGAAATTGGGAAGCTGTCAAACGATTACCATTGCCTAAATCGACCACTTCGGCGATATCCTGCACAACGTCAATAACCTTCATTTGTTCATCAAATTCGAGTCCATCCTGACTATAATAACCGAAATTAACCGTCTCTCCGATTTCTATTTCGCCTTTGTCGGGCATGGCTTCTCCAATAAGCATTTTAATGAAAGTAGACTTTCCTGTACCGTTATTACCAACAATGCCCATTTTTTCATATCGGGCAAAAGTATAACTGAAATCTTCCACTATTTTTTTGTCACCAAAGCTTTTATAGACATGGTTCATCTCGAAAATCTTATTTCCTATATAGGAACCTTTCATTTCTAAACGAACTTCGCCTTGTTGAGAGGCTTGTTTGGCTTTTTTTTCCAGATCGTAGAAAGCATCGATACGGTATTTAGCTTTTGTTGCGCGAGCCTGAGGCTGACGACGCATCCATTCAAGTTCTTTTCGAAGTAAGTTATTAGCTCTGTCTATTTCGGCACCTTGCGCACTGATTCGCTGCTCTCTCTTTTCGAGAAAATAAGAATAATTTCCTTTGTATTGGAACAGTTGCTGCTGATCTATTTCGAAAATTTCCGAACAGACACGATCCAGGAAATAGCGATCGTGGGTGACCATTAAGAGACTCAATTTCGAACGGCTTAAATGCCCTTCCAGCCATTCCGTCATGTCTAGATCAAGGTGGTTGGTCGGTTCATCGAGAATGATTAAATCGGGCTCGGTAATCAGCACATTCGCCAAAGCGACACGTTTTAACTGTCCTCCCGAAAGTGTTTTTATTTGCTGTTCAAAATCGGTTATTTTAAGTTGAGAGAGAATCTGTTTGATACGTTGTTCGTAGTCCCAGGCTTTCAACGCATCCATTTGATGCAGCACTTCATCGAGTTCGTTCGTTTCACCGGCAGCAATTATTTTTTCGTAGCGGGAAATAATTTCCGTTATTTCATTGCCATGATAAAAACAGGCTTCCAATACCGTTAATTCTTCCGGAAAATAAGGATCTTGCTCCAGGTAAGCTACGCGCAAATCTTTTCGAAATGTTATTTTCCCGTCATCGTATGATTCTTTTCCTGAAAGAATGTTCAAAAGAGTTGTCTTACCCGAACCATTTTTAGCAATAAGACCAATGCGTTGTCCTTCGCCAATGCCAAAAGATATATTTTTGAAAAGGACAAGGTCACCAAAACTCTTGGTCAGCCCTTCTACTTGCAAATAGGGTGTCATATTTTTTTTACCGCTTTTATTAAATCGATTTAGCTACAAAGATAAGAATAAACTCCCCTCTTTCAGATGAATTTCTTTGCAATAGCTCTGATTCTGAAATAACTTTCCACCTGCAATCGAAACAATAGAAAAGATTGAACATAGCAATATCCGAATTTTCGCCGGCAGGTGGCTGGTATTATTTCTTTTTTGAACGTACTCAAAGTATACTTCATTCGCTGCAATACTTCTTTCTGTTCGTCTCTTGAAAATTTGTTATGATGTAGAAAGAAAAACCAGTATGTATCAATCAAGCTTAACCATCTTTGACCTTGAAAACGAAGAATAATTGATTCAGAAATGCCTTCGCTTTTAAGAGTTTCCAACAAACTTATATTAGCTTCCATCATATCAAATCTTCTGAAATTTAAAGATTTAGTCATCGATTGATCGTGTTGTCTGTAAAAATATCTGCCATTACAAAACCGAACCTCTCGCGAATGTAAATAATGGAAACGAGTCGTATTGTCGTCACTGAATAGCTTCTTGGATGTATCATAAGGATATTGTTTGTGTATCGAAGCGCGTATGAGATACAGTCCGTGTATTTTCCAGTCCAGACTAAGTTCAAAAGCTTCCTGACCACTTAGAATTGAGCTGGAAATATGTAACGGAAAAGATTCTTCCGCTCGGGTATTTTCGTAAAAATAGATAAGATCGTACAATACGGTATCTGTTTGGGGATATTGATAGAACACATCAAGTGCTTTTTCAAATGCATCATTACTCAACCAGTCATCGCTGTCAAGCATAGTGATGAATTCGCCCTCTGCTATTTTCAGAGCCTCGTTACGAGCTTTTGCCTGTCCCTGATTTTCAGCCAGCTCAATGACATGTATTCGTTGATCTATCTTGGCAAATTGCCGTATAATATTTAAAGAATTATCGGTTGACGCATCATCTACACATATTATCTGAATTTCTTTTTCAGTTTGAGCAAGCAGAGAATGCAAACATGCCGGTAGATATTTTTCGGTATTATAAACCGCAATGAGAACTGATATTTTTGTCATTTATTTCAATCTCCTTTTTTTTATAATTCCACTCAACAAGGCTGTTTTTTTCTGTAATTTAATAAGAGAAATACCCGAAGAAAAAAGTAACAAGATTCCTCCGGCTACACATTTCATTAAAATAGATCCCCAATAACAGACACAAAAAGTCATGCTAATTAAAACCAACTGACTTAAAGCCATCTGTAGTACTTGAGATTCATACTTAAACCCATATTTTCGGGAATAAACCAAACAAACAAATAAAATTTCCAATACTATACTAAGGGTCAACGCTACTCCCGTACCTTCTAAACCAAAATATGAAAAAGAAACAATTATTAAAGCCAAGACAACCGTATCATAGAATAATTCCGTAATCAGATAGGTCACAGAATCTCCTTTCGCTAGAGGTACATAGGATACCGGTAACAGCAATGCTCTGAAAAACAAATAAAAAGAAGCACAAAGTGCCATATTTACTACCGGAAGAAAAGCACTGGAATATAACAAGGGAACAAATACCGGCATCAAAAGCATAAACCCTACCAGAGAAGGTGAAATCAGCAAAAGACATACTTCTATTTGCTGGTTGATAACACGATTCATCTCCTGCTTGTTGCCATGGATAGAAGAAAGCCGAGGAAAATAATCTGATTCCATAGCGACAAAAATCATTCCCGCATACGTCACAATCAATCCATACCCAGCTTTGAAGTAACCTACTTCTTGCAGACTGCCGGAGGTAAGAAGATAGGCGGGAATAGAAAGAGTCACAATAGAACCGGCAATGGCGGCCAAAGTGTAGGGAATTCCCATTTTTAACATATCTTTTCCTCTATGAAAACAGGCTTTTGAAAACAAATCGACTTTCCATGGATAAAGAGGTAAAGTATAATATAAATGAATGCATAATACAAGAAATGTACTTACATTGAGAGCCGGAAGAATACCGCTATAGCTCCAAAAGTAAAAAAAAGGAATTGTACTTAGCAAAGCTATCACAGCCGATAATCCGGAAATAAGAGCAACACGTTTCAACACTCTCATCCCTTTTAAAATAGAGATTTCTCCACCGATAACAGCGAGAAAAGCCACGACAGGAGATAATAAACATATTTCTCCCGTGTGAGATAAATCTCCACCAAAGGAATACAGACTAATCAACGGCGATAAAAGGAGGCAAAGCAAGGCTCCACTTAATGCTATCCAGAGGCTCCACGTCCGTATTATTTTAATATATTCTTCAATTTTGTCACGATTGTTTTCTTGATAAAGTTCGGATAGATTACGTACACAACTAAATTTAATTCCCATATTAGAGGAATCAGAAATAAAAGTAATGATACTGTTATATATAGCCACCAAAGCCATACCAACAGGACCCAGAAGAACTGCAGCAAGTTTATTTCGGAGGATGGAAATGAGTAGACCGAGACCTTGTACACTACTGAATATTCCGGTAAATTTAAGTATATATTTATAAGAAACTTCAGTATTTTTAGGTTGCTCTTTACCTTTTTCGGAAAGACTCTGGTTCATGTTATTTATTATCCAAATTTATTTTTATATCCTACTAAACGAAGTATTGCGCTCTAAATTACTAAAAATACAATATTTTTCTTTCTTATTGTTACAATAAATACCAGCTCAATCCATTTGCACTCTTAATAAAAAGGAAAAGAAATAAATATACGTGTTTCAAATTGATCCTAAGAGCAATTTTGTAGAACATACACTCCGTAAATTTATCCTTGAATCAATATAAACGAAAAATTCCGCTATTGTATTTAGAATATAAAAAAGCCTCTCAGATGGAATTTCTGAAAGGGAAATCTGCCTGTTATGAACGAACAAATCATCAAATCCCCCGAAAATATAAATTTATATTTGTACTTTATATAAGTAATCCTCTAAAATTAGTTTCATACATACTATCCAAATCAGTCAACTCATTTCCAATATATTTAAGAAATATACCTACATCCAATTATGCACATTTACTTATCAATTTAAATGATCGTTTGTTTCAAGCTAGATAATTATGCATCCAGAAAAGTATGTACCTTTCTTTTTTCATTCAATGAGTATAAATGAATCAGAAAAGGAAAAGCACGTGCCAAGGGCAAAAATACTCGAAACAACAAAGATGGGTAAATATTCTTCTTGTTCTTTTCAATTCCTTTAATAATTTTTGAAGCTACTTCTTCAGCTCCTTGAGTAAGAAATGGTAGAGAAACAGTACCGTGAGCGGCTTTATCAAAAAAATCTGTCCGGGTTGCTACCGGATAAACACAAGAGATACTTAATTTCTTTTCTTTTTCGAAAGCATAAGCTTCAAAAAACATCTTCAATGCGCTTTTTGTAGAACAATAAAGTGCATACCCCGGCAAAGGAAAGTAAGCAACTCCGGAGACAACGGAAACAAATCGAATAGAATCTGCATTGCTTTGGCTTGAAAATTTTTGAAGAGAATAAATTGTGGAAAACACATTCAAATTAAATATATCCGAAATGTGCTTCCAATCAGCTTTACCTAATTTTTCAACAAAAGCAAATCCTGCATTGGCTATAAAAACATCTATTTTACCTAACTTAGATTCTGCAAATTCAAACAGAGCGTCTACTCCCTCTTGTAAACTTAAATCAGCTTGAAAAGGAAAAATAACCTGCTCTTTCTCCTTTATTAGTTCAATCCGCCGCGCGACAGCTACAATTTTAACTCCCTCGTAAGAGGACAAGTATTCAACCAAACATTTTCCTATCCCCGAGGAAGCTCCGGTCACTACAATATTTTTTCCTTTCATATCCATTAGAAAGACCAATTTACTCATTTATTATTAATTAGCATATTTTTTACTTTTAAATTAACACAAACGAATATTAAGAGAGTATTGCATAAATATCACAAAACCACTAAAACTAAAAGTATGCAACAAAAATGTTTCCTTATATAATGCGAATATTGTAAATAGTATCTATATTTGCGAATATAATAGATTATTGTTTCTGATGTATGTATAATG
Source organism: Dysgonamonadaceae bacterium (assembly GCA_047605645.1). Taxonomy (GTDB): domain Bacteria; phylum Bacteroidota; class Bacteroidia; order Bacteroidales; family Dysgonomonadaceae; genus UBA1309. The sequence continues at coordinate 139,686 of JASGFJ010000003.1, read as the reverse complement.
TATTCTAATATAAAACATCAAAAATATTTAATTTATTATATAGATTAATTTATCATTGATATGTCATATAAAAAACTATTCATATCAGGTTAAATTACGTATTGAATGAAAATCAAAAGGTAATGTTTTTTAGGAAAATAGAAAATCAATTTCTATTAAGGTAAGTAATGTAAGTTTTTTTGGTATCTACTTTTTTTAATATTTGGTCGACATATAAATTATTTTCAATAATTGTATGCCTGTGTGTTCATTGTTTCGTAACGTAAAATCAAATTGTAATCGTATGTTTTTAAGTTTTCTTTTTTCAAGGCATAGAAAAATATATATTAAGATTGCCTATAAATACAAAACCTCTCCGTCAGTAGTTTACAGATTGGCACATGGTAAGGTGACTAATAAATCAAAACATCACAAGATTTTAGCTGATTTAAAAGAAAATGGAGTGGTAAGCAAAATATCTTATGGTGTTAAATTTTAAATTGCACATATAAGAAGTCAATAATTAGTAAAACAAATGGTTATCTATATACATAAGAACTCAGTCTTTTTTCTTGCTTGTTTTTAATATCCATAACCCTATAAAAGTAAGAAAACCATTTAAAAGAAGTATTTCATAACCTACTTTATATTTAAAAGTATGTAAAAGAAAAATTTCAAATCCGTAGCATAAAAGAGGTGATAATACCGCTACATAAGGAACAAACTTGTCTTTCACGGCATTTTTGGTGAATAATCCGAAAGAAAACATCCCTAAAAGTGGCCCGTAGGTATAAGATGCTATTTTAAAGATTGCATCGATGATGCTGTCTGAACCAATGTAATTGATAGCTAAAATAACTATCACAAAAAGTGTATTGACCAAAAAATGAACTTTCATTCTTATCTTTTTGGCCTTTTGCTGTTCTTCTTTTTTAATATTCAACAAGTCTACACAAACAGAGGTCGTAAGAGATGCCAAGGCAGAATCGGCACTGGCGAAAGCTGCTGCAATAATTCCGATAGTAAAAAACACGAGTACCGGAAAACCCAGATACTCCGTAGCTAAAACAGGTAAAATCTTATCGGAAATAGCAGGTAATGCAATGTGAAATTTATCTGCAAATCCGAGCAAAAGAATACCTAAACAGAGTAAAATAAAATTGATAGGAATAAATGCAAATCCGTAAGAAAAAATATTTTTTCTTGCTTCTTTCAGACTTTTACATGTCAGATTTTTTTGCATAATATCCTGATCGAGACCACTCATGACAATTGTTATAAAAATACCGCTAAGAAATTGCTTAAAAAAATACTGACGACTCCCCCAGTCGTCAAATACAAATATCCGAAAATGCGGACTACTGGTTACGAAATCAATAGCTCCGCCAAAGCCGTGTCCCATCTTCATGGACACCTGGCAAATTATTAAAATAATAGCGGCAAGGAAACATAAAGTCTGTAATAAATCAGTCCAAATAATTGTCTTAATACCGCTTCGGAAGGTATATCCCCAAATCAGCAACATAATGCCTATTACGGTCACCGGAAAAGGAATATTCCATTTCACAAAAACTAATGCCTGCAAAATCATGGCAACCAGATAAAGTCGGGCAGCAGAACCTATTATTCTCGACAATAAGAAAAAAGAGGCACCTGTTTTGTAAGAATAAAAACCCAAACGTTGATTCAGATATTCATAAATAGTAGTAAGCCTCAAACTATAATAGATAGGAAGAAGTACATAAGCAATAATCAGATAACCTACAAAGAAACCGAAAACCATCTGCATGTAAGTCATATCAATACTTCTTATCATGCCGGGAACAGAAATAAATGTTACACCGGAAATAGTAGTTCCAATCATCCCTACGGCAACTACATACCAGGGAGATTTACGGTTTCCCAGAAAAAATGTATCATTGTCAGAACTTTTCCGACTCGTAAAATGAGAAATTATCAGCAAAATACTGAAATAGCAGATAATAATGATAAGAATAAGCGTACCGGTCATAGCAGTCATTTCAATTGCGCACAAAGCTATAAAATCTTCATACACGAATCAAAAAATGAGAAAATAAGGTATATGAAAAAAGACTGATTCTGGATAGAATCAGTCTTGTAGATGTTGATATATTGCTTTTAATAAAGCATTTTATCATCTTTGTCACGCCACATACGGAAAGCATCCAGTGAAAGCTCCCGCAAAATCTGTTCAGATTTCACTTTTCTGAATTGAGATTCAAGCATAAATTCTTTGTAAATAAAAGAATCGTCAAATCCAATTGCCGAAGCATCCAGATTAGATGCCGCATAACAAATTTTATCAATATGTGCCCAGTAAATGGCTGAAAGACACATCGGACAAGGTTCGCAGGAACAATAAATCACACATCCGCTCAAGTCGAAAGTCTTCAGCTTTTTACAAGCCTTCCGAATAGCTAAAATTTCTGCATGAGCTGTCGGATCGTTCAGAAGAGTTACACTGTTGGAAGCTTGCGCAACAATTTTCCCATCTTTCACTATGATAGCTCCAAAGGGGCCACCTCCTTTAATAACACTTTTCTCTGACAAGCGAATAGCTTTCAGCATGTACTTTGAAACATTTTGTCTCATCTTCAAAAACAAAAAATAACGTAAACAATAACAGAGAAAATTGCTTTTCCTGCAAAAACACTTACTTAGTTAATACTCTATAACCGATTCAATTCTTCTATATAATCCAAAAGTTCCTCTCTCCCAACTACGGATTCTGAAGAAGTGAAAAATACCGGAGGAAGTTCCTCCCATTCTTCTTTAAGCTTATCCAAATATTTATCGACATTGCTTTTCAATGCCGATTTGCTTATTTTATCTGTTTTCGTGAAAACAATAGAAAACGGAATTCCATTTGTTCCCAACCAATTCATAAATTCCAAATCAATTTTTTGCGGTTCATGACGACAATCGATTAGCAAAAACAAGTTCGTCATTTCCGTTCTGTTCAGAATATATGATTCGATGATGACCGAAATCATCTCTCTTCCTTTTTTACCACGTTGAGCATATCCGTATCCGGGTAAATCCACAAGATACCATTCATCATTAATGATAAAATGATTTATAAGCTGTGTTTTACCGGGTGTGGAGGAAGTCATGGCCAACTTCCGGCGATTGGTAAGCATGTTTATCAAAGAAGATTTTCCAACATTGGATCTTCCGATGAAAGCATACTCAGGTCTACCATCAGTAGGACATTTCCGGTAATCAGTGTTGCTTACCACAAATTGAGCGTCTTTTATGAGCATAACGAATAACTTCGAGAATTAAGCTTTATCAAAAGTTCAGAAAATTTTATTTATTCGCTGACCTCGATACAAAAGAAATCAAATATATAATTCATCTTAACTGATAAGATAAGATATTTTCTAAAAATTCAACAGCAGTTATATATTGTACAAAAAAAAGGAAAAATAAATTATCCTACAAATCATTTGTTTAAATCATTCATAGATGACAAACATATTTTTCCGTCAGGAGAAAGAACAAAATAAGTCAAACCAGCCTTTTTTGACTGCATCCGACCGGAATAAATCAAAGCTAACACTTCATTTTCATCCCTTCCCGAATAAATTTCAGAAATCGGTAGTTTCACATTTCTAAGTGAATCCAATGATTTTTCTCCTCTTGTAATGACCGTTGCATAAGCATCCCGCAATGTAGGGGAATTCAGGATGGTTTTCGCACCGTCAGAAAGTTCACTTTTATATTTGTCCACCCTTCTCTGCACAGAGTCGATTTGATTCTGCAAATCTTGTTGAGCCTGCTTTTTGAGTATTTGCATACTATCAGCTACCGTGATTTGTTTCACTTCTTTCAAATCGTAAATCTTTGCATCCATACCATGCGTTTTTTGCATATACTCTGAAATGGAATTTTCAAATTTACTTGTACAAGAAGAAGTTATCAAAGCCGTAAAAATAGAAGCAAAGACAAATATTTTTTTCATACTTATAGTATATTTTCAATTTCTATGCTTAAAAATAGGGTAAAAAAGCGGAAATAGCAATTAAAGGCCTAATTTTTCAGATATTTCAAGCATTTTTATTATTGGTCTTTCTGCTTTTAACCTAATTTCTTCTTCTACAAAAATTTCTGGGGTTTCGTTTTTCAAGCAGAGATAAAGTTTTTCAACCGTATTCAGACGCATAAAATTACATTCGTTGCAAGCACAGGTGGCATCTTCGGGCGGTGCAGGAATAAATTCCTTTCCGGGATTCTGTTTCTGCATCTCATGAAGGATACCGGATTCGGTTGCTACAATAAATTGACACTGGTCGCTCTGCGTAGCAAATTTAAGAAGAGATGCCGTGGAACCTATATGATCGGCAAACTGAAGAATATAACTTTTACATTCGGGATGCGCCAGTAAAAGCGCCCGGGGATATTGTTTTTTCAAGGCTAATATTTTCTCCAACGAAAATTGTTCGTGTACATGGCAGGCACCATTCCAAAGCAGCATGTCACGTCCGGTAATACTGTTGATATAATTTCCCAGGTTTTTATCGGGTCCAAAAATAAGCTTTTCGTCTCCGGGAAAACTTTCTACAATTTGTTTGGCATTGGATGAAGTGACAACCACATCTGTCAATGCTTTAACATCTGCCGATGTATTGACATAAGAAATGACTTTGTAACCGGGATGCTCGTTTATGAATTTCTCGAAATCCTCCGCTTTACAGCTGTCAGCTAATGAACAACCGGCCTTCATATCCGGAATGAAAACACGTTTTTGCGGACAGAGGATTTTGGCTGTTTCTCCCATAAAATGCACGCCACACAATACAATCACATCAGCATCTGTTTTTGCAGCCCATTGTGCGAGAGCCAGACTGTCGCCCACAAAATCGGCAATATCCTGAATGTCGCCGGTCTGATAATAATGAGCCAGAATAACGGCATTCTTTTCTTTCTTTAATCTTTCTATTTCCTTTTTGAAGTCAACCATCGCTTTTTTCTTTTAACCTTAAATAATAAAGAATTTTCTTTTTCTTTTTTTCTAAATCTAATAGTTATTATTATTGACTGTTAATACGGTTTATATCTTTTACTCTGAAAATTTGGATATGTCGTTATTAAAAATTGATTAAACTAATTTTCAGGGTTATTAACAGCTTTATTCTTATTTCTTGGCTGAAATAGTGGGTTTTACAAACGTTATTCATTTGCTGTTAATAACGTGCAAAGTTAAAAACTTTCTTATATGTTGATGTATAAAAAACTGTTGAAAATCGTTTGATAACCCCGTAATAACGTAATGCTAACTATTTTTGATCTCTGCTAAAACTTCTCTATATGCGGATAAATTCGATATTTGCAAATTTTTGTTTTTCACAGTTATGAACAGCCTGTTAACAAGTTTGTAACAAGTTGTGTATATACAATATAAAAGGTTTATATACAAACAAGACAACCTGATAATCAGCAAATAAGCAAATTAATAATCAATCAGTAAATAGAATCTGATGAATTTCTCTCTTAGAAGTCGAATGAAAGCTGCTATTCTTTGAGAGGAAACTATTTTTTGCGGTAAGGTGGCATACTGTGTTTATTTGATCTCTGCTAAAATTTCTCTATATACGGATAAACTCGATAGTTGCATATTTTTGTATTATATAGTTATTAACAGCCTGTTAATAACTATATAATGCGTTGTAAGTAAATAACATAAAAGATTTATATGCAAAAAAAATGGCCTGTTAATTCGCAAATTAATAATCAAGCAGCAGATAGAATGTGATGGATTTCTTTCTTAGAAGTCGAATGAAAGCTGATGTTCTTTGAGATGGAATGATTTTCTGTGGTAAGGCGACATGCCGTGTTTCAATAAAGCTTTGCGATGAGTAGCCGTGCCGTATCCTTTGTTGACATCCCAGGAATAGATCGGATATTCGGTATGGATGGATTTCATGAAATCGTCTCGATAGGTTTTTGCCAGGATGGAAGCTGCCGCAATAGGCATCAGCTTGCCGTCTCCTTTCACGATGCAGGTGTAGGGAATGTTGTCGTTGGTGCGAAAACGATTGCCATCGATAAGCAAATGTTCAGGAACAACTTTTAATGCCTGCACAGCTTTTTGCATAGCCAGAAAAGAAGCATTCAGTATATTTATTTTATCTATTTCTTCGGCCGTAACACTTGCTACTGCCCAAGCCACTGCTTCCTTTTGGATGATTTCGCGGAGTTTGTAACGGGTTTTTTCTTTGATTTGTTTTGAATCATTGAGTTCTTCGCAGGTAAAACCCGGAGGCAAGATGACGGCTGCTGCAAAGACGGGACCGGCCAGGCATCCGCGTCCGGCTTCATCGCATCCGGCTTCTATTTTATCGGGATATAATGAAAGTTGAAGCATTTTTTCTTTTTAATATGTAAATAAAGATGTCATTCTGCAAAGATACATTTATTCAGGTTCTGATTATTTATATGTCGATAAGTTATGTCAATCCTCCTCTTGAGAAAGCATGTTTACAGGAGATGTTTTAGGAGAAAATCTTCTGTTTTCCATAGATTGACAATGGTTGATGAGCTGTTGTGTTTTTTTATTTCTTTTCCAATTCTACTTGTTGATAATTTGTTGATAACAATCGATTTTGAAGGAAAGAAGAAAAATGATACTTTCGTAATGTCGATTTCTAAAACGAATTTTATATTAACGGATATTTTGATGGAATTAAGAAAGCTGATTTTTTTTTCGGCTGTTGCCGCTGCGTTATTTTTCACTTCTTGCGGAACGCAGAAAAAGTTTGTACATAAAGAAGAAGATCCTTATCATCCCAAACGCGAATTTAGGGGAGCATGGATTCATACGGTAGCGCAGCCTCAATATGCGCAAATGAATTCGGAGCAGATGAAAACTTATTTTGTCAGGATGCTCGATCAATTGCAGGCGGCAGGTATTAATGCTGTTGTTTTTCAGGTGCGCCCGCAGGCTGACGCTTTTTATAAATCTGCTTTTGAACCCTGGAGCCGTTATTTAACCGGTGTGCAGGGAAAAGCACCCGATAATGGTTTTGATCCACTTGCTTTCATGATACAGGAATGTCATAAACGCTGTATGGAATTGCACGCCTGGCTCAATCCTTACCGGGTGGGTAGCGAATCGCAAACCCTCGTTCAGAACCATATCTACAATCAGCATCCTGAGCGATTTGTTAAATATGGTTCACAGATTTATTTCGATCCGGGTGTTCCCGAAAACAGAAATTTTATCTGTCAGGTGGTGAGAGATATTGTGATGCACTATGATGTGGATGCCATTCACATGGATGATTATTTTTACCCCTACCCTATTGCCGGACAAAAATTTCCCGACGATGCAAGTTTTGACCGTTATGGCGCTTCGCAGGGTTTTTCTTCTTCGCAACGAGGCGACTGGAGACGAAACAATGTGAATCTTCTGATTGGAGAAATCAAACAGACTCTTTTGCAGAGCAAACCCTGGGTACGTTTTGGTATCAGTCCCTTTGGCATTTACAGGAATAAGAGAAGTACTTCCGATGGTTCAGGAAGTGAAACCAACGGCCTTCAGAATTATGATGATTTATACGCCGATATCAAGCTGTGGGTAAAAAAAGGCTGGATTGACTACAATGTTCCACAAGTGTATTGGGAAATAGGACATCCAAAAGCTGATTATGCTACTCTGGTCGGCTGGTGGGCTAAGAATAATTACGGACGCCATTTATACATCGGTCAGGATGTGAAACGTACTATGGATAAGACGGATGCAAAGGGTGAAAGCCAGTTGCGTGAAAAAATGAACCTTTCGCGTTCTTCCGAAGCTATTCATGGAAATTGCTTCTGGCCGGGATACACCCTAATGGAAAATTACAAAGGGATTACCTCCGAACTGATAACCAACTATAATAAATATCCTTCGCTCATCCCTGCTTATTCTGAAATGCGCAGCAAAGCTCCTAAAAAAGTAGATCAACTGGAGGAATATTTCACAGCTGATAAACATTTTCTTCGCTGGTCGGTGAAAACTGATCGCTCAGACCCGACCCAAGCCCAGTATTTCGTAGTTTACCGATTTTCTAAAAATGTTGATGAAAATATGAATCTTGCCCGTAACATTGTGAAGATTACACGCGATACTCAATTAGAACTGCCTTACGAAGGCGGACGTACCAATTACAAATATGTAGTGACGGCTGTGGATGCATTTCACAACGAGTCGAAAGGAAAATCATTGAAACTGAAATTATAATAAATTCAACACTTACAGGCGTTCTTATGTATATACATCCTATCCGCTGTATAGTTTAGTTCATCTGTGGTAAGACATCTGAAAACAAAAATATCCCAAATACTTACGTAAGTGTTTTATGTATGCGACAGAATAAGTATCTATACAATACTTATTCTGTCTTTTTTATTGAAAAAGAGGAATTATTTATAATAATAGTTGCTCGATTCGGATAGATAAACTATTTTTGGAAAATAACCATGAAAGAGATATTGCTTAAATGAATTAGATACGTATTTATATAAGTAAATGTTTGTAATTAGTTGGAGGTATAGATATTCATAGTCTTCTGAAAATAAATGATACGGGAGATTAGATACATGAAACTAATTTTATTGAACGACGTAAAATCGTTGCCATTTATTTAAACAACCACAGACCTGAAGAGGTGGTGGGCTATTGTAACGGACTAAAGCCATATACGGCTAAAAGCTCCTGAAGAAAAACGAATAGAGCTATTACAGAAACTTATTTATAAGGTTTTATTTCTAAAAAAATAAATCATTTTTCATACGATTGACCTTTTTACGAGTAGGCTGTATGGAACTCGCCTGATTTTTTTATCATGGTTTGGGGTGATTTATAGAAATCAAGATAAAGAATCAATACAAATAATATAAAAACTGTCGCCCTCTAAAGGCGACATAGTTTATCCATTTCAGAATTATAAATTAAATGACAACGGAATATTATCAAAATTCAAGGAATTGCCGATAGAAATATATCAATATAATTCTATCGATGAAGCATTAACTTTACGTTTTTCTAAATATATACTTGCTCAATTTTTTATACTAATTTACTTATTATTCTAAATCATGAAAAAAAAATTTTTTATGCTGCTCATCGCCTTATTTATCTGCCGGATTTCTTTCTGCGGAGTTTATAAAATTGGCGATGCTTGGGGAACTGTTAAAAGTTATACTACACTTCAGGAATTGATTGATGCTGGAGCGGGAAAGGATGTAGATGATGAAATCTGGATTGCCGGGAATCACGAATTGACATCTATGTGGGAAATTTCAACCTGGCAAGGTAAAATTTACGGAGGCTTTTCTGGTTCTGAGGCAACCGTAAATCAAAGGCAGTTGAAAAACGGGGGACGCGGATGGGATTTTCTTTATCCGACAACATTGAGCCTGAAAACAAAATCAGCTACTCAAAATTCCCTGATCTGGTCAAAAAATTACAAAACGAACGGCGAAATACCATCGCTGATCGATGGGATTTGTTTTGATGGCACAAACTGTACGGCAACTCCCCTTTGGTTTAGACAATACAGCTCTTCGGGAATTAGTATCCGGAATTGCATTTTTGAAAATTCCGATTTGCCGACAGACAATATCCTGGATCCCGGAACGGCCGATTATATTGCCGGTGGCATTCAATTGGGATCGGATGACGCATCGAAGGTCGGAAATACACTCATTGAAGAGTGTATAGTACGGAATTGCAAAGCCAGAGTCGGTGGTATTGTAGCAAGAAATGTTACAGTCAGGAATTGTATTATTATGGATAATACCGGAGCGGATGCTGATAAATCGGGAGGAATATTTGCGTATGGAACAACCAACATAGATAATTCCGTATTATATGGTAATCAGGTGGCAAATACTGTCAATAATGCCAATATTGCCAATGCAGTCAGCTGGACTGCGGCTAATTGTATAATTGATGTGTATTCTTCTTTATTTACAGAAGCAAATAACAACATTGTAGAAACAGACAGACAGGTGATTTTTTCACCTAAATTGATAACGCTCGAAGCACCTGCAACCGTATCGGTATCGGCTCTTCCTGCATGTGTAAGTTTAGGTTCTATGGTTTCTTTTACTGTGGAAGCTGCAGCGGGTAAAATTGTAAATGTAACGGTAAATGGAAATGTTATCACAGCGGATGCAGAAAAGAAATACACCATTCACGTTATGGAAAACATAAGTATTCGCGTAACGCTTGAGGATGTGGGCACATATATGCCCGTTAAAGCGACTACAGAAGAAATAGACTGGGAAAATTTCCTTTCCATACACGATATGTATTGGACATCGCTTACTACTGACCCAATTGCTCCTACACCAGATAACAACCTTAAAACCGGTTATTATGCAGGTGCTCTTATGGGAAATGGTTTGTTGGGTACAAATATGTATAAACTTACAAATAATGTTTACAGGCTCAATGCCGGACGAAGCGACATAACAGAAGTACGTAAACCGTACGATTTATATAACTCTGCACGTCTTCCCATCGGATATTTCACTTTATCGACAGTGGGGAATGTCACAAGTGAAAAAATGCGTTTGTCGCTTTACAACGCGATGACAAAAGGCTCTTTTACCACAGATAAAGGAAATATCAATTTTAAAACTTATGTTCATGCCGATAAGAATTACATTGTATTTGAAACCGAAACAAAAGGGGATGAAAATGATTTCGTCTGGGATTTTGTTCCGCAAGAGGCCATAAGCCCGCGGCATATACAGAGAAAAGATGCACCTGCAGGTTATCTGAATAGTGCAGGAAAAGCAAATCCTGATGTCATCATCAGCACCGATGGAGATTATCACTTGTCCATACAACCCTTGGCTACAGATAATACATTCGCTACTATCGGCAAGGTATATGTGGTGGCCTGGAAAGAACTTAAAGAAGGAAACAAACGTCGTATTATTGCTACAATTTCGCAGGAGGACACAGCAGAAAGTGCAATTGCTGCTGCAAAAACAGTAATTGATGAAGCTTTCGGCAAAACTTCGAATGAGTTGGAAACTTCACACAAGGCCTGGTGGAACAATTTTTATAAAAATGCTGCATTTCTTACATTTCCTACTACAAAATACGAATCGTTCTATTGGTCGCAATATTATAAGTTTGCATCTACAACGCGTCCCGGAAAACCTATCGTCGATTTGCAGGGAGTTTGGCCCACATGGGATACGCCGTGGACCAGCGTGTGGATTAATTTGAATCTTCAATTGACTTATTCCTGGCAAAGCAAAGCCAACCTGGGATTTTTATCCGAACCTTTGTGGGAATCATTGAATAAATATAAAGATAATTTGCGTAGAAACGTAACCGATATTCCGGCTCAAAGCAACTGGACGGATGCTGCTTGCCTGGGTAGGACCTCTACCTATGATTTTCTGGCACCACTCGATCCGGCCTTAGCTTCTAAAAATCAATATGAAGTGGGAAACCTTACCTGGCTCTTGTTTTATTACTGGCAACATTGCGTGGCTTATGGCGATGAAGAGCAACTCAAAACAAAACTGTTTCCGATGTTGAAATCAGCTATCAATCTCTTTTCTCATATACGCACCACTCATAACGGAGTGTACGGATTACCATCCACAGCTTCCCCCGAATATGTAAGTGCTTCGATAGGAACAAACGCAAATTATGATTTGGCAAATCTGCGCTGGGGATTAAAAACATTGATAGAAATAGACACAACTTATCAAATAAATGATCCCTTGCTCAATCACTGGAAAGATTTTTATGCAAATCTGACAGATTATCCTTACAGTTCTACGACAGGTTATAAAGTAAGTGATAGCAGAGAGTTTGCGACTACAACACATCGCCATTATTCTCATTTGTTCATGATATATCCTTATCACCTGGTGGATTGGGAAAATCCGGTGGACGGACCTAAGATGGAACTAAGTGTGAATCGATGGGTTGGCGATCAGGGATATTCCCGTACCGGAAAAGCTGCTATGCTTGCCAGTAAAGGCGATGGCGAAGGGGCTTTGTCCCAGATGAATACCTTTATGAGTACTTTTTTGAAACCGAATACTTTGTATGCCGAAACCGGACCGGTGATTGAAACACCGATGTCTGCGGTTTCAACTCTGCATGAGTTTTATATGCAAGATTGGGGAGATAAAATACGGGTTTTCTTTGGCGTTCCGACTTCGTGGACAGATGCTTCATTTATGAATATGAGGGCGAAAGGTGCATTTTTAATCAGTGCTACCCGGAAAACCGGAAAAACAGTTTTCATTCAGGTTGAAAGCGAAAAGGGTGGCCTTTGTCGTTTGCAAACCGGAATCCATCCCGCGAATATGCTTGTGAGGGATTTATCGGGAAATGATGTAGTCTATGCAATAGCAGATGCGACAAACGGCGTGATTGAAGTGCAAACCCATCAGGGAGATATTTTCCAGGTGTATGATAAAACCCAACAAGTGGAACTTCCTGCTCCGATTGCTCATCCTGTAGAAGAAGGTTTTTCTTTTGGTGACGGATCACACTCTGTCCCGTTATTGGGAGTTCAGTTTAAAGAGAAACATATTGTCCTTGATAACAAACGTATTTTTATACCCGAATTAGCAGTTTCTCCTACCGGTGCAGCTATCGGTTCTCTGATTTGGTCTTGTCATGATAACGGTATTTTGAAAAACAACAATGGCTTGTTCAGCGTACTTGCCGAAGGTGAAACATGGGTTGCCTTCACGACAGCGGATAAAATGTTTACAGATACTTGTTATGTGAGAGTTACCAATTTGGGAACTGGTGAATATATTATTTTTCCTGTTGCTGATAGTTATGTGCATGATGCGTCAGCTTCTAAAGATTCCAATTTCGGAACAGAAGAGCATGTTGTCGTGAAAAAAGATAATAGCGGATACAATCGTGTAGGTTACTATTGTTTTCCGATATCGGATATAGTAGCTTTGAAGAATGAATCATCGGTCGTGATATCACTTTATGTTACGTCTACGGATGCTGCCGCAAATACAGTCGACTGGCTTTTTTATGCAGCAGAGAATGATTGGACGGAAACAGGTATTACCTGGAACAATCGACCGGCTTCTTCGTCTATGCTATTGGCAACGGTATCCGGCTTTAATACTACTTCGGGAAGCTATTCCCCGGATAATCGCCTGATATTTGATATTACGGATTATGTAGCGGCAAAAAAAGCGGAAGGAAAAGATTTTATTTCTTTTAGTATTACGCAGAGTGCACGTGCAACCAATGGTGGAGGCAAGTCTCAATTTGCATCGAAAGAAAATCAGGATGGACTGACCTTGCCAATGATGATCGTAAAAAATGCTGACGTGACATCCGTAATTTCATTATCAAAAGATAAACCGAATTCTCCTTCTTCTGTCTCCTATTTTAACTTACGAGGAATAAAGATAGTCAAACCGGATAAAAAAGGGATTTACATCATTCAGGAAAATGGAAAGGCAAGAAAACATTTGGTGAAATAAAAGGTATTCCTTTTTCAGGCAAAAACTTCTTTATAACTGTACATAAACAAGGGATAGAGCAGGATTCACTCCCCTACTCTATTCTTTGTTTTTATCAATTTCGTTCCGATGAAATTATTTACTTATCAATTTTCTCATTCTAAAAACTGAACCAAATATTAAGACGGTCTCTTATAACTAAAAAGAAGAGGACGGATTGATGGGTATTAGCGTCTTTCCAATCTCCTGTCTTTTCTCTTTATCTACACCAGCTTTTGTCGCGTAAAAATCCCATTGCCGAACTTTCTCGTAAATCACATCAACTGTTTCTCCGGCTTTTTTATTTCGGATAGACCGTCCAATTTCTATCAGGTCTTCTCTGGTTATATTATCCCGTTTCCCATTAATACTTAGAGCATGGTGGCTGACCCATTCATTTCCGGGACGATATGCATGGCAAATATCATAGGCAGGAGCAAGTTGCCAACGACTATCCTGTTTAAGAATGAAGGAGAAATTTTTGGTATGGTCGTCACAATTACGTGCAATTACATTAAATACCATTCGACGAAACATCTGTTCGGCTTCAGCATACGTCAGTTTTAATTCACGCATAGTCTGGAATAATTGTTCATAACTATAGCTATTGATGCGGTTATAATCAAAATGTTTCAACGCACAAAAAGTTTGTATATGGTGTTTCGTCCGCCTGCCTTCCCTATCAAAACGCTTGGTCATAAAATGTGCCCGGCCATTTTCCTCCAACAGGCGGCAAGGCATCATTTTTATGCCGCAATCTACTGCCATCAGGTAATAAGCATACTCTACACGTCCGTAGCCATGTGTTGCGCCTAATTGTACCTCACTTACTCCATCTAATTTCAGCAACCAATGCTCAAATCCTTCCGGCGCTTTTGTCTGTCCGGAACGAACTTCTCCGGTTTTTTCATTATAGGCAATTACCGCTTTCGGACGTGCCCCTCCGGCCGAGGTTCCGATTTTTAGGATTTCGCGCATAGCTTTCTCTTCCCCCGACTTTAGGTTGGTCACAAAGGCTTCTTTCCTGGATAACATTTTACTTGCAATCTCGACCAAGCTATCCATATCAATGGCAAACGTATTGATACTCTGCTTTTGCATTGCCGGCTCGAACTCCAAAGCTCCCATTCCTCTTTCTCCGATAAAGCATAACATTTCGACAGGGTTCATGCTGTTTTCGGCCCGTCCTTGCTGAGCCAGCCATAAGTTGATCAGTTCACTACCGTAACGGTCGGGCAGCATATCGGCGAGCAATCCCGGTAAGCCTTTGAATGTGTCATATCCCGAATCCCTTTCTTTGCGTAATTCGGGGAATGAATATATTTTCTGTTCGGATGTCACTGGCATTTTTAGAGGAGAAAGTTCCCAGCCTAATTTTTTGAAAGCCGGATCATACTCAAAAGATGTAATGCCGGATTTTTCATCCCACGCTACAGCTCCTGCTGTTTGACCCCATATTTTCACGAAAGCTGTATTCATATCTTACCAGTCAATATCATCATTAGTATCTTTGGTTGTATTTTTGGAAGAAGCAACCCTTTGCCGTTTTTTCTTTTCAGCACGGGCAAGTTGTAATGGGCTTTGCTGTTTTACAATGGTAAATGCATCGATAACATATAATAAGTCTAATACACGTAATACCTGAATAAGTGTAGCGAGTGTTACAGTCTCGCCCCGCTCCAGAAGGCTCAGTGTCGAACGGCTAATTCCTGCCTCTTTGGCTAATGTGTCTTGTGTCTTATTTTGTTCTATGCGATGATGTCGGACAAATTCCCCTATCTGCCGGCTTATAGCATCATCACTCATCACATTCCGATTATTGTCTGAAATATCGTTCATTATGGTATTTTTATTAGTTTAATGAATGGGATATAATGCAAATATAATAATTATATTCAATGTTTATATTTTGTGAATTATATTTCATTCGTTATAAACTATGTAGACGTATAATGACTGATTAGTCATTTAGATATAGTTTTTTTGAATATATTCTAATAGATACGTATAATTCATATACATATTTTCTCAAGAATACCTTTTAAATATTTGTCCAGATAAAGAGAGTCTTAAAAAAATCATTTTTTGACGAGCAGATTTGATGATTTTATACTTTCACTTGATTTAATGTTCTCTGTTAGATGGTGTGTAACTTTCCTGATTTTTGAATCGTTTTTTGGGGTGATTTAATAAAAATAAGGCTTCGCTTCACAAGATTATTTTCTCAAAAAATCTATCAAAATTTTATTTTAAGTAATATAATGAATAAAGGATTTTATTTTATAAAAATTAACAGAATGTATTGCCAAAACTTTTATTTATCATCGATTTCATATTCTATCGAAACCATAAAGTACAAGTCATCCATTATATTGGTTGCTTATTATTTTGTAATTGTTATTGAACAGATTCCGCATAAAAAAAGAGATTAAGATAACACATAGTTATCTTAATCCCTCCTTTTGTATATGCTTTCTTTTAAGAAGAGTTTAGAAGAAAATATCTTCTTAAGTGTTAGTATTCGTCCTCGTTGAAAAAGAAATCCTCTTTGCTCGGATAATCCGGCCAGATATCTTCAATTGATTCGTATACTTCCCCTTCGTCTTCAAGTTCCTGAAGGTTTTCGATCACCTCAAGCGGAGCACCCGAACGTTGAGCATAATCAATTAATTCATCTTTGCTTGCAGGCCATGGGGCATCTTCGAGCTTGGAAGCCAATTCTAATGTCCAATACATGTTTTCCTCCTTATTATTAGATTAATAATATATTATTCAAATTTTTCCGCAAATGTATAATAATATTTTTTAGCAGCAACTTTTATCCCAAAAAATTTCTTTTCCATTTTTCACAGATTCAAATCTTGCCATTACGAAAAAGAAATCGGAAAGTCGGTTGATGAACTTAAATATTTGCTCGCCAACAGGATAGTGTTCCGAGACTTCATAAATTCTGCGTTCGGCGCGTCGACACACCGAGCGGCAAATATGCGCTCTGGCGGCACTCTCGCTTCCGCCGGGCAGTACAAACTGGTTGAGTCGCGGAATGAGGTCGTCGATTCTGTCCATCTCTTTTTCGAGTCGATCGACATCTGATTCGGTGATGCTGGGCACATTCTTAGCCACATCTTCTTCAGAGGCCAGATAGCCTCCCACTGAAAAAAGTTTGTGCTGGATGAAGGTCAAATCAGCAGTAAGTTGTTCGTCTGTGATGACCATCGCCAGGGAGCCGACAAAAGAATTCAGTTCGTCTACAGTGCCGTAGGCTTCCAGGCGTACGTGAGTTTTCGGAACACGTGTTCCTCCCACGAGAGACGTTTTTCCCTTGTCGCCGGTTTTTGTATATACGATGCTTTTTCCCATAGTTATTGTTTAAAAACTCAGTAAATAATTGCGTTTGTAATATTTTGTATCGAAAAAGAAAACGGCTGTCTGATACATATCCAGAGATATTCTCACGCGTTGGTCTTTTCGTATTTGCTGAACTAACGAATAAACGGAGGGATTTGTTCTTATATTGTTTAGAATAATTACCGTATTTTCATTGCTGTGAGCAAAAAGATAGTCGCAAAGTACCTCCGGGTTGTCGCTATAACGCTTGAAATCGACTAGTATGCAATCGAATTTTTCTGCGGTTTGGGGTAGCGTTTCCTGTAGACTGATGGGGTGTTTCCAGTCATAGAGTAGGGTAGAGAGCTGTTTGCGCAGTGAAGTCCTGGTTTCCACACAAGTCATTTTGACTTGTTGTGATATGGCCGAAGCATAGAGCGCATTGTAATCTTTACCGGAACCTATTTCGAGAATATTATTTTTTTTATAAAAAAGAATGATCTGAAAGATCAATTTGTTTATTTTTTTCGATTTGTATTTTTTTTTCCGCCGTTCCGACAGGTATGTTTCAATGTCTGAATAGGCGTAAAAAGCATGCTTGTTTTCCACTATATTGGTAACGAAGCTGAAGACAAACGGAGAATGGATTCCGTGTCCGCGGCGGTGTCTGATTTTCGAATAAACCCGGGTCGCCTGTTTATTGATGATGAACATATAAATCGCAGTTACGCATTTTTGTTGTCCAAAGATAGTGAATGTTGTTTATTCCGTGTTTGGATGAGTAAGTATATTCATTTCTCTCTTTAGAATTTATTTAAATTTCCGACATTGGTTTTGAACAAACTGCATATTGCTGGTTTCTGCACATTGTCTTCGGATAAATATTTCCCATTGATGGATGTAGATTTATCTTTCCGGAGATATAAAAAGAAAGATTAGCGTTTATATTCAATAAGGATTTATTTTAAAAGAGTATCGGAAACTTACCAATCAAAGGGCGTTGTAATGCGTTAAAAATAAAATATTTGTAAGATGTGAATTATAAGATATTTATAAGGGAATTACCTCTTTATATGGCTGTTCGAGATTTTTTTTTATTATTTCAATCAAAGTATCAATTTCTTTTTATCCGGTTTTAAAAGCGAATAGCTAAGTCAATGCCTCCATTTTTGTTTCATTGGAAAATGGCTATTCCTAATTGGCTTCATGCGACGAATAAGAACTGTCTATTTTCCGCTATTGATGCATTGGAAGAATCTAAATTCGATGATAAAGTATGCATTCAGGTTGTGTGTGATGGTAAAATATAAAGAATGAATTTCAGGCCCGTTTACTTTTGGATTGTCTGTAAGTTGTTAAAAATAAGCAGTCTGTAAATTATAATCAAAAAAGGAATCCTATAATAATGGAATGCCTGATAAACGGATGTTTTTGGAATATACGTTATAAATTCTTCGGGTCTGCAGGAAAAAAGGAGGGGCTGAATCCTGTTTTTAGGCGTATACGTGGTTGTAAATCGTTCAGAGGTTAAGGATAAGCCACAGGGATAATTGTTTTCAAAAATATAGCCTGTAAATGGTTCCGGTCGGTAGGGGAAAGGTAAGATAAGAAAAGGCTGTCTTTTTGTTTGACAGCCTTTTATGAAAAGAATCAATTGAAAAGTAAGAGTATCATCAGCCTTGTCTATTGCATTTTGCGAATGGTTATTTTATCCTTTCCCACGCCCGTTATTTCCAGTGATTTCCATTTTTCAGGGAGCACCGAAGGATGTGTTGCAATTCCTTTCGGAGTGATTTCTATCCCTCCGAATCCCATTAAAACAGCCTGAAGAACTCCACCGGCACCTGTTGCAAAGTAAGGATTGTCACCTCCCTTTGTTTCAGAAATTACTCTGAAAGGAGGGCACAAATTAGGTAGATAGGCATCCTTGAAAAAATGTAAAGCCTTCTGTTTTTTTCCCAATCTGGCATACAGCAACGAAAAAATAGCCTGGGTCATGGCAGGAGTATTCTTTTCCGGGATTTTTATTTCGTAGTATTTCAAATCTTTATGTATCTGGGCAGTGTCTTTAATTATTCCGAGAGGATAGGCAAGCAGGTTGACGTCTGCTTGTTTGACAGCTTCTCCCTGATAAGAGGAGTGCTCGCGTGTTGTGCCGTCAGGAAAATGCTCTATCAGTAAGTTGTCGGCTACCGTTTTCCAAATAGCTTTGCCGGGATAGCCAAGCAGGGAAGCAGCTATGGCTGCATTTTTAAGATTCATCTTAGCCACTCCGTTTGTGAAGGCGTCATTGTCTACATTTTCTGCATATTCATCGGCAGCTACTACGTTCTTGATTTCATATTTTCCGGTTGCATTTTTTTCAGCTCTGCTTACCCAGAAATTCGCGGTTTCGGAAAGAATAGGCCATCCTTTTTTTTGTAACCAGTCTACATCCTGCGTCACACAATAATATTGCCATGCAGCCAGCGCTACACATCCGGAAATATGGTGTTCAAAGGGGCCGGCCAGTGCCCAGATCGGAGTCTCCTCTACTCCGCTATCAGCACTTTCCCATGGATACATGGCGCCGCTGTAACCATGGGTATATGCATTATCCCGTGCAGCCTGCAGCCGCTGTAATCGATATTCGAGCATGTTTTCAGCCATTTCGGGATGTAAAATCAATAGAACAGGAAACATCCAGGTCTCTGCATCCCAGAAGACATGGCCATTGTATCCTAATCCAGACAATCCCATGGGAGAAAGAGACATCCCCGAACCGACAGAAGCGAATGAATACAGATGGTAGAGCATGCTGTGGATATCCTGCTGAGCTTGTTTGTCTCCCTCGATACGGATATCACTGTTCCAAAGTTTGCTCCATGCCTCGCGATGTTTCTCTGTGAGTCGTTTCATTCCTTCCAGGCGGGCAAATATGACCAAGCGTTCTGCTTCATTGGCCGGATCGGCACTATGGACAGATGAAAGTGTTGTTCCGACCAATCCGAATTGATAGTTTTCCCCGGCTTTGATTTCTTTCGAGAATTTCATTTGCTGGAGGTTATTATCGGGCGTTTCATGGATGACATGCGGTTCCTCTCCTCTTGTTTCGGTGAATGCAAAGGAAGTCGCAGCACAAAGTAAAAACTTTTCCGTCGGGCTTTTGGCTTGTGAAGCCATTATCTGTATACCGATATGTTTTCGGTTGATTTCATTGAATGTATATTGCGGATTTCGTAAGGCATTAGGAGTTTGCAGCATGTTAACCACTGTAATATTCAGGTTTTCTTTGGCTGTGATTTCCATATTGGCCAGAATGCAATAAGGCAGGTGGCGTAATGCGCAGTAGGTGTATTTGATGGAGGCCTGTTTTCCAAAATCAAATGATGTGGTGAACGTTGCATGATACATATCCAGTTGTTGATGCATACCGGAGACATTTTCGGCAGTCACGGCTCGCCCGTTGATGTATAATTTTAAATTTAGCAGATTGAATCCTGAAATGAAATTGCTGACTCGTCCACGTCCAAATTTGTCATACAGACCGGAGAGGATTACATTGTTGACTTTCAGAGGTTCCGGTGATGAAACTACGCCGATCATTCCGTTGGCAACAGATACTCCGAAATAGTTTTTCGGAACAATAGAATCGGTAGACATTACCCAGGGATCTTGAGCCGATATATTCGATGCAAAGCAAAAGAATATTAGAATTGGCAGGAAAATATATTTCATTCAGAAGTTTAATAAAAAGATGGACAACTTGTTTTGGAAAAGAAGAACAATGTTTATTTTTTTGGCAGTAACTTGTTCACTTTAAATACTCCATAAGCTACTTTTCCCGTATCGATATACAATTGATCCTCTGAAAAGTGAACGGCAACACGATTCTCTAAAACAGGCTCAAATTGCATATTCGCGATACCGTTATAGGGTAGAGCTATTTTTTCTTCTTTGTCCGCCGGATTAATGACAATGATAAATGTATTTTTTCCGTCGGTTCGTTCATACACTAAAGGATATTTCTTGTCTTCTGCATACAAAAAACGGATATTTCCTCTTGTACCCAAAGCAGGATATTGTTTTCGGAGTTGTAAAAGCCGGCGATTGAAATGGAGTAGGGAAGATGGGTTTGCCATTTCCGCTTCCACATTCGGCCTGTAAGCGCTCGAATCTATCGGAAGATAGAACTTATCCGGATCGGCTGTTGAGAATCCGGCTCCGCGTGAGGTATCCCACTGCATGGGAGTACGCGAGCCTGCGCGATTGCCTTTTCGCAGCATGCTTCCTTCTTTGTCGGGAAGTCCGGAAATAAAGCGCATTCCAATTTCATCTCCGTAGTAAAACAAGGGAACTCCCGGGATGGTCATCAAAAACGCTGTGACCGTGCGTAGCTGGTCTTCGCTATCGCGCGTACCGCAATGAGGACGCTGGTAATCGTGGTTTGCAGTAGGAACGCATAGATATCCGTCTTCACCTGTCTTTTTCAGTTGTTCAAGATAATAATCTACAAAAATTTTGGGAGTACCGTTACCCTCTTTGCTGAAATAGCAGGTATCATGCCGATAGGTTCCTTCCTGGTTGAAAAATAATGAACTGTATCCATCATTGCCTAAATGGATAATAAAGTCCATCATAAATCCGGCTTTGATGGCAGATGATGGATTCCCCCATTCAGCAATCAGTATTCCCTGAGGAAATTTTGATTGGAAATGTTGGCGAATTTCCGTCCAAAGTTTATTTGTTTCTGTTTTGTCGGGGTCATTTTTTATCAGAGAGGGAGCCATATCGACACGGAATCCGTCACAGCCCATTGACATCCAGAAGTCCATGATTTGCATTAATTCTTTCCGGGTAGCTTGTGGTCCGGCAGCTGTGACCGGTTGTTCCCACGGATGGGTGGGATCGATGTTGGCAAAGCCGTAGTTTAATGCCGGCTGAATATCGAAAAAGTTTTTTCTGAAGTTTCCGTTTCTTTCAAATTTTCCGGAAACATATCTCTCCGGTTTTACTGTTGAGTCGTTTGTCCAGATATAGCGATCGGTATATTCGTTTTTTGCTGCTTTCTGTGATTCCCTGAACCAGGGATGATCAATGGATGTATGTCCGGCGACCAAATCGAGACAAACTTTGATGTTGCGTTGATGAGCTTCTTCGAAAAGTCGTTTTAGGTCAGCATTACTACCATATCTTTTGGCTACCCGATAGAAATCGGTCACATCGTATCCGGCGTCCTGGAACGATGATTCGAAACAAGGATTAAGCCATATTGCATCTATTCCAAGCCATTTGATATAGTCAAGTTTAGAGGTGATTCCGTTGATGTCTCCTATTCCATCCCCGTTACTGTCTTTGAAGCTTTGAGGATAAATTTGATAGAATGCAGCTGTTTTCAACCAATCAGGTGCCGGTTTAAATTTTTGTGCAAACATTGATGACGGAAACAACAATGCTGCTGTAAGCCATTTTTTCCAATTCATGAAGTATTTTTTTAGTAATCAATATGGATTTACAGATTGATAAATGTCCTATCTCCTTATTTGATAAGGAAATAAAATCTGAGAAAAAGTGAGGGAGTTTTCTCCCTCACCGGGTATGAAAGAAATTAGAATGAATCGTATCCAGGATTTTGCTGGATATTGGAATCTCCGTCATGTGCAGTCAGGGGCACAGGGAGTAATATTTTGTAGGACGGTGTGATATTTGTTTTCTCATATCGTGATGCACAGTAGGTATTGAAACGAACCATATCGTTTCTGCGGCTGTTGTCCCAATAGAATTCATAACCTCGTTCGTTGTAGATTTTATCTAATGTCAACTCTGCCTGGGTGTAAGTTTTCACTCCTCGTTTAGCTCTCAGCGTATTTATATCGGCCAATGCTCCAGCTATATCTCCACTTCGAAATTTTGCTTCACATCTCATCAGATAGGCGTCGGCAAGGCGATAATACTGAAAATCATTTTGGCTAGATCCCGGATAATTAGTGGTGGGATCCGGCGCATATTTGACTACCCGTATTCCTTGTTCTTCCAAAGAGTTATCATTGCTGAATTCCGGAGTAAACTTCAACGGTCGGTTTCCGTCTTTTGTAAAAAGACTGTCTCCCGAGGCATTAAATTGCTGACCGACTAATAATCCCAGGTTAAATCCGGTGAGACTTTTCAGACGATTGTCTTTAAAGCGAGGGTCGGACTGATCCCAGGTAGCATAGAAAGTTGGGGTTGTACAGCATCCATTCCACAGGTTTGAGGTTTTGTAATTGCCAAAAGCCTGATTGTAATTGAGGGTCATATTTACCCATGGAATTCCTCCAATACCTAACTGGCTGTTGTAGATGATAGGCAGAATTGTTTCTGTTGCATCCGAATAAGCAGCGTTGTCAGACAGGTACAATTTCCAGAAATCATCCGCCAAAGAATATTTCCCCGAATTAATAATAGCGTCGCAGATGGAAATACATTCCGCCCATTTGGCTGTACCATCACTGAATGCGGGTGCTGTACCGGTGTATACCTGATTATTCAGATACACTTTAGCCAGTAGCATTTGCGCAGCAGCTTTGGTGACACGTCCATAGGGGATATCTCCTTTTTGTGCCATTAATGGAATAATCTCGTTTAGTTCGTCGATGATCTTCTGGGTAATCTGTGTACGCGTCAGGTATTGTGGAGTTTCAGTAAAACTTATATCTGTCCACTCTCTGTAGGGCATTTGTCCGAATAAATCATTCACCAGATACATGGATAAAGCCCGTGCGAATCTAGCTTCATAGATATACTGTTTTATTTTGGCCGTTTGCGACATCTTGCTCAGGTAATAGATAGCTACATTACACCGGGCAAATCCGATCAGGTAACTGTTCCATGTATTTTTTATATAGCTGTTGGAAGCAGTATAATCATGTGTGAAAATAGTGCGGTAATCAGCACTGTTCCAATTGGCTCCACGTGTAGGGAAGACAGCTTCGTCGGTGCATGTCTCACCGACAGTCCAGCCGGCTCCCCGGCTTTGCAAATCCCGGAGAAAGGTATATGCGGGCGCTACTAGATTATCCGCATTGGTGCTATCGGAGAGGATTGTCTCTCCATCTTGTTCGTTCAGGACTTCTTCTTTAAGGTCACAAGATACAACCCCAAATAAGATCACGAAGAAAAATATATATAACTTTTTCATAATTCACAGGCTTTCATTCAATTAAAACTCAATATTAACACCCATGGAGAAGGTTCTTGCTTTCGGATAGGTAGTCCATCCGATACCAATTGCCGGAATTCCGTTTGTTACGCGTGTTACGTTCATTTCCGGATCGTATCCCGAATAGTTGCTGATAACAAATAAATTGGTGCCGGATACATAAGCTCTCAGGTGGCTAATTCCCCAAGAGCGGGGTAGATTTACGGTGTATCCCAAAGTGGCATTAGACAGCCTCAGGAATGAACCGTCTTCGATGTACTTACTGGAAAAGTTTAATACATCACCGGTAGATTGACCCGACTTGAGAGCAGCAGGTGTTGTATTCCATCCGCTACCAAAGAGAGTCATCTGATCCATAATATTGGCGAGGTTGTTGTAAACGTCATTTCCATAGATGCCATTAAAATTCAGTCCTAAATCAAATCGTTTCCAGGTGATGTTTGTCCCGAAATTGTAAGTGAAATCAGGCAGGGCATGTCCAATGACTCCTTCCACAGCATTTCCGTTTTCATCTGTTTGGTATAAACTCTTTCCGTTTTCGTCGTAGCCGATAAATGTTTTGCCCCAAAATGTACCCAGCGGCTCATTGTTGATGATATATTGGGTGGGTGTACCTGTGATTCCGGGGCCACTCGGATATCCTGTCGGAACTTTGGAATAGGGGTAATTCTTTACGCGATTGACATCTTTTGAGAAATTTCCATTCACTGTCCAGTTTAAGTTCTTTTTCGCTATAAGTACACCTTGAAGGGCAATCTCATACCCTTTGTTGATTAAGTCGATATCCAGATTGGTATAGACATTTGTTCCCAGGGAGGGAGCAGCAGCAGCTTTGTAGAAGATTAAATTAGAGGTGGTTTTGTAGAAAGCATCGAGGGTTCCACTCAACCTGTTATTCCATATTCCAAAATCAATACCGGCATTGTATTGTTTGGACTCTTCCCATTTGAGATGAGTATTGGGTGTTCTGGTGACTGTGTATCCCGGTACGAGTGTACTTCCTCCATCCAAGCTTGCTCCGGTCACGGTTCCCAAGGTTGTTTGAGACTGTTTTGAAATAATTTCCTGATTTCCGGTGATTCCCCAACCAAGACGTAATTTCAACATGCTGAAAATATTTAGTTTACGGATAAATTCCTCTTCCGAAGCTCTCCAGGCAAATGCAGCTGAAGGAAAATATCCGTATCTGTTGTCTTTTCCAAATTTAGAGGATCCATCTGCACGGAAATTTAGAGTAAGTAGGTATTTTTCCAAAAAATTATAGTTAATGCGTCCAAAAAATGATTGTAGCTTGTCTACTGTAATATCAGAAGAAGTAGTGGCTTGTGTGTAGTGTCCCAACTCCAAATTATTCAAATAGTCGATAGTTCCCGACTCAAATCCATCTTCTGTAAAAGAGTAGATATATCTTCTGAATTTTTGAAAAGAATGTCCTGCTAACAGATTGAACTTGTGCTTATTGTCTTTAGAGGAAAATTCATAAGTCAAATAGTTTTCAATCATTTTACTGCTTTTTTCCACATTTCCGATAGAGGCTGTTCCTCCGTTTTCCATGTAAGAAAGCTGTGCGTCCTGGGTTACTTTGCGGGTTATTTTTGTTTCGTCTACCGATAGGTTCATCTTATAGTTCAATCCTTTGAACAAGCGGAGTGTTCCAGTTACATTAGCCAATAACCTATCTGTCTGGGTATTGTCATTGGTCAAGTTGATCATTGCCACCGGATTGCGTACCTGGTCGGACACCTGGTAGTAAGTTCCATCCTGGTTGTATACAGGATAGGTAGGATTTAGTTTCAGAGCCGATAGAATCATATCTCCCTCTATACCTCCCGTTTCACCTAAAGGTGCACGTTGGTCATTGGTTCGTGCTGCGGTCATGCCTATTTCCAGAGTAAGACGGTCGTTGAGGGCCTTTGTGGTCATATTCAACCTTCCTGAATATTTTTTCATCCCGGTTTTATTGATGATTCCGTCTTGATCCATGTAGCCTAAAGAAGCTCGGTAGCTTGATGATTTGTTTCCTCCCACAATAGACAAATTATGGTTTTGAACCATTGCTGTCCGAAAAATTTCGTCTTGCCAATCGGTTGTATATCCTGCATCAGCTGAAGGCAGGTTCAGTTGTTTACGTGCGGTATTAAATTCAGACGCCGATAAAACATCGTATTTCTTTGGCAGGAAAGAGAGGCCTGCATAACCGGAATAACTGACCTGACTCTTTCCTTCAGCTCCTTTTTTAGTCGTGATAATGATGACTCCGTTGGCACCTCTCGATCCGTAGATGGCTGTTGCTGAGGCATCTTTCAGAACGTCGATAGAAGCTATATCGTCCGTATTTAGAAAATTGAGCGGGTTTTTTGACGCAGCGTCTCCAACGCCGGTCGTGGATGCGCCTTCAGCCTGAATGTCTGTGATATCAAGCGGGATGCCGTCTACAACATACAGCGGATCTTGTCCCGAGCGGATAGAGTTGGTGCCCCGGACACGTACCGAAACTCCGGCTCCCGGTTCGCCTCCGTTGTTGGTGATTTGAACGCCGGAAACTCTTCCCTGAAGCATTTCTGTTGGAGATGAAACCACTCCTCTGTTAAAATCTTTTTCTTTCAGTGAAGATACAGAACCGGTCAGGTCATTTTTTTTCACGGCTCCATAGCCCACAACTACGACTTCGTCAATGAGTCTGGAATCTTCCTTCAAAACCACTTTCATGTTTTTTTTCGGAGCAGTTTCCTGTGTTTTAAAACCTACATACGAGAATGACAGCAAGGAAGCTGCTTTGGCTAAATTCAGAGTGAAATGTCCATCTAAATCGGTCGCTGTTGTGGTGGATGTGCCTTTTGCCTCCACGGTGACTCCGGCCAGAGGTTCACTGTCTTCGCCTACCACTGTTCCGCTGATAGAGACGGGACTTTCAACATTACTAACATCTTTTTTGTCGTTACTACGGTAAATAACAACCTGGCGGTTGGTTATTTTATAAGAAGCAGCTGTTCCTGTGAGTACTCTTGTAAGCACCTGTTCGATGGTTTCATTATTCGCAGCCACGTCAATGAGTTTACCGGAAGCAATAACATTGTCATTGTAGATGAAAATATATTCACTTTTTCTTTCAATTTCTTTAAATACCTCTTTTAACGTTTTGTTTTTCACGTGTATGGTGATGCGATCCGATTTCTTGTCAGAAGACGGTGCCTGGGCTGAAATGATTCCCGGCAGGAGAAATAAAAAAAGAAAACTAATAATTCGCAACGAATTATTGATTCTTCGTTTGATCAAGTGTGATGTGCAATTTTTTTTCATAAATTCACAGCGATTTTGGTAAATAACAGTTTTACTACTAAGTATTAATCTTTTATCAGAGTCTTGCGGGGAATACTGCGAATATTCCCCGTTGTTTGTTTTTCGTTGTCTTCTATTTCTGCATAGGCTTTATTATTTAATGTTTTATCTGAATTTCTACTGCTGATTTTTTTATTTGGTAATCTACTGGAGTTGTGGTTGAGATTATTTTCAAGGCTGTTTCCAGGCTGCTGTTTAAATCCAATTTTCCAGATAGGCGGATATCGTTCATGTCGGTTATCCGATAGTGCATTGCTACTCCATAATAGCCGCTAAGTTTGTCCAAAACCACTTTGAGCCTTTCGCTGTTGAAGATAAAGTAGCCATCTTTCCAACTTGTGTAGGGATTTACATCCACATTTTCCACTGTTTCTATCCGATGATTCAGATTGTATGTATATTTTTGGTTGGGTCGAATCCGGATGGCATTTCTGTTGTCTATATTTACACTTACCGAGCCGTTGACCAGAACTACGGATTGTTCGCTGCTCCGGGGATAAGCATTTACGTTAAAGCTTGTTCCCAGCACTTCCACATTCATTTTATCCGTTTTTACTAAAAAAGGCCAATGCTTGTTTTTTGAAACTTGAAAAAATGCTTCACCCTGTATAAATAATTCTCTTTTTTTATCTCCAAATTTCAATGGGAATATAATCCGGCTACCGGGGCAAACTTCTATTTTAGTTCCATCAGCTAGAACAAGCGAAGCTCGTTTTCCGGAAGGAATTGACAAAATTCCCATCTCTTTTCCGGAAGATGCCTTGTTTTCAAGTGCTACTATTTCTCCTTGTAAAGAATGTAAAGCTATTTTTCCTGTTTTGCTTATGGCTACCTGCATTCTGTCGGAAAGTGTGACCGAGCCTAGTTCGGGAATGATTAATTTGGCTTCTGTACTTGTGTGTGGAGCCATTTGTTGAGACCAGGAAAGGTAATCGAACGGTTGGTTGTTTTTCCAATACAATAACAATCCGCTGACAATTGTCAATAATAAAACAGCACTAGCGGAAAAGAATATTGTTTTTCTCTTCAAATAAAGATTGGGAAGGGTATTGTGGCGAAAAGTCCTGTCGGCCACATTTTTCCACATTTTAGCGACTTCTTCATCACTCAATGTCAGGTCGGTTTGCCCCATGTTTTGTAAAAGCCTGATTGCTGTTGACATTTTTTCCGAAACTTCACTTTTTTCATTTAGCAGAGGAGCAAAAATAGCTTCTTGCTTTGATCTGGGATTTTTTACCCACTGCAAGAAATCAGCGTCTTCAAGCCATTGCTCAACATCATATAATCTATATTTCATGTTCTTTTTCATTGTTTTCTTCGATGTTGATAATTTAATATCAGTTTTTAATCAGAAGGTGATCTCTGAGGATTACACGATTAATATTATGAGTATTAGTAAACCAACAACAATTTCTTTTCTTAATTTTTCTATCGAACGATGAAGTAAATTTTTTACAGACTGGTAATTCATTTCCAAAAGAGAAGAGATATCGTCCAAAGGCATTTCAAGTGTGTATCTTAAATAGATCGCTTCCCGTTGGCGAGGTGTCAGATTTTCTATTCCTTTTTTTAGCTGCCGGATACGCAAGGTCTGGATCCAATTTTCTTCTTCAACTTCTTCACTATGTTTCAATTCCGGAAAATCATTTTGGTAAGACAGGGACACAGTTTCTTTGCATGTATATATTTCATCCAGTAATCTGTTTTTTAATGCGCGAAAGAGATAAAGCCGGATATTGTTGGTCTGGCTTAAATTTTGGCGATTGTTGTACAGTTTGACAAACAGATCCTGAATACAGTCCTTAACCAGTTCTTTATCTGCTACAAACTTTGTCCCATAGCAGAACAAAGCTTTTGCATGTTCATTGAAAATTGTACTAAACGCTTTTTCGTTTCCGTTTCTAAAAGCAGTCCACAATTTCATGTCTTGTTCTTTCGCATCCAATTCCGCCATAAGCGCATTACTTTCTACTTATCTGTTTACTACATATTTTTGATATTTCCTGCTCTGAATATATTTTCTTTTTGAATATCGAGTAAGATTAAAAAAAAGCAAAAATAATTTATATAAGTAAAACGGCAAGAAAAACTTTTTGGTACTCAGTTTTTGAGACAAAAAATAAGAGAAAAAATATGTTTTTAATCATATATCTTTAATTGAAGACTGAATTTGTACGAGATGTGATTAATCTATTTGTATGTTTACATATTGATAATTTGGTTTTTGTCTTTAAAAGTGCATTTTGAAGTAGAAAAATGTTTCGAATTTTTGTTTAAATAGTTAAATAATCACATTTTCTTTATTCTTGGATTTCTTTCAATAATCAATTTCTCATTTTATATTCACATTTGGTCAGGACGGTTGTATTCTATGCTAGTATATTCAGCTTTTCAATGGTAATTTAATGTTTCGTTTCCCTGAAGTAATTGTTGTTGTAAAGACGGATGGAATATCCGATGTGTCGTTGCTTGCAACCGATTGATGATTGTTTGATATTCTGTATTACTGAATGTCGTGTCTGCAAGATAAGTTAGAGTGACACATTGCCTGTGTCCGAAGCTTGTAGATATTGTAAGAAGAGAAGAATTGGTGAGATATCAAAGAGAGAAGGACGATTTCCTGAAAAGAAAAATTCGTATTTTTGCAGATAATATTTTTTGATATTAAATCTATATTATGCTCTTTACTAAAACTATTCTTTCTGCATTCATCCTTTTTATCGTTGTAATGTTTCCTGTCCGGTCGCAGGAAAATCCTGTTTCTCTCGAAGTGAGAGGAGGAATCAATATCTTTAATATGTACTCCGACTATGAGGAAGTTTCCGCTAAGACCAGTTATCGTTTTGATGCTGTGCTCGACCGAAATTTCACGCCTTCGTTTTTCCTTCGTTCGGGATTGACTTTTGGAGCAAAGAATTCAGCCCTTTCCGTCAGTAATTATTTTGTTTTCTGGAACAACGGAGCGTATCACAGTTATACTCAATACGTCGACCTGAAGGCTCGTTATTTACAGGTTCCTGTGATGGCCGGTTACAGATATTCAGTCAAAAATATTCGTTTCAATGCGGCTTTGGGCGGATATGCGGGCTTGGGTATTAGCGGAACAAGGAAAGAACCTTTTCCAATTAATTATTATTATTCGCATACATCTGTTCAAAAAATATCCCCTTATAAACAAGAGAAAACATTTAATAGCACGTTTCACAGGTTCGATTCAGGCTTAATTGTCTCTTTCGGTGCAGAATTCAAACGGTTCACGTTCACTAGCGGATATGAATCTGGGCGTGTAGATATCAGACGAGGTAAAGGCAAAGCTAAAAACAGGACAGTATTTCTTTCTCTTGGATATCGGGTGTTTTAGAGAAGGGAGATTCCTATTAGGCATTGCGGCAAAGTTTTTGTAACTTTGCGAGCTGAAAAATTAAATATTAGATAGATATATGGCTCTTCAATGTGGTATTGTGGGACTTCCGAACGTAGGGAAATCGACCTTATTTAACTGTTTGTCGAATGCGAAAGCACAATCGGCAAACTTCCCTTTCTGTACGATTGAACCGAATGTGGGTGTAATTACTGTTCCTGATGAACGTCTGAATAAATTGGCAGAATTAGTACATCCGCAGCGAATTGTTCCCACGACTGTTGAAATTGTAGATATAGCAGGATTGGTGAAAGGCGCCAGCAAAGGGGAAGGCTTGGGAAATAAGTTTCTTGCCAACATCCGTGAAACTGACGCGATTCTACATGTTTTGCGTTGCTTTGATGACGACAACATTACTCATGTAGATGGAAGTGTGAATCCGATTCGTGACAAAGAGATTATTGATTTTGAACTTCAGCTGAAAGATCTGGAGACAGTAGAAAGCCGTATTCAGAAGGTGGCGAAACAGGCTCAGACTGGCGGTGACAAAGCGGCTAAAGCTACTTATGAAGTGCTTTTGAGATTCAAAGAAGCTTTGGAGCAGGGGAAATCGGCTCGTACAGTGACTTTTGACAAGAAAGACGACGAGAAAATTGCCCGTGAGCTTTATCTATTGACTTACAAACCGGTGCTTTATGTTTGTAACGTGGACGAGGCTTCTGCGGTGAGCGGTAATAAATATGTGGATCTCGTACGCGAGGCCATCAAAGAAGAAGATGCTGATTTACTCGTGGTTGCAGCTAAGATTGAATCGGAAATTGCTGAGTTTGAGACTTACGATGAACGCGAGATGTTCCTTTCCGAACTCGGATTGGAAGAATCCGGTGTAGCCCGCCTTATCAAGGCTGCTTACAAGCTTTTGAATCTGGAAACATATTTCACTTGTGGTGTGCAGGAAGTGCGTGCCTGGACGTATTTGAATGGTTCAAAAGCACCTCAGGCTGCCGGAGTGATTCACACCGATTTTGAAAAAGGATTCATCCGTGCAGAAGTTATCAAATATGATGATTTCATCAAGTATGGTTCTGAAGCGGCTGTGAAAGAAGCCGGAAAAATGGGTGTGGAAGGCAAAGAATATGTTGTACAGGACGGCGATATCATGCATTTCCGTTTCAACGTATAATTCGTTTAGTCTTACTGAAAAATATAGTGTCCGAAAGGTTGAAAAATAATCCTTTCGGACTTTTTTGTTTTCTCCGGAAACCAGTTGTTTGAATATTCATTTGTTTATAGCATGTCTCAGAACATGATATCCATACGAATGAAATGGGTAAAGGTGAAAAGGATAGTTTTAGTGTAGCTTGAGAGTTTTCAATTCCGAAAAAGGGGTTTTTTATACAGGTAAGAAGGCTGTTCCCTTTTCTGAGAGCAGCCTTCATTTATTTGTTTAAACAGGAAAAAATGATTAGTAAAAGTTTTATATGCTATGAATTATACCGCTTTATCTGTTGTTTTCGTACTCGGTTTCAAATTCGATTTTGTCTTGATCGGTTTGGGCTCGGATTTCACCAAATCCTTCTTACTTTCAGCTATTTTCTTATGCTCCTTAATAGTTTGAGATGCTGATTTGTGAGTTTCTTCAGGAGTTTTCTTTACAAGGGGTTTGATATCTTCCTTCGCTTTCTGATTCACCCTTTTAGCATCTATCTTGGCAGCTGTATTTTCTTTTTTTGTCAGTTCTGTTTTTTTCAGTCCAGTCTGTGCATTCAGAGAAGCAGTAGCTAAAATGAAGAATGCAATGACCGATGATACTATAATTTTTTTCATTTCGACGAATCTTTTTATATACGTATATTAAGTAGTTAATACATGTACAAATATATCTGCTTTAACAGGGAGAAAATGTCAATGTATTGTTAATTTATTTTTTCTGTTACACAAGAAATCGAAAAGAACATGTAAAACTATAAATTCAGATTTTCTTTGTTCAGAGATTATCTCAAAAATAGACTTGAGGAAATTGGGTTGAGATATGAATCCTTATCTTTCAGAAATTGATTTTGAATAGGATATTTGATTGAAAATGGAGTTTATCATGATTTCTGTGTTTCGGCTTATACAATAAATACAGTAGCCGGAATTTATAGATTCGGTCTGCTGTATATTTCTTGCTTATAAGCTTAATCTCAATGAATATTTTCCAGCACTTTTTCCAGAAATGCTTTCCGGTTTTCATCTCCGCCGTGAGTTGTTCCCACACAGCTCAGCCATGTCATGTTTCGTATGCCCACACTGGCGAGCATGTCTTCGGCGAAACAATGATTGATGAAATAATCAAAATTGGCGCTAGGATGCTCCGAAGTGGTGATTACAAGAGTTTTATCAATGGATAGGAGCGGGTTGAAGCCTCCTTCGTAATTGAATGCGAAATCCTTGAGAAGTACTTTATCGAAAAATCCTTTCAAAATGCCCGGAATCGAATTCCACCAGTTGGGAAACATGAAAATGATCTGCTCGGATTTTCCGATATATTCCTGATATTTCAGAATCAGCGGGTCCAATGCTTTTCCCTGATTATAGAGGGAGAGTTCCGCTTCTGAAAATACCGGATTGAAACCGTCTTTATGTAAGTCAAGTACTTGATATTCTTTATTTTTTTTCTCCAATTGATGAGTGATAGCATCCAGAATGGCTTTGTTGTAACTTCCATGCCAGGGATGGGAAAATACGATAGTAACCATAGTATTTCAGTTTATAAATAGTTTAAGTTGTTAGGGTTGTATTCTTGAAATGGATTTAGCCTGCTACGTTTGTTTTGAATCCTAGCTTCTCTATCCGTAGAGCAATGGATTTTAGTTCTTCCAAAGAGACCTTTTCCAGCTGTTTTTCTGGGGTTTCACGGTCGATTGTGTAAATCATTACCTCTTTGGGCTGGGTGGCTTCCAGCGTTTTTATCCAGGCATCTAATTCTTCTTCGGTCGTGTTGTCAACCTTTTGACCTTCGTGTTCGCCTCGAAGAAACATGGTTTGAAGGATGAAATTGCCCTCAAATTGTTGTAACAGTTTCACTTGCCTTTCCACACTATAATCTTTTGGAAGTGGTCTGTCCATCAGTCGGATGGTTTCAATCTTTCCGGAGTCTAGTTTCAGAATGTTGTTGTCGACCTTTTTTAAAGCTTCGAATATGCTTTTTCTATGTATATGTGCTGCGTTGGAAAGTACGCTGATTTTTGCGTTCGGGAAATATGCATCTCTCAGGGAAATGGTGTCATCTATTATTTCCGCAAATTTGGGATGCATAGTTGGTTCTCCGTTTCCGGCAAAAGTGAATACGTCGGGGAAGATGTTGTCTTTCCTGAGTTGTGCAAGTTTGTTCTTCAAGGCTTCATAAACAGCTTCCCGCGAGGGTAGGGGAGAGTCTGTCTTGAAATCTTTGTTATAACCACATTCACAGTAGATGCAGTCGAATGAACATTTTTTTCCGTTTGTAGGCAATAGATTGATGCCTAGAGAGATGCCTAGTCTTCTGCTGTGGATAGGACCAAAAATTATTTCGTCAAATAAAATGGTGCTCATTGTTATTGCTTTCTAAGCTTTTTATTTTAGTGAATTAACTGTATTCCGAATTTAACGGCATAATATACAACGACATATCGGCTGAACTTTCCTAGTAGCATGCTCAGTGTCACGGTGTAGACATTTGCTCGCATATATCCTAATGCAACAGCCATGACATCTCCCACAAAAGGAGCAAAACTAAAGAATGCCAGAAAAGCACCTCCTTTTCCTTGTATCCAATGCTGCATTTTCAGTATCTTTTCTTTCTTGATTTTCAAATATTTCTCTATCCATTCTATTCTTCCCAGTTTTCCCAGAAAATAATTTGTCATGCCACCTCCCCAATTTCCTAATGTGGCCACGAAAATACATGTCCAGGGGTCAAATTTGGGCATTATAATAAGGGCTGCAAAAAGAAAATCGGAGCTGAAGGGCAGAATTGTCGCTGCCAGAAAACAAACTAAAAACAGACCTAAATATCCATAGGTATCGATGTTTTGAATTAAATAGTCTTGTATTGAGAGTAAAATCATTGTGTCTATTTATTCGTAAAAAAATTATATGAAATTAATTGATACGACAATTTTCTGAAAATCAATTTTATATACTAAATTGTTCTTTTCCGTTTAAAAGATATCATCAGATCTACACGAAAAGGATTGAACACATCCCTAATTTCAGCAGGTTTCAGATGAGTAATCCGGTGTATCGCCTCCGGTGCTGTATACAGTCTGTTACCCGCTTTCCATATCTCCATTTTTCGGTCTCCCGTAATTTCATAGATTCCGGAAATACTATAAGAAATTTATACATACGGATGTGTCTATGGTGTGATCTTCTCCGTTTTCCGGAACAAGATTCTCACCATCATGATATCTTTACCATAAGCAATTATTTGACAGGTCATCTCTTTTCTTACTGCATGCCTTTTCTTTTTTTCTTCTAAATAATACGCTGCAGGTATTGCTTTTTTGTTTATTTATCTTTTTGAAAAACAGTAGTTTATTTATTTTTTAATAGTTAAATAAATGATGTTTATTAAAAAAATAACCATGAGAGCAATTCCTAAAATTCTTACTAATTTTTGTGTTTTAATGACTTTTGCTCCATATCCACGCACAAAAACAGACGGATTTAATGCGATGAACAATCCGACAAGAATAAGTACAATCTGGTCTAAATATTTTAGGATAAATTGCATAATTGAAAATATAAATATTTATATATCAGAGTAATGAATTCGATTAATGTGCTTCCAGCCAGTTTTTGCCTATTCCGGCATCTACTTTTAGAGGAACAATCAGTTTAATGGCATTTTCCATTTCTTCGATAACCAACTGTTCCACGTGTGACAATTCTTCGTTGAATACGGTAAAATTCAATTCGTCATGCACTTGCAAAATCATTTTCGAACGAATATTTTCATTTTTGAACCGATTGTAGATATTTACCATGGCCACTTTGATGATGTCGGCAGCACTTCCTTGAATCGGAGCGTTGATGGCATTTCGCTCGGCATAGCCACGAACAATTGCATTTTTAGAGTTGATGTCTGCCAAAAATCGTTTCCTTCCGAATATGGTTTCTACATATCCTTTATTTTTAGCTATTTGTATGCTTTCGTCCATGTATTTTTTTACTTGCGGATATGTTGCAAAATATCCTTCAATCAATTCTTTTGCTTCGCTGCGTGGTATGCTGAGCCTATCGGCCAGCCCGAAAACAGAGATACCGTATATGATACCAAAGTTAGCAGTCTTGGCTTTGCGACGCATATCTTTAGTAACATGCTCTATATCAGTTTTATATATCTTTGCGGCAGTTGCTGCATGGATGTCTTGATTTTCCACAAATGCTTCCACCATATTCGGATCCTGACTCAAATGAGCCATGATACGAAGTTCTATCTGTGAATAATCGACTGATAAAAAGGTACTTCCTTGGTCAGCAACAAATGATTTTCGGATTTCCCGTCCTTCTTCATCCCGGATAGGAATGTTTTGAAGATTCGGATTTGTCGAACTTAGGCGTCCGGTAGCTGTTGTGGCCTGGTTGAATGAAGTATGAATTTTGCCGGTCAAAGGATTTATCAATTGTGGCAGCGCATCAATGTATGTGCTTAATAATTTTTTTAATCCTCTGTATTCTAGTATTTTATTTATTACCGGATGTTTGTCTTTCAGACTTTCAAGGGTTTCTTCGCTGGTCGTGTATTGGCCGGTTTTTGTTTTTTTGGCTTTTTCTACTACTTTCAACCGTTCAAAAAGAACTTCTCCTACTTGTTTGGCCGAATTAATATTGAATTCTACCCCGGCCAGTTCAATAATTTCTTTTTCTATTTTGCGTAATTTCTCTGTGAGTTCCGCAGAATATTCTTTCAATGATTTTACATCCACTTTCACACCGGTTGCTTCCATTTCGCAAAGGACTTTGATAAGCGGAAGCTCTATTTCGTAAAGAAGTTTTTTGAGTTGCTGTTTTTCAATTTCTTTCTCAAAAACTTCTTTCAGTTGCAATGTGATATCTGCATCTTCAGCTGCATAATCCAGAATTGCTTTTGGTTCCAACTGAGCCATGTTTTTCTGATTTTTTCCTTTCGGACCGATAAGCTCGTCGATATGTATGGTTTGATACTGAAGATAGGTTTCTGCCAGATAATCCATGTTGTGGCGAAGTTCCGGATTGAGCAGATAATGTGCAATCATCGTATCGAACAAAGGGCCATCTATTCGGATGTCGTATTTTCTCATCACAAGCATATCGTACTTGATGTTTTGCCCGATTTTCAGAATTTTATCAGATTCTAAAAAAAACTTAAATTTTGTTGCAATTTTTTTTGCTTCTTCAAATTCTTGCGGAACGGGAACATAGTATGCTTCATTTTTCTTGAAACAAAATGACATTCCGACCAAATTGGCTAAAAGCGGATCGATTCCGGTTGTTTCCGTGTCAAATGAGCAAAAATTCTGATCATTAATTTTAGCAACTAAATCGTCTATTTTTTCTTCACTATCAACAAGATAATAGTTGTGAGTAGTACTTTTTAAGTCTCTGAGATTTGAATATTTTATTTCATCCGATGGATTGTCCTCAAATTCTGCAAAGAAATTAGTTTGAATCGGCCCGTTTTTCGATGAATTTTCTTCGTTTTTATTTTCGGGAAGAATTCTGTTGAGAATGTTGCGAAATTCGAGCTCTTCGAAAATCTTTCTTATTTTTTCGCTGTCCATCTCTTTTTTCAAAAATTCCTCCGGATGAAATTTCACCGGAACATCTGTTTTGATAGTTGCCAGAAATTTTGAAAAAATTACCTGTTCTTTATTTTCTTCGAGTTTGGTTTTAATGCTTCCTTTCAGTTCTCCGATATGTTCGTAGATTCCTTCGACCGAATGATATTCCGATAATAATTTCTGGGCGGTTTTGGGGCCGACTCCCGGACAGCCCGGAATGTTATCGGATGCATCTCCCATTAGTCCGAGATAGTCGATCATCTGAAGAGGAGAGGAGAGACCATATTTTGCTTTTATGGCTTCATCATCGAGAGTCTCAAATCCGTTGTCTCCATATTTTGGTTTGTAAATTTTGATTTTCGGGCTGGTCAACTGTCCGTAATCTTTATCAGGAGTCATCATGTAGACATCAAAATTTTCCTCTTCTGCCTGTTTTGATAGTGTTCCAATCACATCATCAGCTTCAAAACCAGAAACTTCTATCAGTTTGATATTGTATGCTTCAATGATGTTTTTGATGTAAGGAACAGCCAGTTTAATATCTTCTGGTGTGGCTTCACGTTGTGCTTTGTATGCATCAAATGCCTCGTGCCGGAATGTTTTTCCTGGAGGATCAAAGGCAACGGCAATATGTGTAGGATTTTCTTTTTTAAGAAGATCTTCAAGAGTGTTTACAAATCCGAAAATGGCTGATGTATTCATCCCTTTCGAATTGACTCTTGGAGATTTTATAAATGCATAATATGATCTGTATATCAATGCATAAGCATCTAAAAGAAATAATTTCATCCGTTGTAATATATTTGATTATAAAATGTGTACTTAACTGAATCTGTAAGCCTCTTTTTTTACAGGAAGTAAAAATAAGAACTTTTATTGCTGCATTTGGCAATCGATTCTATAAGAATTCTAAATAAATCGCTTTCTGTGCTATGTAAAGTTACAAATTAATGCTCTTAAACTCCGAATTATTTATATTTTTGCACCGTAAGCGTATTTTTATGGATAAGAAGCTTCTGATCGCAAAACCTATAGAGGACGAATTAAATAGATTCAATACCTATTATAAAGATTCAATTCATTCTGATAATAAACATATTCAGGATGTTATTGAATACACTATCAAAACTGATGGGAAAAAAATTCGCCCGATTCTCCTCCTTTTAGCTGCTAAAGCATGCGGCAAAGTCAATGAAATAACGTACAATGCTGCCATAACGATTGAGTTGCTTCATACGGCTTCGTTGATTCATGACGATGTCGTGGACGATTCTAATTTGCGAAGAGGATTGCCTTCGGTCAATGCTGTATTCGACAATAAGGTTGCAGTTCTTGTGGGCGACTTTTTCTTATCAACAGCGTTGATTAAGAGTGTTTTGACCGGAAATATTGATTTGATATCGAGCATTTCCGATTTAGGTAGAAACTTAGCGGAAGGTGAACTGAATCAGTTATATATTGCAAAAGATATCAGTTTCAACGAAAAGGACTATTATGAGGTGATTCGTAAAAAAACTGCTTCGTTGATGTCTGTTGCTATGCGTATCGGTGCTTTTTCGGTGGGTGCTTCGGATGAACAGGCAGAGATATTTACGGAGATGGGAGAGTGTTTGGGAATCTGTTTCCAGTTGCGTGACGATATATTTGATTATTTCAGTGATAATGTTGGCAAACCTACGGGAAATGATATCCGGGAAGGAAAAGTAACTTTGCCGCTGATATATGCATTTGAGCATGCTTCAGAAAGTGAGCAGAATAGAATAAAATCATACTTAGCCAAACCTGAACCCAATGAAAGTGAGATCAATGAAATGATAGCATTTGCGAAAGAAAACGGAGGAATAGAATATGCTTATGAGGCAATAAATCGCTATAGTCAAAGGGCTGAACAGTTGATTTTCAAGCTTGAAGATTCTCCGGAAAGAAAAGCTTTGTTGATGGCTATTGACTACATTGCTGAACGAAAGTTTTAAAAGAATATACTCTTATAAACAAAAATGTCGGACTCTTAAGGCCCGACATTTTTGTTTTAGATATGTAATCGTTTAATTTCCGATGGATTCGAGCAAATTTTTTGCTAATCTACTTGCTCCGATTCTGAAATACTCGTTATTTAACCAATCTTCTCCAAGTATTTCTTTCACGATTGTGTAGTATTTCACAGCATCTTCAGTTGTTGAAATACCTCCCGAAGCTTTGAAGCCACATTTTATGCCTGTTTGCTGATAATATTCCTTCAGAGTCAGACACATGACGTAGGCTGCCTCCAAGGTTGCTCCCTCGTAAACCTTTCCGGTAGAAGTTTTAATGAAATCAGCTCCTGAATAAAGCGATAAAATAGAGGCTTTTCGAATATTTTCAGCTGTTTTGAGGGCTCCCGTTTCAAGAATAACTTTTAATTTGGAATCACGGCAAGCATGTTTGATTTCCGCAATTTCTTCGTATAATTCTTCATAGTTTTCAACCAGAAAAAGCCCTAGATTTAGGACGATATCTATTTCTTCCGCTCCATCTGCTACGGCAAGTGCCGTTTCTGCTATTTTTACTTCCAAAGTCGTTTGTGATGAAGGAAATCCTGCTGATACACAGGCTATTTTTACTTCTTGAGCCGTCAATGCATCTTTTACGACCGAAGCAAAATTAGGATATACACAAATTGCTGCAACGTTCTGCATATCGGGGCGTGTTCCTTCAAAATCGTTTACTGCTTCCGTAAATTTCCAAACAGAGTCTCGCGTATCAGTACTGTTTAAGGTTGTCATGTCAATGAGAGAATATAGCTTTTTGTACACCTCTGTATGGTCATTTTCTCCGAATTTTTCAGAAATGATTTTGCTAACCTTTTCTTTTGTTTCTTCATCATTGAGTTTTACATTGTATTTGCTCAATGCTTCTTTGAATTTATCTATTTCAGTCATAATGAATTAGTATATAAATTAATTATTTCAATTTCTCATTGTTTTTGTGTCTCTCTTTGTCCCGTAGCGTTTTCTTTTCTATGTTTTTTTCGAAAGCTTCGGTCAGGTTTATTCCTGTTTGATTAGCCAGGCATAGTAATACCCAGAGAACATCGGCCATTTCGTCTCCTAAATTTTTTGCCAGATCCGATTTTTTAAAGGATTGATCCCCGTAAGTTCGCGCCATTATTCGTGCCAGTTCGCCCACTTCTTCTGTGAGAATAGCCATGTTTGTGAGCTCGCTAAAATAGCGTACTCCAATCGTTTTTATCCACGTATCTACTTGTTTTTGAGCTTCTTCTATCGTCATTATTCTTTGTTTTTTGAATCTATCCAAATTGTTACCGGCCCATCGTTGAGAAGTGCTACTTTCATATCTGCTCCAAAATCTCCGGTTCCTACTTTTCTGATATTCTTGGAGGCAATACTTTCGCAAAATCGGTTGTATAACGGAATTGAAATGACGGGTTTCGCCGCTTTGATGTACGAGGGACGATTGCCTTTCTTGGTTGAAGCATGAAGCGTAAATTGAGAGACAATAAGTATTTCACCATCAATGTCCTGTATCGATTTATTCATTACTCCAGCTTCGTCATCAAAAATCCTCAGTTGTACAATCTTAGCAGTTAACCACTCTATATCTTCTTGTGAATCAGATTTTTCTATGCCTACAAAGACCAATAATCCTTTTTCAATAGCAGACTTACATTTTCCGTCGATGGTAACAGAAGCCTGTGTGACTCGTTGTATTAATGCTCTCATTCAAAAACGTTACTTCTTTTGTTTTGTCGTAAAGTTAAGAATAATCTTCAACTTGGTCAATTCAGGCCTATTTTACTCATTCGTTGTGTTGAAGTGTTCAAAAATAATTTGTGCTTTTTGTTTGCCTATGACTTCTTCAATAGATTGTATATCAGCTTCTTTCAGGCGTTTTGTGCTTTTGAAATGTTTTAGAAGCTTGTTTTTGGTTGTTTCTCCAATCCCTTTTAAATTATCAAATTCGGAACTTACCTGGGCTTTGCTTCTCACTTGTTTATGGAACTTTATGGCAAAGCGGTGTACTTCGTTCTGAATATTCTCCAGTAGATGAAAGATAGCTGTATTCTGTTTAATACCAACTATTTGAGTTGGAAATCCAAAAAGAATTTCAGACGTCCGGTGCTTGCTGTCTTTTGCTAAACCTGCGATTGGAATTTTTAGTTCCAGTTGATCTTCAATCACTTTTCTAACAGCCTCCATTTGTCCTTTTCCACCATCTGTAATTATCAAATCGGGTAGGGGAGTTTCTTCTTCAATCATTCTTTTATAACGTCTGTATACCACTTCCTGCATAGATGCGTAATCATCCGGACCGACTACTGTTTTGATATGGTATTTTCTATACTCTCTTTTGCAGGGTTTTCCTTTTCTGAATACCACACATGCAGCAACCGGAGAGGAGCCTTGTATATTTGAGTTGTCAAAGCATTCAATATGCATAGGTGTTCTATCCATACCTAATGTTGTCTGAATTTCCTTTAAAATACGTATCGAGCGTTGCTCCGGATTGAGCGTTTCGGCTTTTTTTAGCTTATCTACCTTATATTGTTTGACATTCTGCTCCGATAATTCGAGTAATTTGCGTTTATCGCCACGTTGTGGAATGGTAAATATCACTCCATTTAGTGATAAATCGGGAGTAAATGGCACAATTACTTCCTGTGATTTACTGGCAAATCGAGTTCTCATTTCCACAATGGCCATTCCTAGCGTATATTCTTTTTCTTCATTCAGTATTTTTTTATACTCAAATGTAAAAGCTTGATTGATGGCTCCGTTTACGACATGAAGATAATTAATATACGCAGCATTCGTATCTTCGTCATAACTAAATACATCGATATTGTATGTAATTTGGCTTACGACAGTTGATTTTGTGCGGAAATTATCGATTAAAAGGTATTTTTCCTTTAATGCCTGTGCTTCTTCGAACTTAAGTTCTGCTGCTTTTTCCTGCATTTCCCGGAGAATATCTTTACTTATTTCACCAATATTTCCTTTTAATATTTCTTTGATCTGTGATACATTTTTGTTGTATTGATCAAGGCTTTGTAATCCTTGACAAGGACCTTTGCATCTTTTTATATGATATTCAAGGCATACTTTGTAGTTTCCCTTTGCAATATTCTCGGGCGATAAGTTGAGTTTGCACGTTCTGATAGGGTAGAGTTTGTGGATAA
The DNA here is from genome assembly GCA_047605645.1 of Dysgonamonadaceae bacterium. Classification (GTDB taxonomy): domain Bacteria; phylum Bacteroidota; class Bacteroidia; order Bacteroidales; family Dysgonomonadaceae; genus UBA1309. Next base: position 97,015 of record JASGFJ010000003.1, on the reverse strand, counting down.
TTTCCATCATAGCTCTTATGGCTACAACAGACGTAAAAGGGCCAAAATAGGTAGATCCGTCTCTAACGATCTTTCTCGTTTGGAATATTCTCGGGAAATATTCGTTTTTTATAACAATCGAAGCGTAGGTTTTATCATCCTTCAGCATGATGTTGTAGCGAGGCTTAAATCGTTTGATTAGATTATTCTCCAACAGAAAAGTGTCCTCTTCTGTGTCTACAACGATGTATTTAATATCTCGTATTTTACTTACGAGAATGCGGGTTTTTGGCGAATCATCATGCGTTTTTGCGAAGTAGGAGGAGACTCTTCTTTTCAGATTCTTAGCCTTTCCTACATAGATGATTGTTCCCTTTTCATCAAAGTATTGATAACACCCTGGTTTTTCCGGGATATTTATTATTATATTTTTAAGAGTTTCGTTCATTTATCTTTTAGATTGGATAGCTAATGAGTGAGGATATTTCAACATCATCAGGGAATATATCTCGTCCTTTGAGCTCCTCGAGTTCCACAATAAAGTTTACATATACCTTTTTTACACCTAGTTTTTTTACTAGTTTGTAGGCAGCGCACATCGTTCCTCCGGTAGCCAGAAGATCGTCATGAAGGAGAACTACGTCGTCCGGTGTTAATGCATCCGAATGGATTTGTATAGCATCGGTTCCGTATTCTTTTTCATATTTTTCTTCTATAATGGCAGCGGGAAGCTTTCCTGGTTTTCGAATAGGGACGAATCCCGCATTCAATTTTAGGGCAACAGTTGGCCCCATAATAAAGCCTCTGGATTCAATTCCTACCACCTTGGTAATCCCTTTGTGTTGGTATAATTCAGATATGTTTTCTGCAAGATATTTCAGACTCTCCGCATCTTGAAACAGGGGAGTTACATCTTTAAATTGGATGCCCTTTATCGGAAAATCCGGGATATTTCTAACTCTTTTTTTTAGATCTTCGTTAGTCATAGTTTCTTGTATTTAGAAAATAAAGATACTCCTTTTTTCTGGAAATATAATAAGTAATTGAAGGGCTCATTGGAGAAATATTCTTACTGAAGCCCTTCAATTTTTAATTAATATTTTTGATATAAATACATCGTTCCTAGAATTTTATTGTTTCTGTTCCACGTGGAACTTTAGGCTATTTCCTTTCGTTCTCAGCGCCCCAGAAGGACCAGGAGTATATTTATGTCGTTTGGGGAAATGCCGGGTATACGGCTCGCCTGAGCTATTGTTTCCGGGTCGATTCGGGTAAGCTTTTGGCGTGCTTCAGTGGAAAGCGATTGGATGTTGTTGTAATCGAATTTTCCTTTGATTCGGATATTCTCCAGACGATTTATTTTGTCTGCAATTATCTTTTCTCTTTCAATATATCCTTCGTATTTAATCCTAATTTCTAAAGCTTCGGCAATTTCTTCTTTTCTGTTTTCTACCTTTGAATATTCTTCTTTCAGGGATGGAATTGCTTCTAGCATATCCTCAAAACTTACTTGAGGACGGGTGAGAAGTTCTTTCAGTTTGACTGTTCTTTTCAAAGCAGCAGTTCCTAGTTTTTCGAGGAACGGATTTACATCGTTTGCCTTCACGCTGTAGCTGGCTGTGAAATTGTACAGTCTTTCGACAATCTCTTCTTTCTTTTCTAAAAGCCGTATTCTGTTTTCTTTTGCAAGGCCGATGAGTTCTCCTTTGCGGGTGAGTCTGCCATCAGCATCGTCCTGACGCAAAAGTATTCTGTACTCAGCTCTGGAGGTAAACATTCGATAAGGTTCGTCCACACCTTTTGTCACTAAGTCATCAATCAGTACACCGATGTAAGCTTCGTCTCTTTTTAATATGAGTTCTTCGTCTCCATGTGCTTTTAGATGGGCGTTTATTCCGGCGATGATACCTTGGCCTGCTGCTTCTTCATATCCGGTTGTTCCATTTATTTGTCCTGCAAAGAATAATTGCCGGATCGGTTTCGTTTCGAGCGTGTGCTTTAATTGTGTCGGATCGAAGAAGTCGTATTCGATGGCATAGCCGGGTCTGTAGATATGCAGATTTCGAAAAGCCGGAATTTTTTGTAATGCTTCGAGTTGAATCTGGAGTGGGAGAGAAGATGAAAATCCGTTTAAATAATATTCCTGGGTATTTTCTCCTTCCGGCTCGAGAAACAATTGGTGAGATGTTTTGTCTGCGAAAGTGACAATTTTTGTTTCTATGCTGGGACAATATCTGGGGCCTATGCTCTTGATTTGTCCATTGTATAGAGGTGATTCGTCAAGACCATTTCGGAGAGTTGCGTGCACTTCTTCATTGGTGTTGCAAATCCAGCAGCTTAGTTGTTTTAATGGACGAGGTTTGAAATCAAGATATGAAAATTTATGAAAATCATTTTCGCCTATCTGTTCTTGCATTAAAGAGAAATCTACACTTTTTCCGTCTATGCGTACAGGAGTCCCTGTTTTCATTCTGTCTGTCTTAAACCCAGCTTCTGCCAGTTGTTGTGTCAATCCGTAAGATGCTGGTTCGGAAATGCGGCCACCGGCTAATTGAACACTCCCGATATGGAGAAGTCCATTGAGGAAGGTTCCGTTTGTGAGCACGACAGATTTGGCTCTAAATTCGACTCCCATGGCTGTAATCACTCCTTCGATGGTGTTATTTTTCAGGATTAAAGATTGTACAACATCCTGCCAAATGAAAAGGTTGGGTATTTGATCTAAAGTTTCTCGCCATTTTTTAATGAATTCCATCCTGTCGCTTTGTGCACGAGGACTCCACATGGCTGGCCCCTTGGATCGGTTCAGCATTCTAAATTGTATGGCAGTCATGTCTGTGACAATACCCATTTGTCCGCCTAAAGCATCGATTTCACGGACAATCTGCCCTTTTGCAATACCTCCAACAGCCGGATTGCAACTCATTTGGGCTATCTTATTCATGTCCATTGTTATCAGTAGAGTCTGTGAGCCCATATTAGCCGCTGCAGCCGCTGCTTCACAGCCTGCATGCCCAGCTCCGACAACAATGACGTCGTAGTTGAATTTCATTTACTAAATAAATATTATATGTTGAAATATGAATTATCGAAGAAAGGCAAATGCCTGGCTGATTGTTATATCTATAGTGTAAGTGGTTGTATTATAGATATTTATTTATCTTTTCTAGCTGCTTTTATAGAGAAACAAAAAAGCAACTGCCGATTTGAACAATTGCCTTTTTCTTTAAGTCGGGATAAGACGACTCGAACGTCCGACCTCCACGTCCCGAACGTGGCGCGCTACCAACTGTGCTATATCCCGTGCTAAAAGCAGTGCAAAATTAATATTTATTTTGCGAATTTATAAACACACTGCAAAAAAAATGATATTAATAATGCTTAACTTTCTGAATGGAGTTCTGTTTATTGTATGACAGTTCCTTCTTTCCCTTGTATATCTATGGATTGAGTGATAATAACTTGCTTGACGCCTGCTTTTATGCAATTAAGTGCATTCTCTATTTTGGGTATCATTCCTTCATTGACAATGCCTTGTGCAACCAGTTCTTCGAAGTTATTTTTGTCGAGGTGACGGATCACTGTTGAGTCGTCATTTATATCTGTCATTACACCTTTCTTTTCGAAGCAGTAGGTGAGTGTGACTTCAAATTCTTTTGCAAGTGCTTTGGCAGTCTCTCCTGCAATGGTATCTGCATTTGTGTTTAGCATATTCCCTTCTCCGTCGTGAGTAAGCGGAGCTAATATAGGGATGACATTGTCTTTTATCAAAGAGGATAGAATCTGGATATTCACTTCTTTTACGTCACCCACAAATCCGTAGTCTATTTCTTTAACAGGTCGCTTCTCGGAGCGGATAATGTTCATGTCTGCTCCTGTCAATCCCAGTGCATTGATTTTAATTTTTTGGAGTTTGGCTACGATTCTTTTGTTGATCAGCCCGGCATACACCATTACGGTCACATCGAGAGTTTCTTTGTCCGTTATTCTGCGCCCATTATGCATGTGAGTTTCAATTCCGAGTCTTTCGGAAAGTTGTGTGGCTGACTTCCCTCCTCCGTGCACAAGAATTTTGTATCCCTCAATTTCGGAAAAGTCTAGAAGTAATTGAGTGAGAAACTCGTCGTTTTCAACAATTTTACCTCCGACTTTGATTATTGTTATTTTCTCTTTCATTCTTTGTCAGGTTGAATAAGTTTTTGCCCCAAAGTTATCAAAACAAAAAGAGACTTCTTCACAGGAGTCTCTTTTTTTAAGGAAAATCAAAAAGTAATGTAAGTTGATGATATCATGTAGTAGATATCATCAGGGAAATGCTTCAAATGAAGCATTTTTCGTATAATCATAGACATTGTCTATTACTTATCGTTGTTTCTTTTATAACGTATTCGGATCTCTCTTTTTTGCAAGTCGGTTTATGCAATTAAATGCTTACCGTTAATGATAATTTAAGACAGTGATACAATGGATATTTGTGTTGTGTTAATATTATCAATCTAATCCGTCTAAAGTTCGTATTTTAATAACTAAGATAAATATATTACTCAAAATAGATGAAATTTCTAAGGCAAAAACCTATTATTTCTATATATTTGCATACAATATTACAAAAAAAAAATTATATAGCAATAGATTTTAAAACAGAATATGAAAAAATTATTGTTTATTTTGACATTTGTGCTTTTAAACACTGCTTGTTGGGCTCAGCAAGATACAAAATATTTAGCGGGTGCAATACAGGAAAACAATGGCAAGGTATTTTTAGAACGTACTGTCACGATGAAAGGGCTTTCCCGAAATGAAATATTTCGGATAGTGGATGATTGGGCTCAAAGAAAGTATGCTCCGGAAGAAGAATTTGTCCGAAAGGTTTTGTCTGTGGATACCGTTAATACAGCTTTTTCTATTTTAGGGGATGAATATATTGTGTTTCGGAATTCAGCTTTGTCTTTAGATCGTACCAGAATAATTTATGCCCTGCAAATCAAAATTGCAGATGGAAAATGTAGCCTTAATTTTTCCAGAATAAGATATCTCTATAATGTTGCAACGAGTCCTGTTCCGGAGAAATATACCGCAGAAGAGATGATCAGTGATAAGGTTGCGTTGAAAAAAAATAAATTGGTTAGGACATCTGATAAATTCAGGATCAAAACCATTGATCTAGCCGACCAAATCGTCGAAGAATTGAATGTTTTGTTGGGAAAGGCAACTTTAGATAAAATAAATTCATCAAATGGTTCGCGATGATTTTCGGGACTGTTTGAGATGAAATTATAATTATAGAACTATTTTTTTGCGAAAGGAAAAAGTCCTTTCGCTTTTTATTTATAGTTTTGTATAGATTTGGTATAAAACATGGAAATATCACAAGTATACGAGTTGTTTAAAAAGCATCCTGTTGTGACCACCGACAGTCGAAATTGTCCGGAGGGATCACTATTTTTTGCTTTGAAGGGAGATAAATTTAACGGGAATTCATACGCCTTGTCCGCTTTGGAAAAGGGTTCCAGCTATGCTGTTGTAGATGAAGCTGAGTACGCGGTCAACGATAGAATTATTTTAGTAGATGATGTATTGGATACGCTTCAGAAGCTGGCGAATTACCATCGTAAAAAGCTGAAAACACCTATTATCGGAATTACCGGAACCAACGGTAAAACGACAACTAAAGAGTTGGTGGCTGCTGTTTTGTCGGAGGAATTTAATGTGACTTTCACTCAGGGAAATTTGAATAATCATATTGGAGTACCCTTAACGTTGTTGAAACTTGCCCCTGAAAACGAGGTCGCTGTTGTTGAAATGGGAGCGAACCACGTTGGAGAGATAAAAATCCTGGCAGAAATCGCTGAACCCAATTTTGGATTGATAACAAATATCGGGCGCGCTCATTTAGAAGGTTTTGGTTCGTTTGAGAATATTATCAAGACAAAAACAGAATTGTATGATTTTATCCGCAACAAAAAGAATGCGAAAGCTTTTGTAGACGTAGATAATCCTATATTAATGCAGCAATCGGAGGGGATGACCATCGTTACCTATGGGTCGAATCCGGATGCTTTTATTCATGGGAAAATTATTTCTAATAATCCTTTTCTTGAGTTTGAATGGGTTTTTCTTGATAAATCGCATCGTGTACAAACGCAATTGATTGGAGAATATAATTTTTCGAATGTCATGGCAGCTATTGCTGTCGGCAAATACCTGGGAGTTACCGTTGAAGCAATAAATAGAGCATTGCAGAATTATATTCCGACCAACAACCGCTCGCAGCTAAAGAAGACAGAACGCAATACGCTGATTGTGGATGCATACAATGCTAATCCAACCAGTATGGCTGCTGCATTGAAAAATTTTGAGCATATCAAGGTTTCTCGCAAGGGGGTGATTCTTGGAGATATGCTTGAGTTGGGGAATGAAAGTGTGGAAGAACATCTGAAAATCATCGACGAAGTAGAGAAAGCACTTTACGATAAGGTGTTTTTTGTGGGCAAGGAGTTTAAAAAACTGAATCGCAATGGTCAGGCCTTTGACACTGTTGAAGAATTGGCTGAATATTTAAAGAAGGACCCAATTTCCGGTTATACAATGCTTGTAAAGGGCTCGCATGGTATGCATCTTGAAAAGGCGGTTGAGTGTCTATAAAAGCTACTTATTGAATTGTAATACAATAAGAATGAGAATAAGTTGTCGATCCCGGTTGCCACTGATTTTAATATCTCTGGTTTTATTCACTTCTTGCTCCGGATTGGTGAATATTCCGATTGATATAAAGAAATCACCACTTGTTTTGTTTCCTGATGCCGGTAACAAAGTATTAGTGGTGGTTGATAATACACCATATTTTGCAAAAAGCCAGAATATGTTTTATGATTATAAGGGAGATTCTGTCGGTTTCGAGAAGGATTGTGACAGTCTTGGCATTATCTTTAAAGAGGCTTTATCTTCCTCCTTATCCGATAAGCGGTTTTTTGACGATGTCGTGTATAAGAAAGAATCACTAGGCGTAACCAAAAAATGGAATGATACAACTTCCCTTTCGCTTGAAAAGATTCAGGCAATCTGTCGTGAATCCGGTGCGGATGCTTTGATTTCTGTCAATTGGCTGTCTGCCGGTTCGCGGATTTTAGATTCAGGTATTCGCCAATCTGATATGGATATAAATCAGCAAGCTTCGATGCAATCCCAGATTGTTGTCCGTGTGGATATTTATTCAGCTGATGGCACTAAGTTTATGCCCACACTAAAATTTCAGGATTCCGAGGATTGGGATATCCGGATTCCCGCAGTCAATAAAACCATTGAATTTATAAAAGACTCTGTTGTTTCCGGAATAATGAAAGCAACTGCATCGATGGTCGCAAATTCGATGAATCTGCTATTTGTCCCTCAATGGCAGCAGCAGAACAGATGGTATTATATGTCCGGGACTCAGCCAATGAAATTGGCTCAGCATGCTGTTGTAGCCAAAAATTGGAAAGAAGCAGCTGAGAAGTGGCAGGAAGCTTATGAGTCACAGGATATTCCTGAAAAACGCGCGCGAATAGCCTCCAATATTGCCTTTGCAAACGAAATGATGGATAATTTGCCTGCTGCTATCGAATGGTTGGGGCGTGCTAAAGCTGACTCGGATAAGTCTTCCTATTTCGATAAGAGAAGGCTAACTGAATACCAGGTTATGCTGGCTAAGCGCATCCAGGATGCCAAACGGCTCGATATTTTGGGGCAGTAATACAAGAATACAGGAAACTAATGCATATCTTTGCATCCAACAGTAGGTCGGCTTGTCGCTGCGTTATTTTTGACGGGGAGGAAAGTCCGGGCAACACAGAGCACTATATTTCCTAACGGGAAGCTGTTCGCGAGGGCAGAGTAGGGTAACAGAAAATAACCGCTTGCGGATTCGTCTGCGAGTAAGGGTGAAAAGGCGAGGTAAAAGCTCACCGGTCTTTGTCGTGAGGCAGAGAGCCGTACTTCTTATAGGTTGTAAGACCATGTATATCAGCGCATGTAGGATTGCTCGTCCGATGCTGAGGGGTAGGTCGCTAAAGTAGGTTGGTGACAGCTTACGTAGATAAATGGCAGGCATCCGGCTTTGGTCGGAAACAGAACCCGGCTTACAGACTTACTGTTTTTTTTGTTTAAACCAATAAAACGCAGAACTATGATCGACAAACTGAAGGCATTCATAAATCGGCTGATACGTTTTATTACTTACGATGTCTGGCGTCTCAATGATAAAAGTGCAGACAAGAAAAAGGTAAAACTTTACAGGATAACACAGATTTTTGCAAACACAGTGCAGAATATTACTGATAGGAATATCGGAGTAAAAGCCTCTGCGTTGACATATAGTACACTTCTTGCTATTGTGCCCGCCATTGCCATTCTTTTTGCTATCGCTAAAGGCTTTGGGTTTCAAAATATTATTCAAAGCGAATTGTTTAAGTTTTTTGCCGGACAGGAAACGGCTCTCACCAAAGCTTTTGAGTTTGCAGATACTTCTTTGAAATATGCACAGGGTGGCGTTTTTGTAGGGGTGGGCATTGTATTGCTTCTTTATACGGTGATAAGCCTGATTTCGGGCGTTGAACAGAATTTTAATGAAATATGGAATGTAAAAAAGCAACGTTCCTATTATCGGCAGTTTACCGACTATCTCGCACTTATTCTGATTGTCCCTGTTTTCATGGTTTGTAATTCAGGTATTTCTATTCTGATAGGTTCATCTCTTGATAAACTTTATCTCTTAGATAAGCTTATTGTTCCTGTAATGAAGGTTTTACCTTTTATTATTGTCATCATTCTTTTCACATTTGTGTATATGTATATTCCAAATACCAAGGTGAAATTTCTGAATGCGTTGTTTGGGGGAGCAATAGCGGGTTTTGCATTTCAGGTATTTCAATTATTGTATATTTCAGGGCAGATTTGGATCTCAAAATACAATACTATTTATGGAAGTTTTGCAGCTTTGCCTCTTTTGTTGATGTGGGTACAATTGTCCTGGTATATTTGCCTGATCGGAATGTTATTGACTCAGGCTGCGCAGAATGTCAAGAAACTCAATATGCAGAAAGAAACGGCTGCTATTAGCCGCCGATTTAAAGATCTGTTTATTTTATTGATTGTAGCGCTTATTGTGAAAAGATTTGAGAATGAAGAACCAGCTTATACATCCGATGAATTGTCTGAAAAACATAATATCCCTGCAAAATTGACAGAGGATATTCTTTTCAGGCTGTGCGAAGTAAACATAATCGAAGAGTCCTATAACGAAGAAAAGCAGGTTTCTTTTTTTAAACCTGCTTTTTATATTGATAAAATTACCGTGACCGAGCTTTTCAGACGCCTGTATGAATTCGGCTCAGAAGATTTCGGACGTGACTGGAGCCAGGAAGAGCCTGTATTGTGGAACACACTTCAGGACTTTTCCGACCTTTCGTATGACAAATATGCGAATGTTTTAATCAAGGATATTAAGCTTTCCAATACAGATTAAAAATCCATTTTAAAGCCAATCCTTATCCCGTTTTTCTTAATTCCCGGGTGATCGAGGTAATTTATTCTCCTTACATAGTCGACACGCAGTAATTTGAAAATATTTTCAATCCCTACATTGTATTCCATATAAGGTGTTTTTCCCATGTTCTGACTCACATCAGGAAAGAGAAGTGTATTGTGGTTGTAGTCGGGGTTATTCTTGTCCTTAAGGCTTCCCAGAAAGCCTCTGATGCCGAATACTTCTCTTAACTTCAATAGCTTTATCACAGGGATACGATTCAGCAGCCATCCTCCCATATAGTAATCGATGCTTCCCGTTACTTGTTGGTCATTCAAAAACTCAAGCGGAGTGACTAAATTGAATGAATTTCGGAGCAAGGTATACGAGTTGTTCGCGTTAGGAGTGAGCAATAATGGAAAGGGAACAGTTCCCCATATTTTTTCTCCTTTTAGTCCGAAAAATAGTTTTCCGAAAGGAGGAATCCATTTTGCCTTATTGATTCCTAAGGCCATTGTGTGATAGCTGTAATCACCTCCTAAAACATTTTTAATCCCCCAAGAATTGTCGAATGTCAATATGGTGGATTCGGTAGGTACAGTTTGCCTGAAACGTTTAATTTGAACAAATTTTTCATTGTAAGCATATCTCAGGTTTACGGAAGCTACTGTTGTGTTTAGATGGTTTAAACGGGTAATATTCCCATTCCCGTCGCTGTAGTTGAAAGCTAAGTTGCCTGCTGCTTCTTTTTGGTTGGTTATTCCTGAAATTAAGACAGAAAATCCATTATACCATTCTTTGTTGTAGCTTAATTCGAATTCTCGTTCGTAAGTCATATTGTCCACATCACTCACTTTGAACGATTGCAGGAAGTTGTCCTGAGTTGCCTGATAGAACTCTTGTCCAAGATTGTTGACATCGTATTTATAGCTGACAACAATATTGTTTCGCGGAAATTCATCTTTATGCTGTTCTCTTTTGTTGAAAGCCCAGGTCACTTCTCCCTTGTATTTCCATGTTTCGTCTTTTGTTCCGTAGGCTCCATATCCAAAGAAGTAGAGGTGATTATTCAAATTAGGCGTTGTTGCGACGCTAATTCTAAAACGATTTCCTTCCACTTTGTTATGGCTGTAGAATGTCTGAGCAGTACCAATATCTAATCGGTTTTTCGCCGGATCCCAATTTTCATGGAGATAGCCAGACTGCAAGAAATCGGCTGCTTTGAGGGAGAGATTGAGGAAATGATTTCTATTGATTTCCATCATCATCGAATCGAGTCGTAAATCTCGTGCAACCTTATGTGGCCTGTTCTCTTCCCAGAATTGTTTGGTTTGTTTGTTATAATTCTCCACTTTTACCTCGGGAGCCGGAGTTGCAAATACAATGTTATTCGGCATATTGGTTGTTATATTGCTGAAAGTCACATCTTTTTGCACATAGAGTTTTCCGAGCTTTGTATATTCAAAATTTACGGTGGTAGCATAATGCGATGGAGCCCAAATGCCGTTTGGAAGCTGCTCGAAATCTTCTTCGATGAGCATGTCCTTCACAAAATTGATATTTGCCTTTCTTGGAACTCGCATTTGAATTCGTTTGATAGCGTATGTGGTGTCATCTTTGACGAAAATATCCCCTGAAAAACCGACATCCCTTGTATTGAAAGGCAGAAAACCGAGTTGAATGTATTTCTCGTTATCTATTTTGACGGTATCGCGAATATACCAACGGTAGAAATTGACGGATGCATTCTCGTGTAGAGGACCGACAAAACCGAGTAGAAACATGGTAATATTGTTGTCGCGGATATTGATATCTTTGAATGTTTCATCTGTGAGTGTTTCCAGGCCGGCATTATCCATTTTCTGGTCAATACCTTGCTTGTTATATCCCAGAAGGATTTTTTTTGTTTCACGAGGGTTTTTTCGGGTATAAATATCGTAATATTTCTCACGAACGGTGTAAGGAAGAATTTTTTTTCCATCGAGACGCGAAGTGTCTGCATACTTTGCCAGATATTTTTGGCTTTTTAGCAATCCTCTGTCTGGGTGATAATCGTTGAGAGCAAAGAAAATGCGCTCGTACGACGACATTCTGTAATAATCTTCATTGCCAATATAGTTTTTATTTTTATTCGCAATCACTTTTTTGATGAGAGCAACAGCAGGGTTGTCTTTTTTCGAATATTTCTCTTTTTCCTTTTTGCGAACATATACCTCTTTTATCTGAATACCTTCCGGTTTCAGTTTAATCATAAAGTTATATGTTTTGCGAGGTGTGATAGGAATATCTTTTGTGATATACCCCATACATGATAAGCGAAGCTTCGTCGGAGCAGAGGCTTTGTTCATCAGGCTGAAGTTGCCTTTCTCATCCGTCAGCGCGCCGGAATTGCTTTTCAACAAAATTGCAGCGACATACTCTATCGGTTTTCCTGAAATTGAATCTACCACAACTCCCTTGACGGAATAAGTGCTGGTTTGTGCTTTTATCGTGAAGCACAAAGCGAAAAAGATTAGTAATGAATAAAAAAAACGGTAAGGAATTAATAATTTCATATTTGAATTATAAATCAATATGAGTAACAAGTATTTTGCATTCTCATGCAATAACACAGACACTATTTTTGTGCTTTTCCCGAAGTAAAAATAAAAAGAGAACAATCGAAGACTCTCTGAACATGAATTAACGCTTAACCAATACGAAATGTTTAGTCACCACCGAAGGGATGTCTTGATCGTAATGGCTGACAAAGATCAGAGTTTTTTTGTTATTGCAGAAGTTTTTAATGATATTTTTAACATTTTCTTTGTGATTTGAATCCAGACCATGCATCGGTTCGTCTAAAATCAGCAGATCCGGATTCTTTACAAACACTCTTGTCAGTAGTACCAGGCGTTGTTCTCCTGATGAAATTTGAAGGAAGGAAGCGTCTCTCAAATGAGCAATTCCGAATAGCTCCATCCATTGCAAGGCGTTCTTTTTTTGCTCGTCGCTACAAGTGAGATAGAGTCCAATCGTATCAAAATAGCCTGATGCCACAATGTCGATACAGGGAATGTTTTTCAGATAATGGAGATGCATTTCCGGCGAGATGTAGCCGATTCTTTTTTTGATGTTCCAAATACTTTCTCCGGTTCCTTTTTTTCGTCCGAATAGATGAATGTCGTTGGCAAAAGCCTGAGGGTTATCACCCGAAAGAAGACTTAAAAGAGTGGATTTTCCCGATCCGTTTGGCCCGAGTAAAGCCCAATGTTCTCCTTTATTGATTTGCCAGTTGAGTTGGTCGAGAATAATACGTTTTCCGTACTGGATATGGATGTTATTGAGTTTTACAATCTCTTCCCCTGTAAATGATTCTATTGCCGGGTGTGGAAAATCTATGTGGGTTGGTACAAATGGAGGGAAGAGTTTTTCTTGTATCTCTTTTTGTGTGAAAAAATCACTTTTGGAAATCGTTGGCAATAGTTCCCGTTCAACGATGGGGAGTATATCGGTTATCATCTCGGGAATATCCGTGATATTCGCTAATACAAGCACAATTTGCACTTCTCCCATGGCCGCAATTTCCGAAAAAAGCTGATTGAGTATTTTACGCGAATGTACATCCAGACCGATATATGGGTTGTCGAGTATTAGAATTCCCGGTTGAGAGAGGAGGGACTTGATGATTAAAAATTTGCGTAACTCGCCACTTGAAAGCAACCTGATGTCTTTTTCGAGAAGCTCTTCGATATTGAACTTTGTAATCAGATACTCTCCCCATTTGGTTTGAGATGAGGTTGGGAGCAAGTCCTTTGCCGGTGTATTGTCCTGCATCACGCCCATATTCCAGCGTTGCTGATAGAAAGCATCTCTGGTCTCTGTCATACTGTAGATATCGCGGAAAGCAACCGTTTTGATGAATTGAGATTTTTTTTGCTCTTCACCTTTTTCGTTGACACATCGGATATCTCCCGATTTGAGAGCATATTTTCCGGCAATTGTGTCGATAAATAGTGTTTTTCCGGCACCGTTAGGCCCAACTACAGCCCAATGCTGTTTCGGACCAACAGTCCACGAAAGCGCTTGTTTGAAACGGACTTCCTCGTTTTTTGTAATTAATGAATCAACAATAAGTTTGGGTGAAGTATTCATCTGGATTGTTATATAGCGTAATGAACAGCAAAGATACGTATTGAAAGGATAAAAATATTTTTCATGTCTGATAAAGAAAGTTATTTCACGTCAGATCTTACTGTTTCATCAGAAAAAGGCCATTTTGCAAGCATGCATTGTTTTGAGAACGGAGAAAAGGCTGTATCTTTGTTTTTCTAAAGAAAGAAATTCAGATCAACCCCTTTTATACTTGGTAATAGAATATGATGCTTCAGATTGGCGACACAGTGGTCGGACTTGATATTATTGAAGAAAAGTTTTGTTGTAATTTAGCCATTTGCAAAGGCTGGTGTTGTGTGGATGGGGAATCCGGCGCTCCTTTGGAGGCGGGCGAAGTGGCAGAACTTGAACGGGTACTGCCTGAAGTATGGGGAGATCTTTCGCCCCAAGCGCAAGCGATTATCGAAAAACAAGGAGTTGCCTATAAGGACACAGATGGCGATATGGTGACATCGATTGTCAATGGAAAAGATTGCGTATTTACCTATTACAATGAAAAGGGATATTGTAGTTGTGCTATTGAAAAGGCTTACCGTGAAGGACGTATCGATTTTTATAAACCTATTTCATGTCATCTGTATCCGATTCGTTTGCAGAAATACCGCGATTTCACGGCTGTAAATTATCATCGATGGAGTATTTGCAAGCCTGCCGTGAAATTTGGAAAAGAACTTGGACTGCCGATTTATAAATTCCTGAAGGAACCTCTTATCCGTTGTTTTGGACAAGAATGGTACGAGGAACTGGATGTAACTGCCGAAGAGTATTTGAAAAACAAGTGATCTTATTGTTGTTAAAACTTTGATAATAGAAGGTTCTTTTTTTTGTATTCTTGTTTTTTTTATTTAAATATGTTTGAATAATTGTTTTCTTTTTGTTTTTTGTTACATTTGTTTTCTATTATTGATTATTGTTTCCTCCATGAATACTAAAAACATATTTTTATCATTGCTTGTACTTGCAATAAGTAGTTTGGGTGCTGTTTCTGCTCAAGAAAAACCATATTCTTTTGAATTAAGAGGTGGAGTTAATTTTACGAAAGTAAACACGAATAACGAGGTGGAAGGGAAGCAGGATTATCGTTTCGATGCGGTTGTTGACAAAAATCTTACTTCTCACTTTTTCTTACGTTCAGGCCTTACTTTTTCTGCGCGAAGAAATAATCTGTCTGCGGCTGCTTTTGGTGATTTCAACAGTGACGGATACTATGATTTCCTTGGTGTTGCCTCGAAAGTTCCGGCTCGTTATCTACAGCTTCCCGTGATGGCTGGTTATCGCTATTCTATAAAGAATGTTCGTTTGAACGTTGCTTTGGGTGGATATGTGGCTTATGGCATCGGAGGAAAAACCAAATCGGATATCTATTTTATGTCAACAAATATTCCCATTGATGGGATGGACGATTATAATTCTCTATCTGAAGTTAATAGTAATACAGCGTTGGAAGTAACTTCTGTGCAAAATCCTACTTTTAAAGATATTTATAAGCGTTTCGATTCCGGTCTGACTGCATCCTTGAGCGCTGAATTCAAGCGTATAACAGTGACGGGAGGTTATGAGTTTGGGCTGGTGAACTATGGACGGGATGGCGATAAGTTTAAAAACAGAACCGCTTTTGTTTCGCTTGGATATCGAATCTATTGATTTATTGGTATTATAAATAATAGGCGCTTCTCTTCAATTTCTGAAGAGGAGTTTTTTTTTGCTGCAAATGATTTATAAAATAATTAGGTTTATAAAATAAACCAGTTTATATTTGCAGAGTGAATCTCGAAAAAGAATATGTTTTTATAGGTTGAATCATTATGAAATTGTTTGTCATTTGCATTTGTATGTTGTTTTCTTTACAGGTTTATTCTAAAAATACCAAGATTTATGGAAAAATTGTTGATGCTAAAAATCAGCCTGTAGATGCTGTGAATATCTACCTTGATGGAAGTATGGATGGTACGACAAGCGGAGAGGATGGCTCTTTTGCGTTTGAGACATCAGCATCCGGAGTCGTAAAATTAGTGGTGACAACCATTGGCTATAAAAAGCTTATCCTGGAAAAAGACGTCAGCCTGCTGCATCATCTTGCCTTGGTGTTGCAGGTGGATGTCAATACGTTGAAGGAGGTAGAAATTACGGCCAGCAGCTTTCAATTGAAGGGTTCTGCCAATCTTCAAAAGAAGAATGCGGTCGAATTGGTTACTTTAGCCGGTTCCGAAGGTGATATGAATAAGGCCTTGATGTCGTTGCCCGGTACGCAAAGTTCGGGGGTGGACGGCAAACTTGAAGTCCGGGGTGGGCAAAGCTATGAATCGCAGGTGTTTATCGATGACATGCATGTGATGTCGCCCTATACTTCTATGCCTGAGAATACGGCATCCCGTGTTCGTTATTCGCCTTTTATATTTGACTGTATAAGTTTTTCGATGGGCGGTTTTTCTCCGGAATATTCACAAAGTCTTTCAAGTGTACAACCTTTGCAAACAAAGGATGAAAGTGATGTCTCGAAAACAGGATTTAGTTTGATGTCGACAGGAGCAAGTATCGGAGGGACGAAGGCTTGGAGTAAGTCATCTACTTCCTTTGAAGGGAGTTATACGAATATGGAACCATATATGAAGCTATTCAATCCGTCAGAAAAAAATGAGTGGAACAAGTTCTACAATGGGGCGACATTCAGTAACCAAACCCGTTTTAAAATAGGAAAGAATGGTGTTTTAAAATCATTTGTAAATTACGGTAAAACAAATTTTGAGAAAAAGGTAATCGATTTTTCTACCGATTTATCGCGGATGATGCATTTCAATGAACATAACCTTTATGCGAATGCAACGTATCGAAACCGACTGGCCGATGGGACGCGCTTGTTTGTCGGTGCTGCATATTCCCTCAATAGGAAAGATATAAAAGAAGCTGTTATCGCGAATGATTCATTTTATGGAAAACAGGAGGAGGCACATCTGAAGGTAAAGGCCGAAAAACGGTTTTCTTATTTATACAAACTCGGCGTTGGCATCGAAAACTATACCCGTTCATATCAAATGAAGTATGAATCTGATACAATCTATACGCCATCGGTCCACTATGATGTAACAGGAGCATTCGTGAGTAATGATTTCAATTTGTCTGACCATCTGATTTTTAATCTCTCAAGTCGATTAGAATATAGTTCAAATATTCAGAAATGGGCAATCCTACCGCGTGTTGCATTAAATTATCAGTTGAAAGACTTTACTTTTTCAGGCGTGGCAGCACGATACAAGCAGGCTCCTGAAAATGATTATTTGGTTTATAATGGACGGCTAAAGGATGAAAAAGCGACACAGTATGTTTTTAGTGTTCAAAATTCAATGAACAAATACACTTTTTTCAGGACAGAGGCATATTATAAAAACTATAGCCATCTTCTCACCGGAGAAAAGTATTCGTATTCTTCAGAAGGATATGGATATAGCCGTGGAGTGGATGTGATGTTTAAAAGCGGATTTTCTACCGGAAAAGACCAGGTTCTGGAGTATATTCTCGGTTACTCGTTCAATGATTCGAAACGCAAATATCTCTCTTATATGAATGAGGTTGTTCCTCCTTTTATTACACGCCATACCGCTTCTTTAGTCTTGAATTATACAAATATTAAGCAGCTGAAAAGTATTATTGGAGTGACCAACCGGTATGCCTCCGGGAGAACATACACCGACCCGAATGAAATAGGAGAATTAAACCGGCGAACTTCCTTTTATCATAGCCTGGATGTCTGTTGGACTTTTCTGCCAAGCCCCAAAGTGGTGATTTACGCCAGTGCATCCAATGTCTTAAATAGGAGAAATGTGTATGGGTATGTTTATAAAGAGTTACCCGGAGCAAATGGAAAGTATGCCGGGCAAGCCATATCTGCAAATAATCTTCAGTTCTTTTTCATCGGATGTTTTATTACCTTGAGTAAGAAAGCGGCGTATGATGTTTCTAAATTCTAAGTAAATGTTTCTAATTAGTTGTAAGTATCTAAATCTGTAATATATTGAAAAAGTGACATATAAGGCTTATTTTATAGGAACACTTAAAAATCAAAATTTTCTCGTCAAAAAAACATATTTCCAAAAATAAAAATTAAATCGGATGAAAACATTAAAATTCTATCTTAGTATTATTTTAGCAGTTTCTGCATGGAATCTGCTATCGGCACAATCTTCTGATGTTGTTTATAAAAATGCGATGGAAAGAATGCTTTCCGTTGTGGATACGGCGAAAACATCGACTGAAATGGTGCAGGCAGGAAATGGTTTTGAACGTATTGCGATGCAATATCCAAAGCAATGGCAACCGGCTTATTACACGGCCTATTCCTTCATTCAATCTGTGCTCTATAGCCCGAAAGATGTTGCTGCTGAAAAGCGTTTGATAAAAGCAAAAGAATGGCTTGACAAAAGCGATGGATACAAAGATGCTGATAAATCGGAATGGGCAACCTTGCGTGGCAATTATTTCATGGCATTCATTGCCATGAATCCGGATGTGAACGGAAAGCAGTTTTATTCGCAGGTGATGAACGAGTATAAAAAAGCGATTGCTTTGAGCTCAGAGAATCCCAGGCCTCGTCTGATGCTGGCTGTTTTCGAGCAGAATCTGCCAGATTTTCTACGCTCAAAAGGCGATTTTTGCGAGACAATGAAAGCTATTGGTTTGCTCCTGGATGCAGAAACAGAATCAATAGAAAAGCCTTATTGGGGAAAAGCTTTTTATAAAATGGTTTCTGCCAAATGTCTTATGCAGAATGGTGTAAAATCCGATAAAAACAACTAATTTTGAAGAGAGATGGAAAATACATTGAATGAAAAAGAAAGTTTGCGCATTATCAATGAAATGATTGCGCAAGCAAAAAACAATTTTCAGAAAGGTGCAGGAGATTCCGGCATTTTCTGCGGATGTTTTGTGGCTTTAATTGCATTACTCAACTTTGGCTTAATTTATTGGCTGGACAATCCTAACACCTCTTTTCATATCTGGTGGCTGATGATTCCTATGATGTTTATTTCAAAATATTTGAAAAAGAGAAATGAGAAGGAGTCTTTTGTAAAGACACATATCGATAAAATCGTTAGTGCCGTCTGGATAGCTTTTCCTATTAGCATTGCTGTGTTGCTTTTATTAATTTTCGGATTGTCTATTGTGTTCAAAACATCCTATTTTTCGGCTATGATTACTCCAGGTATTCTTATATTGATGGGAATGGCACAGTATGTGACAGGTCGAGCCATCCGGCTGAAATTGTATATTTATGGTTCAGTGGTATTTTGGATAGGAGCTTTGGTTTGTGTCGGAGTATATGCTTGTGGGAATATACCTGCACAGTTCTTGGTGTTAGCCGTTTGTTGCCTGTTCGGACTTGTAGTTCCCAGTTATCAGCTCAATAAGTTAGCAAAATAAGATGTTCAAAGAATTAGATCCTTTATTGCATTCTCAACTCCGGCTTGCTGTAGTCTCCCTTCTTCTGACGGTAGAGGAGGCTGATTTTGTCTTTATCCGGGAAAAGACGGGTGCTACTGCCGGAAATTTAAGTGTACAGCTGGAGAAGCTGAGCGAAGCCGGATATATTGATGTCCATAAATTTATTGACGGAAAACGTCCGAAAACGGTGTGTAAAATCACATCGGTGGGAATCAAAGCTTTTGATGAATATGTAAAAGTATTGCAGGATTATATAAAAAGATAAAATCGTTTTTTATATAAATTAAACAGGGAGTCTCGCATTACGCCAAGCTCCCTGTTTGCTTTTGTATATCTATGGATTTTAAACCTGCACAAAATCCAGCTGTTTCCTTTCCAGATTTGCTTTCGTGACTTTTATGCTTATTTCGTCTCCAAGACGATATTCGCGTTTTGTGCGGCGACCGCGCAGGCAATAATTTTTCTCGTCAAATTCGTAAAAGTCATCGTCTAATTCGCGGATGGGAATCATCCCTTCGCACATATTTTCTTTGAGTTCTACGTAAACTCCCCATTCGGTGATGCCGGAGATAACCCCATCAAAGACTTGGCCTATTTTGTCGGCCATGAATTCCACCTGTTTGTATTTGATGGATGCCCGTTCTGCATTTGCAGCCAGCTGTTCCATTTCGGAACTGTGCTTACAAAGCTCTTCCAGTTTCTCCTTATTCACACTGCGTCCTCCGTTGAGGTAGCGTTCAAGTAAGCGGTGAACCATCATGTCGGGATAACGGCGTATAGGAGAGGTGAAATGGGTATAATAGTCGAAAGCCAGTCCGTAATGGCCGATGTTGGAGGTTGTGTAAACAGCTTTTGCCATCGAACGAACCGCAATGGTTTCAATCAGATCTTCTTCCGGTTTGTTCTGTACGCTATCTAATAACCGGTTGATTGATTTTGAAATAGCTGTATTCGAACCTTGTGTTTTAATCTTATAACCAAAACGAACGATAAATTCGGACAAATTTTGCAATTTAGTTGGATCCGGGACATCATGAATGCGATAAACAAAAGTTTTTGCTTTCTTGTTTTTAGGGGTCTTGCCTATAAATTCGGCAACAGTGCGATTGGCCAGAAGCATAAATTCTTCAACCAGTTTGTTCGAATCTTTTGCTATTTTGAAATAGACACCCAATGGTTTTCCTTTCTCATCGATCTCGAATTTCACTTCGTGGCGCTCAAATGCGATGGCACCATTTTCAAACCGTTTCGCTCTTAATTTTTTGGCTAATTCATCCAGTTTCAGAACCTCAAATTTGTAGTCGCCTTCTCCGGTTTCGATAATATCCTGAGCCTCTTCGTAGGTAAACCGCCTGTCGGATTTAATAATTGTTCGTGCGATTCGGTATGTTTTGACTTCAGCTTTATCATTCAGCTCGAAAATACAAGAGAAACAAAGTTTTTCTTCATTCGGGCGAAGAGAGCAAAGCCCGTTGCTCAGTCGCTCGGGGAGCATGGGGATTGTTCTATCTACCAGATAGACCGAAGTGGCCCGGTTTACTGCTTCTTCTTCAATGATGCCGGTTTCTTTGACATAGTGAGTTACGTCTGCGATATGAACACCGACTTCGTAATTCCCGTTCGGTAATTGTTTCAAAGAAAGAGCATCATCAAAATCTTTTGCATCTTTTGGGTCGATGGTGAATGTTACTGTTGCGCGAACATCTTCCCGTTTCGATATTTCTTCCTCCGTGATGACATCCGAAATTTTTTCTGCAGCTTTCACTACATTCTCCGGATATTTATAGGGTAATCCGAATTCTGCCAGGATAGAGTGCATTTCGGTGGTGTTGTCTCCTGGTTTTCCAAGAATATCCAATACTTTTCCTACCGGGTTTTTGGCTTTTTCAGGCCATTCTTCTACTTCAACCAGTACTTTGTCTCCATTTTGCCCACCGTTGAGGTTGTCTTTCGAAATAAAGATGTCATTGGCGAGAATCTTACTGTCCATCACCAAAAATGCATAATGTTTCTGTACATCTAATGTTCCTACAAAACGGGTTTGTTTGCGTTCCAAGATTTCCACAACGGAACCCTCCGGGTCTTTGCCTTTTCGTTGTGCCAGCATCTGCACACGCACCCGATCGCCGTTCATGGCATGGCCGGAATTCCGTTCTGCAACAAAAATATTCTCTTCTCCATTGTCCGGAATAAAGAAATTTTTTCCATTGCTGCGCCTTTCAAATCGGCCGTCAACTAATACGCCGCGTGCGTTCGCTATATATTTTCCTTTCGACTCTTCTTTAAGAAAGCCTTCTTCGCGAAGATTATCAAGAACGTTCAGAAGCAGCTGCTTTTCTGAGTCAGACTTCAGATGGAGATCGGATGCGATTTGTTTGTAATTATAAGGTTTAGAGGTGTTTCTATTGAAGAAATGGACTGCATTGCGAGTGATTTCGTCTTTGCCTTTGCGCTTTTGCGCTTGATGCGGAATTCTTTTCTTTCCCATACTTTTTGTTATAATATTCCTACAGAGGTAGTCGTTTAAAGTCTGATGCTCCATGTAAGAAGCATTTATACAAAGTAAGTAAAATATTGACGGAGTAAAAACATTTAATACTGAATTTTATAGATGGAATTGAAATTATAAGAGATAAAACGAACAAAATATTATTATTTAGTTCTGATTGAAATCATTAGGCAGGCTTGGTAAATAAATGTTGTAGGACATGTCGTTTTGTTCTTAAATTTGGAATAATATGATTAATTTGGCTTCATGAAAGCGAAATTTAACTTGCGATGGCTTGATTAAAATTTCACTTTCATAAATGTTTGTGAGCTAGTTTGTTTCTTACGGATAAGAATGATTCTTCGTGTGGGAAAAATTGTATAATAATAAGGAATAATACTATTGAAGCAGATAAAGAATTAATTTACCTATTTTAATGAACAATTTATGCGAAAAAAACCTATCTTTATCCAACCGATCCATTTAATCTGTAAAGAAATATTATTGTTTTAAGAAAATAGATGTGGTATGAGCTATCTAAAATTTGATAAATCAAGAATGATTAATCTTGAGTATTCACTCTCAAGAGAAATACTTCGTACCAATCGTAAAGGCGCGTATCATTGTACTACTTTGGTGGAATGCAATACACGCAAACAACACGGACTTTTGGTAATGCCTGTTCCTGAATTAGATAAGGAACCTCATGTGATGCTTTCGTCTTTTGATGAAACTGTTATCCAGCACGGAGCAGAATTTAACCTGGGTATTCATAAATACGACGGGGACAATTACAGCCCGCGCGGGCATAAATACATTCGCGAATTTGATTGTGACTCGACTCCCAAAACCATTTACAGGGTGGGAGGTGTCATTCTTTCAAAAGAAAAAATATTTTCGCTGAAAGACAATTGTCTCATGATTCGTTATACACTTCTGGATGCTCATTCGCAGACAACGCTGCGTTTCAGGCCTTTTCTTGCTTTCCGCAGTATCAATGCACTGACTCAGGAAAATGACCGGGTGAATAAATCCTATACAGAGGTTGAAAACGGAATCAAGACTTGTATGTATGCCGGATACCCGGATTTGTTTATGCAGTTTAATAAGAAAAATGAATTTTTCTTTAATCCGCAATGGTATAAGGGTATTGAATATCAGAAGGATCAGGAAGAGGGTTTCCCCTATAAGGAGGATTTGTATGTCCCCGGATATTTTGAACTTCCAATCAAAAAAGGAGAATCCATTGTGTTTGCTGTAAGTGATAAATTTGTAAAAACACATTCATTGAAACATCAGTTTCTGGAAGAAACAGAGCAGCATACTCCGCGATCTTCTTTCTACAACTGTTTGAAAAACTCTGCCAACCAGTTTAATTTCAATGCTTCGGATAATAATTTCTATATACTAAACGCTTATCCTTGGTATCAGGTAAAAGCCAGAGAACAATTTATTGCTTTACCGGGTTTATCACTCGGTATCGACAAACCAGCTGTTTTTGACAGCGTGATGGAATCTTCCGTTCCGGCTCTTCGTAAATTTATGGAAGATGGTTCTCTTCACCCCATCATATCCGATATTGATGACCCGGATGTGCTGCTGTGGGTTGCAAAAGATATAGGCGAGTATTCTAAAGAGTACAGAAAAGAAGGTATTGCTAAATATGGTGATTTACTGCATGAAATTGTAACTTATCTGAAAGGGAGTAAACATGAAAACCTGAAAATGGTTGACAATGGTCTGCTTGTAAGCAATGGGCGTGAAAAGCCTATCAGTTGGATGAATGCTACTGCTATGGGGAAACCCATTACTCCGAGAACCGGATTCCTGGTGGAGTTTAATGCATTGTGGTATAATGCAGTGATGACGGATCTCGATTTTCAGAAGGAGAAGCAAAATATCGCTGTTGTCGAAGAACTGGAAATTCTGGGCGAGAGTATAAAACAATCATTTAAGGACGTATTTCTTAATGAATGGGGATATTTATTTGATTATGTTGACGGAGGAATTGTCAATTGGAGTGTCAGACCGAATATGATTTTCGCGATATCCCTCGATTATTCTCCTCTCGCTAAATCAGAAGCAAAAGGTGTACTGGAGTTTGTTACCAAAGAATTGCTTACGACCAGAGGACTAAGAACGCTTAGTCCTAAAAGCGAAGGTTATAGCCCGTATTTTACCGGGAGTATGTATGAAAAGGATTATGCATATTCCAACGGAACTTCCTGGCCTTGGTTGTTAGGGCCGTATTTAAAAGCATATTTTAAAATTTATCAATTCAGCGGTCTTTCTTTTGTCGATAGAATCCTCGTGGGATTGGAAGAAGAGATGTACAACGATTGTGTGGGATCGGTGAGTGAACTGTATGATGGCAATCCTCCTTTTACAGGACGTGGCGCTGTTTCTTATGCAACAGATGTAGCATCCATACTAAGCGTTTTGAAGCTGAAAAAAACATTTGAACAATATTACTAACACAATAAATCTTTGCGCATGAAAGCGTTGATGTTTGGGTGGGAGTTTCCACCACATATATTAGGTGGATTGGGCACTGCAAGTTATGGATTAACTAAAGGCATGGTCATGCAGGGAGATATGGACATTACTTTTGTGATGCCCAAACCCTGGGGCGATGAGGATCAAAGTTTTTTGAAAATCATCGGAGCAAATAATACGCCCGTTGTATGGAAAGATGTTCATTGGGATACAGTGAAGGCCAGGTACGAGAAGTACATGGATCCACAAGAGTATTTCAATCTGAGAGACCACATTTATGCTGATTTTCGCTATAAATACACTAACGACATGGGGTGTATTGAGTTTTCCGGACGATATCCGGACAATCTACTGGAAGAAATCAACAATTATTCTATTGTTGCCGGGGTCATAGCTCGCACATACGAGTACGATATTATCCATTCGCACGATTGGCTGACTTATCCGGCAGGGATGCATGCTAAGAATATCTCGGGAAAACCGCTTGTGCTGCACGTACATGCAACCGATTTTGACCGTAGCCGCGGAAATGTTAATCCACAGGTGTTCGGTATTGAAAAGGATGGAATGGATCACGCCGATCATATCATTTGTGTGAGTAATCTGACCCGGAGAACAGTTATTGATAAATATGGTCAGGATCCAAGCAAAGTGTCCACAGTGCATAATGCTGTAGAGCCGCTCAGTTCCGAGATTCAGGCAATTGTTCCCCGAAAGAAAAAAGACAAAATTGTGACTTTTCTGGGGCGTATTACGATGCAGAAAGGACCGGAATATTTTGTTGAGACAGCAGAGAAAGTATTGAAGCGGACAAAGAATGTCCGGTTTGTAATGGCCGGAAGTGGCGATATGATGAACAAAATGATTCTGTTAGCAGCCAAAAAAGGAATTTCAAATCACTTTCATTTTACCGGATTTTTGAAGGGAAAGCAGGTATATGAAATGCTCAAATCAAGTGATGTGTATGTGATGCCTTCGGTTTCCGAACCCTTTGGTATTTCTCCACTGGAGGCCATGCAATGTGGAGTTCCTACTATTATATCCAAACAATCGGGGTGTGCTGAAATCCTTTTCAGAGCCATTAAAACTGATTATTGGGATGTAGATGCTATGGCCGATGCCATTTATTCTATCTGTACTTATCCAGCTATGGCAGAATTCTTGCAAAAAGAAGGAAAAGCCGAGGTGGATGAAATCAAATGGGAATATGCCGGACTTAAAGTGAGAGAGATTTATAACAGGCTCTGTGGTTTCTAAGCCCCGGAACTTTATTGTATAAAACGAATAAATAACACAAGATTGACCATATGAAAACAATTTGCCTTTACTTTCAGATACACCAACCATTTCGCTTAAAGAGATATAGGTTTTTCAATATTGGTTACGATCATTACTACTATGATGACTTTGCCAATGAAGACATCATGCAGCGAATAGCCGAACGTTCTTTCGTTCCTGCCAACCGAATGATGCTTGAGTTGCTGCAACAGTACAAAGGAAAATTCAAAGTCGCTTTTTCTATTTCCGGCACTGCTTTAGAGCAGCTTGAAATTTATTCTCCGGAAGTGATCGATGGGTTTAAGGAACTCGCGAAAACCGGAGGTGTGGAATTTTTGGCTGAAACATATTCACACTCACTGGCTTCGCTGATTGATCCCGTAGAGTTTGAAATTCAGGTAAAAGCGCATTCCCGTAAGATTGAGAATCTCTTCGGGCAAAAACCGAAAGTATTTCGCAATACGGAATTGATTTATTCCGACGAAATTGCAGATATTGTTGATAAAATGGGCTTCCGCGGAGTAATTACCGAAGGGGCGAAGCATATTTTAGGATGGAAAAGTCCAAACTATCTTTACCAATCGATCACCAATCCTCGAGTGAAATTATTGCTTAGAAACTCAAAGTTCAGCAATGACATCTCTTATCGATTTGCCAATTACAATTGGAACGAATATCCGTTGACGGCTGATAAATTTATCAACTGGCTCGGTGCAACACCCGATAATGAACAGCTGATAAACCTGTTTATGAATTATGAAGTGCTCGGAAATCTTCACAACAAGAGCACCGGTATATTTGAGTTTTTTAAAGCACTTCCTGTTGTCGCCATGCAAAGAGGGATTAGTTTCTCTACACCTTCTGATGTG
Source organism: Dysgonamonadaceae bacterium (assembly GCA_047605645.1). Classification (GTDB taxonomy): domain Bacteria; phylum Bacteroidota; class Bacteroidia; order Bacteroidales; family Dysgonomonadaceae; genus UBA1309. The sequence goes on along the minus strand of JASGFJ010000003.1, from coordinate 70,812 downwards.
TTGAATACCTTGAAGCCCGTGGATTCTATTAGTGTAACTGAGCCTATTTCCTGGTCGGGAGAAGAGAGCGATTTGACAGCATGGCAAGGAAACATTATGCAGGAAGAATGTCTCCAGGAACTTTATAAAATCAGTGAACGTGTGCGGATGACAGAATCGCGCCGCATAAAGCAAGACTGGTCTTACCTGCAAACGAGCGATCATTTCTTCTATATGAGTACCAAGATTCTAGGAGATGGGCCGAGTCCTTTCAGCCCTTATCCGTCGCCGTATGAGGCATTCAACAATTACATGAATATTCTGAGCGATTTTATCGAACGGGTTGAAGCCGAATATCCAAGTACTATTGAAAACGAGGAGTTGAACGGACTTCTCAAAACAATCCATAGTCAGGGCGAAGAAATCGACGAATTGAAAGAAGAAATGAAAAAACTTCGTGCCAGAAAGACCAAAAAAGAAGAAACTGGAAATAAATAAAATAGTCTGATAATAAATGTTTTATGCATGCTTGTGGCGGAGATGAAAATTCAATAATCGCCACCGAATAGCAAAACAACGTGGGCGGAAAGGCGAAAGTTTTTTCGCCCACGTTCTCGAATGCGGGTAAGTTTTTTGCGAATATGGATACAAATATTCGTCGGTCGACCGATCTTATCCGGGAAAATCAAATCAATGTAGATTGAGAAGGGCTCCTGCCTGCAAAGCATTCACAAAACAAAAATTGTAACAAAAATGTACGGCATATTGGAGATGTTTACGCTCTTTAGTGTGCCGATTGAATAAGGAAGAGCTAATTTCAACAATATCCGTTTGGTCTTGAAACTTCGTAAATTCCCCTTTAGAAGAATATTCCCGTTAGTACATTATATTCAAACTTTGGAAAAAACATTTCGTTCTCTGAATAAAGAACGATGCTAAGATAGGATTAATAGAACCAACAAGGTTGTTCTTATGGCATTTGTGGTTTTGGTATTTCGAATATAAAAAGCATTGCCCCATTTTGATAAATCAAAACGTTTGAAAAAGCATTTTCCAATAGAGATAAGAGTCGTCTAATTTATTCTAAAAAATCAAATCGAAGAATCTGATTCTTTTTCATCTTCGCCCGATCCAAGTATTTTTTTTGCATTATTAGAGGTTACAACCTGACGGCCTGTACGGGCTTCGAGTTCTTCACGAGCTACACGAGCCACATTACCTCCTTGTTTGGCTACCTCTATATTATCTTCAAAAGTTTTCGGCTCTGTCGATTGGGATATATCTGTTGTGGACGCCTCTGCAAGCATGTTTAAGATCAACTCCGTATTGGTCATGTTATCCTGGAGGTTTTCCTTCTTTAGGCCTTTATGTTTTTTATATTATTTAGTGGTCTTGCCCGACCATGTTTGTGTTATAATATCGGTAAGGGTTGCAAATTGTACCCCTTCTTCCATACCCCTGCGTTTCCATTCATCGGTAAGATCTTTGCGTACTTCTATCGATTTCAGGCGCTGGTTGATCCAGTTGTCAGAATATCCCAGACGTTTATAGTCCATCATGGCTTGGTCAATGGATAATTCGGGGTCTTGTATCTGGTCGAGGCGTTCTTTTGCTACCTGTGCCATCCAAAGCTTAAAAGGTTCAGCTTTTGGTGATGGGATCGATTGTATCAGGCGAAATAACTGTTCTGTGTCTGCTACATCAGTCATGCGCATTTTTCCATCTGCTGCCTGCATTTTCAAACCGTTACAATTTGTAACGGTTTCATTGCCTTCAGCTAAAAGCCTTTTCTTCAAAACTCTCCAATATACCTGAGGGTTATTACTATCCGTCAAAACGGCAACCACATCAACAATAGAAAAATACCATGTTTCCTTTTCTTCGTCCCAGATAGTACGAACTTTTTTATTCTCAAATACCTGTATTAAATTCTTTTTTGTCATCAGTCGATTATTTAAAAAAACTGCATATACTTCCTGTTATGAGATATCTTATTCTCTGAATTGCCGAATTTACGAAAAAAATGTCTGATTATTAAATAGATATTGTGGTTATTTAATGTAGAGTTTTTCAGAAAGAAGTTTCATCCTATCCTCCCGGCTGTATGAATCCTGATACTAACTGACGCAAATCTATATTTCTAGATTCGGAGAACAGCATTGGATAGATACCCAGGATAAGTATTGTATATCTCCCGGCAATGCCAATAATATTTTGGCTCCTCTTGTCGAAAAAAAAGTAAAAATGCGATAATGTTACGGACTGAAATCGATTCAATTCTTGCAAATAGTCTTGTTTTTGTTGCAAAAGAGAACTATTTGAAAATTGAATAAAGATTAGCTTTTGTGTTTTTTGATAAAAAAGCTATTTTTGTCCTATCTCCTTTTGGAATCAATTAAACTTCCTTATAATGTCAGACAAGTCAAAAATTTACTACACATTAACGGATGAAGCGCCCATGTTGGCGACACATTCTTTCCTTCCGATGGTGAAGGCGTTTACCAAGTCGGCAAATATTGAAATTGAAGTGCCGGACATTTCTCTTTCCGGCCGAATATTAGCCAATTTTCCCGAATATTTGAAAGAAGAGCAGAAAATGCCCGATGCTTTGGCTCAATTGGGAGAATTAGCAACCCGACCGGAAGCAAATATCATCAAGCTTCCAAATATTTCGGCTTCTGTGTTTCAGCTGGAAGCAGCCATTGCAGAACTTCGTAAAAAAGGATATAATCTGCCTGATTATCCCGCTGAACCTAAAAATGAGGAAGAAAAAGTAATCAAGGCTAGCTATGCGAAGGTATTGGGTAGTGCGGTGAATCCCGTTCTTCGTGAAGGAAATTCCGACAGGCGTGCCCCTAAAGCTGTAAAAAATTATGCAAAAGCAAATCCGCACCGGATGGGTGATTGGAAATCAGATAGCAAGACAGATGTAGCTTACATGCATACCGGTGATTTCTATGGAACGGAAACATCGCTGACTTTGGATACACCTACCCAATATCGAATTGTCTTGAAAGGCAAAGATGCCTCTGAAAAAATACTAAAAGAGTATGCGCCGTTGAAGGCGGGTGAAATTATCGATTCGTCCGTGATGCATCTCGCTTCGCTCAAGGCTTTTGTGAAAGAGGCCATGGCGGAAGCAAAGAAGCGTGAAGTATTGCTTTCTGCGCATCTGAAGGCTACCATGATGAAGATTTCCGACCCTATTATATTCGGTGCTATTGTAGAGACATATTTCAAAGATGTATTTGAAAAATATGGAGATACATTCAATCGGTTAGATATTCATCCGAACAACGGGTTAGGAGGGTTGCTTGAAAAAATAAAAGGGCAACCGCAGGAAGATGAAATTAAGGCAGCTATCGCATCAGCGTTGGCAACGGGGCCAAAAGTGGCTATGGTCAATTCTGACAAAGGAATAACCAACTTCCATATATCTTCGGATGTCATCGTGGATGCTTCTATGGCGGCGCTTATTCGTGGCGGAGGTAAAATGTGGAATGCGGAAGGCCGGGAAGAAGATACGCTGGCTATGATTCCGGATCGGTCGTATGCAACATTCTATCAGGCTGCGATTGAAGACATGAAGGCTAACGGGAGACTCGACCCGACAACGATGGGTACAGTGCCTAATGTGGGCCTTATGGCACAGAAAGCCGAAGAATACGGATCGCACGATAAAACATTTCAGGCAGCTAATGCAGGAGTTATCGAAGTACAGGATGAAAACGGGAAAATTCTGCTTTCACAGCAGGTCGAAAAAGGGGATATCTTCCGCATGTGCCAGGTGAAAGATGCTCCCATTCAGGATTGGGTGAAACTGGCCGTCAACCGTGCCCGCTTATCTGATACTCCGGCTATTTTCTGGCTTGACCAAGGGCGTGCTCACGATAGAGAAGTTCGGAAGAAGGTCGAAAAATACCTGAAACAATATGATTTGACCGGATTGGATATTCGTATTCTGGATGTCGTAGATGCCATGAAAGAGACCTTGAAGCGTGCCCGTGAAGGAAAAGATACAATTTCTGTTTCCGGCAATGTGTTGAGAGATTATTTGACCGACTTATTCCCTATTTTGGAGCTTGGAACTTCCGCTAAGATGCTTTCCATCGTTCCGTTGATGAATGGTGGCGGGCTGTTTGAAACAGGAGCAGGAGGATCGGCTCCGAAGCATATCCAGCAGTTTCTTGAAGAGGGATATCTCCGGTGGGATTCTCTGGGTGAATTTCTAGCTTTGCAGGCATCGCTTGAACATCTGGCTCAAACACAAAGCAATACGAAAGCTCAGGTTTTGGCCGATGCATTGGATGAGGCGAATGCTAAATTTCTTGCTAATGATAAATCTCCGGCACGCAAGGTAGGAGAAATAGACAATCGCGGCTCGCATTTTTATCTGGCTATGTATTGGGCAGAAGCTCTGGCCGCACAGACAACAGATACCGCAATAGCCGAAACCTTTCAGGTGGTTGCCCGGTCAATGGCCGATAATGAAGCGAAAATCAATTCCGAATTGATAGCTGCGCAAGGCAAGCCCGAAGATATCGGCGGTTATTACAAGCCTTCTGAAGACAAAACCTTCTCAGCTATGCGTCCCAGTGCAACACTGAATGCGATTATCAATGCGATGTAAAGAAGGTATGCAGAAAACTCTGTGTCCGCAATATCCAGTTGTCGGATGCTCGGAATAAAAAATAAAAGCCGGAACGAATTTTTCATCGTTTCCGGCTTTTATAATAAATCAAAAAAACGAACCTCGTTTTTTTGATTTAAAGTCTATTAATTGCTTTTGTGTGTTTATACGCCAATCATGACGCCGATAGTATACGTCTTCATATCCGGCCCTTCGCTTTTCTTAAACATCGAAAAAGGAGAGTAGAAACCATATACAGCAACATCATCGATACCGATTTGGAGGCGCAGCTTCATGTCGATAGGGCGGATGTTAAGGTCGCGACCCATGACTTGTTCCACTTTTTTTCCGTCATCACTCCGATAGGTGATTTGCGATTTTGAATAATATTTCATGAAAATCACAGGCCCGCCCGACACATGAAAATGTGATGACTGATATTCCAACAGTAGCGGAAATGTCACATAATAGGAGAGGAGCATGTTCGAACGAAAGTTTACGGATGTTTCCGGGACAAAAGACGTAACCCCATTCACTTTAACCAAAGGAGCATTGCTGTCGAAGTGATATCGCCACCATTCGAGTCCGACTCCACTAACGAACAGCCAGTTACTGTTGAGGATTTGTTTGTGGAAATCGGCAATGTTGAATGTAAAGTTGTGAGAAGTACTCATTTTTAGTTTTCCGTTAGGAATATTATCTGAATTGTAGTTCATAAATCCCATACCGATTCCTGTCCAGTGTGGAGAAAGCTTTTTCCGCTTCTTCCACGAAAAAACAAGATTGTAGGAAGAGCCGTTGAAGACGATGCTGCTATTGTCTTTATGTATCGAATCTGCTGTCTGTAGCATCACCGAATCGGTCGAAACCGGAAGGGAAGTAAGCTCTCTGGGGGTGTTGTCCGATTTTGGCAAGATCGGAGTCTCTGCTTGTACAGAAATAATTACGGTGAGGCAAAAAGCAAAGAAGAATAGAATTCTTTTCATGTCTGTTTATATTTTTAGTCGTTTATTATTGATATAGATAAATAAATTCTTCAGTTTTTTAAGCTCATTGGAGAGCTGATTAGGAGGGAAGTTGCCTGACAGATACACAAGTGTTATCTTCCCATCTCTGTTTTTGTAGAGGATATATTCATTCAGTTTCTGGGACGGATTTTTATCGACCAGATAGGTGCCCGACTCAAGTATTCCGTTCTTTTTTATTTCCGAAATGACCGAGCAGTTTTTCAAATCCTGCTTAAGGGCTGTGGTGATTGTTTGTTCCCGGGAAGAATTTTTATCCAGAATCAGACTCTTGTAGAATGTTATGTTGCTTCCTTGTGAAAGAACATCTGATGACAGCTGAACAAATATGGCTCCCTCCTGTTTACCGTATACGTCAAATACTTCTTTGATTCTGAGATGATTTTGAGAAAATGCATGCATCGAAACCGACAGAAGAAAAAGTAACATATAAATAGTCTTATTTTTCATGCGATTGAATTTTGTTGTTTGGACGTACGAAATCCATTTGATTTTTTATTATTAACCGGAATGATTTAATAGAAATCAGCGTTTGTTTCATACAAGTCCATTTTTTTATTCTTGAAAAACAGTTGCTTAATGAATCCAGATTCCTATAATGAGGCATTCCTGTTTTTGATATCTATATCCCTTGTTGTTTATTCGGAAAACGAATCCAGAATATCAATCTGTGACCGTGTGACTTCGTGATCTGCTTGCGTGGCCGATTGCAAGGAATGAAGAACAGCCGAATTGATTTGTCTCGAATCAGAGATGCGCGTCCCGTTTATATACACATAACTCTGGTTGGAGTTCCTATCCAAAAATAGAAAGGTAGAGACCGCAAGAAGAATACTTGCTGCTATGCTTCCCCAAGCGATGAAAGAACGCTTTTTCTTTTGGTTTGCAGGTTTTACAGAAGCCGGTTGCTTCGTTTCCCTTTCTTGTGTGAAGAAAGCAAACATCGGAACATATTGACGATGGCGTTCTTCTATTGTTTCTTTCCTGAAATATTCGCGAAGCACGTCCTCCTCTTGCAATGACGTTTCTCCGTCAAAATATTTATCAAGTAGTTCGTCTATTGGGTTCATAATCGTGTATTATTGATGATTAAATACCTGTCTCTGACAGCTTTTCTGGCTCTTGAAAGATTCATCTTCACTGCTGAAACCTGTGCGCCCATGATGTCGGCAATTTTCTCTAATTCGTATCCCTCTACATCGCGCAGCTGTATGACCTGTCTTTGCGTTGCCGGCAACGCTTCCATGATGCGGCGGATGAGGTTGAGGTTATCGTTCTGCTCGGTGAAGGTGTAAGGCGTCACCGTTTCGCTCATTCGATCGATCTCGCTCATGTCTGTATGCAATTTGGTCGTCCTCATACGGTCTATACATACATGCTTGAGTGTCTGCATGGCAAATCCGGCTGTATTCGGGTGATTCTCAAGCTGACTACGCACATTCCATAGCTTTAAAAAGGTTTCCTGAACGGCGTCTTCAGCATCCTCTTCCTGTTGCAGCATTATTTTTGCCTGCAAGAAGAGTTTCTGGCGAACACTAACTATCTCCGATTTGAATCTTTCCAGCTCCATATATCTCAGTAACGGATTGTCTCCAACAAAGTAACATCAAAAATGATTTTTTTATAAGACTTTTCTTAGAAATTCCATTCGTGTCCCTTTTGTAGGTTATTTTGAGCGCTGATCCTGGGTAGAATATCTTTGTTTGCAAGGAGTGTTCTCATTATTTTTTTAGTTTTGCAGTGTGTTTATGAAACGAAGTATGATTTTCTTTAAATGACTTCAAACAATGATAAAAAATCAGGCGAGTTTCATTCCACCTACCAGTAAAAATGAAATCGTAAGTAATCCTATAAAATTAGTTTCATGTATCTAATTTTCCATGCTGTTTATTTTCAGCATACTATAGATACGTATACTTACAACGAATTCTGAACGTTTATTTATGAACAATAAATATGAATCCTTGTCTGCTGAACTTTATTGTTCGGTGGTGTAATTTCTAAAAGGTAACACATGCAATGAAGAAAAATTTTCTTTTTATTTTCGTTTTGATATTTCTTACTTCCTGTTCTTCTTCCTCTGTGCAGAAATACAATGAAAGGTTACGGACTCCGGTATCTTCCGACAAACTTCGTCAGGATGTCGATTTTGTCCGGAAGAATCTTGAAGCGTATCATCCTCAGCTTTATCTCTATATTTCGAAAGAAACTTTGGATAGAAAATTCGATAGCCTGAAGTTTGCTATTTCAGAAAAAGAAACCCCGATTGCTTTCTTTAAACAATTTCAGCCTATAATCAGTGAAATACGTGAAGGGCATTTAAAACTGAGATATCCTTCACCGAGATATACAGCGAAAGAAATGAAATATCTTTTAAATCAAAAAGGCTTGCTGGCACGATTGAATTATGCTGTGCGCGGGGATAGTTTGTTGGTTATTAGTAATAAAGACAGTCTTGGAGGTATTCTTCCCGGCAGTAGGATACTGACAGTGCATAATCAGCCTGTAGATTCCCTTCTCGGGCGATACAGCACTTACTTTTCGGGTGATGGTTTCAATACTACTTTCAGAAAATATGTGCTTGCCGGTTGGTGGCCCATGTATTTTACTTACGACAATGGGATTCTCGACAGTGTCCGAATGCGCGTGAAAGATAGTGTGAAAGTTAAGGAGGTGATGCTTTATCGGGAAAAAACCAATAAGTCTGATAAGGAACAACAAAAACTGGAACAGAAGAAAATGCAGAAAAGCGATTCGTTGCGCATCCGCGATTATAATCAGGCTGCAAGAGCATTTAACCGGGAATTTAAATTCATCAACAATGACAGTACTATTGCTTACATGAAGATAAAGTCTTTCTCCGGGGTGCGTTCTTCTAACTTCTATAAGAATAGTTTTCTGAAACTGGCACGTCAAGAGACTCCTTATCTCATTATTGACATACGCGATAATCTGGGTGGTTCTCTATCCGAAATTAAGGAACTGTATTCTTACCTGGCAAAGGATACTTTCAATTTTATTAAACCGGTCGAGATCACTCACTCCAAAGCTTTGCTGAAAGCCGATTTTTTAAGCTATTTTCATGGGGTAACCAAGATTGTAGGCATTCTCTCTTATCCGGTCTATTATCTAGCTTCCTCCCGAGCGAAAAAAAGTGAAAATGGTCGTTTTTATTTAAAAAACAAGAACTATGAACAGCTTAAGCCAAAGCAAGACAGCTATCGGGGTAAATTGTATGTATTGATTAATGGTAGCAGTTTTTCGGCAGCATCTATTCTTGCCTCAAAAATCAAAGGAGATTCGCGGGGGATATTGGTAGGAGAGGAGACCGGCGGTGCCAATGACGGTACTGTGGCCGGACGTTACCGGACGCTCACTCTGCCTCATTCCAAATTAGTATTGCCTATAGGAATGATGTACATACAGCCGGATATTTCATTCTCTCATACACAAAGAGGCGTGGTGCCCGATAAAGAGATACTTCCAAGCTTGAAAGATATGATTTCAGATAAAGATGTTCAGCTTGATTGGGTGTTGGAGGAAATAAAGAAAATGGATAAAGCATCACATTGATGAATGTAGAAAGAAAATTGGTGCCGATGGATGCCCTTTGCATGATATTTCAGTCCTAAAGGGAATATACGAGGAGAATATATCTGAACGTTTTATCAGATATATTTTTATTTATTGACTTAACAAAACATAGATTGTAAGGCTTTACTGGCTCAAATGCATTATATTTGCTTTTTAGATTGAAAATAGAAGTTATTTTTACAATAAAATATGATAAAAAATGACCTGCTGCTGAGAGCTTTGCGCGGTGAAAATGTACATAGGCCTCCAGTTTGGATGATGCGTCAGGCAGGCAGATATTTGCCTGAATTTCGTATACTCCGTGAAAAATATGATTTTTTCACCCGTTGTCGTACGCCGGAATTAGCATCGGAAATCACGGTGCAGCCTATTCGTCGGTTTCCTCTCGATGCAGCTATTTTGTTTTCTGATATTCTTGTTGTTCCTCAGGCAATGGGTATTGATTTTCAGATGAAAGAATCTACCGGCCCCTGGCTTGAACATCCAATCCGCTCGGCGAGGCAAATTCAGGACGTTCGGATTCCTGATGTCGAAACCAGTCTGGATTATGTCTACCAAGCCGTGGAAATGACCAACCGGATGCTGAATAATGAGATTCCTCTTATTGGTTTTGCCGGTTCTCCGTGGACTATTTTTTGCTATTGTGTTGAGGGAAAAGGAAGCAAGACCTTTGATTTTGCTAAATCATTTTGTTTTCAACAACCGGAAGCATCGCATTTGCTATTGCAAAAAATTACCGACACGACTATCCAATATTTGAAAAAGAAAGTGGAGGCAGGTGTTTCTGCTGTACAGATCTTTGATTCGTGGGGAGGAATGCTTTCACCGGAAGATTATCGTACTTTCTCCTGGAGATATATCCGGCAGATTGTCGATGCATTAAGTGAAGTGACTCATGTGGTTGTTTTTGCGAAAGGATGCTGGTTTGCTTTGGAAGAAATGGTTGAATCTCCGGTTTCGGCTTTGGGGATAGACTGGACAGCTGCACCCGAAACAGCACGACTGCTGACGCATAATAAAATTACTTTGCAGGGAAACCTGGATCCTTGTCTTTTGCTCGCTGATCAGGAAACTATCCGTCGCAGAACAGCAGATATGCTCCGTCGATTTGGGAAAGATAAATATATAGCGAATCTCGGACATGGTATTCTGCCGACAACGCCGCTGGAAAATGCTGAGGCATTTATTCGTACAGTAGTCGAATGGAAAGAATGAGACATAACAAAAAAACGGTATTGTTTTATTAAAATCTTGGTTACAGCTTGTGTTCTGGTTGTTTCTAATTGTTTATCAGTAATTTTAAAGTAAAAGAAGTTTCAATCCTTACTGTACACTTTGCTATCGGATTTATTCTTTTATTGTGTAAATATTTATAATTAGTTGTAAGTATATTGATTTTAAAACATTGAAGATGAGTGATATGAGTAATTGTTTCCATGGAGCTGGTTTTAGAGGATTACTCGTGTATATGCTTGAAAATAAGTAATTCATACTGCTCGGATTAAGAGGAATAGGTAATGCCTGTATCTTACGAAGTACTAATGACCGAAACTAATAAATAAAGAAAATAGCGGTTAGCATCTCTTTTTTGCTAACCGCTATTTTTTTGATTATGCACTAATCACCGGAGTTTATTCATCTTTTTTTTGATCCTTTTTTTCCACAAGATATGCTATCACTAAGCCGAGTCCGCCAAAAGTTGCAATACTTGCAAAATAAATAGTACCCACTAACTGATAAATGTTGTTTTGTACTTCGTATCCGAACTTATTGAATTGGAGTGATAATGAATCTGTGCAAGTTGTCTGGATAATGATTCCGATAAGACAACCGATTCCAATTCCAACTAATAGTAAGCCTATTCGTATTGCCGAAAAAGAGCTTTTGTGTTTAAAAGACAAATCCAATTTCAATTCTTTGTTGTCGGATTGTAATTCAGAAAGTTTCTCAATCATTCTGAGCCTTTCGCCGCGACGTGCATACAATTCCAAAATTTTATAAAGGGTAATCCCTATCACTGCAAGGACAATTCCCGGAATTAAATCTCCAATCATAATTTTATTTTGTTTGATTCAACATTTGTTTATTTGCCATTATGACGCAATTCATTTGAGCCGGTTACAAAATTCATCAGAAAAAAACGAAAAAAAATTTTTTATCTCTATTTTTGTAACCGATATAGCTTGTCTGCGTCTTATGGGCATGAGCAACCTTAGCGACATCGAATGTATTCAACGTATCCGGATGGGGGATACCCATGCCTTTGTGCATCTGGTGCATCGTTATCAGCGGATGATTTTTTCGTTGGTGCTGAAGATGGTCGATAAAGAGGCCGATGCCGAAGATCTCACACAAGAAATTTTTATAAAGGTATATCAGTCGATTCCTAAATTTCGGGAGGATTCGAAGTTTTCAACCTGGCTCTACCGGATAGCCTGTAACTTCTGTTTTTCGTACATGCGGCGCCCGATTGATAATGTGCTGTTGCTAAATGAAGAGATAACTTCTTCTGAGGATTATTCCGATTTTGAAGAAAATATGGAGCAGACGACCAAAGAAGAGAGGATGCAATGGCTTGACATCGTTCTGAAACTGTTGCCTGCTGAAGAACTCTGGATTGTGACCCTTTATTACAAAGAAAGTATGCCGCTACGCGAAATAAGCCAAATCACCGGTATTGGTGAGAGTAATGTAAAGGTTAAACTTTACCGCGCACGCAAATGGATGAAAAGTGAAATTGAAAAAAGAATGAAGCAATGAAAGAAATGGATAATGACAAATGGTTGAAGAACCTCTTTTCGGAGCAACCGGAAAAGATTCCTTCTTTTCGCTTTGAAAATAGCCTGATGCAGCGAATTGATGCGATGGAAAGAGAAAGAGTGGCAATTCGGGAGCGCAAAAATAAGAAAACAGAACTTCTTGTTAGTGTTTTAGCAACAGTAGCTGCCTTGGTTACAATTGTTGTTCTGTTTGTATCTTGTGGTTGGTCTGAGCTGTTTCTGACTTCATGGAATAGAGTGAAACTGCTTTTTACCGGAATGCCGGTCAATCCGATGGTAGTAGCCTCTGTGTCGGCTGTTTTCTTTGTGCTAATCGGAGATTTGTTTATCCGTAAATATTTATCAAAACCTTAGCACAAGATGCTGCTATTCTATTCCAAATAATTCAAAGAAAAGTTCTTTCAATTGCATCCGGCAGACATCCATGTCTAATGTGTGACCTAATTCTTTTTCCAAAGAAGTCACTCCTTTATCTACAAATCCGCAAGGATTGATTAATTGGAAATAACTTAAATCCGTATTGATGTTGAGTGCAAAGCCATGCATCGTGACAAAACGACTGCTACGCACACCGATAGCACAAATTTTTCGAGCCTTCGATGGAGTATCTTTTTCGAGCCAGACACCTGTCGCTCCTTCCAGCCTGTCACTCTCGATGCCATAGATTTTCAAAAAACGGATAATGACCTCTTCCATTCGGTGGATGTATTGTTTCAGGCCAAGACCGAATTGTTCCAGATCGAAAATCGGATACCCGACGATCTGTCCGGGACCGTGGTAGGTTACATCGCCGCCCCGATTGGTGCGATAGAGAGCCACACCCTTTTGATTGAGAAATTCATCCGAATAAAGCAGGTTGTGCGCATCTCCGTGTTTTCCTAGAGTCAATACATGAGGATGTTCACAAAAAATAAGCCTGTTTACGGGTATTTTTCCCACCGACTTCAGTTCGATAGCTTCGTTGAAAGCTTTCTCCTGTTTGTCCCAGGCTTTCTGATAATCAGTCAAGCCCCAATTTTCAAATAGTATCTCTTTTGGCATAAATTTCAAATTTTATCCTCTCCACTTTCTACGGAAATTTGATTTTGGTTTCGAATTATCCGATTCGTCAATTGGTTTCTTTCCTAATTTAATATTCATCATTAATGCCATGTCGGCAAGAATCTGTTTTTTCTTTGTTTCGATTGTGTCAGGAACATGTTGCGGCTCCATGCGTACATTGAGATGAATCGTTGTTGCCAGAAACGATGCTTCGTCTTTGGTCAGCTCTCCCGCTTTCTTGTTGAAATAGACCTTTGCTGCCGATTCTGCACCAAATATACCTTCTCCCATTCTGACAGAATTGAGGTATACCTCCAGAATCCGGTTTTTATCCCAAAACTCTTCGAGCAAAACCGTAAAATAAGTTTCTCCAACACGATGAATCCATGAATTTCCCTTGTTCAGAAATACACAATCAGAGGTTTGTTGGCTGATGGTTTTTCGATCTAGAAAATGCCCTTTGTCATCAGTAGAATCAAGAGAATCTTTCAATGCGAATCCGTTGTGGGCAAAGAAATTTCTATCTTCAGCAGCCAATACAGCCAGAACCAGATTCTGAGAGATACTGTCCAGAGGAATCCATTGATGTCTGGCTTTTAGTTTTATTGAGTCCGGTAGGTTCTTCGCTTTGGAAGAGAGCATTTGTGGGGATGTTTTCACTGGATAATGTTTGTAGATTCCTACAAATACCAGCGAGACTATACACAAAGCAATCAGTACTAATGGGATTGCTTTGAACGAGAGAATGACTCTGTGTTTGACTTTATTCTTATCCATTTTTGTTCCGAGGATATAATAACGCAAGTTTATTTCACTTTGTTCGGGTTCTTCGTGACAAAATCTTTCCAACCGGAATATTGTTTCTCTGCAGATGGCCGGTTGGTTTGGAAATAGTGGCATACGGCCGCTGCCAGTCCATCAGTCGCATCCAGCTGAGGAAGCATATTCTCATCCGGAATGTGCAGAAACTTTTGCAGCATATAGGCCACTTGTTCTTTAGCCGCTTGCCCGTTTCCTGTAATGGACATTTTTATTTTCAACGGAGCATATTCAAAAATGGGGACATCGCGGGAAAGGGCTGCAGCCATTGCCACTCCTTGTGCGCGCCCCAATTTCAACATGCTTTGCACATTTTTTCCGAAAAAAGGAGCTTCAATTGCCATTTCATCCGGCAAATACTGTTCTACCAGCCCCTGTACCCGCTCGAAGATGCGGTGCAGACGCATGTAATGGTCTTCGTATTTGCTGAGTTGGAGCACACCCATAGCTATCAATTCGGGTTTGTTTCCCAAAACACGTAACACTCCGTAACCCATTACCTGAGTTCCCGGGTCGATGCCGAGTATGATCCGTTCCTTTTGTGTCATTAATCGATTTCTTCGAGAAGAGTTACAAAACCTGCGAGGCCATGTCCAAACTGAGAAAACAATTCATCGTTGAGTTTCTCGCCGTGCTCGTTGAGCCAGTTGGTCAGGGTGTCTAGATTTTCAACACGGAACTGTAAGGAATAACTTGCGCCGGGTTCATTCCGATCGTCCACAATGCGTGACAGACGAGCTTCCTTCAAAATACCTGTTTTTACTATTTGAGGAATAAAAACTTCTCGTACAAAAGATAAATACTGAGCATGAATCTTATCATCAACATGATAAGTAGTGTTGTAAATAATCATAGCAATTTTTTTTTACAAAGTTATATCGAATTGCTGAATTTATTCTATCTTTGGCGCAAAATATAAAAAGAACATGGGGCATTAGCTCATCTGGCTAGAGCGCGACACTGGCAGTGTCGAGGTGAGCGGTTCGAGTCCGCTATGCTCCACCAAAATTTTAATCCTCGAACTGAAAAGTTTGAGGATTTTTATCTAAATACAGTTTTCCAAATCCTTTATTTTTTCGTGTAGAGGACATATACTCATTGCTGTACCAAAAGCAATTTCACTATAATCCGTAATCAAATTTCCATTTTGGAGCAAACCTATCCTGAATAGTCTATTCTTATAGAGATTTATGAAAATAAAGGGAGCATATAAATGATTTCCTTTAAGCACAAAACAGCCATTCTTTAATTTCCCTTTTATCTTTAGTATACCCGAATTTTCTGTATAAGAAGCATTTAAAGTTTGTTTATTAACAAAGTATAAGTTTATATATTAGATTATCAGGTGTTTATAAGGCTTTTATTTTAGAACAAACTGAAAATACAATATAAGGAATGTGGCTTATAATCAGTTGGTTATTCTCTCTCTCTCTCTCTCTCGGGAGCTCTTTTAGAATATTTTTGTTATTGACGAGAAAAGGATATAGCGGCAAAATGCCATTATATCCTTTCTAAGCTTTTGAAAAGCTGTTCTACATTTTCTTAATCTTTAAAACCTACTTTGGCGTGCGAACCATCACAATAGGGTTTGTTTTTACTTGCTCCGCAACGGCACAAATGAGGATTTTGTTTAATTACTTCTGTTCCGTCTGCTAAAATCAGTTTAACGGTTCCTTCTACTAAAAGCGGTGCGTTCGGCAATACTTTGATTGTCAATTGCGATTCATTTGCCATAATTATTATTTTTTTTGTTGATCTCTAATAAAACAAATTGCTCTATATTGTGTTTTTGATAAACTCTTTTTTTATCTGTATTTTTATCGATTATAAATAATTATAGTTCTTGTTTTTTTAGTTATCTGTTATGTAAATTATTGATTATTAATTGTGAATGCTTGAATAAGAGCTTGGGGTCGGTTTGAAGTCTCTGAAAAAAACAGGAAAAGAAGAAAGAGATAAACCCGGTGGTTTCCGATTTGGTTGTTTATTTCCTAACTTTGTGTCTACAACATTAAAAAAAATTACGATTAGCGTGGCAAAAAATATAGTCGAAACCCCTATGATGAAGCAATATTTCGAGATAAAGAACAAATATCCCGATGCGGTATTGCTTTTTCGAGTGGGAGACTTTTATGAAACTTTTTCTGAAGATGCCATCACAGCATCCGAAATTCTGGGTATTACTCTGACACGCCGGGCAAATGGAGCCGCTCAGTTTGTCGAACTGGCAGGTTTTCCCCATCATGCATTAGATACCTATCTACCCAAACTCGTACGAGCCGGAAAACGTGTAGCTATTTGCGATCAACTGGAAGACCCGAAGTTGACGAAAAAGATTGTCAAGCGAGGCATTACGGAGTTGGTGACGCCCGGAGTTTCCATCAATGATAACATTCTGAACCACAAGGAAAATAATTTCCTGGCTGCTGTTCACTTTAATAAAAATACTTGCGGTGTTTCTTTTCTGGATATTTCTACGGGAGAATTTTTGGTAGCCGAAGGGACAAAAGAATACGTGGATAAACTTCTAAATAACTTTTCTCCGAAAGAAATATTGGTGGAAAGAAGTAAAAAGAAACTCTTTGATGAATATTTCGGAACACGCATTTTCACCTTCGAACTCGAAGATTGGGTATTTACTGATGATGCGGCGCGGACACGTCTGCTTGCTCATTTTCAAACCCGAAACCTAAAGGGATTCGGTGTGGAACATCTTACTAATGGGGTAATTGCTGCCGGAACCATTCTGCATTATCTTGATATTACACAACACAAACATATAGGACACATCATTTCACTTTCCCGTATTGAGGAAGACCGATTTGTTCGTCTTGACAAATTCACTGTGCGTAGCCTTGAACTCGTGGGAACGATGAATGAGGGCGGTAAAAGCTTGCTGAACATCATCGATAGAACTGTGACGCCCATGGGAGCACGTATGCTTCGCCGATGGTTGGTGTTTCCGCTGAAAGAGTTGAAGGCGATTCAGCACCGGCAGGCAGTCGTGGAATATCTTTTCAAAGATTTGGAAATGAAACAGCTCCTGGAAGAAAATCTAGCTCTTATCGGAGATTTGGAGCGGATTATTTCGAAAGTGGCTGTCGGAAGAGTAAATCCAAGAGAAGTTGTGCAGCTCAAAACGGCGCTGAACGCTATTGAGCCGATACGTGAAGCCTTTTTGAATTCCGAAGAAACGAGTTTGAAAGAAATAGGGGAGAAACTGAACTCCTGTCCGGTTATTCGTGACCGTATTGACCGGGAAATACAGAACGATCCGCCTACTTTGACCAATCGCGGAGGAATGATTAAGAAAGGAGTGGATGAGGAACTCGATAAATTGCGTGCTATCGCATTTGAAGGAAAAGATTTTCTATTGCAGATTCAGCAACGAGAGTCAGATGCTACGGGAATCCCTTCGTTGAAAATCAGTTTCAACAATGTATTCGGCTACTATATTGAAGTCCGTAATGCACACAAGGACAAAGTACCTGCCGATTGGATACGCAAACAGACTCTCGTGAATGCGGAAAGGTACATCACCCAGGAACTGAAAGATTATGAAGAACAGATTTTAGGTGCCGAAGAAAAAATTTTCTCGCTGGAAACGGCTATTTTTAATAATATGGTCACCAGTTTGGTTGAATATATTCCGACGATTCAGGAAAATGCCAACCTTATTGCCCGTATCGATTGCCTGCTTTCTTTCGCGTTGGTAGCCAAGGAAAACAAATACATTTGCCCCCAAGTCAACGAAACAGACGAGCTGGATATCCGTCAGGGACGCCATCCTGTCATTGAAAAACAGCTTCCTATCGGTGAATCGTACATCGCAAACGATGTAATGCTGAACAACGACACTCAACAGATAGTTATTATTACCGGGCCCAATATGGCCGGTAAATCTGCCTTGCTGCGCCAAACGGCATTGATTACACTGCTGGCTCAGATAGGCTGTTTTGTCCCGGCTGAATCAGCAAAAATAGGCTTGGTGGACAAGATTTTTACTCGTGTAGGAGCTTCAGATAATATCTCTTTAGGAGAATCAACCTTTATGGTTGAAATGAATGAGGCTTCGGATATCCTGAATAACATTACGCCCAAAAGTCTCGTCTTGTTTGATGAGCTGGGACGAGGTACAAGCACCTACGATGGAATATCCATTGCGTGGGCTATTGTCGAATATATCCATGAACATCCGAAAGCGGGAGCCAAGACCTTGTTCGCAACGCATTATCACGAATTGAATGAAATGGAAAAAACATTTAAGCGGATTAAGAACTACAATGTGTCGGTGAAAGAGGTCGATAACAAGGTGATTTTTTTGCGTAAATTGGTTCGCGGAGGAAGCGAACATAGTTTCGGTATTCATGTTGCCAAAATGGCGGGAATGCCTCAGTCGATAGTGAAAAGAGCGAATGAAATTCTGAAACAACTTGAATCGGATAACCGCAAACAGGGAATCTCCAAAAATATGGCTGACATTACCGAGCAAAAAGAAGGGTTTCAGTTGAGCTTTTTTCAATTGGATGATCCGGTGCTGAGTCAGGTGCGTGATGAGATAAAAAATCTGGATGTGAATAATCTGACACCGATGGAGGCTCTTAATAAATTGAATGAGATACAGAAAATAGTGAGTGGGAAATAAGTGAAATAACAATAGATTGAGAATTGACTAGTCATATAAACCTGTAACGGTTATTTAGGACTAGTCAAATGTTTTTTATGTGCTCGGTTTCTTATATTTTTTATTATTAGTGTGTTATTGGTTTGTGTGCTTGCAGCTAATGGTGAACATCTACTTCTGTAATGACCTTAGAATGTGCTTTTTATTTCTTTTGGCAAGTCAAAAGAGGTTGATGCATTAGTGTCTCATAAAAGCTTGAGCGGTAGTGGATGAGCAAACTTTATGTATATAGTCTGCTTATTTACAATGTTTTACAAAATATAAATCTTCATTTTTTTTAATAAAGTATCAACGATGAATTCAAGTCCGTTTATTTTCAAATCGGATATAACCTTCTTATATTCAATTTTCTAAAAGAGGCGTTTTGAATTTTAACGGGCACTAAAGAGGTGGATGAGAACGTTACTAGCCCTTGCTTTAGGCTTCTTCCTGTAGAATGAGTTCCCTGTCTTATTCTTTTACATAAATAAGGTTGCACTGTACGATGTTTTGGGCTGCTTGTTTTTCTTTCTATTTTTATCGATTAGAGTGTATATTCAACAAGAACCTGTTTTAAATGGATATCAGAACTTACAAATCATTTATTTTTTTTTGAAAGTGATTTTTTTTGTGTCTTGCAATTTGACGATTATTAGATGCTTAATTGCCTTGTTTTATCTGATATCTCTATTGATAATCGGCTATTTATTACTTGTGGATACTTATTGAGCGAAGAACTTTTTGAATTTTATTGTTCCTATTTCTCAAGTCAGTGATCCTGTCGGTTTGAAATAAGCCGAGATGAAGTTTTCCTTTTGTATTTGCTGAAATTAGACACTTCTCACAAGAAATGTGTTATGAGTCGTGTTGATCTCGAATTTGCGCATATTGCCCCTTATTGTACGTAAATTACAGCTATTTCCAATTCCCTTTATTGTTTCTTTGTAAGAAAGATTATTTGTTGGAAGATTGATAAGGCTTGAGGTTGGTCTGAAATTATTGCAGCAGATGATTGTAAACATTGTTTAACCCAAATAAGTATAGAATGTATGGTTATAGGAATTGATTTAGGAGGAACTTCTATTACATTAGGGCAATTGAAAAATGGAAAACTTCTACAGAAAGTGACTATTGCCAGTCCCGCAGATAAAAACCTGGAAGAATCGCTACAGAGCATCAAGAATGTGATTTATTCGTTGATGAGCTCAGAAGTGGAAGGAATTGGCATTGGAGTGCCTTCTGTGGTTGATGTGGAAAAAGGAATAGTCTATAATGTGGCTAACATCCCTTCATGGAAAGAAGTGCACCTGAAAGAGATTCTTGAAAAAGAATTCGGAGTACGTGTCTGTGTGAATAACGATGCAAATTGTTTCGCTTTAGGGGAATTCCATTATGGCGCTGTGAAGAATTATAAAAGCATGGTTGGTCTGACCTTGGGAACAGGTGTGGGGGCAGGCATTATTATTGAAGGGAAACTATATAACGGATTTAATACCGGAGCCGGAGAAATCGGTTCCATTGCTTATCAAGATGGAATCTATGAGGACTATTGTGCATCTGCTTTCTTTTCCCGCCAGTATGGATTGTCGGGCAAAGAGGCCGCCAGGCTCGCTCGTGAAGGCAATCAAAATGCAGCTGAAATATGGCGGGAATTCGGGAAACATCTGGGGAACTTGATGCAGACGATTCTTTTCGCATATGATCCGCAAAGCATTGTAATAGGAGGAAGTATCAGTAAAGCATTTCCTTATTTTAAAGAAAGCATGTATGAACAGATGAATAGCTTTCCATATCCGGAGACATTAAAAAGATTAACCATCGATATATCGCACGAAGAACATGTTGCCATATTGGGTGCTGCGTCATTGATGTATTCATAAAAGCAAATTAAAAACTTCACTGAATATGAGAAATATAATATTATTTTGTACAGTTTTGTTTGTTTCTTTTTTGGGAAGATTAGCAGCTCAAAATAAGGAAATATCTGCAAATCAAACAAATATTTCAAGAATATTGCTAACAGAAGGCTGGAAGGTACAATCTTCTACTGAGTTGCGTGCTGGCGGAGAGCGGTTGTCTTCTCCGGATATAGATACAAAAAGCTGGTATTCGGCCAAAGTTCCCTCCACAGTGATGGGAGTGCTTACGGCACATGGTTTATATAAAGATTTGTTTATCGGAAAGAACTATAAAGAAGCAGATAAGGCCATATTCGATGTTTCCTGGTGGTATAGGAAAGAATTTCATTTGTCGCCAGAACAGCTTCAACAATTTGTCTCCATGGAATTTGATGGCATCAGCTATCGGGCAAATGTCTGGCTCAATGGAAAACAAATTCTCTCTAAAAATGAGATGTACGGTTCATTTCGTCGTTTCAGACTTAATCTTACCGGTTTGTTGAAGGAGAAGAATGTGCTTGCGGTAGAAGTTTTCAGAGCACAAATGGGTGAACCCAATATCGGTTTTGTAGATTGGAATCCACGTCCATTAGATGAGAATATGGGTATCTTCAGGGAAGTCCACCTTGTTTTGGAGGGGCAAGTCGGGATGCGTAATACATGGGTGCGGAGCAAAGTGAATCTGGAAACATTGAAACAAGCCTCTTTAACTGTTCAAACTACTCTTGAGAATTATTCTGATGCTCCGGTAGAGGGGATGCTTACCGGAAAAATAGAGCATATTTCATTTTCAATACCGGTGAAGCTCCTGGCGAAGGAAGTGCGTGATGTGCGGATCACTGAAAAAGAAGTCAAGCAACTACTTCTGGATAATCCACGGTTGTGGTGGTGCGAACCTTTTGGCAAACCGGATATGTATAATCTCGATTTAAAATTTGTTGTGGAGAATCGTCTTAGCTCTTTTCAGAAAGTGCGTTTCGGAATTCGTGATTTCCAATCGTACTGGACTGAAGAGGGGCATCGGGGAATAAAGATCAATGGCAAGAAGGTACTTATTAAAAGTGCGGGGTGGACGGATGACCTTTTCTTGAGAGATACGCCCGAAACGAATGAACTTCAGGTGAAGTATGTGAAAGATATGAATCTGAATTCGATCCGTTTTGAAAATGTATGGGGAACAAGTCGCAACATCTATGATCTCTGCGATGAATACGGGCTTATTGTGATTGTCGGCTGGAGTTGCCAGTGGGAGTGGGAAGCTTATCTGGGAATCCCTGATAATGAATATGGTTGCATTCATTCAGAACAGGATATGGATTTGTTGGCGCATTATTGGTGCGATCAGTTAACTTGGCTCAGGAATCATCCCAGCATTGCTGTTTGGAAATCGGGAAGTGATAAAATCGCGAATCCTGAATTGGAAAAGAAGTATTTGAAAATCATGTCGGAGGTAGATGATCGGATTTATATAGCAGCCGCCAAATCCGTAGAGAGTTCAGTGAGTGGTTCCACCGGAATGAAGATGCTGGGGCCTTATGAATATGTTGGTCCGAATTATTGGTTTGTCGATAAGAAATACGGAGGCGCTTACGGATTCAATACGGAAACAGGTCCCGGTGCTCAAATTCCGGTGCTTGAATCAATCCGAAAAATGATTCCGGAGGACAAACTCTGGCCATTGAATGAAACATGGGACTATCATTGCACCACTTCGACCACGGCGCTGAATTCGATGAAAGTGAATACCGAGATGGTCGATAATATGTACGGTAAATCCGATAATCTGAATGAATACCTTTGTCGATCTTATCTTTCCAATTATCAATCGACGAAAAGCATGTTTGAAGCATTTCGCGTCAATGAAAAAGAAGCTACCGGAATAGTTCAATGGATGTTGAATTCAGCGTGGCCCTCATTTTATTGGCAGTTGTATGATTATGAAATGATTCCTGTTCCGGCCTACTATGGTGTCAAAAGGGGAAATGCACCGATTCAGTTAATTTATAATTATGAGAATAATGGTATTTATATTGTGAATGAAACAAGGCAGAATCTTCGCAATGTATATGCTCTGATAAAAGCCTACGATGTAAATTCAAAATTGCTTTATGAGAAAAAAATTCCTTTATCTGTCGTGACGGATGGTGTTAAGCAGATAACGACTGTTGATAATAGTGCTCTGAATACACTCTTGTTTCTCGAAATAAGGAATGAGCATGAAACAGTCCTTGCTCAGAATTTCTATGCGCTTTCATCGGTCAAAGATGAGTATGATTGGGATAAGTCGTCCTGGGTTGGAACTCCGATGAAAAAATATGGAGATTTTAAGGCTTTGACAAAACTGTCTGATGTGAAATTGAATGTCTCTATTGTTGATTTTAAAGATGGTGAATTAATCCTGGATATTGAAAATCCAACAGCCACAATTGCCCTGATGGCTCAGTTTCTGGCAAAAGATGGAAAAGGGAATGTGCTGCCCGCTGTTTTCTGGGATGATAATTACATAAGCCTGGAACCCTATGCGAAGAGGACATTGAAATGTACTCTGGAGGCTTTCAATGAGATAAATGCCGTTAAATATATTGAAATTTCAGGATGGAATCTGAATAAATTTGCAGTTCAAATAAAATAGTTCTAATTTGCCAATTACTTATAGACCTGTGATTTTACCGGACATTTATTTTCTTAAATGTCCGGTATTTTCTTAAATAAAACTTTACTGAAATATGGCACGAATTATCCTTCTTACAGATTTATCGGAAGAGTATGCAAAACTTTTGCTTAAAGGAATTGTAAGTTATTCGGAAGAGCAAGGAGCATGGAGCGTTTGCAAAATGCCTCTTTCTTATCGCGCGGTCAATGGAGTAGAAGGTGTGTTGGAATGGGCATTGAAATGGAAAGCGGATGCCATTATTGCTCAATTTAATCCAACTGACGATGTCGCTGTTTTTGCCCGAAACGGAATCATTGCCATCGCTCAGGATTACAAAGAACGCTTTAAAGAGATTGCCAATATTACGGGCAATCATGTTGAAGCCGGAAAAATGGGGGCAGCTTATTTTATTGAGCGGGGTTTTAAGAATTTTGCTTTCTACGGTTACAAAGGTTTTGTTTGGTCGGAAGAGCGTTTTGAAGGATTTCGAACGGAACTGGAAAAGGCCGGTTTTAGGGAGCGTATCTATGAATATCAAAATACAGAGCTGACAGAGTTATGGTTTTATGATTCGGAACCTTTGTCTGCCTGGCTCAATGCTCTTCCCAAACCGATAGCATTAATGGCTTCCGATGACAACCAGGCGCATCATATCATTGAACTCTGTAATCAAAACGGGATACAAATACCGGAAGACATTGCTGTGCTGGGTGTCGATAATGACGAAACGATATGTGCTTTGTCTATGCCGCCTCTTTCTTCAATCAACCAGGCCGTGGAACAGGGTGGATACGAAGCGGCCCGGATGATTGACAGATTACTGCATAATCCTGATATGAAGCCGTACGATGTAGTTGTTTATCCTACGCATATTATTACGCGGGACTCGACAGATATTTATGCTACAAGCCACATATACATTCAAAAAGTTTTGAAATACATCCATCAGAATGTGGAAGATAAATTGACTGTGACCGACATTGTGAAACTGGTTCCGATGTCTCGCCGCTTGTTAGAAATCAAATTCCGGGAGATTACAGGAAAATCCATCTATGCCTATATTCTGAGCCTGCGAATTGAGAAATTTGCTCAACAACTGGTCGACACCGACCGTCCCATTCTTGATATTGCTATGGAGCAAGGTCTCTCGGACTATAAGAATATTAGCCGTCAGTTCAAGAAAATGAAAGAATACACACCTTTGGAATACCGGAAAAAATTCAGTAGGAATAATAAGTAGTTCAACAAAAACAATTGAATGTATCTGATTTTTTATACGATGTCATTGTTATCATTCGCAGGTGTCGAATTTGTCTGATTTTTAAATTATTATCTCTGGTGATTTAATGAAAATCATGCTTTGCCTTATATTTCTTATTTTCAGTATTTTACATAAATGTATATGCCTGCGGCTAATTATGAGCACTTGCTTAGATAAAGAAGTAGTACCGATTAAACTCTATTTTAACTCCGTTTTTATTTGAACGTCTATCTGGAATTGATTTTAAATATTCAATTCTTAAAAAGGAATGAATGATTTCTGAGGCAATTTTTTAATAATATTATTACAAACGAGAGCAAGACTTATAGATAAGGAATATTGAGGCAGAAGCTCTATGTGGATTATATTAAAATGCAGCATCCAATTACCGGATAACTACTTGTTTGTTGTTGGATAACTAAGTCGATTTTCAATAAAAATTTTTCGCAAAATGAAGATGTTAATACGCAAAAAAGGGTAGTTTCCGGTCTTTAATTATCTACTTTAGCTCTTGTTATTTTAAAGTCTGTTAACTATACTAAATCTTTGCAGATGATAGTAATTGTCTCTCATAATTATTACTATAAGTCTGATAATCCTATTCAATTATGAAAAAACACAAAAAACACATCAAAAGAGAAAAAGGATTTGTTCGCCTATCGTTTTTATTGTTGTGGGGAATCTTCTTAATGGTTATTCCTTGTTTTGCGCAACAATCTGTAAGCGTGAAAGGAACAGTACTTGATACGAATAAGGATCCGGTCATAGCAGCTACAGTTCAAGAAGTTGGTAATTATGCCTCAGTGGTACAAACCGATTTGAATGGGAAGTTTTCTATACGGGTTTCCAAGCCGAATGCCATGCTTCGAGTAACGTATGTCGGCATGAACACTGTAAATGTTAATCTTGAGGGAAAAACGAGCATTACTATTATTATGCAAGATGACAATGTCAAGCTGGATGATGTTGTTGTGACAGCATTAGGTATTAAAAAACAAACCAAAGCTTTGGGCTATGCTGTGGCCGAGGTGAAAGGAGATGATATCACTAAAGGAGGTGATAACAATGCCATTACGGCACTTTCAGGAAGGGTTGCCGGTGTTGATATTTCCACCGGAGCCGGTGGCCCTTCCGGATCGACCCGTGTGATTATCCGGGGTAGTTCGCAATTGTCAGGCTCCAATCAACCTTTATATGTAGTAGATGGAGTTCCGATGGACAATACGCAGATGGATGCGTTTTCCACCGGAAAATCGAACCAGTATGCTGCCGGTTACGATATGGGAGATGGCTTGGCTGCAATTAATCCGGCAGATATAGAATCTGTTTCTGTTCTTAAAGGAGCGTCAGCTTCAGCACTCTATGGCTCAAGGGCATCGAATGGGGTAGTGATGATTACAACTAAATCCGGAGCGGCAAAGAAATCCGGTCTTGGCATCGATTTTTCCACACAATTCAATGTCGTGAAAATTCTTTCGGGATTTAATGATTATCAACGTGTATACGGGCAAGGTGCAAATGGCGAACCGTCAAAGACGATGCTTGATGCGCAGGGGAACACACAATCTTCCTGGGGTGGAAAATTAGACCCGAATATTCAGGTACCTATCTATAATGGAGAGATGAAATCTTATGGAAACCGGAATGACAATATCCTCCGCTTTTTCCGTACAGGTTCTACATTAACGAATACATTAGCTCTCTACAACAGTAATGATAATGCCAACTACCGTCTTTCGGCATCGAATATGAGAAACAATGACATTGTTCCTTCTTCCACAATGTACAGAAATACATTTATGTTGAATGGTGGCGCTACTCTAGGCAAAAATCTGAAAGTAGAAGGGCGTGCAAATTATACCAAAGAAGGAGTGAATAATCGACCGGCTTTGGCGGATGCCCCCAACAATATTGGGAATTCAATTATTGGTATTGCTCCAAATTTCGACCAGAAATGGCTTTCTGAGAACTATAAAGACGAATTGGGACGATATACACCTTGGAATGGTAACAAATATCGTTTGAACCCATATTGGGTGATTAATGAAATGACGAATAAATCCCATAAAGACCGTTTCCTGGGATATATGCAGGCTAATTATCAGCTTCTGTCCTGTTTGTCGGCACAGGCAAAGGTGGGTACCGACCTGAACAAGACCCGTTTTACCGAATTTACACCCATGTATACCGATGGTGTAGAGGCGGGACAGATGCAGGAGATTTCTGTTGATATTCAGGAGACAAACTATGAAGGAATTATCCGTTTCAACAAATCATTTTTAGAAAACAAATTGGACGTATCAGCATTTGTGGGAGGAAATATTATGATGCGTCAATATGAACGTTTCCTAAACAAAGGAATGACACAGATCATACCTGATATGCAAAGCATTGGAAATTATAAACAAAAAGAACTGGTTACGGACTTCTTTGAGAAGCAGGTGAATTCGGTCTATGGTTCGGTCGACCTGGGATATCGCAGCTTCTTATACGCCGGTTTTACGCTTCGCAATGATAAATCTTCCACGTTGAAAAAAGGAAATAACTCCTATACTTATCCCTCTCTATCGGGTAGTTTTGTATTTTCGGAATTAGGTGATTTCAGTAAATTCGGATTGAATTTCGGGAAACTGCGAGCTTCCTGGGCAAAAGTCGGAGGAGATACAGATCCATATCAGCTGTATAATGATTATTATGTGGCTACCTATACCGTTCAGAATTACGCTTTGGGGCAAATTGCGTCTTCCACGTTGCGCAATATCGATCTGAAACCAACCTCTACTTACTCGTATGAATTGGGACTTGACTTGCGTTTCTTTGCGAACCGATTGTCTTTCGACCTGGGATATTTTCATCAGTTGACAGAGAATCAGATCATGCCCTTGCCGGTAAGTGTGGCAACCGGATATGAATCGGTCATGATCAATGCGGGAAAGATAGAAAATAAGGGGGTTGAGCTTGCCGTGACCGGTATTCCTGTTAAAACAAAAGACTTCGAATGGACAATGAATGTGAATCTATCTAAATTGGAGAACAAAGTAAAGGAACTTCATCCCGATGTAGATACTTATGAATTGTCGGCTGCTCGTTGGGCCGGAGCCAGTGTGGTAGCCAGAGTCGGAGAGCGTTTTGGAGCAATTATGGGGACTAAATTTGCCCGTAATGAAAACGGGGATGTAATATACGGAACAGACGGTTTGCCTACTTATGAATCGGAGGTGTCCATCCTTGGAAATGGGAACTATGATTTTACAATGGGGATAGGCAATACATTCCTTTATAAGGATTTCTCTCTTTCTTTCCTTATTGATATGAAATTTGGTGGTGATATCTATTCAATGAGTGCATGGAATTCATATTATAACGGGACATCGAAGAATACATTGGAAGGACGTAAAGAATGGTATCAATCGGAAGAAGCTCGCAAGGCCGCAGGCGTTGCTTCCGGAAACTGGACTCCTACGGGTGGCTATGTCGGACAAGGTGTTGTGGCTGACGGAAACGGTGGTTGGGTGAAAAATACAACTCCTGTGGATCCGCAATTATACTGGAGAAATGTATCGGATAAAACCCCGGAACCCTGGATATGTGATGCGTCTTATATCAAATTGAGAGAAGTGAGTTTGACCTATAATCTGCCTAAAAAGATGTTGGCAAAATCTCCCGTCAGAGCCTTGTCTCTATCAGCTTATGGACGTAATCTTTGGATCATACATACCAAGCTCAAAAATATCGATCCGGAATCAAGTTATAACATGAGTAACGGTCAAGGATTGGAATATGGTTCATTGCCATCAAGAAGGACTTTTGGGCTAAGTCTTAATGTGAAATTCTAATTGTAAATACAGATTGTTATAAAACGAAGCCTGATTTTGGAGAATTCAATTATGTCAATGATTTAAAAAATCAGGCAATTTTTTATACAGCCAAATAGAAAAATTAATCGTATGAAAACATATAAATATATAAAATGGGGTTTGTTTACGGTCTGTGCATTGGCTTTGTCAGCATGTGTAGATGAGAATATGAATATCAATCCCAACACATCAAGCAATATTGATCCGAATATGCAACTTACGACCGTACAGGTGAAACCGGGAAATTATTCAGATGAATGGTGGGCTTATTTTGTGTTTCCCGGAGGATTTATGAATCATTGGTCGCGCGACTGGTCAGTGGTTAATTATGGAGGTTCGGGTATTAAAAGTGATTCTCACTCCAGCCGTTTGTGGAGTGAAAGTTATAAGAGAGTCATTAAAGAAGTGGTTGACCTTGTGAAGCGGACTGACAATTCGGAGGAATATGCGAATGTGAATGCCGCCGCCCGTATATTGAAAGTAGAGAATTTTCTGAAATTGACCGATTATTATGGAGATATTCCTTATTTTGAAGCAGGGAAGGCAAAAGAGGGTATTTTGAAACCCGCTTATGATACTCAAAAGACAATCTATATGGATTTTCTTAAAGAATTGAAAGAGGCAGCCGCTCAATTTGATGATTCGAAAAGTCCGTTGACCGGAGATTTGTATTTTAAGGGAGACCTCTCTAAATGGAGAAAGTTTGCCAATTCGCTGCGTTTCCGTATTGCTATGCGCCTGATAAATGTCACAGACACGGATGTGGATGTAAAATCAATCATTGAAAATGCAGCTTCAGCTCAATATGGTCTGATGACAGCAAACAGTGATATCTGCTATCTGCAATATGATAATGTTTCCAGTACAGAGGAATCTGCCGGCAATGGTATTGCCAATCTACTTTCTCAGGCTACCCCAAGCTCTTTTGCTTTGACAAAAGAACTAATAGGAACAATGGAGCTTTCGAAAGATCCGCGTATCCGTTTCTATGGCGGTTCTTATCTGACTGATGGTGTTCGCTCTTCCCGTACGGATATTACTAATGATTTATATAATTATTATAAAACGACTTACCCTGCTCATGCCTCGGTGTATCGTCATTTTACGATTCCTGCACAGCGTTTTTCATGGGATGGTTGGGAATGGAATTCAGGAGAAGACAAATACGATGATGTCACCATCGTAAAAAACGGGCAGAGCATCACTTTAGGTAGAGATGATCAGTGGTTTGGGCCTTCCAACTATATCAACCAACCCGGATCTCCGATGATTCACATGGCGTATGCCGAAGTGGAGTTTCTCTTGGCAGATGCTTTGCTGAGAGGTTATAATGTAAGTACGAATCCTGCTTCGGAGCATTTCAAAAAAGGGCTGATGGCTGCGGTAAATCAATGGGCGCTTTTCGGAGCGACTATTAATCCGGTTATGCTTCAGGAATTTTTGGATGCAAACCCTTTGTCTTCGGATGTGAATACTGCACTGGCACAGGTAAATCTACAGATATGGATACTGCATTTTCTGGATCCGTTTGAAGCTTGGGCAAACTGGCGCCGCACTGGGCTACCCGTCGAACAGATGGCCTTTAAAAATGCAAATCCGGGCAATGAATCGAATGGACAAACTCCTCGCCGGATGGAATATCCTGTTTCGGAACAAACGATGAATCCCGATGGATACAAGACAGCTCTGTCGCGTATGGGAGGTGTTGATGACTGGTTAAACCGCGTTTGGTGGGATCAACGGAGATAACACGTTGTGTAAGGGAACAATAAAATGTAAACAATAAAATTGACAATTATGAAAACCATAAAATATCTATTGATTATCTTATTACCGATGTTGGCTCTTTGCGGATGTGAGAACGATGATGCAGGTAATCCTTCCTTCTCCGATAATGAAATTTATATTTATACAGACTGGGCGCAGGAGGTTACGGGCACAATTGGTACTGCGTTCACGATTAATATCGCTAATGTATCTCCGGCAAATGATACTTATACTTACAACTGGACAATTGACGGAGTTACTGTTTCAACAGAAAGGAATCTGAGATATACACCTACAGTGGCCGTTGCTTCTGCTGTATTGAAAGTAACTGTAACACGTAGTACCGGAGCTTCTACTTCCCGTGTGGCAACTCTTATTGTTCAGTGATAACGAAAACTGGAATTTTTAGAAAGTCGAAATCAAAAGAAAATTTATTTTGCCGGACAGACGCAAGTCAAATTGTATCTGTCCGGATTTTCCAAACAGAATACGATAGAGGCGATCAATTTTCTCATCACGGCAAATAATGAGGATAATGCAACTAAATTTCTCTGTCGGCAGAGAGATTTGGCTGCATAAGATATACTTCTTTAGTGCTTTTTTAGGTAAACTGTCTTTAAATGAATAATTTGAAGTATGAGACAGTGGTGTAAATTGTATTTTTTTATAAATTAGTACCGGATTTGAATTGAGCTTACTCCCTAAAATAGGCTGAATCAAAAAAATAGCTGAAAATGAATGGTCTTCGGATTGAATTTCTGAATATTATTTTGATAGACTGCGTGGATGTAATCATTCATTTGTTTTGCATAAGGAGAAATCTATTCCGGTTTGGCTCATCTAAAAAAATTGTAACTTATGAAGAGAAAAATTTCATTTTTATTTCTGTATCTACCCTTTTTTCTGTTTTTTTCCCCCTCCTCACTGATTGGTGGTGAAAACCGAAAAGAAAATAAGAACAAAGGATTCGCTCAACAAGAAAAATTATTTGTTATAATGGGTTATCTACCCTCCTGGAAACCTGCTTTTACCCCCGATTGGGATAAAATAACGCATGTTTGTCTGGCTTTCGGAAAGGTTGAATCTGACGGATTTATTAACATGGAAGGGATAGATAGAATAAAACACTCCATTGATGAAGCCAAATCTCATAATGTAAAAGTTCTTCTTTCCATAGGAGGAGGGCAAACAAGAAATTTTTCTGCTGCTATTTTGAATAAAAAATCAAGACAAAAACTGATAAAAAATATTGTCCGGATATTAGGTGAATATACTTTCGATGGAATAGACATCGATTTTGAAGAATGGGATGGTGGCATTGGCGGAGCGGGAGAATCTGATGAAAAGAAACAGATTGCCCTGGAAAATCTATACAAAAACCTCAGGAAGACATTAGGCAATAGTAGCCTGATTACTGCTGCTGTGTCCGGCGATTATGATAAAAACAACAATGCCTGGGGATCATATAATTGTTATAATGAGAATATGCATAAATATTTGGATTTTGTCAATCTGATGATTTATGATCAAACCGGGCCGTGGTCGGGAACGAATGTTGGTGCGCATTCCGACTGGGAGTTCTTTGAGAAATCTATTACCCATTGGATGAAAAACAAGAAAGTTCCTGCAGAGAAAATTATAGCCGGAGTGCCTTTTTACGGTTATCATTTTCTTTCGCGAGACAATGCTGAAGGTGCTAAAGGGATGCCATACAGAGAAATAGTTTCAAAATACGCTTTGCAAGATGCTCACTTAAAGGATAATGTAGAACTTGTTTTTTATGACGGTATTCGAACGATGGAGCAAAAATCAAAGTATGTAAAAGAAAATAACTTGGGGGGAATCATGATTTGGGAACTGTCCGGAGATTCGGAAAATCAGGAAGAGAGTCTACTTCAGGTAATTCACAAAATATTAAATAATAAATCTAACTAACACGCACTGTTTATGAAACGAAGCCTGTTTTTTTTCAATTCCTCCAAGCAATGATTAAGGAATCAGGCGAGTAGAGACCTTGCATGCAACGCTCTACTAACAGTAAAAATTAAATCGTATGAAAAAGACAATTTTTTTCGTTATGTTCCTTTCCTTTCTATTTCCTTTCAATGGAGTATTCTCCAGAGAAATAAAGGTTGATTATGACGTTATTCCATTGCCTCAAAAGGTGGAAGCCAGAAAAGGAGAACCTTTTCTGTTGAATAGAAATACACAGATTGTTTATCCAAAAGGAAATTCGGAACTTCAGCAAGTCGCTTCCTTTTTGTCCCGGTATATCCGGGAGAGTACCGGTCTCGATCTGGCAATAACAAATCACTCAAAGAAAAACAACGTTATTCTCTTGCAATCTTCTTTGTCTGATATGAATAAGGAAGCGTATCGTATGGATATAAGTTCTGCACGCATCTTCATTCAAGGAGCTTCTCATGCAGGTGTATTTTATGGAGTTCAAACCTTGCGGAAATCACTGCCGGTAAAGAAAACTGCTTCTGTGGTTTTTCCGTCAGTACTGATCTCCGATTTTCCCCGCTTTTCATATCGGGGCATGCACCTCGATGTCAGCCGGCACACCTTTTCTGTCGATTCCATAAAGATTTATATTGACATGATGGCTTTGCATAATATGAATCGTTTGCATTGGCACTTGACTGATGATCAGGGCTGGCGTATTGAAATTAAAAAATATCCTGCATTGACAAAGGTTGGTTCGGTCAGGCAGCAAACGGTGATTGGTAAGAACAGCGGCCGATACGATGGTGTGCCTTACAATGGATTTTATACTCAGGAAGAGGTCCGGGATATTGTGAAATATGCAAAAGAGCGCTTTGTGACAATTATTCCGGAAATCGACTTGCCCGGACACATGCAGGCCGCTTTAGCGGCTTATCCGAATCTGGGTTGTACAGGTGGTCCTTACGAAGTTGCTGAGAGCTGGGGGATTTTCGAAGATGTGCTTTGTGCCGGAAATGAAGATGTTTATCCATTTCTAAATAATATTTTCAAAGAGATAATCGACCTTTTCCCTTCCGAATATATCCATGTAGGAGGTGATGAATGTCCGAAAACAAAATGGGAAAAATGTCCCAAATGTCAGGCTAAGATAAAAGAGTTAGGTTTCGTAAAAGATGAACACCATACGGCTGAAGAGAAGCTACAAAGTTCTGTCATTAAAAGGGTAGGAGCGTATATTGCAAGCCGCGGAAGAAAAATCATTGGCTGGGATGAAATACTCGAAGGAGGTGCTGCGCCTAATTCTACAATCATGTCCTGGCGTGGAACAGAAGGAGGGATTGCTGCTGCTCGTCAGGGACATGATGCTATTATGACTCCCTCTTCTGCTTTGTATTTCAATTATTATCAGAGTCAGAATCTGAAAAATGAACCTCTCGCTATTGGTGGATATATTCCTGTTGAGAAAGTTTATGCCTATGAGCCTGTTCCAGCAGAATTATCAGATGAGCAGAAAAAACACATTATAGGTACACAGGCGAATGTCTGGACAGAATACATAAAGTCATTCAGCCTGCTCCAATATATGGTTTTGCCCAGAATGGCCGCTTTGGCTGAAATTCAATGGATGATGCCCGAAAACAAGAATTATAATGCCTTTTTGCAACGTCTTACCCGAATGCTGAGTGTGTATAAGGCAAATGGCTATAGCTACGCGCAGCATGTTTTTGATGTGAAGGATGAGGTTGTCTCCGGGAAAGACAACAGACAGATTGTGCTTCATTTATCGACTTTTGATCATGCTCCCATCTATTATACTACAGACGGAAGTGAACCCGATGAAAACAGCACTTTATACCAAGAAAATATCACAATAGATCGCCCTGTGCAGATAAAGGCTGTTGCGGTGAGAGACGGCAAGGCGAAGGGGACTACTTTTGAGCGCAGTTTTGATATCAATAAGGGCACATTTAAACCAATTTCTTTAGAGAATGCACCTTGGGATAAATATACTTACGATGGTGCGCCGGTATTGGTGGACGGGCAGAAGGGAGGAGATGTCTTTAACAGCGGGCATTGGATTGGCTTTCTGAAAGACATGATAGCAACTATCGATTTACAAGAAATAACAGATGTTTCGTCCGTGGAAGCCGGTGTGTTTGTCGATACCGGCAGTTGGATTTTTAATCCGTCGGCAATTTCTGTTGAAGTATCGGAAGATAAAACGTCTTTCCGGCATGTTTTTTCAGAAAATTATGAGCCCGTCGGACAGGATGTTAAATCGGGGGCGATGAATCTGGTTGCTCGTTTTCAGTCGCAGAAAGCCCGTTATGTGCGGGTAACTCTAAATTATTTGCGTTCGCAGCCTCTCTGGGCAGGTGGTGCCGGAAAACCAGCTTCCATTTTTGTGGATGAAATTAAGATTCAATAAAATAGATTTTTTTTATTTTTTTATCTTTGGCTGGGTATGCTCTCAATAATCAATATTTTGGAGGTCTGGTAAGACCTCCTTTTCGTTTTTTAATGGCATAGCAAGATGGGCTAGCCTCGGGTCAAAACAGATACTTGATAACTCTATGTGGTAAATATTATTTCTTTTATCTAAATATTTGATTAATAGTGCTTTGTTTGTTATCTGGCCTACTGCGTCTATCATTTGGACTTGAGTAAAGGCAATTACTATTGGTGGGGTGGAAACATGGAAAATAGAATTGGTGAGGACAAAAAAAAGGGGTGTAGATTACTATTTTTTTTCGTTTACAAGGAGCTTTTTTTCTTCCTTGAAAATACTCGTTTGTATTATAATGACACTATTTTAAGGATGTTTGTATTGATATTTGATATTTTTTGTGTATATTTGGTAGTAAATTATGTCAAATCTTAAAATATTTACATGAAAGTAGAAGAAGTATTGTTCGAATTGAAACGTAGATTTCCTAACGAACCTGAGTATCATCAAGCCGTTCAAGAGGTGTTAGAATCGATTGAAGAAGTGTACAACGAACATCCGGAATTTGAAAAATACAATCTGATTGAAAGGTTGTGTATCCCTGAACGGATTTTTACGTTTCGTGTCACCTGGGTAGATGATCAAGGCAAGGTAAGAACCAACATGGGATACCGTGTTCAACATTGCAATGCCATCGGTCCGTACAAAGGAGGTATCCGTTTCCATTCTTCAGTGAATCTTTCCATTCTTAAATTCTTAGCTTTTGAACAAACTTTCAAGAACTCACTAACTACCCTACCCATGGGAGGCGGAAAAGGAGGAGCTGATTTCAGTCCGAAAGGAAAATCCAGCAATGAAATTATGCGTTTTTGCCAGGCTTTTGTGTCTGAGCTGTGGCGTCATATTGGCCCCGATACGGATGTGCCCGCCGGTGATATTGGCGTAGGAGGACGTGAAGTCGGTTATATGTTCGGAATGTACAAGAAGATGGCGCGTGAATTTACCGGAACATTCACCGGTAAAGGAATGGCTTTTGGAGGTTCTCTGATTCGTCCTGAAGCGACAGGATACGGTAATGTGTATTTCCTGTTGGAGATGTTGAAAACGCGTGGAATTGATATCCGGGGAAAACGCTGTATTGTGTCCGGTTCAGGGAATGTGGCGCAGTATACTTGCGAGAAGTTGATTGAACTGGGAGCTGTTCCGGTGACATTGTCCGATTCTGACGGATATATTTATGATCCGGAAGGCATCACGAAGGAAAAACTCGAATACGTGAAAGAGTTGAAAGGCGTCTATTATGGCCGTATTAAAGAGTATGCGGAAACCTATAATTGCAAGTATGTTGCCGGAAAACGTCCATGGGGTGAAAAAGCGGATATTGCGCTGCCTTCGGCAACACAAAACGAGTTGAACGAGAAAGATGCTCTTGCTTTGGTTGCAAATGGCGTATTTGCCGTCTCTGAAGGAGCAAACATGCCTTCAACACCTGAGGCTGTCAATGTTTTCCTGAATGCGAAAATTCTATATGCGCCGGGGAAAGCTGCCAATGCAGGAGGTGTGTCGGTATCCGGATTAGAGATGTCTCAAAATTCAGAGAGGTTGAGTTGGTCGGGAGAAGAAGTGGATCGCAAGCTTCAGGATATTATGAAGAATATTCATGAAAATTGTGTGAAATACGGTACTAGTCCTGATGGTTTTGTCAATTATGTGAAAGGGGCGAATGTTGCCGGATTTATGAAAGTAGCTAATGCCATGATGGCGCAAGGTGTTTTATAAGCCGCTTGTTTAGTATAACGTAAAATGAATGAAGGCTGAACCATTGCGATCCAGCCTTCATTATTTATTTGTTTGCCGGAATTATTTTTCAGTCAATAATTCTGTGCTTTTGTTGTTTTCAGTCATATTCAACACCACCAAATAGTCTCTATATTGTTTTTCTGACAAAATAGCTTTTACATTGGCCAGGTTGAAGTACAATACTTTTTCCAAATCTTTGTTGTTAGCTTTTCCTTGAGCGATTTCTTTTTCAACATTTTCTTTTCTCTTTTCAGATTCGTTGAAAATGAATTTCAAAGCACTGCGTTGATCGTAATCGGCTTTGATGTAACGAGAAAGACTGTTGAAAGTGGATTCGTTGTTCAATTTGTTGATGAACTCATAATCTGAAGCAAATGTGCTTGCGCTGAATGCTAATAAAACAATAGCAGAAATAAATAATTTTTTCATAACCTAAAACCTTTAATAATAACAATCTTTAAACCTAAAAAAGAAGACACCATGGGCTTGTTCTCATGGTGTCTTTATATTTTATTTATTTGTTTTTCTGATACAAAGGTATAAGCTGTTGTGTGAATAGCAAAATATTAATGTGTAAAATTTGTTAAATATGAAAAATTATATGTTTTGCAACATATTTACTGCTTTGATATACCTGCTTTAAAACATACTTTATTGATATTGTTATTTTTTAATTTGCTTATTTATAATGAATTATATGTTGTTCCATATTTTCCAGGATGCAATGGCTTGAAGTTCCAGCATTTCAGCTCCGTTTTTTGTCTTTGCGTTGTTTATTTTTCCTAGTTTTAAGAATTTTGTTTCTGATGGGTTGTAAACTAAATCAAAAAGTAAATGCTCTTCTGTTAGCGATTCGTAGGGTATATCAGGCGCATTGTCTATATCGGGGAAGGTTCCGAGAGGTGTGGAGTTAACTATCACTTTGTAATCTTTGAGAATCTCTTTATTCAACTCTTGATAAATGAATTGCCCTTCTTTGGTGGTTCTTGAAACGAACTTAGAGGAGATTCCCAGATTATCAAGCGCACATTTCACCGCTTTAGAGGCTCCTCCGGTTCCGAGAATCAACGCTTTCTTATGGATTCTGTTGTCGATGAATGGGGCAATACTATTTTGGAAGCCCAGAAGATCGGAATTGTATCCGGTAAGTTTAATTTTTCCCTCGGCTTGCTCCACTTTGATTACATTCACAGCTCCGATTTCTTCCGCCTGAGGGTGGAGTTCATCTAAAAGAGGAATGACCACTTCTTTGTAGGGGATTGTCACATTCAGCCCTTTCAGTTCCGGATGCGAGGCGATGATTTGGTGAAGTTGATTGATTTCGGGTATTTCAAAATTCAGATATTCTGCATCGATGTGTTCATTTTCAAACTTTTCGGTGAAGAACTTCCTTGAAAAAGAGTGTTTTAAAGGAAAACCAATTAATCCGTATTTATCCATGACAGATGTTGTTTATTTTGTAGCGAGATACATCGAGCAGACTCCAAATGTGTACGTTTTGCAGATGGCTTTGGAAAATCCGTTTTTAAGCAACACATCCACCATCTCTTTTCCCTGTACAAACGCTTCGATGGATTTGGGGAGGTATACGTAGGCTTCCTTGCTTTTTGAAACGAGGCGTCCGACAGTGGGGATAAAAAGGCGGGAATACATCCAATAGCCTTGCTTTAGCGGGAAGTGTTGTGGGCTGCTCAATTCGAGAATCATCAATTGTCCTCCGGGTTTTAGCACTCGCTGTATTTCTCGGATACCTTTGTCCAGATCTTCGAAATTACGGACTCCGAAAGCCACCATGGCAGCATCAAAGCTGTTATCTTCGAAAGAAAGGTTCATGCAGTCTTCTTTTGCGAAAGAGATGGTTGAAGACATTCCCAGTTTATCCGTCTTCTGCTTTCCAACTTTCATCATTTCTTCAGAAATGTCGACTCCGGTTATTTGTTTCGGGTGCAGAAGCTGATTGGCCATAATGGCTAAATCCCCTGTTCCCGTAGCAATGTCAAGGATTGTTTGGGGCGATTTTTCACCAAGCAGAGCCAGTCCTTTTTTCCTCCAGGAGATATCTAATCCCATAGACATGGTTCGGTTGAGGCTGTCGTAATGTGTGGCAATCGAATCAAACATTTGTTCGATCTGCACTCCTTTTTTTTCGTTGCTGTCGAATGGGACAACTTTTTCAGATTTATAGCTCATACAATTGCTTTCTTGGGTAGATCCTGCGCCGGAGGCAGCAGTTTACGTGCTTTGACCTTGATGATTCGTCCATCATGAGAGAAGACGATGGATTCATCGTTTTGTTGCTTTTCCAAAAGCATTCGTTCGTACGACAGGCGTAAGCCTTCAATCATTCTGTCAAGCGACGTATTGTCATTGTTTATTTCTATCATATTTCGTCTAAACCCGTAATAATTCTGAATTTTTCAGGATTATTGATGATGGGTTCTTCATTTTTTCCTTTGTTTGCGACCACCTCGGGCGGCACGGTTGAATTGTCTATGATCAGCCATTCGTCTACGACTCTCAGATAGAGTTCCGACAGGTTTTTATTCCCGGACTTATATCTTCTTCTGATTGTTTCCTCCGGAATGTTATGTCCTCCGCTGGCTACACGTGCCCGGACTCTTTCGATAGCCAGTTCCACTGAATTGAGCCAAAAATAAATCAGTGTTACTTTGTAACCTCTGGTATGTGCTCTTTCTATAAATTCTACATACGATTTAGTCGCAAGAGTCGTTTCGATGGCAAAATCCTGATCTCTGACAAGCAGATCCTCCATTCGGCGAATCATGATTCTTCCGGCATCAATAGCGGCTTTGTCAGGCTGAAAAGGAGATAAGCCTTTCGCTATCTCGTCCGCATTGACAAACTCCTTACAATCCATGATATCGGGAAGCAAAGTAAACGATGCTGTGGTCTTTCCTGCTCCGTTGCAACCTGAAATGATGTAAAGAGTAGCCATAGGTATAATAATCGTTGAAAAAAACAGCTGAGCAAATCTGCCTGCTGAAAGAATTTTTTAGAATAAAAATGTGCAAACCCTGAATTTCAGGATTTGCACAAAGATATTAAGAATAAATTTATTTCTTAAGGAATTCGTTTACATTTCTTTCGATACGTGTCTCTACATCGTTAATATCCGCTTTTACAAACTTTTCGCCTACGATGTGTTCGTAAAGTTCAATGTAACGTTCCGAAACACTGATACAGAATTCTTCGGCCATTTCCGGAACAACTTCTCCTTCTTTGCCCTGGAAATGATGATCCATAAGCCATTTCCGTACAAACTCTTTGGAAAGTTGTTTTTGTTCGGCTCCTTTTTCGAACAATTCTTGATACGTATCCGCGTAGAAATAACGGGAAGAATCGGGCGTGTGAATTTCATCGATCAGATAAATTTCACCGTTGTGCTTACCAAATTCATATTTTGTATCTACAAGGATTAATCCGCGTTCGGCAGCCATTTCCGT
This sequence comes from Dysgonamonadaceae bacterium, assembly GCA_047605645.1. Classification (GTDB taxonomy): domain Bacteria; phylum Bacteroidota; class Bacteroidia; order Bacteroidales; family Dysgonomonadaceae; genus UBA1309. Next base: position 31,185 of record JASGFJ010000003.1, on the reverse strand, counting down.
ACCACGTTGGAACAATGCCAGTGCATACTTCTCAATCTTTTCGTATTCATCTTTTGGAACAAGTCCCTGGGCAATGATTTCTTCACGGGAAATGTTTTCGTCGTGTCCTTCGTCGGCTTTTGTGGTTGGGGTCAGGATTGGGGATGCAAATTTTTGATTTTCCTTCATTCCCTCCGGAAGAGTTATGCCGCAAAGAGTTCTAGCTCCTGTTTGGTATTCTCTCCATGCGCTGCCGGTGAGATAGCCGCGAACAATCATTTCTACCTTGTAGGTTTCGCAGCGGATACCGACAGTCACCATCGGATCGGGAGTTGCTGTTTTCCAGTTCGGGACAATGTCGGAAGTTGCATCCAGAAATTTAGCTGCGATTTGATTCAAGACTTGCCCTTTGTATGGAATTCCCTGAGGAAGAATCACATCGAATGCAGAAATTCTGTCAGTTGCGATCATGACCAGCTCGTCTGCGCCAATAGAATAGACGTCGCGAACTTTTCCGTGATACACATGGGTTTGACCCTGAAAACTGTAATCAGTCTTTATTAAAGTATTTTTCATCACTGTTGAATTTATGAGAGGTTTCGATATCCTTTTTCTCTAATCTTTTACGTTCGTCTTCTTTTTCGTAAGCATCTACAATGCGTTGAACCAGTTTGTGACGGACAATGTCCCGTTTGTCAAACACCACATCTCCGATTCCGGAAACTCCACGAAGGACACGCAAGGCATGTTTCAGACCGGAAGTCTGTGAAGGCGGAAGGTCTATTTGGGTCATGTCGCCTGTGACAATCATTTTGGCATTGAGTCCTAAACGAGTCAAAAACATCTTAATTTGGTGAATAGATGTGTTTTGAGCTTCATCAAGAATGATGACCGCATCGCCTAATGTACGTCCCCGCATAAATGCCAACGGTGCAATCTGAATAATCTTGTTATCCATGTAATCCTTCAACTTTGCTGCGGGAAGCATATCTTCGAGAGCATCATACAACGGTTGCAGATAGGGATCGATCTTATCTTTCATGTCTCCGGGAAGGAATCCGAGCTTTTCTCCTGCTTCTACTGCCGGGCGGCTGAGAATGATTTTTCTCACCTCTTTGTTTTTAAGAGCCCGCACTGCTAAAGCGATTGCTGTATATGTTTTCCCCGAGCCGGCCGGACCGATTGCAAAAACCAAATCATTATTTTCGTACGATTTGACCAGTTTTTGCTGATTTTGTGTACGGGCAACAATGGGCTTGCCGTTTACTCCGAAAATAATCAGATTATCTTGTTTGGGTAGGGCCGGGATGTCTCCTTTGATAATATCAATAATAATTTCTTCAGATAGAGCGTTGGTATTTATACAATGTTGTTCCAGCAAGCGGATTTTTGATTCAAAATCGGAAATTTCAGTTTCATTTCCGGCTGCTTTGATAACGTTTCCGCGTGCAACAATTCTAAGTTTGGGATAAAGTGTTTTAAGGAGTTGAATATTTGAGTTGTTAACTCCAAAGAATGCGACAGGGTCGACACTGTCTAAAATTATAATCTTCTCAATCATACGTGCAAAAATAACATTCTTTTCCAGTAAAGAGTTCACCTCGGACATTAAAAAATGAAAGAGATTTCATCGGTTTGTCTTCATCGATTGGGTCATCTCTTTGACTTCCTGATAGGTATATTCCCCGATATATCGTTCAGATGGATTGAATTTCATATTGAAGAGGCTTTTCTTCGCATCGAAATTCTCGTATCTGAGTCCGGCTAAATCGGTGATACTGAATAATAAATTGGCTGTTGAAAACGGTCTCGTCGTATCGTATTTTAAATCGGTGCGGTAATTGCCAAACGTTGGCGAATGCCATGCGATAAAAGGAATATCACACATATAATCCGATACTTTCTCGTACGCATGACCCGCAAAATCCCGGACTTCGTATACTTCTTCGCCATGGTCGGAGAAATAAACAACCGCTGACGGGGATTGAGCCTTTTTTACTTTCTGAATAATGGATGAAACAACATAGTCGTTGTATAGAACCGAGTTGTCGTAATCATCTATGATCTTAATTGTTTCCGGGGTGATGAATTTTTCATGGCGTTGGATAAAATGATCGGTGCCATTCTTAAATACATTGTATTTGGAAGGATACCTGAATTTATAGACCATGTGATTGCCCATCAGGTGGATAACGATGAGTTTATTCTTTTGAGTCTTATTGTCCAATGCTTGCTGAAGGTAGGGAAACACCACTTCATCCGGTTTTTTCTGCAAGGAAGGATTGAAAATGTATTTGGCCTGGCTGAGAAGGATATCATAGCTGGTGGCATACCTCCCTCCGAAAGGTTGATTGGTGATGAAATAGGTGTCGTAATTTGCCCGGTTGAATAGCTCGAAGAGCGATGGTTGTTTATAAAAATATTCTTTATGCTTCCGATCCATAAAGGTCATCACTGTACGAATCACCGGGATTGTATGTACCTGGGGTGAGGTTACGTCTTTGTAGATGAAAAGCGAAGAATCCGGCTTGCTGAGCAATGGATTTGTCTGTCGTCCGTATCCATAAAGGCTCATGTGATGGCGCGTGAGTGATTCGCCGATAATGACGACTATGGTTTGGGGAGTTGTATCCGGTTGCAATGTCGTCACGTTGAAGGGAGACTTTAACCTTTGCGAAATTTCCTTGTATTCTGACGATTGCCGTTCCTTGTATTCAATATAGGTTTTATAGAAATTGATAAAGAAGATAGATTTTGCAACCGGGCGAACAACAAAAAACGTTGCTAACAGGATTAAACAGATCGTGAACGCAATTTTATTGCGTCGTATGGAGAATATGTTTTTACCTTTTAGCTTACAAATCATATAGATTGGTATGCCGGCATATATGAAAATCCCGGCAGTGATAAACGGATTCATATAATCCGCGATAAATTCTTTCGATTCTTCCGGATTTGTTTCGAATATACTGGTAATACTATCTGTCAGCAGAAAAGCCTGCGCAAAAAGTAAATAGCCAATGAAGATAGCACTTGGTACCAGTGTGAATATCAGGAGAACTGTGCAATATAGCTTCACTGTCTTGACGGCAAAGAATTGCAAGGTGATGAATAAGAGTGTGAAGAATAACAGACTGAATACAATCGAGAAAAGACATTCTTCGAAGCTGATATTATTAGCTAACGGAGTCAGGAGCGGAACAGGCAGTAATATGTAGAATAAGCAGAAAAGTAGCAGTTTATTCTGCCGAAAAGATAAAACTAATTTATCTGCAAAGGACTGTTCTGTCATGAATAATCGTGTTGTCTGAAAAATAATTTTTTTGAATGGGACAAAATTAGAAATAATTCTCTATCACTCAATAGAAGTGTGTCACAGATATATAAAATTTATATTATATCTGTTTCTTTTGCCAATTTCCCCATTTGAGATATATAAAGGAAAGAATCATCAGTATTCCCCAATAGATATATTCTACGGTCCAGCAGATTGCAACGGATGAATGAAGATGAATCACGATAAACCATAAGGCCATAACATATACAACCAAGGTTGACAATTCGAAGAGAAGTCCGATTTGGGTATTTCCTGTTCCGGAAACAGAATTGAACATTACAGTTGCAATGCTGCAGATCGGTAGTGCAAAAAGCAGGACATAGAGCGGTTTCACGGTTTCGCTGATGAGGGAGATATCGCCCTTGGAAACAATAAACGAAATCCAGAATTCCGGAGCTATTGCCGCGATAATTGCCATAATAAGTACAATGACTAGGTTCATTTTACTTATTCTATAGACGAGCGGAAGTACTTCTTTGGCTCTTCCTTCCCCAATGGTATTGCTTACTAAGGTATTTGCTGTTGTCGACAATGCATTCATTGGGATAAAGAAAATCATATAAAAGGTACGGATGATATTTGTGATCGCAAGGTCTCTCTCTCCATGGTTTTCAATAGCCATAAAGAATAAAAACCAGGTGGCCAACGATGCGAAATACTGTATCATTGTGAATACCGATATATGAAACACTTTGCGAATAATCGAAAAATCAAAACGTTTTATTCTGAATCCGTATTTTTTAAGATCTATGGTGGCATAGGTGTGGAAAATAAAAAAGAGAATAGAGCTTGCTTCTGCAATGACAGAGGCCAGTCCTGCACCGGCAATACCCATCTGAGGCAGTCCCAGGTTGCCGAATATTAATCCGTATGCTGCAAAAAAGTTGACCAAAGCCATAACAATGGCATTGAGTGTCAGTACACTTGTGCGAATAATTCCGACATAAAAGGCGCGGAATATCACATTGATAAAAGAAAAGAAAAACCCGATGGTTCGCCAGTCAAGATAGGAAATCGCTGCCTCGCTGATTTCGGGTGATTTGATAAAACGTGGAAGGTAATTTCGGGTGATAAAAGCAGATGCGAAATAGAGGATGGCTGCAAGGACTATCAAAAACAGGATGCTGTGGATGACAATCCCTCCGATAGCTTCATATTTTTTTTCTCCGTTTCTCCTGCTGATCAGAATCTGGCATCCAATGCTGAATCCGAAAGCCAGCATGAAAAATGCGATGTAATAGATGCCGGCAAGACCGGTAGCTCCAAATTCTGCTTCGCCGACTCGTCCCATCAGGATTGTATCGGTGATTTGGATAACATTCTGAGCTAAAAGCCCCAAAATGATAGGGAGGCTGACTTGTCCTATTTTTCGGTATGAATACATAAATCTTATGATAAAAATGAGCTACGGTTGCTCGTAAAACAAATGGCAACCATCCAAACAGTCTGATTGCCATTTTATAAAATATAAACGAGTTGTTGTCTTAAATGGACCTTTTATACCAGTTTATTTGTTTTCGTGTCGGGAAAAACAACCCAGGGTTTGAATGTCTTTGCTTCTTCAAAATCCAGAAGGGCAAACGACATAATAATGACTACATCGCCGGGTTGTACTTTGCGAGCTGCTGCTCCGTTCAGGCAGATAGCTCCCGAACCGCGTTCCCCCTTGATGATGTAGGTCTCCAGGCGTTCTCCGTTATTGTTATTCACAATCTGCACTTTTTCCCCTGCAATCATATTGGCTGCATCCATCAGATCTTCGTCGATGGTGATGCTCCCGATATAATTGAGGTTAGCTTCAGTGACAGTCACATTGTGTAATTTTGATTTGATTACTTCGATCATCATAATCTTTTCTCCCGGCAGATTATTCCTTTTTAAAATAGGTGATATTGTCAATAAGTCTAATTTCTCCGCAAAATACAGTGATGCATCCTACCGCATAATCGGTGTCACTCCATTTCTCAATCGGCTGTAAAGTGTTGCCGTCTACGATTTCGTAATATTCCACTTTTAGTTCTTCGTTTGAGTTGATATCGTTTATGACTTTGTCGATAGTCTCTTTCACTGAGTTTTGCCCGGCAAAGTTACGACTTTTTGTCAATGCTTCCGATATTTTTACGGCTATTTTACGTTGTTGCGGTGCCAAACGCTCGTTGCGACTGCTTAAAGCCAGTCCGCTTGATTCTCTGACAATAGGCATAGATACTATTTCGACAGGAAGATGAAGTTGTTTCACCATGGCGCGGATAATGGCAATCTGCTGGAAATCTTTTTCTCCGAAATAAGCGCGGGTGGGATTTACTAAATCAAAAAGGCGGCTGACAACTTGAGCTACACCATTGAAATGTCCGGGACGATGTTTCCCTTCCATCACTTTGTCAAGCATTCCGAAGTCGAATTCACGGGTATCTTCTTCCGGATATACATCTTTTACTCCGGGTGCGAATACAATGTTCACGCCGGTTGGTTCAAGAAGTTTCAAATCAGCTTCCAGGGTGCGGGGATAGTTGATTAAGTCGTTTTTATCGTTAAATTGGGTTGGGTTGACAAAAATACTAACCACAGCCACGTCATTATCTGCCACATTTTTCTTAACAAGAGAGATGTGTCCTGCATGCAAGGCTCCCATCGTAGGAACAAAACCGATGGATTTGCCATCCTGACGAAAACTGAGAAGCGCTTCTTCCAGTTCTTTCGCCGTTTGAGCTACAATCATTCTGTTTGATTTTCAATTAATAATATCAAATTTTATCTTTTTTGAAAGACTTTGCAAAGCAACGAAATTTTTATGGAATGATAAAATGTAGTTCCTATAAATCGGAGTGGAGACCTAAAGCAGCCTCTGATTTTTTTTATTTTTGCTTTTCCCGATGCTTCGCCTTAACAGAAAAATTGCAATTCTATATTTATTTGATGACGTTATTTTAAATTGCTTGCAGTCAGCTTGTTGTTTTGTTTCGCTTTTTTATATAGAAAACCGTGTTGGAAGATCCGTTTCCGTTTTATACCGCAGTGCGTTGTTGCCATATAGAATCCGGATATTTGTTTATTAAAAAAATAGCATATCTCATTTCGAAGTAAAGAAATGCAGGGGGTAAGGCTGTTTTTTAGGTTTATCCAAAAGGTATTCGTGCCAATTCGACCCAGATATTTTCTGTCGGGTGGACTTTGTTAGCTGTCAAGGGAGGTTTTATTTGTCTGGTGCTTCGATGATACCTCAAACGATGGATTTGATATCTTTATAATCGTCGATGTATATTGCATTCTTATTCTAAAACCAAGTTTTTGGCTGCATCTATTCGGATGCAATCAAGATATAATTCCGGGGTATTAAAGTTGGAGTTGATATCGTTACATATCTGTTTCCGGCAATGAAGAGCTTATTCAAGTATTTGCCGACCGAAAGTGTTTACGCTATATCTCTTTTCGGTTACAAGAAAATCAACGAATCATTCTGTTTTCTGAAACGTTTAATGCACTCTTCGGAACAATCTATTATTCCGGAGAGTGCATTAACTATTTACAGAGTATATCTTACTAATGAAGTATTAAGAACTTGACTTGACGCAACGGATTGAGTAGGCAAAATTGCTGTTTGCTGAACTTGGAGTGGTGACTCCCCAGATTCCGGAGAATTGTACGTATTGAGAACTCCCTAAGAGGTATTCTCCTTCACCTCCAATTACATCCCCATAATTATCGTTGTTGTAACTTCCGGCAAAAGGGAAGAATAAATAATTTGTCCTGTTTGCTCCGGGGTCACTCTGTGTGGCGAAAAACAGTCCCCGATTACTTGTTGCATCGCTGCTGATGTAGTGGGTAGCTTCGTATCGGTTGGGGGAATAGCCCAGTGCTGGAGTAGCGTCTGTACTTTTTGTGATACTTATTATCTCACTAGCAGTCGGTAACCTCCATGTTCCTGCCGGTGAAACTTTTGAACACGGATCTCCTGTTGCGCCATTTTTTTCAGCTGACGATCCTTGATTTGTTCCATCCAGTAATTTGGGTTTTAGGTATCCTGGGAACCAGTAATCCCCATATATGTCTGCCCGCGATGCGAAAGAATATACTCCTGTAGAACTATTATATAGCAGGTTTCCTCGAGCCCAGGTGACTCCTCCAAGTATTACTTGTCCGGAGGTATCCTCTTTCAGATTCAATGTCCATGTATAGCTTTTACCCGGTTGAATACTATAGTTTGTTAGGATTTGTGAGGTAACCGTTTTTCCTCCCGCTGTAAGTGTTGATATTGTTAAAGAGGCGCTGTTTGTTGCAGGAGTGCACACTAAGGAATACCCGCTGGTGGCTGTGGTGTCATTTGGGGAAGTGTTGCTGAATGATATACTTTTAGTCGTGCTGGAGTTATTGTAGGTGAGGCTACCGTTTAGCAGATTAAGCGACGCTGAAGAATAATCAGGGCTGACATTGAAATTTCCTATATTGGTAATATTTCCTATCTGTGATGACAGTTTCACCCGGACTCTTGAGAATAGATGAGAAAATGTGATCGGCAGGGTGTAACTTGATGGTGTGGAACTGACTATTAATGTGTCCTTTGCATAAAGTAGATCTGTCGTATCACTGATCGATGGGATAGAGGTTGTAGTAGAGCCATCTGCAGTCAGGGTACTTGTATTGTTCAGGGAATAACAAATAAAATAGTAGGTTCCCGAGGATGGTAATGTGAAAGTGCCCACAGTGGATTGTCCAACCGTGAATTGTTGAGATGCTACCCAATTGGAGGTGTTCACAGCTCCTTTGTATACATTGATTCGGTAAGTGATGCCATTTGCAAGCAAATTTGCGGTTGTTGATGTTTTTGTAATCGAAGAGTTATCTTCCTCAACAGTAGAAATCAGTTGAGTATTGTTGTCTAATGAGATTGTACTTGAGGAGGATGCCAGAGTAGATTTCGTAATACTCTCGCTATTATCTGCAATGGTTGTAGATATCTCTACATTCACGGTTGCAGGGTTGTCGCTTGATATGGAATTATCCATATTATTGCTGCATCCGGAGAACAAAAATCCGAGCATTAAGAATGCCAGAATGTAATAATAGATACCTTGCATGTCGTTTGTATTGATGTATTTTTAGAATGTTAAATCATTACTTTTGGTTTGCTCTGTTCCCCAATCTTCGTATATGGCAGGATTGTTTCTTACAGTGGCAGAACCCGTTGTAAATACTGATTCCAGATGTAATTTGGTGATGGTTATTTTCGGTGCTGTATAAGGCCGTTTTTCCCTTGCTTCGAAGGATTCGATTTTTTTTCCTCCTTTTTTCTCTAGATTCATCATAAATGTAAATCCTTAAAATGATAAAGTTATATTCTTTTCACCAGATATTATAACCCTAATTATTATAACCCTAATGTTCGATCTTTTGTCTATTAGAAAATGGCTCTTCTTCTTAGTCTTCAATAGAATTACTTGGATAACCTTTATTCAAATAATGATTTTTATAAACTAAATTGATTTTCCTGTTTTTGTGATACAAAGATATGGTAAAAGATGGTTATTCCAAATGTATTTAAGGACTTCGCTTGTTTTGCTCCTTCTGTTTTCACTGGTTTGTGGGCAGAAGTTCTGAATTCTTTTCTTTTATAATGTTAAAATATTGGTGTTTTACTGCTTTTTGTTTTTAAATATATTAAATAGGTCGATTTATTTAACTGTTGTTTGAATATTGCTTATCAAATATTCTTTTCTTTAGTTCCTTATAGATAATATTTATTGTCTTGTTTTTATTCTGTAGGTAACCGAATTTCAGTTATTTCTAATTATTTTTTTTGTTCATTGTATACCTGATGAGATTTTAGAAAAAATGAAATGAGTTTCTCAAATTTCAAAGATTAGCCCCGGTATATCTATTAAAGAATTTCTACTGAAACATAGTAATAAAGCCGAAAAGGAGCAGTTTCTGTTTTATTTATATTCATAATTCTTTTACATGAGATTAAAAATGTTACATAAATGTTTCGTTTTTACTTTATTTATGATAAAAAAATAGACTATAGATTTACTTATAAAAATGGATGGCTATTATTTTAATCCAAAAATATGCAAGTGAAAAGCAAAAACGATTATTAAAATTGTATATAATTCCTCGATTTGTTTAGATTTGTATGGCTAATTTAAGAATAAGGCTTTATGAAACGAAGCATGATTTTTGTTAAACCAGACAATGCAATGGGCTAAAAATCAAGTAAGTTTCATGCCACCTAACAGTGAAAAAATTAAATCGTATGAAAAAGATATCTTTTCTATTTATTTATATCTGCTTTTTTTTGTCTTGGGGCTTTGCCCAAAATTTCTTATCCGATTCTCTTACGTTACATACGCAAACGGGAGATATTTATGGAACGCTGCTGCTACCCTCTTCCGATCATCCTCTTCCTGTTGCGCTAATAATCGGAGGTTCGGGGCCAACAGATCGGGATGGAAATCAGCCAACAATGAAGAATAATTCGTTGAAAATGTTGGCAGAGGCATTGGCAAAGAAGGGTATAGCGTCTTTGCGATTTGATAAAAGAGGAATTGCCTGCAGCAAAGCAGCAATGAAAGAAGAATCAGATATTCGTTTTGAGAACTACATCAGCGATGTGCGGGATTGGGTCAACTTGCTGTCGCAGGACAAGCGCTTTTCCTCTGTATCTATGATCGGACACAGCGAAGGAGCGCTGATTGGAATGATAGCTTCAGGGAGTAACACCCAGGTTGCCAAGTTCGTTTCTATTGCAGGTGCTGGCGTTCCGATGGATGAAATACTGAAAAGACAACTCTCTAAACTATTGGAAAACCAGCCGGAAGTGATGAAACAGAAAATATTCTCGTATATAGATAGTTTGAAGCAGGGAAAAGTCATTTCTTTTGTTGAACCCACACTCTACACCCTTTTTCGCCCAAGTGTGCAGCCTTATCTGATTTCAATATTTCGCTACAATCCACAGGATGAAATTAGGAAACTGCAAATTCCGGTATTAATTATTCAAGGTTCAACAGATATTCAGGTTCAGGTAGCTGATGCTGATTTGCTCGCCACAGCTAATCCAAAAGCCAGAGAAATAATAATCGAGAACATGAATCATGTTTTAAAAAACTGCTCCTCAAAAGAGATTGTCGGGCAAACACCGATTTATATGAATCCGGAACTTCCGATCAATTCCCAATTAATAGATGAAATAGCAAACTTTCTGAAATAAGACACTTCGGGTGTGTCGGATGAAATGCCCGGAGAGAACTTTCTGTCGCAGGTATTCGCTAATCCTGATTCTTTGCCGAACTTTTCATATAGACGTTATAGTCATCACTGCCTGATGACTCCTCAAACAAAGTCAGATCAAAATACTTGACGGCACTAATCAAGTGATTGATTATTTCTGTCATAATATTTTCATAGTCGACCCACACAGTAGTGGTAGTGAAGGTATATATTTCTATCGGTAGTCCGGTTGTTGTCGGAGCCAGTTGGCGTACCATTAGTGTCAGCTCTTTGTTGATAAGCGGATGGTGTTGCAGGTATGCGATAGCATATTGCATAAACAAATCGTTATTCGTCAGCCGAAAGCCATTGAATACATGTCCTGAATTCTGAGATGGCGGATAAAGTTTTTGTTTTTCCTCGATATAGGTCGTTAATCCCTCGATTTTCTTGAAATTCTCCAGCTCTTCATTACTTAGAAAACGAATGGTAGACTGTTTAATAAAGATTGCTTTCTTCATTCGTCTACTGCCACCTTCCTGCATTCCCCTCCAATTTTGAAATGAGTCGGAGATAAGTGCATAGGTGGGAATGGTCGTGATGGTTTTGTCAAAGTTACGTACCTTCACGGTTGTTAGGTTGATTTCCTGTACATTGCCGTCCGCACCATATTTATACACGGTGATCCAATCTCCAATCTGCACTAAATCGTTAGCCGACAGTTGTATGCTTCCGACCAATCCGAGAATTGAGTCTTTGAAAATTAATAAGAGAATTGCAGAAGCAGCTCCCATCCCGGCAAATACAGATGAGGTGGATATTCCGGTAAGAATCGAAAAAATGATAATGCTACCCAAAAGGAACAGAATAATTTGTACTATTTGTTCATAACTTTTCATGGGTTTCTTTTTGAAATTTTCCTTTCCTTGCAGTGTATCCAGAAATGACTTGAAAAGAGCCATAATGATCCAAATAATCATAAATACCAGATAGATGTCGGTCGCTTTGATGAGAGGTTTTATAAGGAACCGGAAGTCATAGAACAAGATAGGAATTGCTTCTCTTACAAAGATATAGGGCACTGCCAGTCCTAAATAGTGAGGAAGTCTGTTTTTCACTGAATGTTTGAGAAACGTCAGGCGTGTGATTTTTGCAATTTTTTCCAGAATGAATTGCAATAAACGGCGGGTCACAAACTGGAGTATATAAATGGAGATAATAATGAATGTCAGAACGACGAAAAATTTGACACTGATTATCCAATCCTCCGAAACGCCCCATGAAGTTAGGGTATGTTGAACCCATCTGGTGATATTTACAATATAATCGCCATAATCGTCCTGAATCTGATGTATTGTCTGGTCTTCAAGCATTGTCCTCTTTTTTTAGAAGTTATAATAACAAATGTAAGAAAAATGAGACGGAATCAAAATTGTTTTGTTGAACAGACTGTCTTTTTATGTTTGGCTAAGCCTGATTTTGTAATGTTTTATACTATAAAAAGAAATTGATTCTTGAGATCTGGGAAGTTTAATATTAAATAGTCATTTAATAACATCAGTTTCATGTATCTGATTTTACGGGTTGCTTATTTTCAGTCTATTATAAATATATACCCTTACAACGAATGATATTAGCTTTGATGTTGATTATTATCAGCTGGGTATAGAACAGTTTTTCAAATATATACATTTCAAAGTGTCAAGAAGAATCCTGTTTTATATATTGTTGATAATCATATAATATAAATTCTTGCAATATACGTCCTCATAAGAATCTCCCCCAAAAATGCTTATTAGTTATTGACTTAATCTGACTAGTGCATTCTGTTGTTTACAAAATAGAAAAATCCAGATTCGAGGATAAAGGATGAATTCAAGTTTGTTTGCTTTAAATATATGAATATAAATAGTATATATGCTTTTGGGTGGCATTGATAAGACGGTAATAATAAACTTTGACATAAATGAATTAAATTCAATGGCTGAACGACCAACTGATATTTATAAAGTATCAAGTTAATCCAGATCGCAGTATATATTGTATCCCTGACAGAGAAGAACGGGCAAATTATTTGCAACACGTCGGCAGTCAAAATCGGCAGCAGTTATTGCAAATAGAAACAACGATATATGTTAATGAAGATAGCAATGATACCGGGCACAAAATGCGACTCCCGGGTATGACGGGGATTTTTTTACATAAATTGTCTTTGAATAAAAGCTCCCTGTCCGAGAATAAATAGGATGCACAGTAGAAGAACAATCCTCACAGAGGGAGCCAATGGCCTAATTTACTGGCAGATCGAGCTGCGTCTTATTGTTAAGGATAGAACGTTTCTCTTGTCTTTTTTGTGCTTTTGAGCATTCGTATGTTCAATTTTTTTTGTATATTTACAATCCGGAATCATTTATTCAAACGCAAAAGCTTCCTGTCAACTGTCCCTGTGTTTGTTCCGGATATAATAGACAATATATCGTTGCGACATATTTTATTAACAGATAAGACTGTTTTATCTGGATTTTATCTGATAAAGTTTAAACTTTATTTCGACTTGCCTTTTTGTCTTTCAACAATGTATAGGTACTCCATTAATGAAAATAGTCCGCTCATAAAAACAATACAAATACATCTGCACTTTGAGTATTGGTAAGTGCAGCTTAATAACTTAACTAAAAACATGAATAAAATCTCCAATCAATTAAAAACTTACACATTACATAACTATAAATCTATACCTCAAATGGCTGATATTTCCGAAGAATTTGTCAGGGATATTGAAATTGTAGGAAGAGTGTTGCCGTTCAAAACCAATAATTATGTAATCGATGAACTGATAAATTGGGATAATATCGAAGTCGATCCGATATTTACCTTGAACTTTCCGCGAAAAGGGATGCTGGATAAAAAGCATTATGCCTTGGTTGAAAAGCTGTTAGATGGAAATGTGAAAAAATCTCTTCTGGATGAGAAGGTTCAGGAAATACGTTTGTCGTTGAATCCCAATCCGGCGGGACAGGAACACAATGTACCTTCGTTAGGGGAAATAAAACTGAAAGGTATCCAACACAAATATCCCGAAACCGTTTTGTTTTTTCCAAGTCAGGGACAAACCTGCCATGCCTATTGTACTTTTTGTTTCCGGTGGCCTCAATTTTCAGGCATGAGCGGGTTGAAATTTGCAATGAAAGAAGCCGACTTATTGCTTAAGTATCTGCGCGTTCATAAAGAAGTAACCGACGTCTTGTTCACCGGTGGAGATCCAATGGTCATGAATGCATCCATTCTCGGTAGCTACATCAGGCCTTTATTGACCTCTGATTTTGATCATATCCGTACCATTCGCATCGGTACAAAGTCATTAGCCTATTGGCCTTACAGATATCTTTCCGACACGGATAGTGATGATATAATCCGTTTGTTTGAAGAAATTAACAAATCGGGAAAGAACTTATCGATTCAAGCACACTTTAATCATCCCAGAGAGTTGTCAACCGAGGCTGTCAGGCAGGCTATTATGCGGATACGAAGTACCGGAGCGCAGATACGGACTCAATCTCCTCTGTTGAAACACATCAACGATAGACCGGAAGTGTGGTCGGAAATGTGGCGCAAGCAAGTGGATCTGGGTTGTATTCCTTATTATATGTTTATTGCGCGGGATACAGGTTCTAAACAATATTTTGAACTTCCGCTAGAAAGATGCTGGAATATTTTTCGTCGGGCATATCGGCAGGTGAGTGGGCTATGCCGGACGGTAAGAGGGCCTAGCATGAGCGATCATGCCGGAAAAATACAAGTACTGGGAGTACAGGAAATCAAAGGAGAAAAAGTATTTGTGCTGCGTTTTATTCAGGGACGTAATCCCAGATGGGTTGATATTCCCTTTTTCGCGGAATATAATTCTAAAGCCACATGGTTTAATCAGCTTAAGCCGGCATTTGGTGAAGACCGGTTTTTCTTTGAAGAAGATCGCCAGAAGCTAATCAATACAAAACCTTTTTTGTTTGAATAGGTTGTGGTGACTTTGTCAGGATGGATTCTCCAAAATAGAATTTGTCCTGATGAGGAAACTTAATCCCAAGATTTATTCATTCAGGCTGTTTAATACGAAGCATCCATTTAGGATGTCATAATCAGCTTATTTCTCCAATGAGTCTCTCTTGGGAAATATTCTTTTTTGAAGATAATTGCCTTCTAAATCAATATCAGAATGAGTATTCCCCGAAATAATGCCCCGCTACAGAACCCTAATCCGGAGTTCTGGGAAAGGGGGCATCTTTTCATTTGTTTGTGAATAAAAGGATAGCATACCTGGACTTTGTACTTTCGGAAATTTGTATTGTTTGTTCGGAATATAAATTTCTGTTTCTTCTTTTTGAATGAACTCGGATCACTCGTCCGACTTCAAAATAATTAATAAAAAAACTCCGGACTGAAAGCTGCTGAATAAATCAGCTGTTACTCTGTATATATGCCAATTTCAGCTGGTTTGGCTTATTTAGGTTTGGGTATTCTTTTTGAGGGGGGTTGACACTGTTAGTTGTCTGTATTTTAGTTTGTTGTGCGTGATACTTGAGGGGTTTAAAATCTTATAATGCTGAAGGAGGAATGACTTGCATGTCATAGAACTCTATTTTAATAAATCTAAAATTAATTCCCGAAAAATTGTATATTTACACACAGAATGATTAACCTGTGTGCTAATACCTAATGTAGTAACTAATACGCATGAGAAAAATGGAAGAGGATAACAAGGACAGCTCATTTTCTCTTTTTTTTACAGAAAACAGAGAGCGTTTTTTATCATTTACTTTCTCGTTTGTCAGAAACCGAATGGTGGCAGAGGATATTCTGATGGACGCAGTTGCCACTTTTTGGGAGAACCGCGACAATTGGAACGATTCCTCAAATTATCATGCTTTGTTTTTTACGTTGATAAAAAGGAGAGCATTGAATTATTTGGCGCATGAACAAGTTGCAATGCAGGCAGAAAGCAACATTAGTTCCCTGAAAAATAAGGAACTGGAACTGCGTATCGCCTCTCTGGAATCTTGTAATCCTGAAAAACTATTTTCTACAGAAATACAATCCCTGGTGAGAAAAGCACTCCAAAAGCTTTCTCCTCAAAGCCGGCAGATATATCTTCTCAGCCGATCAGAGGCCATAACGAACAAACAAATTGCAACCACATTGAACTTATCAGAGAAAAGTGTAGAATACCATATTACCAAGGTATTGAAGATACTGAGGCACGAACTTAAAGATTATTTCTAATCTTTTTATTCATTTCTTTGTCGGACTGTTTAGGGTATAGAGCAATTGGCTTGTTATTATATAAAGCATGAACAAACCTTATTTATATCCGGTCTTTAGATGAATCAATCGGTACTCTATAAGTATTTCAAAGGGAACGCCTCAGAAGAAGAGGTGAAGAATATTCTTGAATGGGTGGAAGAATCCGAAAAAAACAGAGCGGATTTTTTTACTTACAGACAAGTATACGATAGTCTTCTTTTCTCGACAGAAATATCCTCTTTAGGACAAAAACGCAGTTATCAAATGCCTAAATTGTTAAAATGGACTATCGGGACGGCTGCAGCAATTCTGATACTTATCTCTGCGACACTATTCTCTCGCTATTTTACTCATCCGCTCTATACTTCTCCGCAAATAGTATCCGTTCCTTCCGGTCAACACATTGAGATGTTCCTTCCCGATGGAACCAAAGTCTGGCTCAAGGCGAAATCGAGATTAATTCTATCTGCCGACTTTGGTAGAAAATCAAGGAATATAGAACTTGACGGCGAAGCTTTCTTCGATGTGACAAAGAAAGAAATTCCTTTCACCGTTACCACAGAACAGAATATAATAAAAGTATTGGGGACACGCTTCAACGTGCGATCGTATAAAGGAAAGCACATTTCAGAAACGACCTTAATTGAAGGGCTTGTCGATATTTACTGTCGTTCGAATGGGGAAAAAATTGCTTCCCTGACAAAAGGAGATTGTTGTATCCAGTCAGACAAGGGAATGAGAAAAACGAAATTGGATCTCTACGATATTCAGACTTGGAGGCCTGAGACATACATTTTCGATAGCGAATCTTTCGGCTCTATATTGAAGAGGCTGGAGAACTATTACGACGTGAAATTCGAGATTGAAAATAAGAAACTACTCCAATGTGTCTACACGGCTAAGTTTCATGATAGTGATGGGATTGAACACATATTAAGTTCCCTTCAGAAAGTTCACCCTTTTACATTTTCTTTCACGGGGAAAAAAGATACAATTTTAATACAATAGAAGGCGGCCGACTTCTTTCAATTACAAATCAGTTATAAACCTTAAACAAAATGCGAATGAAAAAACAGGAATAAGGAAAGACACAAAAAGCCGGAAGGCACGGTAATACCATCCGGCTTCACGTATAAAAAATTGACCGAAATCAATTATTAATAAAAGCACAACAAATATATGATAAAAAAAGGAATACAGAGTATTTTTTGTTTGGCTTCTTATGCCCCTAAACAAATTATACGCAACATAAAAGTTGCATTGCTCTTGCTTACATTCACAACCCTTCAGGTATATGCAACCGAAGCCTATTCACAGGAAATGAAATTAAATTTTTCTAAATCCAAAATTCCGGTTAAGGAACTTCTTGCGGAGATAGAAT
The DNA here is from genome assembly GCA_047605645.1 of Dysgonamonadaceae bacterium. Lineage (GTDB taxonomy): Bacteria > Bacteroidota > Bacteroidia > Bacteroidales > Dysgonomonadaceae > UBA1309. The sequence goes on along the minus strand of JASGFJ010000003.1, from coordinate 13,984 downwards.
CGCAGACTGATTACTTGTTTGTATATAACAAAGACGATGTGGATTTACAACGTGTTGTGAGCGTCGTTCAATCAGATATGACTGTCAAGGTCGCCTTGGAAACAGCTTTCAAAGGGACAAAAATAAGTTATGCTTTCAGAGGAAGCAATATTATATTAACAAAAGCTGCTTCTTCGCTGCAACAACAAAAGCGATTGACGGTGAAAGGTACTGTTGTAGATTCAAAGGGAGAAGCCATTATTGGCGCCAGTGTCTTAGAAAAAGGGACAAGCAATGGTACGATGACCGGAATTAGCGGAGAGTTCAAACTCGAAGTTGTATCGAACAGCCGACTTGATATTACCTATGTTGGTTATAAACCGATGACGGTTAGTCTCAATGGAAAACAAGATATCCGGATACAGATGGAGGAGGATAGCCGGACGCTTGAGACCGTGGTAATCACGGCTATGGGATTGAAGAAGAAAGAGGCTTCACTCACTTATTCAACACAACAGGTCGGCGGCAATGAGCTGGTTCGTGCCAAAGATGCGAATCTGATAAATGCTTTAGCCGGTAAGACGGCCGGAGTTGTTATCAACCGCAGTGCATCGGGACTTGGCGGGTCAGCTAAAGTTTCCATTCGAGGCAATCGTTCCATCTCCGGGAACAATCAACCGCTCTATGTTATCGATGGTGTGCCTATGCTGAACACTTCGAACGAACAGGCTTCTACAATTATGGGAGGAACAAATGATGCCGGAAACCGGGATGGAGGAGATGGTATTTCCAATCTTAATCCCGATGACATTGAAAGCATGAGTATCCTGAAAGGTGCTTCTGCTGCTGCGTTGTATGGCTCACAGGCTGCCAACGGAGTCATCCTGATCACAACAAAGAAAGGAAAAGCCGGACTGCAGAAAGTGACTTTCTCTTCGAACACAACTTTTGAGAATACTTTAATTCTTCCGAAATTTCAGAATAGTTATGGAATGGATGCAAATAAGAGCAGTTGGGGAGCTCAGGCAAGTTTAACTGATTATGACAATCCGGGAAAATTCTTTGATACCGGTTTGACAACGATCAATTCCGTCTCATTCACCAGAGGCAATGAATCTCTGCAAACCTATTTCTCCTATGCCAATACATACGGTAAAGGGATCTTGAAGGAGAATTCTCTGAAAAAACATAACCTGAATTACAGACTGACCGCTAACTTCTTCAACAATCGATTGACTCTTGACGGGAATGTCAATGCCATGATGCAGACAATTGAAAATAGGCCTGCAACCGGAGGCTTTTATATGAATTCATTAGTCGGATTGTATGGTTTTCCGAGAGGGGTAGACATGGAACCTTATCGCTCAGGTTTTGAAAAAATGGACGCTGAACGCAATCTTCCCGTCCAAAACTGGTACTCCGAAATCTCCGGATTTGAACAAAATCCCTACTGGATAAGAAATCGAATCACCAGCGATGATAGACGATACCGGACAATAGCCGGTTTGAGTGCTAATGTTAAAATAACAGACTGGTTTAGTATGCAGGCACGTGGAACCGCAGACTATATCAGTGATAAGTACAAACAAAGGATGTATGCCTCGACAACGGTTGAGCTTGCCGGTTCTTACACTCCTGCCGGTTCTTCCAAATCATACGCAAACGGACGTTTTATCCATCTCGATCATTCTGAGTATTTGTTGTATGGCGATATTATGGCCATGTTTAATAAATCGTGGAAAAATTGGGCGGTGACCGGAGCTGTGGGAACAAGTTTAAATACGACCCGGGTAAATTCGACACGTATTGACTCGGGTACAGCCTCGTTGTATTATCCGAATGTATTTACGATATCTAATGTTGTTATGAGCAGTAATGCACGTATTAACGAAGATATCAATAACAGACGTGAACTACAATCGGTATTCGGTACTGCACAAATCGGTTGGAAAGAAAGCATCTATCTCGATCTGACAGCCCGTAACGACTGGTCTTCAACGCTTGCATTCACCGAAAAGAAAAGTTTCTTTTATCCATCCATTGGCCTTTCGTGGATTATGAATAAACAGCTTGCTCTTCCGGAGTGGATTTCATTTGGAAAGGTACGCGGATCCTGGTCTAAGGTGGGAAATGACCTGCCTCTGTTTTACAGCCGCCTCGAAGATCATATAACTGCCGGAGGAGGTATCCAAACCAATGACAAAGCTCCATTTGCTAATCTTAAGCCGGAATTAAGTTCGTCTGTTGAATTCGGAACAGAGTGGAAATTCTTCGGCCAACGTCTTGATATTGATTTTACATATTACAAGACAAGTACGAAGAATCAGTTGCTCACCTTGCCGGCACCTATCGGGGCAACACACAAATATTATATGATTAATGCCGGAAAAATAGACAATGAAGGAGTTGAAATAACACTGGGTGGAACACCTCTTATGAATGAAAACTTCAGATGGAAAACAGGAATTAACTATTCGAAGAATAAAAATAAGATTGTGAAGCTTCATCCCGAATTGACTAGCTTTTTATACGGAGATGAGGGATTCTCGATGAACTATGCCATGCGCTTATACGAAGGAGGCTCATTCGGCGACCTTTATGGCTGGAAGTTTGACCGTGATGAGAATGGAAAAATAAAGTTGAACGGTGCCGGATTGCCCTTGACAATCGGCAGCGGAAACACCGAAAAAGTAGGCAACTGCATGCCTGATTATATGTTGGGCTGGAGCAATACATTTACATACAAAGATTTTTCACTTTATTTTCTTATTGATGCACGTGTAGGAGGGGATGTATTCTCTCAAACTCAGGCAGAGCTTGACTACAGAGGAGTCAGCAAAAATACCGGAGAGGCGCGGGATAGAGGCTTTGTGGAGATTGGAGGACAGAAATTCCAGGATGTCAATGCGCTTTATTCTCAAATTGGCGCCCGCAATAGCACTGTCACCGAATACTATATGTACAGCGCGACAAATGTTCGTATGCGCGAGGTTTCACTTGGTTATTCTTTACCCAAAAAACTTCTTGAAAAAACAAGAACGATTAAAGGGGCTGATGTATCACTAATTGCCCGTAACTTGTTCTTTTTCTCAAAGAAAGCACCGTTTGATCCCGATGCAGTCATGTCGACCGACAATACTTGTCAAGGGGTAGATGTTTTTGGAATGCCGACAACGAGAAGCATCGGTTTTAATCTGAAGTTTACCTTCTGAGTTTAATCCGATATGCTATTAAAACAAAGAAGATTGTTGAGGAATCTACATTATAGTATTTGATTAAATCACCGGGAACGGAGATGAAAAAATGCTGGTAGGTTTCACATCATCAAACAGTAAAAAATTAATTCTATGAAACGTAGCCTGATTTTTATTAAATCACCCAAAACAATGATTAAAAAATCAGGCGAGTTCCATACCACCTAATAGTAAAAATTAATCGTATGAAAAGTATTAAACAATATATCCTTCTTCTCCTTTTCGGAGCGCTCTTTGGGATGAGCGCATGTACGGATTCCTTTGAAAATTACAATACTGATGAAGGGGCATTTCATGACGAATTACAGAAATATGATTTCTATAAATATGGATTGAATGCCACCATCGTTCAAAAAGGAATATACTTCAACTATAATTGGGGAAGCGGTCTGAACTGGCCGTTTCAGTTGATGCAGAATCTTTCTGCTGATATGTATGCCGGGTATTTCCATGATTTCAATAAGAACTTCTTTAAATTTAATTCGTGCTATAACCTGAATGACGGTTGGGTTTCTTCGAATTGGGTCTATACATACGGATACATTCTGCCGGCAGCCGTTCTGTCTGAGAAAATAAATGAAAATACCGAATTTACGGCTTATCTGGGTATTACCAAAATACTTAAGGTGGAGACAATGCATCGGATTGCCGACCAGTATGGGCCTTTGATTTATAGTGATTTCGGAGTCAAAACGGGTTCAGATCCGGAATCATTAAAAGACGCTTATTATAATTTCTTTTCCGATCTGGAAGCAGGAATCAATCTTATTCAATCCTATATGGTCAAGTTTCCTGATATTGAATCATTCTACAGGTTTGATATCCTGACCAAGACCCGGACTTATGACGAATGGTTGCGATTTGCCAATTCATTACGCTTGCGACTAGCGATGAGGATATCCAATGTGGATAAACAAAAAGCCGAAGAGCAAGTGAGAAAATGCTTCAATAGCGGCATTGGATTTCTGGAGGCTGGAACACACATGATTGCAGTTAGCACAACCGGATCGGGATATTCCAATCCTTTGGGAGAAGTAAACAAGGGATGGGGAGAAGTGTTTATGAATGCCAATATGGAGTCATTTCTTGTCGGCTACGATGATCCGCGCATAAGTGCTTTCTTCGATAAGGCCAAAGGAGATGGAGAAGGTGATTACCTGTTTAATATCAAAGGGCTCTATAAAGGGATTCGTCAGGGGATTAATGTTGCACATAACAATTATAACGGCAACTCCAGAAGTACGATTTCCCAATCGTCTAATGCTATTTTGATGACGCCGGCAGAAGTTTATTTTCTCCGGGCAGAAGCAGCCTTGCGTAAATTATCCGGTGAGAACCCCAAAGTCTGTTATGAGAACGGAGTAGCTGCTTCGCTTGAACAATGGGGAGTAGGAGGAAGTACCGCCGATTATTTGAAAAGTTCTAAGACACCTATCGACTTCAAAGATCCGCTGGATGCTAAATACGATGTCAAAGCAATGACAAACATTACGCCGGCCTGGAGTGAGTCTGATACGGAAGAGCAAAAGCTAGAACGAATCATCACTCAGAAATGGATAGCTTGTTATCCGGAAGGTGCTGAGGCTTGGGCGGAGCAACGCCGGACAGGTTATCCCAAGTTGTTTAAAGTGCATGATAATTTGAGTAATGAACAGATTAGTACCGATGATATGATTCGGCGCATTCCTTATCCGGGTACGCTGAAAAAGGACAATCCTGAACAATACAAAAAGCTGCTGGAACTATTGAACGGAAAAGACACGGGCGGCACACGTTTATGGTGGGATGCCGGAAAGAATAATTTCTGACAAGTAGTCTGATATAGAGTTTACTGGATAGCGATGAGCCGCATAGATATAGCCTTTTTCCGGATTCATTGGCTCATTACAGGTTAATGGTCAATAGCACGGAATCCTGGATAAGGCTCAGATACAAAACAATCGGGATCATCTTGTTATTCGGTAAGCTCTATTTATTTTCCGATTTCATGACGTGGACTTCATTTGGTTTGCTCTCCGTATCGAGGAGAGCCTTTTTTCCGGCTCGTAGCAATAGGCACAGTCGTATGGGTGACATCGCCTGTGATTCGGAAGGAAAGTTGCTATATCTAAAGGAGAATCCGGTCTGTGTATGTTTCCTGTAAGTTATTCTCCGGACTCCATGAGGACTGTTGTATCTGACTGCTCCGGCTCTTTGATTTTATTTTTTGAAATAATAATCACTCTATTCTCCGGCCTGAGGTCCACCAAAGGATGTAGGCTGACTACCTTCTTGACATTGCTTATGTATGTATTCTGTATTTAAAGAAATAGGTGGAATTTTGTACATGGGCTATCTTTATCCATTTTTCTGCAACAAGTTTTTCTCCAATGGTACCTGAACCAATATTGCTCACGCTACTATTTCCGTGTCTATTCTGCTCAAATAGATTGCATTGTTTGTTTTTTTGATCCTTCCGGGTATATCTTCCGGCTTTATTTCTGCATTATTCATTGCCATAATTTTATTTTTTGCTGTTCGTCTCAACCTTTCTGTTTTTACCGGTTCGTGTTGATTTGATAGCTGAATATCTTTGTGTGGCCCACTTGAAGGTAATTAGTGGTATCATTCCCCTCAGAATTGTTTTTCTTGTTCAATAATTTAGGCTAATTTTGTTTGTCGTCGGTTTTTTCCCGTTCGATGAATGGTAGCCTGCCTTGGGATGGCCATATCCCTGAGTTGTTGATGACAATGCGATAAACTACCGGTTGGTGCATTCGTCCTCATGAACTTTGAGTGATATTCCATAGGCATGGAGGTGTGCATACAATTCATTCGTACTCTTTTTTCATTCTCGGATTAAGTATTCATCTTAAAACAATGAATCCTAATAAAAGCACTCCGGATTGAAGATTCAGGTAAGTTTTATATTTCCGGTTTCCTGCCCGAAGGGGTAGATAGGATGGGAGCTGCGACCCTATTCAATTTACGACGTTAATGCAACTTATTTCGGAGAATACGGCAAATGATTTATGTCGGATAAGATGAAGAAGGTTGCTGAAAAGTTATTTTGTTTAACAGGAGAAAGAAGCGTTGAATTAGCTTGTTTCTGCTAAATTAGTCTGAAAAAATCTCTTTGATATTAGAAAAGATGCCTTGGCTTGTTCGGGGGAAATTAGTATTCTTTACCGGTTTCGGTTAGCGTTCATTCCATGACATGACTTGCCCTGATAGAGTCCGTCCGGTGCTTTGATTATAAGAGTCTACTATCAACGATAAAATATGCTGTTCATGAAAAATATACCTCAAAAATATTCTCGAACCCGAAAACTAAGCACAATATGAAACTTCCGTATGATTTGAGAGAAAGGTTGTCGCGCCGTATTTCTTTGGGCGATATGCACGAGATAATTTATCTGATTCAAGAGGATAAATACGCAAGACAAGAATTATATGACTTTATTTTTGACGATGACGATGCTATTGTTACAAATGCCTTATGGATAATGACTCATTTTTCCTTGCATGAAAACAAATGGCTGTATGCAAAACAAAATGAGATGATAGACAAAGTAATGCAAACCTCTCATCCTTCTCATTTGAGATTACTTCTTAGCCTGCTTTACAGGCAACCATTAGCAAATCCTCCGCGGATAGATTTTTTGGATTATTGCCTGGAAGAAATGATTGCACAAAAGCAAGCTCCGGGAACAACTGTCCTCTGCCTGAAACTGGCTTATGAAATGTGTAGGACGATTCCGGAATTATTGCAGGAATATGGCGTAAGTTTGGATATGTTGAATCCGGTTGATTTGCCGCCTTCTTTGAGAACGGCTCGCAGAAATGTACTGAAAGCGATGCCGAAAAGAAATAGCCTGCAAATTTATTAGTTGCAATCTCTTTATAATGTTTGTCCGTCTGTCCATAGCCAGACTATTTGTTAACTATTTGTTTATCAGGCTATCGAAAGGGATTTCCTGTTAAGGCAAATAAGGTCTCCGCTTTCACGCTGTTATGAATGGCTAAGAGCTTTATTTTCAGGCTTTTCAATCTGTAGAGCTTATTCCGTAATCTTTTGAGTCCGGTATAACTCACTCTGTTTATTCATTTATCCAATACTGCAACCCGATAATAGCCTGCCTGGTTCTGTAATTTCATCGGTTGATGCGAATAGGGATATTCAGTAAATAGGTAGAAACTGCTCAACGAGGTCATCTGTATTTAGATAAAATAGAACGCATTGCCTTGAGCTGCTCCTTGTCTTTACAGGCACGACCTTTGCAAATAAATCCTGTCACGATCCCTCTTTTATGACAAAACGTACGGTTCGCATTGGTGGCATACAGACTATCTACCGCCAGCAAAGAGACTTTGCGTCTGAAAAGTTTTTGTTGTTTAGCAACACATTGTGGTAACCGAATGCCTTCGTGGAAAGCGGAGAAAGAAAGGTGTTCGATAAAATTAATCCCGTCTACCTGAAGCGTGTTCACTTTAGCCCCAAACTCGACTGACTTCGTTTCCTTTCCCCTGACAATCGGATGGATATAGGACTTGTCAATACTGACGATCACCTCTTTTACGATCTTGCCTTCAAAGCGAAGTTGTTGTTGATGGTGTACTTTACGGATGATGGAATAACGTTTATGGAAACGGCTACTCAGGCATAGTTTAGAGGAATTGCTTTTGAGAACTGTGTCGGTTAATCCGATCAGTTTGCCCAATAAGTGCAAGAGATTACGTTTCAATACCTGGGTTTCTGTTTGCCGACGTTTACGCTTCTTGCTGTAGCTCAGGTAACGTCTTGCCTGTTTGTCATATTTACTCCTGGGCTTACGTAACCCCAGAGCTTTATAAATACGGTATGTATGTGGATAAAGCCAGCTGACGTCCTCCCAAAGGAGCTTCATATCAGTGAGATAACGAATATCGCTTTCATTGCAGGTAGCATCTGTCATATGGATCTGAAGGTTACTCATATAAGGTTTCCAGTAGGAAGCCAGAACCTCCTGAAGCTTATCGAACTCAAGCAAACCTGCAACCTCACAGCGGATAGCACTTACAATCTTGAAGTTCGTGAGTGGCTGACGGGGATTGACTCTTATTCCACAGAACAATTGGTAGTGAATATTACTGTTCATATTCTCGATCAGCTCTGCGTCTGAAAAACGGGTATAGGACTTCAGAAACATTAAAGCAAGCTTTCCTTCTGCTGAAAAGTACGATTCCCGACCCTTCTTTGTTTCTTTCAGACCGAGAGATTCAGCGAGGGACGTAAATGGAATAGCCCGGTAAAGTTTTCCCAATTCACTGGTTTGAAAACTCGCTTCATAACTTTTTTAAAAATCAAACTCGCTGAAAGCAATAATAGGCTCTAATTGGGATCTTTTTTGTATCTTTCTTATGTATTTTTCGTGAAATTTCCCCGATTTTGGCCGTCAAACCGTATTAACGGGGTATCTCTTAAAGATACAAAAATCACAACTAACTCGCAGTGAATTAGTTGTGATTGGTTTGTTTATTACTGAATATCCCTATTTTATTCATCGGATGGCTCCAAATCATCCAATGAATAAAACAAACGGACGGATATATAAAAAAAAGCTCTCATTCTTGCATATTCACATTTTATAATGATCAATCAGTGGCATTTGTGAAATTGCGAAGTTGGGTTCGGAACTAGTTCAATTCAATCGTAACCAAAGACTTAGCCGGTAGCTTCACTTCTAAAACAGCATTATTCATCTTCGCACCTGCAAAACTTTTCAATGTCACATTGTTCGGTGTTTCAAACGTGTTGTATGTTCTCACGGTTGGAGCCGTGATAATATTTCCCGAAATGACTTTCATTTTTCCGGCTCCATCGAGGTTGCACGACATTTCTATTTCATTTGCCGGGTCAACATTTACGAAGGTAACATGGATTTTTCCATTCTTATCTTTCGAGGCCGTTGCGGAAACCGACTTTATGCTTTGTCCGTTGCGAGAATACATCGGGCATGAGATCTGCAAGGGAAGCATTGTCGCGTCCTGATGCACTTTATACATATTAAACACATGGTAAGTAGGCGTAAGAATCATTTTTTCTCCTTGTGTCAGAAACAAAGCTTGCAGCACATTCACCATTTGTGCAATATTGGCTATCTTGACACGGTCGCAGTGATCATGAAAAATATTCAGAATCACACCTGCCAGGAGAGCATCACGCAACGTGTTCTGCTGATAGAGAAAGCCCGGATTTGTTCCTGGTTCCACATTATACCAGGCACCCCACTCGTCAACAATCATTGCAATTTTCTTTTTGGGATCGTATTTATCCATCACCGCCGCATGGGCAGCAATGGTTTTATCCATCGAATATCCGTTTAAGATCAATGAGAAATAATCATCGTCGCTAAAGTCGCGTGCGTCACCTTTATGTGTCCAGCTTTGAGTGAAGGTGTAATTGTGAACAGACACTCCGTTGGTCATGTTTTGAGGAATATTCTTCATCATCACATCCATCCAGCGCGTGTCGTTAGAGTTTGGGCCACCGGCAATTTTATATAATTTATTGCTTCCATAATCCCTGCAAAACGTTGCATATCTGCGATATTGATCTGCATAAAACTCGGCCGTCATATTGCCTCCGCAACCCCAGTTTTCGTTTCCAACACCCCAGAAGGACACTTTCCAAGGTTTGTCTCGGCCATTCTTTTTGCGGAGATTCGACATCGGGCTCTCTCCGTCGGAAGTAATATACTCTACCCATCTCGACATTTCTTCCACTGTTCCGCTCCCCACATTGCCACAGATGTATGGCTCGGTTCCTAATTCTTCACAAAGACTCAGAAACTCGTGTGTCCCGAAACTGTTGTCTTCAACAACTCCACCCCAATTGGTGTTTATCATCTTAGGACGCTTCTCACGGGCTCCGATTCCGTCCATCCAGTGGTATTCATCTGCAAAGCATCCACCCGGCCAACGGAGATTCGGTATTTTTATTTCCTTCAATGCATTGATGATGTCTTTTCTGACTCCGTTCACGTTTGGAATTTTTGAATCTTCGCCCACCCATAGCCCTTCATAGATGCAGCGTCCGAGATGTTCTGAAAATTGACCGTAGATGTGCCGGCTGATTTGATATTTACCTTCATTCATTTGAATAACGGCATCGGCTTTCTTCTGAGCAAATGCTAATGTCGTCGTAACCAGCAATGCGAAGCTGAAAAAAACTTTCTTCATAGATTAGATAATTTGATGATACGTATATAATTCGATTATTAGTCGTTTACTCCCTCTGTTGTCATCTGTACCCGTTTCATTGTTCCATCTGCATTGTAATAGAGGCGATCTATGCACACCGAGCGGCGATAGCTTCCGCCATCTGTTGGAATTGCTCCATTGTGGTAGATGAAATACCAATTGTTTTTGAATTGAACAATTGCCTGATGGTTGGTATTTGAATTTCCGGCTATTTCATTTAAAATACCTTTATATTCCCAAGGGCCATTTATATTTCGGCTCATGGCATATCCGATTTTTTCGGGGAAAAATTGGGCGAACGATAAATAATACCAATCATTGTGTTTATGTATCCACGGAGCCTCCGTGTAGTTTGGGAGGTTGATCGCTTTAACCGGGCCATCCAGCTCAATCATATTGGATTTCAATTTGGCATAATAGCATTGCGTGTTTCCCCAAAACAGATAAGCCTGTCCGTCGTCGTCGATCCAGACTGTCGGGTCGATGTCGTCCCAGCTGATTTGAGTGTATCCGGTGGTCATGTTGTTGGTGACGAGAGCAGAGCCTCTTGCATCTTTGAAAGGGCCTGTAGGTGAATCCGCCACAGCCACACCGATGGATTTTCCGTGTATAGATCCATGTTCTACGGTTACATACCAATAGAATTTGCCATTGCGTTCAATCACTTGTGAAGCCCATGCATCTCCCTTTGCCCATTTAAAGTCTGTTGGCCGCAAAGGAACCGGATGTTCAGTCCATGTTTTCATGTCATTGGTTGAAAATACCAGCCATTCCTTCAGCTCATATTTATTTTCCGGAGCTGGGCATTCATCATGACCGGCATAGATATATAGTTTGTCCCGATACACGAGTGCACCCGGATCGGCCGTGTATTTATATTTTATTATTGGATTGCCCGTTGCCACAAACGTCGTGTCATGAGCCTGAAGGACTGGTATGGCTAAAAGGAATGACAAAATGAGAGAATGAAATTTTTTTAGAATCATATTTTTTTTAGAATTATTTTTATACACGGAAAATCGATTTGATAAACAGGCGGAAAGCGATCGTTCGCTTATTTGTAATTTAATATGTCCATTGAGAGTACTTTCCTGTACTGATTATCCTGAATCAAGTGTCCAATATACAATGAATTATTAAGTAATAAAACACATTGCTGTCCCATTAAAACCGAAAGGTATTCTTTGAAGTATTTGAAATTTAGTTGTTTGTGTCGCTTTTCGGCGCGCGACGATTTCAATTTATAACTTTGCAGCCCATAAAATGTCGGCTGCCATGAATAAAGAGAAATATGTATTTGCTCAACGAGTCTCATCCTTGAATGAAGACAAGTTTCGACGTATAGTTGACAAGTACCAAGGAAATCGTTACGTGAAACATTTCACTTGGTCGAATCAACTTCTTGCTTTGATGTCCGGTCAGCTCTCCAATCGCGATAGCCTAACCCACTTTGCAGTTTTTAAGCTGTATCCTCCTGATTAAAAGTCTTGTATTTTTTCTCGACATCTGCTCTGGGCACTACAGATTTTTTCCTTATAAAAGGAGCATATTTGTACCCCATGGAATCATAGACGAGCTTTACTTTTGGGTTTGGTTCTGAGCATCGACGCAGAGATATGATTTGTTCTTTGTCGTTTTCAATTGTTGTTGTCACGCATTTCTGGGTCTTCATTATGCGGTTAATCTCCGTCCAAGAGGAGTTTATTCCTTTTGTTTTTAATCTATACCTGATGGTGTTGACAACCCAATAAGCTAATAACCCCAAATGTAGGTGAGCCTGAGTGGCTTCATCGGTTTTATGATAAACAGGGCGCAGGTTCAGGTCTGTTTTTAGGCATCGGAACGCACTTTCGATATTTCTTATACAATTATAGATAGTCCAGACTAGTTTTTCCTCTGCCTCTTGAAGATTGGTTTGTAGAAAATAAATACCGATTTCGTCTTCTTTTATTTTTGCAACATGTTGATTTATACTCCAAGTAATACCCGAACAGATATCCTGCTGGGTTTTCTCGATGTTTATATTGAACATCCTGTTTGCCGAAGGATATTTCTCTTTTAGCCGTCCTATCCGTTCACAGACCTTGTCATACTTCTTGATTCCGCCTTTGCTAGCGATGCTTTTGGTTATCATTTGCAATCCCTGTTCGAACCGACTCATGAACAGGTTGTTCATCGATGATTCTGTCAAAGCTTTAGCCGGAGAACTTACTTTGAGATAGTACTCTGAGTCATTTTGTGCTTCTATCCTGCGCAGCTCAATTTCCCGTTCTTTATTATCCAGGACAATGACCGGTTTCGAATCTTCGAGCACACGATAATTTTTCAGCTTTCCTCGTTTTACGCATACATATTTATAACCTTTTTCTTTAAGCATCCCCAGATTATCGGTAGTAGCTATTCCCGCATCCATTACAACAACCGCTCTTTTGTCGGATTCACTTGTACAAACGCGTAACTTCTCGATAGTCTCTGCCAGAGTAACCGGGTCGGACATATTACCGCTGTATATCGAAGAGTATTTGATGAAACCTTCAACGTTGACCACTAAGGCCAAGACCACCAGAGGGCAATCACTCCGTTTTTCTTTGCTTCGTCCTCGGCGCGCAAGCTTGCTGCCTCGTTTTTCACCCTCAAAATAGGTGTTGGTTAAATCATAGAGAATAATCTTGTCTTCAAGGTCGAAGAGCTCGTTGGTTTTAGTAGATAAATGTTCTTCCAAGCCCGTTTTTTCGTTATACAATGCTTTACTTACCTGGTACAACTTATAGTGGTTAACCTTGTCTTTGGAATAAGAAGTTATTTCACAGGCTGAAGAATTCTCTTTCATGTAGCGAACCGTTTCAAACTCGCTGGCTGGATAAACAGTACGGCAAATCAAATGGGTTTTTGCCAAGGCGAGCTGTTCTTCATCCCAACCTTTCCCGCGAAGATAATCACTCATACCCAGTTCCTCTATCGCCTGGCTTACCAACCACTCCGAACCTATTTCACTAACGTCTTTGTTCTTAAGTGTATTAAGGTCTACCTGCTGCCAATCCCGGTTTTTGTCTTGCGGCTTTTGGATGCGGTCAACTTTCTTCTCCTTGACCATCCGCTCATAGAGGTGGTTGACCTGACTGGATACTTCCGGATCTTCAAATAATAAAATTTCTCCGCTAAGACGGGCATTTAACCCGTAAGCGATATTGTTTAATTGGTCGGCTGTTAAATGATCGATAAAGCCCACCGAAAGAACTGTGCGCTGACGGACTTCTCCCAAAGCATTACGGTAGCTCTCCACCAAACGGTAGTACCAGTCATGCTTGCCTGTTTGTGGATTATGTCTGCCGCTGCTCTTGAAATACATACTGCAAAGGTCGAAACCTTTTTTCTATTTAGCAATATCCGCAGAGCACTACAAATCACTTTGAGCTCCTTTGGAGCAGAAAATCATAGAAGAATGGGGGGGGTCAACCCAAAAACAGAACTATTCCTCTAAAATTTAACTATACTTTAACTCTCGTTAGGGTTTAAATGCTCAATGTGGG
>JASGFJ010000002.1:0-197556 GCA_047605645.1 Dysgonamonadaceae bacterium | reverse complement strand
CGTTTTCCCGATTGCGGATGCAAAGGTACGACTTTTTTATTACCAGCCAAATCTTGAACAATCTTTTTCAAAAATAATTTGGCACACAACCGTCAACCAAACTGATTATAAACAATATAAATTCTAAAAAAAAATCATGTTTTTTCTCCTCATCTCTGAGTCTGGGTCTCAAACAACCTCCACAATCGGCTATAAATACCAGAATTTAGTTTGAGAAAGACTGGAGATATTGCGTTCCGGATGACCGGAAATGAAAAAAAAACGGGCACAGGGTATTCTTTTATTCTGCGATGAGCCCCGCAAGCAACCGCTTTTTCTCAAGTCAGGGAAAAAAGTTTATGGAAATATATTGATCCGAAACACACCTTTGGGATTGGAAGACGCCATCATACTCTTATTGATCCGAAGCCTCAGCGGTCCGGCTCGACCAACCGTATATCCATTCAAATTGCGACCAAAAGGGCCATCCGCCGTTCCATCCGGCAGAAAAATTTGAGAAACACGTATATTCATTTCAGGATCCCGAGGCAAAATATTCACCGATATTTTTTTATTCTCATATTTATCCAATTGAATATGAAGCTCCTGTTTGTCATTTGTAAAAGAATCTACGAAACTTAAAGGCAGTTCAGCCGCATCTACCCGCAGAAAGATTGTATCCCGAACCCTTGTGCGTTGTATACTCTTATTGATTTTAGCAGTTTCTATCTTTACCGAATCTTTCCTTTGGGAAGTTTCAGACCCGGGATGCAATGTTTGCGGAGAGACCGTTTCTTTTTTGCAGGCATAAAAAAGCAAAACCACAAGGAACATCATCAAACAATTCTTCATAACACAGAAATTTGACATTAAAACACCTTACTGGAAAGAAAGGTTGCACATGAAACACGCAAAAACACCCTGCTTTCTATCCAATATCTGCAAGCAGGGTGTTTTTTCACAACAATTTTTCTTTTATCGTTATAAAGATTATTTTTCAGTCAAAGTCAGAAGCCAGCCCTTATTTGGTGAAACGACAAGCGGTTTGTTGGGATCCATCTCCCCTTCCGGCTGCAAACCTTGCGCTCCGATTGCCTTCAAGACAGCTTTCTCCGGATTCATCCCCAGGACATTCCAGTCGATAGACAAGGTCACAGCAACCTCCTCTTTTGCCCAACTGGCCAAAGCAATCAATAGCGCTTTGTCCTTTTTATAAATGGTGACAGGTACATCCTGATTGTTTGTTTTCACTGGATTTGTTTTCACCCAATATCCTATCATTTTGCTTCCTTGCATACCAAATGCATCCATTACATTCCATACCGGGTGAGGATCCGCAGCAGGCATATCTTTACAGCAGTTCCACAACAGGCGATTAGTCATTCCGTAAAGCATGCCCCGATACAGATTTCCATTTTTCTCCAACATCTCCCCCATTAGTCCGTATGGGATTCCCGACACTTCAGTTAGATAGAAAGCGGGGCTATTATTTTCATAATCAAAATATTCGCCAAACCACAGCCGGTTCAGGTAAGGAAACAACTCCATATAGAGATTGGCGCTGTTATTAAAACCATCCCTCTTATTAAACTGATTCGCTGAATGCAGGTCGATAAGCCCGTCGTGTCCGCCCTCGGTCATTACCCGTTTTATACGTTTCATTATGTTGCGGTCAAATGCTACATCGTCAAGATAAATGCCATCGATACCAATCTGTTGTGTCAGCCACCTCAACCCCTCCACATAATAATTATGCCAGCGGCTCATTCCGCTGTTGACAATAGCTGCATCGTTCGTTTCAGGAGTATACCAGGCTGCGATATAATCTCCATCGAGATGTTCCTGCAACCAGCTATATCCCCCTCCTTTTCCCTCTGAAAATATTTCGTGCCTCAGACTGAATAAAGCCGGAAGTTCGTATGCCCGGTTGGAAAGTTCACGCACCGTGTTGTATATTTTCACCTTTATCCCTTCGGAGTGAGCACTATCAATATAGTTTTTCAATTCATTATTCTTAAGAAACGGATAATTGATATAAGGATTGATAGCCGTTCCTTGATGAATGTTGACGACCGTTGCTCCCAATGATTTAACAGTATCTATCGGTACATGCTTGTGAAGGAAACGTGACGACCATTGCCAATCGGTCTGTAAAGGATGAAAAGGAGTGAACAGAAGTTTCACATTATAATAAAGCGTATCGCCCGTTTTCATCATTCGCTCGCCACTGTAGGCATGAACCAGCATACTACTTCCTTTCATACCCACATCAACACCCCCTTTCCCGTCATTACCCCATGATTTGGGAAGTATCAACGGTTTTTGCAAATAGAAATTGGTATTGAGCGGGCGTTGATAATTTTCATCACGAAGAGAGAATTGGAGTCCGGCATTCACATCTCCAAGCCAGGCTCCTTCCTGATTCTTATTGGTTACATCCCATTTCCAACGAACAAATTCGTTTCTTACTCCGCCTTTTTCACCTAATCCCATAAAGTAGGGAGCAGCATCCGGCATTACGGGAATATGAAAATTGATATCTTTCAACTGCAAATCGCGACGAGCGACTACCGCCACACGAAAATCCATAAACCCGTCAAACTCGAGTAAACCATCCACCAGCATCTCCATTTCAGGCGCCTCATTCCTGACACGCCAGGCAATCATCCCATCGGACTGTTCTTTAATTTCAAGCGGAGAACTCTCAAACTTAATTTCTTTTCCCACTACCGGATTCACATGAAAGTGCATCCCTTCATACAGAAAATTTTTCGGTATTGTACCTATCTCCGTCATCTCCTCTGTGAAAAAACTTGTCAATTGTGCGGGAAGTCCGTTTTTAGCGATTTTCACATCGCGCCCCAAGAGATGAAGCACATCTCCCTCTAGCCTCAGCGGCGTATATGGGCTTATCACCGTGTTCGTTTCTCCTATAGTGCTGTTGAGCCAGGTCAGGTGTGTCTGCTTCCAGGGTTCGTTCACTCCGTGATTGTCAGCTAATTTATCAGTCACAGTCAAACAGATATTGACAGCAACAGGAGTCACTCCCTCAGCAGACACAACCGCTTTCCCTTCATAGATACCCGGGCGGGCATCCTCCGGAATTGTAAAAACAGTCCATATTGGTTGTACTTCACGCGGAGGGACATTCACGGTGTAAGTCTGAGGCTGTCCCATCCAGTTAACCCCTGTGGTATTAATACATTGAATCAGATCCTTTGAAATCAGTCCACCTTCTTTTGAACGCAGATTAGAATAAGTTACCTTCAGATTTTTCAATTCATGTTTCACTGGAAATACGCCCAACTGATAAGCAAAATTTTCACCCCTGTCAGCAGTATCGGAGAAAGTAGCCTGTACTCCTTTTTCTATCCACCGTTGTGGTAAATCCCGCCGCATTCGAATACTATGCATCCGATCTTCCGGAAATACAAGAAATTCGTTTTTCTTATACCGAGAGAGAAGTTTATCTGTTTCGGCTTTGGTAGCAATAATCTCCATTGGGAAAAAGCTATTGAAATCGTTTACCGCCTCCAATTCAGCCATCGTTGCTCTCACCGGCCGTTCATGAGCCACTTTCTTCAACCATTCGACAGAAGCTGTTTCCGAAACAGGATAATACTGAACATTTGGATAATAAGTACTTCCCCCGGAAAAATAAGGCATATAATAAATGTAATATACTCCTTTCCCCGAGGATGGTTCGAACAACACGACACCTTTTTCACGAGTGCTTTCCAGAACTTTCACGTTAGTGATGCGCTGCTGTGTTTGTCCGTCAAAGACCCAGAGTTGTTTGGTCTCAGGTTCCATGTCGCGCCGACGCCAGGGAATTTCCACCTTGGCCACTACACCTTCTTTTGTTACATTCACTACTGCCCGGTGATTTCCGAGCGAATCGTATTTCCATTCCTGAGAAGAAACACTAAATGCAGGAGGGATTTCCTGAGCCGGTTTTGCATGTATTAATGTTGCAGCCATCCCCAAAGCTAATAAGAATAAAAATGTGTTTTTTTTCATAGGTAAAATATTCCGAATATTTTGCTTAAAGATATTCTCTGAATCACATCAGCAAGTTTTATCCGGCTCAAAAATAAGAAGAAATCAATAACAAGACGATACAATACAGACGAATATTTACATTATATCAATAAAATGAAAATCTAAGAAAAAAATTGAAGAAGAACAGAAAAACAATAACATCTTATTTCCATTTATGACAGCACTGAGCTTTTGAAGAGTTCGTTACTTTTTCTAAAAAGTTAAAAATAAACCATCACGAACAAAACGAATGTTCCATACGTTTCAATTTTATAGATAAAAAAGAAATAAGGTTTGGCTTTGCCAATAGTCGTTAATTGGTACGACTAGCCTGATAAGTAAAGAATTAGATCACTAATTCTATCTGTTTTCGCAAAGAGCAAACCTCATTATTACGCACGGCATATTTTGCCGCTTACGCAAATTCAAGTCATATAAACCATTAAAAGACAGAAAACTATTATCACTATTTTCCGAATCGAAGCCAGTCTCTTTTTTTACCCAATCCAACACGTTGCACGAAGGACATGAAGTCTACCTATTCCGATGCGAGAGGTCTCGTTTAAATAATAGCTGGCAAAACAGCTATTTACGGGATAAAACAGGTAGCAATCCGGTTGGCTTCAATCAAATGAACTTCACGGCTAATTGCCTGAAGGTTGAAATCACTCAGAAACAGGTATTTTTGTTTAGCAAAAGTTCTATTCAATAAAAAAATAAGGGGGGAATCGTGTTTAAGTAGTAAGGTGGAGGCCCTGTCAGATGGCGAAAAGCATCTGGCGGGGCTTCGTATCTCCTTCTGTCTCGAGAGAAAGCGGAGCAATCTAAAAGAGTACTTTCTAACACAAGAGAGTCTATCACTAACCACATATTCGTTATGAAGGAGTAGTTATCTGCATTATCCCTGATTACACCAGGCTTGTATAGCGATGATCAAGAGTAATTATACTGAAATTAAATTTTCAATAAACCGTTTTCAAAACCATATTACACCAAAAAGAATAAAAGACATACGACACGCACAAATCGGTTTGATCGAGTTTACCTCTATGATTCTATTAAAACTTTGACTAAAACTTACATCTCACCTGTTTCTTTAAGCGGTTGCGAGCGACTTTAGAGTAAACAAACCGACCTTCACTCTTTATCATTGCTCATCCAATCTGAATGCCTTCTTTTTATACATCCTGATAAATGAACAATTTCAATTATTTAGTTTAGTCGATTACTAATGAGTATTTTTTAATGAGATGCCAGTAAGAATTTATGTAATATGACTGTCATGAATACAAGAAACAATATTCTTCAAAATACATTGTATAGCCAACTGATACGAATCAACCTCAAAGCTTATTGTATATAATAATGTCTAATAAAGTAAACTACCATTATTATATGTATCAGACTTCTCAATAGATATTTGCCCAAAAGCCTCACGTCACTTTTTAATCAATATTTACAATACAAAATCAATTATCATAAAAGAAACTAATAATGCAATTCAGACACACCAAATCTACGAAATATTCGTAGATTTGAATTACGAAACTTTCGTATTAAATTATTTATCATTAATTTACAAGAAACAGATAAAATATGGATGAAAAACTAACAACTCAGGAAGAAGAGCTTATGCTGCTTATTTACAAACAAGGTAAGGGTTTTATTCGCGATTTCATTGCAGAGATGGAAGATCCGAAACCTCCATATACTACGGTAGCCTCAACTGCAAAAAATCTGCAACGAAAAGGGTATTTAAAAGTACTGCGACACGGCAACACGTATGAATATGCTCCCATCCTGGAAGAGAGCAAGTTCAAGACACAACGTCTATCCGGCATTGTACGTAACTATTTTGAAGATTCATACAAGGATTTAGTTAGTTTTTTTGCCGAAAAGAAAAAGATATCTGCAGAAGAATTGAAAGAAATTATTAATCTTATCGAAAACAGATGAATGACTTTATATCTTATACCATAGAAGTAAACATCGGAATAATTTTATTTTACGGATGTTATCGGTTATTTCTCTCGAAAGACACTTTCTGGAAAATGAAGCGGTTCTACCTGTTAGGTAGTATCATTATTCCCCTCGTTGCATCATTGCTACATATTCGCTTTTCCGTAGCAGCTTATTCTCCGGCAGAAGGGAGCCAGTTCATTCAACAAGTAGCCTCAATTGGCCAGATTATAATTATGCCCACGCCACAACAAGCAAGTCAGCAAGGGATAACATTCATGGAGATTATATTCCTTATATATGCTATAATCTCAGGAATCTTGCTTATCCGCTTCTGCATCCGGTTAGCAAGTATCCTGACCGCTTACACGACATACAATAAAGTCAAGATCAGGGATGTGAGCGTATACACTTCAACTAAAGAAATTGCACCATACTCATTCTTCGGATTCATCTTTTTAAATCCGGCTCTTCATTCAGATGAAGAATTACGACAAATAATCTGTCATGAGCAATCGCATTCCCGCCAGATTCACAGCTTCGATGTTATTATAGCCGAATTAAGTTGCTGCCTCTTCTGGTTCAATCCGGCTATATGGATGTTGAAGCGGGAAATTCGATACAACCATGAGTTCTTAGCCGACCAGGAAGTACTTCGGGCAGGATTCAATATGAAGGAGTATCAGTACCATTTATTAGAGTCGACCTGCCTTTTACCAAACACAACACTCGGCAACCAATTTAATGTTTTACCTATAAAAAAACGCATTATTATGATGAACATTCGAAAATCTCCGAAAAAAGCATACATTAAGTATGCACTTGTGATTCCAGTGACATTTCTATTATTGACAATAGCCAATGCGAATCCGACAACAAATGATGTAGCAAAGACTGTCAATACAATTCTTATGAAACAGTCAGACTCTCTCGCAATGCCTATAGAGGCATCTCAGACCAATGTATTAAAAACAAACGAAACGACAGAAACAAGCTCTACACAACAGGAGCCGAATATGGCTGCTAATAACAGCGAAATGCCTAAGAAAAACAAAGACATGACTTCTCAATATCCCGGCGGAGAAACAGGAATAGTCGGATATTTTGCAAGAAACATGAAATACCCCATAGAAGCTGTCCAAAATGCGATTCAGGGGGATGTTGTTATCGGATTTGAAGTATCGAAAACCGGTAAAGTAGAAAACCTGCAAATTCTTAGTTCAAGTCTTTTGGAACAAGGGAAAGAGGATACACATTATTCTTCAAACAGCAACCTGGAAAACGCAAAATCGAACACCAGAATTTCATTGCAACAAATAACTGTAGTAGCATACAACAAGGACAATAACGAGACGACGCAAAAAAGTCAAAGCATGAAAGTACTGGAGGACGAAGCCATTCGTGTCACCAAAGGGATGGCAGACTGGACTCCTGCAATCAAAAACGGAGAACCGGTTTCCACAAGTTATAGTTTACCAATCAGATACAAACTCCAATAGAGAAGAGGTACATGCCAATAATAACTCTTCTAAATTATGCTTTTATGCCGACTATATGATTGAAGAATACAGAAAGGTTGACTCCGGCAACAGGAAGAGAGTAGGCTGAGAACAAAACAACAGCATGAAAAAGACGAAATGCCTTGCTCCGGTATTTCGTCTTTCTTGTCTGCTATTGAGGATATCCGGTCAATAAAGGACGTCTTGAAATTCGGGATGTTTCGCAAATTGTCCTTTTGCAAAGGGGCATAAAGGAATAATCTTCACCTCCTTCTTACGAGCAAAATCCACGACCTTCAGCAAAATCTGTTTGCCAATTCCCTGGCCATTGTATTCATCCATTACTTCTGTATGGTCAATAATAAATTTATCCTCACCAGCCCAGGTATACGTCATCGCACCGGCATAGTTGCCATCGATTAGTGCTTCAAAGTACCCATTGCGTCCATTGTCTTTTTGTTGAATGTCAATCATTGTTGTAAAAATTTAGTGTTTATATCAATCGAATCTGTCAAAAGCCTATGTACAAAACAGCTATTAGCAAGCGGATCCAGCCTCTTCAGCAGAGTTTCAGCCAATAGATTTGTTCGTTAGAAAGTAACCTGTATGAAAAGAGTTTTCCTGCTTCTTCATCTACACTCTTTTTCTATAAAAAAAGATCCATTCGGGCTATGCCTCATTCATCGGAGCAATCACGAGTACAACCTTATTATCTCTTACCAAACAAAAGCAATCATTCTTTATTGATTGTATTCAACAAATTCTCATAATAAGATCGAACCTCATTCCAGCTGTAATATGGGAAAATATCTGTTTTTACAGGAATAGCAGATTCCTGTTCGTTCAACAATACTTTGACCAGAATATCCTTTCCGTCAGTATAAAATACCCACTGAATATTGGCAGACATCGGAACCACATCGGCCGCCTTCCAATATTTATCGTAGTTGCAGATATCTTCTGTGCCCTGAGAGGCATGTTTTATCTTCATCAAGGCAGCCAGAGGCGCGATGGTTTCAGCATGAGCAAAGCGGAGTACGGCATCCAGATGGAGCTTGCCGGCTACAGCCGAATCGGAAGTAGCAATAAGATTTTCAAGCAAAGGGCTGGCAACTTTCACCTGAACGCCTTGGTTATTGACACCGGGACCTTTCGTGAGAAAGTCATGCGCATTAGCCACTTTACCAATCCATTCGTCTTCTTTTCTATTGAAAGGGCTCTTCCAGACAACTGTTTGTGGTGCATTCAGCAACTGATATGTGAGAGAACAGCCGACAGCATACACTTCAAACAAGGCATTGGCAAATATCACATCATCCAGTCTCTCTGTCTTGCCGTTCAATTGGATAGAGACATCTCCGCTATGTAACCTGTTGAGATAATCTCCGGTAAAGAATCTGGAAGCAAGTGTGCGAGTTGCCAGGAGATAATTTTTACATTCCTGTATTTCATCCATTTCATTTTCGACGGCTTCGCTTTTCTCAAAGGCCTTGTAATTCTTTGAAAAAGAAAAGAAGCGGAGCATCTCATCTGCCTTCTTTTGCTCAGCTTCGAAAAGTATCTTTTCGCTACCATAGTCTTGTAATCCGGAAACGAACGCCTGAGCACTTTGCTTGGTTCGCGGAATACTCGTACACCAGAGTTCCAGCCCTCTTCCTTTGAAGACATCCGGATAAAGATGTTGCATCCGTTCGGCAATACCCTGCTGCTGCTCCACTCCCATTTTTGTCAGTGTTCCATACTTTCCTTTTTGTTCCGTCACCAGCCAGACCACATTTGTCAGCCATTGTTTTCCCTCTGAGGTCAGGCTATTTTTGGTCAACGCATCATTCAGCACGGCGAGCACCAACGAATCAGCACCGGATTTAGACATATAGCGAGAGCCGTGACGCCCAACATAATTAATAAAAAAAGGAACATATCCTTTTGGAGGCATTTTATAATCGGTCTGCGCTCCGGCATAAGGGAATTTTGTGCCGAGCCATTTTTCCTGTGCTTGCAGAGAAAAAAAAACTGCAAAAGCCAAAATCAGCAGAAGAAGTATCTTTCTATTCATTTCATCACTATTTTTTCGGGGTAAGATTATTTTATAAACATATCAATATCGTCTACTTCGGGATTATACTTTTTCGAGTTGGGGTGATGTACACCGAACTTTTTACAGGAAAAATCTTCCACTTCGACCTTCCATACTTTCACATTTTTAAGAGCTGGGACAGCATAAGTAAATTTTTTATCCTGTACGTATTGACTCATTAAAATATCCAATATCTTCTTTTTTCCGTGGAAATCTTCTTCTTCCAGAAAGCTGACTTTGCCACGGCAGATAACACTGCCGGCTTTCAACCGATAACTGCACCCTACATCCGGATGCTGCCAAATCAGCGAAGAAGGCGTACAAAAAGTGATACAGACATTGGGATTTCTATTCAATGAATCTATTAGAAAACCCTCGGGAGCCGAATGCATATAAATGCACCCATCCTGATAACCAAAACTCATTGGTACAACGTATGGCAATCCATTTTTATCTATTAGCCCGACACTACAGCTTGAACATTCGTGTATAATCTCTTCTATTGTATTTTTTTCTTCAATCGTATATGTTTTCATTTACCAAAAAATTGAATTGAAACTCCTTTTTTATCGTCTTTGTTATAAAAAATGGGATATACATAAGGACGGGTTACCCATTTCCCCGTGTAAGGATTCAGGAAGCGATCTACTCCGGCACCCAGGCCGAAGGAATCTGAAATTCGGTATTCTACTGCTCCTCCGTAATTATTGTCCGGAAACAAAGGATTCTGGTTCATCAGTGTTTGTTTTCCTCTCAGTGAATATTTTCCATGAAGATTCACGTTTAGCCTATCGGTTAAACGGAGGTTCATCTTTCCATTCAGCCCGTAATCGTTTACCGACTGCTGAAACAAATTCATCCGGTTGAGGTAGGGACCGCCCGACACATTGAGCCAGTTTGTCATCTGATAGCTCAGACCTGCCTGAACATTCGCCAAAGGCATCATCGCTGAAGTCAATCCGCCGGAAATCTCAGAAGGTAGATACGCCCCCATCATGCTTCCCTGGCCTCCGTCCTGCCGAATGACAGAATATTCTCCTGAAGCGCCCAGAGATAACCGGTTGTTAATGGCCCAACTGACTCCCATTTGCGCTTGCAGATTTCCATACTGACGCTCGTGAAGCTCCATCTTTGTACCATCAAGGGCACCGGAGAGTAACAAATTTTGCCCAACCATCCGGTTGTATTGCAATGAGGTTCGCTGCACAGCACCAAAGGTCGGAATGGTTCGATGGACTGTTCCCCCTTCCAACCAGGAAGAATTATCGAGGATCTTATAGCCTGAATACGAAAAATCATTTGCAAAAGGCATTCGTACACTTGTCCGTTCCTGAAGAAGCTGTCGGGGGAAATAATCTATGGTCGGAAATGTCAGAGTCATCGGTTCTTCCTGATTCTGTTGTTGCTGAATTTTATATTGCTCCAAGGCCGGAACGAAATTGCTCCCGTTATTGGGCATAGCCTTCCGAAGGGAATCATTTTTTGTTCCGGAAAGAGAAGGTTGTACACGCCATTTTTCATTTATGTCGACAGAATCACGCTTCAACTCGCTCTGAGCACTCACCATCCAGACTGCCAAAAAACACAATATAATAAATCCTATTCTTTTCATCTTCTTTCTGTATTAGAGAGTTTACAAGGCTGTGTTCTCATGCAACATATTGAAATATCACGAGTATCCCACTCAAGCAGGAACGTCAAAACAACAAACAAACCCGGTTCATTAAGTTGAAGTTGCTCCTTATCACTTTGTAATCTAGTTTTGCAAAAGTGTTCCGAATAAAAATCGTTGCATTCAGCAACTTTATACAAACAGCTAAATTTCAAATACAAAGAAACAAGCTTTCGATTTTACTGGGACAGCAATATACAAATGTATAAAATTAATTTCTGGAAATTTACCTTGAAGGCATACCTGAATACCGTATTTTTAGATTCTTTACAGAATTAGGAGTTCTCTTCAGGGCATCATTTTCTTTTTTATATCTTTGTTTCATGATTATGGATGAAATTTATTACAACGCAGTGGATTTGCTAAAGCAGATGATTAGCATTCCGTCTCTAAGCCGCGAAGAAAATGCTGTCGCCGATTTACTTGTTGAATATCTGGAAAAGCAGGACTGCTTTCCTTTTCGAAAAGGGAACAACGTCTGGGTGGTATCACGTGATTTTCAACCTAATCAGCCGACAATTCTTCTGAATTCACATATCGACACCGTAAAAGCGGTTTCGGGATGGAACAAAAATCCCTTCGCCGCAGAAGTCGATGGAGATTTCCTATACGGATTGGGAAGCAATGATGCCGGCGCCAGCGTTGTCTCCTTAATGCATGCGTTTCTTGTATTGACACGCAAGCCTCAACCTTATAATTTGATTTTTGCAGCTTCTGCTGAAGAAGAAGTTTCCGGAAAAAACGGAATGGAGAGTATACTGCCCGAACTGCCACCTATCGCGTTTGCCATAGTCGGAGAACCAACAAACATGCACCCTGCTATCGCAGAAAAAGGACTGATGGTATTGGATTGTATTGCCCATGGGAAATCAGGACATGCCGCACGCAATGAGGGAGAAAATGCTATCTACAAGGCACTTCGCGACATCGAGTGGTTTCAAACTTACCGCTTTCCGAAAAACAGTGAGTTGCTGGGAGATGTCAAAATGAGTGTAACCATGATACAAGCCGGAACACAACATAATGTTGTCCCGGACAGATGTAGTTTCGTGGTCGACATCCGTAGCAATGAACAGTATTCCAATCAGGAAATTTTCAATATTGTGTCTTCCAAGACAGAGAGTGAAGTGAACGCTCGCTCATTCCGCCTGAATTCATCCAGCATAGACAAAGAACATCCTTTTGTCAGAAGAGCACTGTGGATGGGAAAGATTCCGTACGGATCGCCCACTCTTTCGGATCAGGCACTGATGCCCTTTCCTTCTGTTAAGATCGGACCGGGAGAATCGTCACGTTCCCACACTGCCGATGAATATATCCGCCAGAGTGAAATCAGGGAAGCAATCGAAATTTATGTCCGCCTTTTAGATACACTGATTCTCTGATTGATGTTTTAGGTTTTCAAGTTCCACCTGTGAATGAGAAGCAATGATAAGTGGTATTGTTTCCACAATCGCGTGTGAAGGGTCAATGTCATACATCTGGACATCGGTAGAAGACACCTTTTTAATCTGGTCGTAAATAGACAAAATAATCTGCCGAAACAGATTCATCTGAAGATTACGGAAACTTCGGTCGACAATCACATACATATAATCTCCTTTAAACCCTTGGGACATTAGAGACGGGTAACGGGTACTTAAATCGACTTGCCCGTTTTTTTCCATTTCGGTCAATATCAAAGATACATACTTATCAAGGTGGATACCAACCTTAAATCCTGTCCGTATATCGATGCGAAAGGCCTTCTGGTCTATAAACGTCCTCACAGAATAATGGAATTCATAAGGTTCGTCTACCGTAAGAACATTGACAAACCAATAAGTATCCGCCCGTTTGGGACGTTTCTTGAACATCGAATATGCAACTTGACTCTCCAACTGATTGTGTTTCTTTGCACGCGTCATATAGACAAGATGTGTGGCAAATTTAGGTATAGTAGTATCCTGACTAACTTTTTTAAGCAGAGAGAGTACATCATCGATAGGTTCGAATCGCGTATGGTGATTCTTTATGCGACGTCCATTATACCAAGAATACATGACCGCAAAAATAGCACCGGCAATCATTAACGAAACAAAACCTCCATGCGCGAATTTTTGCATATTGGCAATAAAAAAGCTGAATTCAATAATAGTAAAGAATAGGGTGAGTGGGATACTGATCCATAAAGGACGGTTCTTTTTCTGCATATAAAAGAACAACAAAAACGTCGTCATCATCATACTCAAGGTAATAGCAAGTCCGTATGCAGCTTCCAGTTTCATAGAGGACTGAAAGATAAAGACAATGATCAAACAAACGACCATCAAAAGATAATTTACAGATGGAATGAACATTTGTCCTTTCACATTGGTCGGGTATTTAATCCGTACACTGGGCCAAATATTCAGTAAAATAGCCTCACTTATCACGGTAAAGGAACCTGTAATCAAAGCCTGGCTGGCAATGATGGCAGCTAAAGTAGCCATAACAATGCCGATAATTCGGAACCAGTCTGGCATAATGGCAAAGAATGGATTTGTTGCCGCTTGGATATCGAAGGGATGATGTAAGATCCAGGCAGCTTGCCCCAAATAATTAAAAATAAGCATTATTTTAACAAAAATCCAAGCTACACGTATGTTTTCAAGTCCGGTGTGCCCTAAATCCGAATAAAGAGCTTCAGCTCCTGTAGTACAAAGAAATATGGCGCCCAAAATAAAGAGCGTGTTCGGAGCTTCTATCAGAAAATGAATGGCATAAAAAGGATTAAACGCTTTGAATACCTCGGGATAAAAAATGAATTGTCCAACTCCCATCAATCCCATCATCACAAACCACACAATCATAATAGGACCGAAGTAACGTCCCAAAGAACTGGAACCAAATGGCTGAACCAGAAACAAAACGAATATGATAATCGCCGTAATCGGAACGACATTCACAGCAGGAGCTATTTCCTTTAGTCCTTCCACTGCAGAAAACACGGTAATGGCAGGAGTAATGACTCCATCGGCCAACAAGGTTGCCGCTCCAATGGCAGCAATGACATATGCCCACCGGTATTTCTTGCGGATAAGTGCAAACAGCGAAAGAATACCTCCTTCCCCTTTATTATCTGCCCTAAGGGTAATAAGCACATATTTCACTGTCGTTTGAAGGGTAAGCGTCCAGATAACACAGGATACAGCGCCCAGAATAAAATCCGTATTAGAATAATAATGGTGAGGCAATGAATTGAGAATCGCTCTCATCACATAAAGCGGAGAAGTACCGATATCACCGAAAACAATACCAATGGCTGCTACGACTCCCAACGCACTAAAAGGTATCTTGTGCTGATTATGTTCCATATTTTATATAAAATTTCGGCAAATGTAAATCTTTATTCGTGAGAACAAAACATTTTAGGCGGAATTATGATTCCGGCAAAAGGTTAACATCCGTAATATCCGATTCATAAAAGATTTTATGCCATATTTGAGCTCAAAGACTACGGGAAAAGTTTCATCTGTTGAAAGGACAAAGAGCAAATGCTTTTCCATAAATGAAGCCTTAAAAGCCGTGGCTTTCTTTTTCTTAACAGGAAAATTCATTCGATAAGCCGAAAAATAAAATCGACTCGCAAACAGATGCGAGCCGATTCCTACAAAACCAACAAGGACAAATTTCTATTTTATTTCAAAAACGCCCCCTTTTTCAACATTAAAACCAGCCTCCAGGGAAACGATTCCGGATTTTTCAACTGAGCAAATAAGCAATTTGTCAACAAACAAAAAAGGCTTGTGTAGATTAATTTTCGTTTCATGTTTTTCAATTTAAGGGGTTTACAAATCAATAAATTATGTATATTTGCAATATATATAAAAAATCTTATTTACAAACAATGTGCTAAAGCCTTTAACATCTATCCGTTTTGTTTCCGTATTGCCCCTCCTGCTATTTCACTTGGGAGATATTTATCCTTTATCATTACACGTCGATTTTCGCCATATAAACACCTAAAATCAACAAACATTACTAACCATACTAAGCGAATAACCATTCTTTAATCGGACAATCATGAATTATTTGAATAAGTAAATGTTCAAATTAACTGGGAGCAGACATACGAATATTACATTAAAGATAAGCAATATACAAGACCAGGTACATAAAAATAAATTTATTACACTACTAAAAAAGCATACATCCTCTCCAAGAAGTCATATTTGTTACACAAAAAAATACCAACCGAAGCAATTCCGGCTGATATTTTTGTTTCCGAGTTTTCTCATACTGAGAATGAAATTTCCGTTCTCTCCCTTATTCGATATTTTTTCTGACCTCGGTCAAAAAATCTTTCATTGCTATGGAATCTTTCCTCTCTATAATCTCCAATAAATCAGCCAGACGTTTTCGAATCTGTGCAAGCTGATCTGGAGTATTCGGATTAAAAAGAATTTCAGTCAACAGATAGTCATCTTCCGAAAGCAAGCCTTTGGCAATATCCATGTGACGTTTGAACGTAGTACCCGGTGCTTCCTGATGCTTCATTACAGATGCAAAGACTAATGTAGATGCGAAGGGAATAGACAGAGAGTACGCAATGGTCTCATCATGTTCTTCAAAAGTGTATTCAAACACCTGAAGCTTCAACTTGTGATATAAGTCGAGAAAAAATTTCTTTCCGGCTTCGCTTGACTCTGAAATCACGATAGCAGCTTGTGTACTCAGATTACGCAAATCTGCAAAAGTGGGTCCGAACATAGGATGAGAAGATGCAAAAGGTTGCTTCACAGACTCATAAAATTCTTTCAATCCGGTTTTTACAGAAGCAATATCGGAAAGAATACAAGACTCACTGATGTACGGAAGCAGTTTTTTGAAAGCAGAAATCGTATATTTCACCGTTACGGCATTAATTACCAGTTCGGGATCAAAGATCTTGATTTCTTCCGGATCGCTCATCCGAATCACATTGTAGGTGAATTTCAGCCTGTCGGGTTCCACTTCAAACATAGCAACTTCGTGGTCGAAGCTCAATACATCAGCGAAAAAAGAGCCCATTTTGCCGGCTCCCATGATTAATATTCTCATTTCTTCAACTTAACAATTTTGGACAATACGTTTTTATTTCTGATACAAATGCTCCTCGTCGATTTTTCTCAAACAGTCTTTTCCCGATGAGACAAGAAATAATCAAGAACAACAATTTCAATTTTCCCCTTGCTATGCAGGCCACTTCAATCAGTTTTAAAAGCGATATAACCAGAAGACACAGCATCCAATACAAAACCTTGTTAACTTATTATTCCTGTAAAATTGAATTTATTAAGCCTGAGGCGGAAAATGGAGAAATTCCAACAAAAATAATGTTCAAATCTTTTTTCTACAAAAGGAATTTCATAAACAAAAGATTATAAAGGTAACTGAAAAAAGACTACACACATCTTCGCGAAGATGTATGTAGTTTTTGTATCAGACAATAAGCACGCTTCAGCTTATTATTTATTCAGAATTTCAATTTGTTGTCTTACCGATTCTTCGTGAACCGCTTCAAAGATTTCACGCCCGAAATCCATTGACATACCCATTGCCTGGGCCTGCGACACGCGTTTGTTCATTATCTCATCGTAACGTTCGGTTTGCACAACAGTCATCGCATGTTCCTTTTTAAACGTAGCGATTTCTTTTGAGATTCGCATCCGTTTTGCAAGAATCTCAAGTAGCTGATTGTCAATCTCATCAATCTGAGAACGCAAAGCAGACAAATCCTCTGTTGTTTGTCCTTTTTCACGAACAATCAATTCACTCATAATCTCTTTCAAGCGAGCAGGAGTTACCTGCTGGGAGGCATCACTCCATGCTTCATCCGGATTGCAGTGAGTTTCGATAATCAATCCGTCAAAAGCCAAATCCATGGCTTGTTGAGACAAGGGTTGAATCAGATCACGTTTTCCTCCGATATGACTCGGATCACAGATAACGGGAAGATCCGGGAAACGACGTTTCAATTCAATAGGAATGTGCCATTGAGGCAGGTTGCGATAGATTTTCTTGTCGTAAGAACTAAATCCACGGTGAATAGCTCCGATTTTAGTCAGACCGACATTGCTCAAACGTTCCAAAGCTCCAATCCACAATTCCAAATCAGGGTTCACCGGATTTTTAACCAATACAGGAATATCTACTCCTTGCAAAGCTTCTGCAATTTCCTGCACAGCAAAAGGGTTTGCAGTTGTACGGGCACCAATCCAAAGCAAGTCGATACCATATTTCAAAGCTTCATAAACGTGTTTTTGTGTAGCCACTTCCGTTGAAACATACATCCCTGTTTCTTGTTTCACCCGTTTCAACCAAGCCAGTCCTTCACTTCCCACACCTTCGAATCCTCCAGGTTTGGTGCGTGGCTTCCAGATGCCGGCACGCATAATCTTTACTCCGTTTTCGGCAAGTTGATGAGCTGTTTTCATCACTTGTTCTTCTGTTTCTGCGCTGCAGGGCCCTGCAATCAACATCGGGCGTTTTGCTTCTACACCCGGCAATAGGATTGATTCTAGTTTCATTGTTATTCGTATGTTATTTGATTTTATTTCTCATTATAATTGTATCGACATATTCCGACTCATCAATTTTAATATTCTCAGGAAGAAATCCTGCCTTTTCAAAACCGTATTTTTGATAGAGGTGGATGCCGGCAATATTTGTCGCATGTACCTCCAGCATAAGGATTTCTAAAATGGGATTGCTTTTTACCCATTGCAGCGCCGATTCGAAAAATAAGCTTCCAATTCCTTTTCCCCTTACCTTTCGGAGCATCCCAATGCCTACAACAGCCGTATGTTGTAGTTGTTTCCGCGCATTCCCGGTTAGGGAAATATTTCCGACAATGTGTCCTGCTATTTCTGCCACTAATAGTAAACTGTTGGGAGAATCAGTGAAGCCCTTTATCCAACTCTCTTCCTCCTGAAGGCTTAACTGAAATTCACCTTTGTCACAAGGTATAAATTCCGATTCTTCCATAAATTCTTTTGCCACGCGGCGCATCTCCCGAGCATCTTCGAGAGAGGCTTCCCTGATAATGACAGTTGTCCCATCTTTCAGAACAGTTTGGCAAAGTGTAAACTTCATAGCTGTTTAATTCTTTCCAATGCTTCTTTCAACATCTCTTCATTACAGCAAAGCGATATGCGGATATATCTTTCTCCTCTGCTTCCGAATATGAACCCCGGAGTGAGAAACACGCGTGCCTCGTACAGCACTTTGTCCGCTAGTTTTTCACTGCTTGCCCACGACTCGGGAATTCTTCCCCAGAGAAACATTCCAACCTGATTTTTATCAAACGTACACCCTAATTGAGACATGATTGCTTCTGCATATTCGCGTCGTTTGGCATACAGCTCGATATTGTTTCTGCGATGCCATTCCTTGGAATTAGACAAGGCTTTCACGGCAGCCATCTGCATTGCTTTAAACATGCCGCTCTCGATATTACTCAATACTTTCAACACCCATTGCACAAACTGCGGATTCGAAGCCATCATTCCGATGCGCCAACCCGGCATATTGTGCGATTTGCTCATGGAATTCAGTTCTATACAGATATCTTTGGCTCCTTCTACTTCCAAAATGCTGATCGGATTGTCATTCAAAATCAGGCTATATGGATTATCGTGAACAATCACAATACCGTGGCGTTGTCCGAAATCTACAATTTTATGAAAGAGTTCGAGTGAGCCATTAGCACCCGTCGGCATATTCGGATAATTAATCCACATCAGTTTCACACCGTCAAGATCCAATTTCTCCAAGGCTTCAAAATCAGGTTGCCAATTATTATTCTCGTCCAAATCGTAAGAGATAATTTCAGCCCCAACCATTTTACTGACAGACGTGTAAGTCGGATATCCGGGATTCGGGACCAAGACTTTATCCCCTGGATTCAGAAAAGCCAGTGAAATATGCAGTATTCCTTCTTTCGATCCCATCAGTGGCTGGATTTCTTTAGTCGGGTCGAGATCTACATTATATATATTCTTATAAAAATCAGCAAAAGCCTTTCTTAGTTCGGGCACTCCTACGTGAGGCTGATATCCATGAACATTTGGTTTTGCAGCAGCACAGGCAAGTTCTTCCACTGTTTCATCGGAAGGAGGAAGATCCGGACTACCAATTCCCAGACTAATGACATTTTTTCCCTGTGCATTCATTTCCGCTACTTCTTTCAGTTTGATCGAAAAGTAGTACTCGTTGACTGTATTGAGTCGTTCAGCAGGAACAATTGTTTTTTTCATCATCTTATATATTGTTGCGTCGAAAGATATGCTATGCTATACGTTAATATCACTTTGAACACCATCGGTGTATTCTCCGAGAATTTTAAAATCTGAAATCAGCGGCCTGATAGCTTCCAGTGAAAGATGATAGCGCTCGAGACTGGTAAATTTCAAATCCAGATAAAACTGGTATTCCCATTCACGACCGATAATAGGAAGCGATTGAATCTTTGTCAGGTTAATATCATAGTAAGAGAGTACGGAAAGCACTTTTGCAAGGCTCCCTCCGGAGTGAGGCACAGTAAAAACAATGGATGATTTGTTCAGTACATCGTCTTTTTGAATTTCTTCCACTTGCCATTTTTCTCCAAAAATAAGAAAGCGAGTAAAATTGTGCTTATTTGTCTCAATTCCTCTCGCTAAAATATTCAATCCGTAAATTTCCGCTGCTCTGGTACTGCATATCACTCCGCATTGCTTCACTTGCTGAGCTGCCACATCCCGCGCAGCCAGAGCTGTATCTTCATGCTCTACGATCTTCACACCGACTAAGGTATCCAGAAAATCGACACACTGCATCAAAGCGATAGGATGAGACATCACTTCTTTTATTTCATGTATATCCTGCCCGGGCAATGCAGCCAGGCAATGAGATATACGCAACTTGTACTCACCGGCAATCGGATATTTATGCAGACGTAATAAATCGTAATTAGGCAATAAACTTCCGGCAATGGTATTTTCAATCGCCATAATACCGATCACCTGCGGATCTTTTTTAATTTCTTTAAATATATCGCGAAAAGTAATACAGGGAATAATCTCTACTTCGTCATCCTGAAAAAATTTTTCCGCAGCAATGCCGTGATAAGCACCTGCCCCCCCTTGAATTGCCACTTTTCTTTTCGCCATCGTCATGTTTGTTTTAGTAAAAAAAAATCCCGCTCATCATTCAGAGCAGGATTCATTCATATATCTTTTTGTCTTTTTTCTTACATAAATCATCCTGCTCTCACCTATTAAAGTAAAAGTAAAAATAGAAATATGTAAAAAATCGTACAGTCATTGTTTCCAATTGTTTTATTGGCTACAAAAGTAATATAATTTTGATAATAATAAAAAAATAGGAATAAAAAATAGCCTTAGAGAATATTTTTCTTTGCACACGCTCTCAGAGGTTTATTAAAACACCAATTGATAACTATCGTACACAACTCCTCTTCCTCCAAATCCTTCCTTCTGAAAAATCAACCCTTCGTTAAGGATATATCCTCCCTGTTCGACAGAAGTTCCAAAATCAAAAAAGGAAACATCCTTGTATTCACTACTCATTAAGTAGAGAAATAAATAATCAAGAGCTCCCGATTCACGCCCCATTTCACTTGTCGAAATATACTGAACATGAGCTACCATTGAAGAGACATACAAAACACAGCCGGCAACTGTCGTTTGCCCCGACAAAACCCGGTAAAGACGAATATTCTCAGGAAATATTGCCTTCAAAGAGGATATTTCAGTCAATGAATGAACCGGTTTGGCGGCATGTTTTGTTTGCAGATTCTTCTCCAGCAGAGGCCAAAAATCAGCAAAGCAATCGTCCTGAACAATTGAAAAGGCATGCTTATGCGCCTTTTTCACTTTTCTCATTCTTAAAGATGAAAAAGGATAGGGATTATTCATTGGGACAACGGAAGAAATTTTTCGCTCACAAAGAGTCGCACCAAAACGAAAAAGCGTATATAAATCTTCTTCACATGGATATTTGTGATAAATCCACGGAACAGGGCGATAGATAAGTTTACTTACTCGATTCAATGCCTGCAAATGCTTAAGCAATATATCAAAAATCTCCAAAACGATCCCGGATGTTGCCCCTTCTGCTAGAATAAATCCGCCGTAAGTGAGTCCGGCATGCGAAAAAAATGTATCTCCATCAATATTGCCCGGCAGCATGGCGACAAGCCTTCCCTTGTTGTCGAAAAACATTAAAGAATGATCTTCAAATCTCTCGGCATGATATTCCATATAATCACGACAGAACAAGAAAGTCGCATTTCTGGAAACAGAGACAAACCTATCCCATTCGGACTTATTGTCTTTTTCATAAACTTTTAGATGAATCATACGCTGATTTTTGGATAAGAAAACAATTCGGCTCCAAATACAAATGTATGATTTTTTTTAGTTTCAATCTCCCCCTATGCCGCCTCTTTCAACGTCTTCCAGACAAAGAAAAAGCATAATTGCCGACCGATTGAGTGAATTTCAGTTGTATAAAAAATGTTAGATTAACAAAAGTCTTTCTATTTCGTACTTTTCGATAGCAAAAAGGCTTATATTTGTATAACTGATATGTATAATAATAAATACATTCAACCTGAATTTTGGCAGCTTAAATACTTTCAACACAAAAATTATTCCGGCTGTTCTTCATTGATAAATTAGCAAATGAAAGAGTTTATATTTCTCATAAGTGGAATTATGTTCCTGTTGATGACTTCCTGTTCGTCAACAGCTAATATATATTCATTATGCGAAAAGGATAATAAAGGCAACTACATTATCAAATGGGAAATCACGCCAGATCCTCTGAAAGGTAATGTGGAAATTTATTCTTCCTCTTCTGATGACGTCTTTAAAAATAAAAAAACACCTTTTCTCGTAGCCAACGCCGAAGACCGAGTAGCGACATTCAAGTCTCCGACCAGCCTATCGCGTGAATATTTTCTGATCCGGAATAATAATTCCTATTCCGGAATCATCACAAACAGATATATCCCATTTGATATAATACAAAATTTCAGGGATTTGGGAGGATATTTTAATGACGACAACAGGCAGCTACGTTGGGGAAAAATTTATCGGAGTGGAAGCCTTTACAATCTCTCAGCCAGAGATATCAGCAAACTCCAATCTTTAAATATAAAAACAGTGATAGATCTTCGAAATTCGGAAGAAAGCCAACTCTTCCCTGATAAATTCAAAGGATTCTCTCACTATCAAATTTCTTTAGACACGCTGAGCAGCATCGAACTGCAAAATAAAATTACCGACCGTGATTTTCACCGCGACGAAGCAACGTCCTACATGGAAAATGCGTATTTAAGTATTTTGGAAAGAAACACCGAAGAGATAAAAAACATATTCAAGATTTTACTTGATGAAAACAATTATCCCATTCTCATCCACGACAATCTGGGCAAAGACAGAACAGGAGTAATCGCCTTTCTCATCCTCAGGGCGCTAGATGTGAACCCGGATGATGCTTATTCGGATTACATTCTTTCGGACGATTATATCGACCTGAGCAGTTACGGACGTCTGATGCGTGATATGCCGGAATCGATGCAGGAAGCAATGACGATCATTTTAAGGGCAAATCCGGATTTTCTCGACTACGCCTTTGGTATTATCACCAAGAAATATGGTTCTCTTGACACCTATTTTGAAAAAGTATTGGGATTGAGCGCCTCGAAAAGACAAAAACTTAAAACAATTTTAACATACTAAGTAACCGGAAGATTATATTCCAAAACAAGTTCTGATACTAGAAGAGAGTATCGGTTATTCTCGACACCCGAAAAAACAAACAGGCCATCTCCTTTCCATTTCATTGGCTTATGGTTTCTTTTTTTGCCAAAACCGACACCAAACACATAATAAATCATTTAAAACCATATTATTTCACTACAAAAGAAGTTACTTGTTTGCTATGATCACGGAAATAGACTATCTTTGCCGCAGATTTCGGTCAAAAGATTGTTTTACGTATTTGACCCAACTGCCGGGTTGTGTTTTTTTCTCCATTTTTCGTTCGTAGATTTTCAGGGTGGGCAAGGGAGAGTAAGAATATATCCTGAGCTAAAATTACGAACATAAAAATTTTTAATGAAAACATTTGAAGAATTAGGTGTTGCCGCTCCCATTTTGAAGGCAATACAAGAGATGGGCTATGAGAATCCTATGCCCGTACAGGAAGAAGTAATCCCATATCTGCTAAGCGAAGCACGCGATGTCATCGCACTTGCGCAGACAGGTACCGGCAAAACAGCAGCTTTTGGCTTACCTGTCATCCAGAAAGTGGAAGTACAGAAGAATGTCCCTCAGGTTTTAGTGCTTGCTCCTACCCGTGAATTATGCTTACAGATCGCAGGTGATCTGAATGATTATTCCAAATATGTAAATGGGCTGCACGTACTGCCTGTATATGGAGGTTCCAGCATCGAAAGCCAAATCAAAGCATTGAAACGTGGCGTGCAAATCATCGTAGCTACTCCCGGTCGACTCATTGACCTGATCAACCGCCGTACCGTCAACCTCGAAACAATCCGCTACGTTGTCCTTGATGAAGCAGACGAAATGCTGAACATGGGTTTCACCGAGAGCATCGATGAAATTCTCTCTAAGGTTCCGGAAAATCGCTCCATGTTGCTTTTCTCCGCAACCATGCCCAAAGAAATTGCAAAAATCACCCGCAAATACATGCAGGACCCGAAAGAAATCACAATCGGGCGAAAGAACGAAGGTTCTAACAACGTAAAACACGTGTATTACCTGGTTCATGCAAGAGATAAATACCTGGCATTAAAACGCATTGCAGACTATTACCCTAATATTTACGGAATTATTTTCTGTCGTACGCGTGCCGAAACTCAGGATATTGCAGACAAATTGATTCAGGACGGCTACAACGCAGATTCTTTGCACGGCGATCTATCGCAAGCGCAACGCGACTATGTGATGCAAAAATTCCGCATCCGCAATCTTCAATTGCTTGTTGCAACAGACGTAGCAGCCCGCGGATTGGATGTCGACAGCCTGACGCATGTGATCAACTACGGATTACCAGACGATATTGAATCATATACTCACCGAAGCGGACGTACAGGCCGTGCCGGTAAAACCGGAACTTCCATTGCCATTATCCACGTAAAGGAAAAAGGGAAAATTCGAGAGATTGAAAAAATCATCAATAAACAATTTGAAAAGGGAGTTATCCCTACCGGTGACGACATTCGCGAAAAGCAGCTCTTCAATTTTGTGGACAGAGTGGAAAAAGTGAAAGTCAACGAGGAAGAAATAGAAACATTACTCCCTGCCGTTTTCCGCAAATTAGAGTGGCTCGAAAAAGAAGACATTATCAAACGGGTAATTTCACTTGAGCTAAACCGCCTCATCGATTACTACAAAGATGCAGCCGAGATCGAGGAACCGCAGGAACGCCGCACGCGTGAACGCGAATCTTCATTCTCCGATCGCCGTGAAAGAGCTCCACGAGGAAGTGAAAACAGAGAAAGCCGTGGTCCGAGAAATGCAGAAAAAGGCTATACCCGCATCTTCATCAATGTCGGACGCATGGATGGAGTGAATCCGGCTACGCTGATGGGATTCATCAACGATTATGTTCCGGGAAAAGTTCGCATCGGACGCATCGACTTAATGAAAAACTTTGCATTCTTCGAAGTTCCGGAAGGCGATACAGGCCGGGTGTTGAAAGCGTTGAAATCCGGCGAGCATAACGGCCGCCGTATCTCTGTGGAAGTTGCTCAGGCAGATGGCTCTTCCTCTGGAAGCGCAAGACCGGAGAGACGTTCATTTGGCGGTGACAAAGGCAAACGCGATTCAAAAAAAGAATACAAGAAAAAATCATACAATAGATAATAAACGAATACATTTTATTGTATAGCATCGAAAAAAGGGGAAAAGTTTTATTAAACTTTTCCCCTTTTCTATTTTCCAAAACTAGTGTTTACTCATTACCGATCCATCGGAACTTCCATAAGCAATATTTCTGAATCTTCAGACAACGATTTTATATCCAACTTCTGAACATCCCAGATACCTACGCCGTCACGAGAATCCAATATCAATCCATTCACTTCAAAACTTCCTTCAATCACAAAAGCGTATACGCCCTGTTTTGCAGCATGAAGTCCGTATTCAAAAGTGCTGCCTTTATCAAAAACACCTATATTAAACCAGGCATTTTGATGAATCCACAATCCTTCTTCTTCGTTAGGAGAGACTATCTGCTGCAAGCTATTCCTTGTTTTGTCAAAATCAAAGGATTTTTGCTGGTAGCGAGGCTTTACATTCTCTTTATTTGGAAAAACCCAGATTTGAAGGAATTTGACCGGTTTATCATTATTTTTATTGTACTCACTGTGAAGTACTCCGGTACCGGCACTCATGACCTGTACTTCCCCATGGTGAATAACCCCGCTGTTTCCGGTGCTGTCTTTATGCTGCAAATCACCATACAAAGGAATGCTGACAATCTCCATGTTCTCGTGCGGGTGCGTACCAAAACCTTTCCCTCCGGCAACAGTGTCGTCATTCAGGACACGCAATGCTCCAAAATTGACACGGTCAGGATCATAATAATTAGCAAAACTAAATGTGTGATGAGTATCAAGCCATCCATGATTGGCATGACCTCTAGTCTTTGCTTTGTGCAGGATGAAATCCATAAAAAGGTTCCTTTCTTTTAAAATTGATAATAATAGATATATGAAACACAGCCACGAACTATAAATTCGCTTTGTGCGAAATAGCCAAATAATATGAAATAAACAAAACGCTTTTCATGCTGACGGATGGTGTCATTCTTCTATTTCGAAGTAAATGTCATCAATACATCACTTCCGCTTTCGATATAAAGCATATCCCCTTGCAACGATATACTGTTGGCATTTTTAAATGCCTGCATAAATGCATTTTCCAAATCCATACTCTGCTCACAAAACATTCTTGTTGCAGCGATAGAACCGAATGTTATCTGATTGCCATTCTTAGTAATCGGCCCGTTAAAACGATTGCAGCCTGTAGTTCCTGAAACAGATTTCTCATCATCCGCAAACCGCAATGTGGCAACAACAGATTCAACCGGAGAAATCACCGGACTAGCCGAATTGGCTCTGACAGAAACGAGTTTCCAATCCATTCCGGTTATCTTTTTGGGAACAACCTCTGTTTTTTTACTGGTCGAACAAGCAGCAAAGAGCAAGACAACCAAACTAAGTAGGAAATAATTCTTTTTTGTTTTCATTCTTTTTTTGTGTTAAAACATCAGCACATACAACGCTTTTCTCCACAAAAAGGTTCACGATACATCTATCAAACCCTATACCAGGAAACCAGACATGACATTCTGTCATTTTTATATTTAATCTTTCCTTTTGGGGTCTGACACAGCAAAAATATGTTTGAAAACATAAAATAAATTCACCTTATTGTAAAAGAAGAATTTATCTGCTCTTTTACAATAAATGAAATTTATCTATTATAAATCAGGACATTCTTATCTTACATACCACAATAACACATTAGAGCTTATTGTATATTAGGTGATATTCTATCATTTGATTCTCAATGTATTAATAAAACAAAACATATAAAATAGATTTGATATACCGGAAACAAGATATATATTTGTGAGATGAAATTATGAAACGAAACATGATTTTTATTAAATCATACAAAACAAGGATTAAGAAATCCGTAGAGACATTGCATGCAACGTCTCTACTACCAGTAAAATTTAATCGTATGAAAAACTAAATCTATGACCGCACAATTTATTCATACATTCGTCTCTATAGATTGCGTTGTTTTCGGCTTTGACAACGAGCAGCTAAATATCCTGCTTGTAAAAAAAGACAATTCTTCCTCTGAGAAACCCTCACTAAAGCTTCCCGGAAGCCTTATTTTTGATCAGGAAGATGTGGATGATGCCGCCTCCAGAGTTTTGTTTGAGTTGACCGGAATAAAAAAGATGCCATTACGTCAATTTCGCTGCTTTGCTTCTCCCGGCAGA
Organism: Dysgonamonadaceae bacterium; assembly: GCA_047605645.1. Lineage (GTDB taxonomy): Bacteria > Bacteroidota > Bacteroidia > Bacteroidales > Dysgonomonadaceae > UBA1309. The sequence goes on along the minus strand of JASGFJ010000002.1, from coordinate 170,273 downwards.
GCCAGCAAAGAAGAAGACCGGAAATGGCTGAATGAGGCCTATCAGCCCAATATCAATCGCCTCATCACTGTGGCCTACATCGCTTTGTGCAAAATCAACCACAAGCATCACAATATTTCAAAATACAGTTCACAATGGTGCCCGCTCAATCATGTACCGGAGATGCCGTTCGATCATAGTGAAATTTTACAGGCTTCCCTGTCCGAGATTCAAAAATGGATAGAACTGGAACCTTCAATTATTTTCAACTTACTCCCTCAAAAGTTTACCATTAGTCAACTCCACCGACTCTATGAATCAATTTACGCCAAGAAAATCGATATTCGTAATTTTCATAAGAAAGTAGCTGCCATGCCACAGGTTGTTGCATTGGACGAGAGAGAAGAGGGTGTATCACATCGCGCAGCAAGATTCTACAAATTTGACAAAAAAGGATATTTAAAAATAAAAAACTAGGATATTAAGTATGTTTCTATTAGGATATGATATCGGGAGCTCATCAGTAAAAGCCAGCTTGGTTAATGCTCAAACAGGGGAAGCTATAGCATCAGCTTTTTTCCCCAAGAAAGAGATGGAAATCAAAGCCCTGAAAGGTGGATGGGCAGAACAAGATCCCGAAAATTGGTGGATAAATCTGAAACTTGCCACAGCAGCAGTTCTCGCTGAGTCGAATGTAAAAGCTGAGGAAATCAAAGCTATCGGAATCTCCTACCAGATGCATGGGCTGGTATTAGTGGATGAGAAACTGAACGTGATTCGCGATTCTATCATCTGGTGCGACAGTCGCGCTGTGCCATACGGACAAAAGGCTTTCGATACCATCGGAGAAGAAAAATCACTTTCTCATCTATTGAATTCACCCGGAAATTTCACGCTCGCAAAATTAGCTTGGATACAAGAGAATGAACCGGAAAATTATAAAAGGATTAAATACTACATGCTTCCCGGTGATTATATTGCCATGCGGATGACAGGCAAAGCCGTCACTACTGCCTCCGGATTGTCAGAGGGAATCGGCTGGGATTTTCAGTCTGAAGAGCCGGCAAAATTCCTCTTTGACTATTTCGGATTCGACACAGCTCTCATTCCGGACATCGTTCCGACATTTGGCCAACAAGGCAATCTGAAAGCAGAAATTGCAGCTGAGCTGGGTCTTGCCGAAGGGACGCCTGTCACCTACCGTGCAGGTGATCAACCCAACAATGCGCTGTCTTTAAACGTACTGAACCCGGGAGAGATCGCAGCAACAGCAGGAACCTCCGGGGTGGTGTATGGTGTCAACTCCGACTGCAAATACGATCCGAAATCGAGAGTCAATTCATTTGCTCATGTCAATCATTCAAAAGAGAACAAACGTATCGGTGTCCTGCTCTGTATCAACGGAACGGCTATTCTGAACACCTGGATGAAGAACAATGTAGCTCCGGAAGGAATCTCCTATGCAGAAATGAACGATTTGGCAGCAGCGATCCCTGTGGGAAGCGAAGGAGTCAGCATCATCCCATTTGGAAACGGAGCTGAACGTGTACTCGAAAATCAAGAGCCTAACTGCTCCATCCACGGAGTAAATTTTCTGCGTATATCCAAAGGACATTTAATCCGGGCAGCGCATGAAGGAATCGCCTTCTCGTTCAAATACGGAATGGACATCATGAACGACATGGGTATCGAAACAAAAACAATTCGTGCCGGATATGCGAACCTGTTCCTCAGTCCCATTTTCCGTCAAACCCTGGCAAATATTACCGGTGCTACCATCGAACTATACAATACGGATGGCTCTATCGGAGCTGCCCGTGGAGCAGGAATAGGAGCCGGAATATACAAAACGCCTGAGGAAGCCTTTGCGACATTGAAGAAAATCGAAATTGTCACTTCCCAACCGACAAACAGGAAGGCTACAGAAGAAGCCTATCAATTATGGCTAAGTAAAATCATAAACGCGTAACGAAGTATAAAACAATCATATTAACAACTTAAAGAACCGCCCAAAAGTGTCTGTAAAGAGCACAGGGCTTCAAAAAATTATGGCAACAAAAGAATATTTTCCAGGAATCGGTAAAATCAAATTTGAAGGTAAAGACAGTAAGAACCCAATGGCATTCCGCTACTATGATCCGGAAAAAACGGTAAATGGTAAAAAAATGAAAGATTGGTTGAAATTCTCAATGGCTTGGTGGCACACCTTGTGTGCTGAAGGCGGAGACCCTTTCGGCCCAGGCACAAAAGAATTCCCATGGAACGAAGAAGGAACTGCTCTTGACCGCGCCAAAGCAAAAATGGATGCCGGATTTGAATTTATGCAAAAAATCGGTATTGAATACTACTGCTTTCACGATATAGACCTCATTGACGAAGCTGCAACCATCGAAGAATATGAAGCAAACCTGAAAGCAATTACGGCTTACGCAAAGCAAAAGCAGGCAGAAACAGGCATTAAACTCCTTTGGGGAACTGCGAATGTATTCAGTAACAAGCGCTACATGAACGGAGCTGCAACAAATCCGAATTTTGATGTTGTGGCACGTGCTGCCGTACAAATCAAAAATGCCATTGATGCAACCATCGAACTTGGCGGAACAAACTATGTATTCTGGGGCGGACGCGAAGGATATATGTCTATCCTGAATACCGACCAAAAACGCGAAAAAGACCACTTGGCACAAATGCTGAAAGCAGCTCGTGACTACGGACGTGCAAAAGGATTCACCGGTACTTTCTTAATTGAACCTAAGCCAATGGAACCCACCAAACACCAATACGATTATGACGTGGAAACAGTGACCGGGTTCCTTCGCCATCACGAATTGGATAAGGATTTCAAGATCAATATCGAAGTAAACCATGCGACATTGGCCGGACATACATTCGAACACGAACTGGCTTGTGCTGTTGATGCCGGCATGCTGGGTTCAATCGACGCCAACCGCGGAGATTACCAAAACGGATGGGACACAGACCAATTCCCTATCGACCAGTTCGAACTGATTCAAGCGTATATTCAGATTATCCGCAACGGAGGTCTTGGTAACGGAGGTACAAACTTCGACGCTAAAACCCGCCGTAACTCGACTGACATGGAAGATATATTCATCGCGCACATCGCCGGTATGGACGTAATGGCTCGTGCATTGGAAAATGCGGCTTCGTTACTGAACGAATCACCTTATTCTCAATTATTGCAAGAACGCTATTCTTCTTTTGATTCAGGAAAAGGAAAAGAATTTGAAGATGGAAAATTAAGTCTTGAAGATCTTGTTACTTATGCTAAAACGAATGGCGAACCCAAACCAATCAGCGGCAAACAGGAATTGTACGAAGCAATCTTGAATATGTACATCTAAAAAAAAGGGCTGAGGAATTACAGGAGTATTGAGGGGAGACTTTTCTCCTCAATTTCCTGGGATTCCACAGATTCATCCCTTGCTAAATCTATAAACCAAACTCCCCAAAGCCCGTTCAAGGATTTGAGGAGTTTTAATCTATGAAAAACTATGGCTTTTATTGATACAGGAGGCAATAGCGGAAATTCATTTCAAAGCGGGAGTACCCTCTACATCGTCCTGCTTACCTTAGTCGCCACTTTAGGCGGTCTGCTTTTCGGATACGACACAGCTGTTGTGAACGGTGCTGAAAAATCTCTGGTAGAATTCTATATCTACAAAGAAAGTGCAGGAAATTATATTTTTAATCCAGATACAATTTTCACGCTCATCAGCCAATATCGCATTCTGATGGTGTTGGTTATCTATCTCGTTTTTATTATTATAAGCGGGCAGATGATTGGTCTCTTCGGTAAAAGCAAAGGAGGCATTATCGGAGCCATATTACTCGTTTGCGTTTCTTTATGGGCATTCAGTTTCTTAGAAAATAATCTACCCTCCATTGACAACGTAGCAGACATGAAAAATACGGCAGACGCAGTAAAAGGCTTTGTCGTTGCGAGTGCTTTAATCGGTTGTATTATCGGAGGAGCTATTGCCGGATTGATCTCCAAGTCGTTGGGACGTAAAAATGGCCTCTTCATCGCAGCTCTCTGCTTTTTTATATCGGCTGTGGGCGCATGGAAACCCGAAGCGTTTAATTTCTTCGGCACACTGGATGTATATTCATTTGTAATTTATCGCATCATCGGCGGTATCGGAGTCGGCATCGCCTCTATGATTTCTCCGATGTATATTGCAGAAATTGCTCCTGCTAAAGCACGTGGCAAACTTGTTTCATTCAATCAGTTTGCAATCATTTTCGGGATGCTCGTTATCTATTTTGTGAATCTGATAATTGCCCGTCAGGGAGACGAACAGTGGTTGATAACAGAAGGCTGGCGCTATATGTTCCTTTCAGGAGCAATCCCTGCCGCTATCTTCCTGGTATTACTCTTTTTTGTTCCCGAAACGCCTCGTTACCTGGCCATGAAAGGACAGGATGAGAAAGCGCTGAAGGTGCTTGAAAAAATATCCGGAAAGGGAAATGCACAAACAATTCTCAACGATATAAAAGGGACGCTTCACGAGGTGAATGCACCTTGGTTATCCTACGGTTTCGGTGTGATTATTGTCGGCGTTCTTCTATCTGTATTCCAGCAAGCCGTCGGCATCAATGTGGTACTCTATTATGCCGGAAATATTTTCCGCGACATGGGGGCATCCACCGACTCTTCGCTTCTTCAAACCATTATTGTCGGTATTGTAAATCTTTCATTTACGGTAGTTGCAATTCTTACGGTAGATAAATTTGGACGCAAACCGTTGATGATTATCGGGTCCATCGGCATGGCTATCAGCATGATTGCACTGGGATTGACGTTCTATACCGGGCATGTCGGCATGGCATCCCTGATTTTCATGCTAATCTACACAGCTGCTTTTGCGATGAGTTGGGGACCTGTATGTTGGGTACTTTTGTCTGAGATTTTCCCGAATTCTATTCGTGGGGCTTTATCCATCGCGGTAGCTGCCCAATGGATTGCCAATTGGATTGTCTCCTTCACTTTCCCGATCATGAACGACAATGTGTGGCTGACTGAAAAATTCAACCACGGATTTGCTTACTGGATCTACGGCATCATGGGCATTCTTTCTGCTATTTTCATGTGGAAATGTGTGCCTGAAACCAAAGGCCGCACACTGGAAAGCATCGAAGAACTCTGGAAGAAGAAATAATTATTTGAATAGGTTTTTGGTGATTTTAGAAGGGGCTGTCTCAAAAGTTTTTTGGGCAGCCCTTTCTTATTAGACATTACATGCCATCGGTTTGGAGAGATGTGATTAACCGTAAGCATTCGGTAAATAAGTAGTCTTATCGAGTGTCTCATAAAAACCAGAGCGTTAATAAGCTAGCAGACATTATCTAAATATATTACTCATTTTCAAAATTTTACAAGAAACGAATCTCCTTCTTTTCAAACAAAGCATCAACGATAAATCCACGTCCGCTTACTTTAAAACAGTTAACAACTTCTTCAAAACACCCCTATACGCCTATTTAAGCTTTAAACAACCTTTTTTATGTAAGCAAAAAAAGTGGGAACAATCAAAACTGCTCCCACCCGCTATTGGCTCGAATCCAAAGGCTATTTCTGAGCCTTCAAGGCTTCGATACTTTCTTTCAATGTCGCAATTTTACTCTCGGCATCAGCCTGTTTTTTTCGTTCGTTGTCGACAATTTCCGGTTTGGCATTCTGCACAAAACGTTCGTTGCTCAGCTTTTTCTGAACAGAAACCAAGAATCCCTGAAGATAGACCAGTTCGGCTTCCTGTTTCTCCAGTTCAGCTTCCACATCTATTTTATCACTCAGGGGAATAGCAAACTCTGTTGTACCTACCAAAAAGCTTACATCGCCGGGCTGTTTTTCCGGTACGTTCTCAATAGCAGTCAGATTTCCCATCTTGATAATTGCCGAATCAAATTCCGGGCTATGTTCTCCCAGCACATTCAGCGTAAGTTGATCCTTATTGGGAATGTTGCGTTGCAGGCGGACTGTACGAACACCGGCAATAATTTCTTTTACATGTTCAAAGTCAGCCAATAGCTTTTCATCAAAGTCAGTCAGCTGTGGTTGCAGTGTCACCATAAGACTTTCACCATCTTCCCGTTCCGTCAAAGCTTGCCACAATTCTTCCGTAATAAATGGCATAAACGGATGAAGCAAACGAAGTAACATGTCGAAGAATCCCAGGGTAGCTTCGTAAGTAGCACGATCAATTGGCTGCTGATAAGCCGGTTTCACAAGCTCCAGGTACCAGGAAGAGAATTCGTCCCAGAACAGTTTGTAAATGGTCATCAATGCTTCCGAGAGACGATATTTAGAGAAAAGATCATCCATCTCGGCAACAGTTTTCGCCAGTATACTACCGAACCATTCAATCGCAATTGCAGCGGTCTGCGGTTGTTCGATATCTACCACTTCCCATCCTTTCACAAGACGGAAAGCATTCCATATTTTATTGTTGAAATTTCGTCCCTGTTCGCAAAGAAGCTCATCGAAAGGAATGTCATTCCCTGCAGGAGCAGTCAACAACAATCCCATACGCACACCATCGGCTCCGTATTTTTCCATCAATTCAATGGGGTCAGGGGAATTGCCGAGCTGTTTCGACATTTTACGTCCCAACTTGTCACGAACGATTCCGGTGAAATACACATTTTTAAAACATGCTTCCCCCCGATATTCATACCCGGAAACAATCATACGTGCCACCCAAAAGAAAATAATATCCGGACCGGTCACCAAATCGTTTGTCGGATAATAATATTCAATATCCTTATTTTCCGGTTCATTGATACCGTCGAAAACAGAGATAGGCCACAACCAGCTGGAAAACCAGGTGTCGAGACAATCTTCATCTTGTCGCAGATCTCCGGCCTGGATTTCCGGATTCAACTTCCGTGCTTCTTCCAATGCTTTGTCCGCATTTTCAGCCACCACAAATTTACCATCGGGAAGATAGTAAGCCGGAATCTGATGCCCCCACCAGAGCTGACGGGAAATGTTCCAATCCCGTATATTTTCCATCCAGTAGCGATAGGTGTTTTTGAATTTTTCAGGAACAAATTTGATTGTATCATTCATTACCGCTTCCAGAGCGGGCTTTGACAGGTCTCCCATTTTCAGGAACCACTGTGTTGACAGTTTCGGTTCGATGGGTACATCTGTCCGTTCTGAAAATCCTACTTTATTGGTATACGCTTCTACTTTTTCAAGCAAAGCTTTGTCCGATAATTCTTGTTGTATTTCATCCCGCACCACGAACCGATCTTTACCGTTATAATGAAGTCCGTTGGCATTCAATGTTCCATTATCGTTGAAAATATCTATTTTCTCAAGATGATATTTCTCTCCCAGCATGTAGTCATTTACATCGTGAGCCGGTGTCACCTTTAGCAAACCTGTTCCGAATTCAATATCCACATAGTCGTCTTCAATGACCGGAACCACACGGTTCACAATAGGGACAATCAGCTTTTTCCCGCGAAAACGAGCTGTTTTTTCATCATTGGGATTGATGCAGACAGCCACGTCTCCAAAAATAGTTTCAGGACGAGTGGTAGCAACAACGGCATAATCCTCTTCTCCCTCCACTTTATATCGTAAATAATACAGTTTACCGTTATGTTCCTTGTGTATAACCTCTTCATCCGAAAGGGCGGTTTTTGCCTGAGGATCCCAGTTTACCATTCGCACTCCGCGATAAATCAGTCCTTTGCTATAGAGGTCGACAAATACTTTGATAACACTGGCCGAACGTTTTTCATCCATCGTGAATGCCGTTCTTTCCCAGTCGCAGGAAGCTCCCAGCTTTTTGAGCTGCTCGAGAATGATTCCTCCGTGTTTATGTGTCCATTCCCAGGCATGTTTCAGGAATTCGTCGCGGGTCAAATCAGATTTTTGAACCCCCTCCTTGGCCAGTTTGTTCACCACCTTGGCTTCGGTTGCAATAGAAGCATGGTCGGTTCCCGGAACCCAGCAAGCATTCTTTCCCTGCATCCGCGCACGGCGCACAAGGATATCCTGAATAGTATTGTTAAGCATGTGTCCCATGTGAAGAATTCCGGTCACATTAGGCGGCGGAATCACAATCGTATAGGGTTCTCTTTCATCGGGTTCGGAATGAAACAGACGATGCCTCATCCAATAGGCGTACCATTTGCTCTCTACTTCGTTGGGATTGTATTTGCTTGCTATTTCCATATTTCATTGATTTGACGTGCAAAAGTATAAAAAAAGTGGCAGAATTGAGAAACGGCATTCCTTGAATTTGGGGATGAGCTTCTAATTTAATGATGAAGCGCCCGGAACGCCTCTTTTGCCTTTGAAGCAAAGCATTTGTGTATGAAGAACAGAAAAGCCCGTACTGTTAATCTCATGGTATTTTATTCACAAGACTTTAATAAAATTCACAATTAATACCCAGATGTAGGTATTTAATTCTGACAGATTACCCACAATATGCGATTGTACACCCGTTCCCTGAAAGATAGTTTTGTAAACATTTTTAGCATTAATTTAGGTCATTGTCCTTGTGACAATATTTTACAATTTTATTAATCCCCAGAACAAATGAAAAGAAAAAGTTTTACGCTTTTCGTTGTGATTTTTCTGCTGCTTCCTTTCGGTGCAATGCAGGCACAAAGTTATGTAACTCTCAAAGGAAAGGTTATTACTCCCGACGGGCTCCCGTTACCTTCTGCTACAGTACAACTTCAGAGCCAGAACATCTCTCTTCAGACAGATATCAACGGCGAATTTGAAATGAGAGTATCTCCAACAGGGTCTTATTCTTTCCTTATTTCGGAAGTAGGATACAAAACACAACAAATAAATTATCCGGCAGGTACCGAATCGTTCCTTATCACCCTTCAACCTTATGACAGAGTGCTGACAGCAGTCGAAGTATTCGGACATACCACCAAACAACCTGATAAACTGGATGCCATTACGGCTATGCCTTTAAAAGCAAACGAACAGATTCAAAGTGTTTCGTCCATCTCCAATCGCCTTATCCGTATGCAGGACAACCAGGATATCGGTGATGCGCTACGCAATGTGACCGGAGTGATTTTGTTCTCCAATTTCGGAGGCATCGGTAATTCATATACCATTCGTGGCATTCGCGGAATCAATACGTTATTGAATGGCATTCAACTAAACAATGACACACGAGGACACGGAATTATGCCTGATATGGAAACCATCGACAACATCCAGGTACTGAAGGGTTCTTACTCCATCTCACAAGGGCTAAGTAATTCTCTGGGTTCGGTGGGAGGTGTTGTCAATGCCGTGACTAAAACTCCTAATTTTGTGAATACCGGTTCGGTAGGCATCCGTTACGGCAGTTGGGACAATATTCGCGGTGTGTATGATATTGAACATCTGTTGAACGACCACTTCTCTATTCGTGTTAACGGTGCTGCTCAAGCGGGCAACGGATACCGGGCAGAAACACGGAACAATCGTTTTGTAATCAATCCCTCTTTTAAATGGAAAATCGACGAGCGCACGTCCCTCACTGGCGAATATCATTATCAATATGATTCGCGTACTCCGGACAGAGGAACAATCAACCTGGCCGCTGACAGTGTAAACGGATTATGGAATATTCCCAATAAGAAGTTTCTCGGATTCTCTTCCGATCACAATATGACTTATTCTAACTTCTGGGGGCTTCGTTTTGTCAGATCGCTGACCGACAAACTCGATTTTAAAATCAATTACTACGGGTCAACATACAATCAGGATTTCAATTCCGCAGTAGCCGCTCTTGACAGTGCTCATTTTAAATCAACAGGCGAGCGCAATGTCCGTTACCGTTATATGAACCGGGTGACAGAAAATGACAAAAGCACCGTCATTAATATTGCTTTGGCGGGTCATGATCTATATACTTTTTCCATTCGGCATACCTTTCAGGCAGGTTTTGATTTCCGGAAGAACAAATGGTTTTCGCAGGCCTTCAACTCTGCCCCTATCGACACGATTAATGTTTATGAAAATTATAGCAATACGCTAAGCAACCAGAATCTGAAATATACGGAAAACACCGGACGGTATTACAACAGAGATTACAGCACTTACGGCCTTTACGGACAAGATATGATTACATTCAACAAATACCTGAGAGCCCTTATCGGTGCACGATACAGCCATACACAGAGCCTCGATAACAAGACCAATACGTATTCTGACGGGCATGGAGTAGATCCGATTGTAGGGCTTATGGTTTCTCCGTTTGAAAACATCAGTCTTTTTGGTTCTTACACAACAGTCTCTGATATATCTACGGCTGAATACCTGGATGAAAACAGCAAAAAGTTAGGAAATATGATTACCCGGCAATACGAGCTGGGGGTAAAATCAGGGTATTTTCACAACAGGCTTCGTTTCAATTTCACCTATTTCATTATGAACAATGATGATTATGCCTATCAGGTGACCAATACAGCCACAGGGCATGTATACTACAACCAGAGCGGTAGTTTGAAAAGAAATGGAATGGAGACAGAGCTGGTTGGCCACGTTTTAAGTAATCTGGAAGTATTGTTGGGATACACTTACTTAAATGCAAAATACGAAGGTGTGAAATCCTATGTAGATGGCTCACAACCGATGGGAACAGCCAGAAATCTGGCTAACGGATGGGTCAATTATATATTCAACAAAGGAGCTTTGGAAGGTTTGTCTCTTGGTCTCGGAGCATATTATGTAGGCGCACGCCCGGTAGATGATTTTTCCAAATCGACCCGTGCGAGTATAACAACAGGTGGAGGAGAAATTCAAAAAATCACGGCAGGAGTAAGACCGTTCAATTTAGAAGCATACACCACTATCAATACGCAAATATCGTACACCAAAGCTAATTACACCGTACGCGCCGTACTAAACAATATCAGTAATAGCAAAGGACACACCGCTTATTACCCACAAGCCTTTCTGACCCCAACCGATCCGAGAAATTTCGGACTAAGCCTGTATTATACCTTTTAGAAAGATACGGTAAGTGTGCTACAAGTCGTTCTATAAAATCAGTTTCAGAAGTCCATCTTCATACGCTGCTTATTTTCAGAAAACGACAAATACTTACCCTGACCATCAATGATGAACATGTACTTATATAGCAAGAAATCCCGCCAAGTTTGCGGGATTTTGTTGTTTCAGGAGGTGAAAGAGCGGCATTGATTTCTCTTTTTGAAAGAATAGATGGTCCAAGCGGATGATTGATTGTTTGATTTTTATAAATTTGCGACATGGAAAAGATGTTGACTATTCAGGAGTTTTACAGGACACGTTTCAATTTTGTGCCGGAGAATCTCAAAAAAGGATTGGGGCATTTCAATGTGTTTAAACGGGCAGACGTTTCGCTTTGCAGAAATGGGCAAGCGCTGTACAGCCGCAAAGATTATTATAAAATCACACTTCTGAAAGGAGAATTTCAGATTCAATATGCAGATAAGACCGTAAAAAGCGGACACAACACTCTTGTCTTTTCCAACCCGATGGTCCCTTATAGCTGGGAACCGATAGAAGAAGATGAAGGTGGTTTTTTCTGCATTTTTACAGAAGAATTCTTCAATCAATACGGACAGATAAAGGAATATCCCGTATTTAAGCCCGGCCACAACAAGGTGTATGATATTCCGGAGGAGAAGCTGGACGAAATCGAGAAAATCTTTTTTCAAATGTCAGAAGAATTAAATTCCGATTTTGAATACAAATACGATGTGATCAGAGGACTGGTATTCAGTTTGGCGCACGAAGCCCTGAAAATGCAGCCGGCTCGCGAATCCGAAACCCCGTCTTCCAATGCAGCTGCCCGCATTTCTGCTCTATTTATGGAATTGCTTGAACGCCAATTTCCTATCGAGAATCCGGATCAACGGATAAAGCTCCGGTCGCCGGTTGATTTTTCGGAGCATTTATCCATTCATGTCAATCACCTCAACAGAAGCCTGAAGGAGATAACCCGGAAAACAACGTCTCAGTTGGTCAGCGAAAGAGTGGCTCAGGAAGCACGCATTCTTTTACAGCACACCAATTGGAATATCTCTGAGATTGGTTACTGTTTAGGGTTTGAAGAGTCGGCACATTTCATCAATTTTTTCCGGAAGATGAGCAATGAAACGCCCAACACATTCCGGAAGCATCAAATTGTTTGAGTTTCGCAACTTTTGGTTTTGATCCGGCATCTCTATATCCTGTTCCGGGACATACCTTTGCATCAAATTATTTAAGTCATTAAGTTATGGATGCAATTTCAATGAAAGTAAAGGAATCATCACCAAGTGCTCCCGCCGGACTCATTTTATTAATGGCCGTTTCGGCCGGTATCACTGTGGCGAATATTTATTACAGCCAACCCATATTAAAGGAAATACAGGCTGAATTCAAGGTGAGTGAATCGAGTGTCGGGATGATACCAATGCTTTCGCAGATTGGCTACGGCTTAGGATTATTCTTTTTAACCCCTCTGGGTGACAAAATGGACAAGAAGAAATTAATCCTTGGCTTGCAATATTTGCTGATAGGAGCTTTATTATTGTTGTTCTTGACAACTCAAATTCTTTATGTCTGGATTTTAAGCGTTTTAATCGGAGTGTTCGCTGTAGCTGTACAGGTGATTACACCGATGGCAGCAGGTTTGAGCAGTGAACACCGGGGAAAAAATGTAGGGATAATCTTTACCGGCGTTTTGGTCGGCATCCTGGCAGCCCGTGTTTTCAGCGGAGTGATAACAGGATGGTTTGGCTGGCGTGAGATTTATTTAATATCCCTGTTGGCAGTAGGCTTGAGCACGGTTCTGCTCACATGCTATTTACCACATGCTACTCCCTCTTTTGAGGGAAGCTATCTGCGTTTGTTGGGGTCGGCATTGCATCAGTTTAGACGTTTTAAGCTGTTGCGCCGCTTATCGGCAATCGGCATGCTGCAATTCGGACTTTTATCCTCTTTCTGGACGACATTAACTTTTCATTTGAGTGGAAATCCATTCAATTTCGGAACAGGCACCATCGGACTTTTCGGCCTGGTAGCCGTTGCAGGTGCCTTGGCAGCTCCTTTGATGGGAAAAAGAGCCGATAAAGGCGGTGTGACAACAGTGCGCTTTGTAGCCATCGGAATGGTTGCCGTAAGTATTCTGTTGATGTGGATAGGTCAAAATTCAACCGCGATGATGGTTCTGGGTGTTTTACTACTCGATATAGGTGCACAATCCATTCAGGTCAGCAATATTGCGCTCATGTACACGCTGGATGCATCTTCACACAGCCGTATAAACACCATCTACATGACTTTGTTTTTCACCGGAGGTGCGTTGGGGACGCTGGCGGGAATCCTTTCCTGGCATTTTGGCGGCTGGAACTGGGTGATGGCACAGATGTTTGTTTCGGCATTAGCTATCGTATGGCTGCTAAGCCGCGAGAAGCAGTTGTTGACGAAAGAGAAATAAATCAGACAATCTCCCAACTGAATCTTCCGTCTTTTTTCTTTCTGAAAACTTTTCAACAGCCGCTCTTTTTTAGCACTATTCTCTGGTGAAATATTCCCGGAAATCCTTTTCTTTGCGATAAGATGAACGACAATGTGTTACAAAAGCTGAAGATTCTGGCAGAATCGGCGAAATATGATGTTTCCTGCTCTTCCAGCGGAACTGTCCGTAAGAACAAAACGGACGGGGTAGGCAACACGGTTGGCGGAATGGGGATTTGTCACAGTTTCAGTGAAGATGGAAGATGTATCTCGCTGTTGAAAATCATGCTGACAAATTATTGCATTTATGACTGTGCTTACTGTATCAATCGCCGAAGCAACGACATCCGCCGGGCAACTTTCACGGTAGACGAACTGGCAGAGCTGACCATTGAGTTTTATCGGAGAAACTATATCGAAGGGTTATTCCTGAGTTCGGGAGTTATCAACAATCCCGATTATACCATGGAACGGATGGTGCGGGTTGTCAAACAGCTTCGGGAAATACACCGTTTCAACGGATACATCCACATGAAAAGCATTCCGGGAGCCAGTCGGGAATTGATTGACCAGGCCGGACTGTATGCCGACCGGATGAGTGTAAATCTGGAAATTCCGACCGAAGCAAACCTGAAACTGCTGGCACCGGAGAAAGATCATCGAAGTGTATACAAGCCGATGAAGTATATCCAGCAGGGAGTAATGCAAAACATAGAGGATCGGAAGAAATTCCGCAAAGCTCCACGCTTTGTTCCTGCCGGACAAAGTACACAAATGATTGTCGGGGCAACAAGCGAACAGGACAAAGACATCCTTCGCGTTTCATCGATCCTCTACCAACAAACGCAAATGCGACGAGTATACTACTCCGGATATATTCCTGTAAATAGTTACGACAAACGACTTCCGGCATTAAAACAAGCCCCCTTAGTCAGAGAAAACCGCCTTTATCAGGCCGACTGGCTGATGCGATTTTATCAGTATCGTGCCGATGAAATTGCGGACGATGCCTATCCCGATTTGGATCTGGAAATTGACCCGAAGCTTTCATGGGCCTTGCGCCATCCGGAAGTTTTCCCGGTGGATATAAACAAAGCTGATTACACACTGATTCTTCGTGTACCGGGCATCGGCGTAAAATCGGCACAATGCATCGTTATGTCACGACGTCATGGACGGCTGAACGGTGCGCATCTAAAAAAAATGGGGGTTGTGATGAAGAAAGCGCAATACTTCATTACCTGCGGCGAATTGACCACCTTTTCGGTACAGGAGGCAACACCGGAATACGTCCGCCGTGTCCTGACCGAAGGAAATGCAAAAAAGAAAGATGACGGACAGTTATCGATTATTTTTCCGGACTGAAAGGCTATAAATTGCTTATAAAAACAAACCTATGCTTCTGTTTTTCTACGATAAAACTTTCGAAGGTTTACTGACAGCCGTATTTGAGGCATACAGCCGAAAATCATTTCCCGATAAACTATTGGGAGAAGGCGATATTCCGCCTCTGTTTGTGGAGGAGATATTTACGGTAGTAACGGATGAAGAGAAATCGTCCCGTGTATGGACTGCGTTGGAGAAAAAACTGAGCAAAGGCGCCTGCAATATGCTGACACATGTATGGCTTTCGGAAGAAAAGGATAGTGACGGATTGCTCTTTCGTTACATCAGAAAAGCCATTGATGCGCCAATATCTATCGAAACCAACTTTGCGGACAGCGATGTCCTTCTGATGCATCAAATCGCACGCCGCGTATCACACGAAGGACTTTACCTGAAGCAGTTTATCCGTTTTCAAAAAGCATCCGACGACATCTTTTTCGCGGCTGTTTCTCCCCAAAGCAATGCGATGCCTTTGGTTATCGATCATTTTAAAGATCGTTTTGCAGATCAAAAATGGGTAATTTATGATCTGAAACGAAAATATGGTTATTATTACAACCTGCACACCTGCGAAGAAATGACTTTAGAGGATGATACGCATCTGCTCAGTGGAAAGTTGGATGAAAACATCCTTGCTGAAGATGAAAAAATGTTCCAGGAATTATGGAAAGGATATTTCAAATCGATGACTATCAAAGAGCGAATCAATCTCAAACTGCAACGCCAGCACATGCCTAAACGCTTTTGGAAATACCTCACGGAGAAACAATAATCCTTCTTATGATGGATTTACAAAAACAAAGATCAGCACAAAACAGACCAACAGACTCTTCCTCCGCCTAGCCATTTTTTCTTTTATCACACGAAAGATACGATAACAAAAGCCGAATCAAAGAGTTCTTATTTTTACAGTTTATCTTTTTTATTCAGTACTGTAAAAGTATTTCGTATGACAGCGATGGCCAGATTTGCTTCGTTCGGAACTATGTATATTCCGAAACAAACGGATGGACAGGAAATGGATGTAAGCCTACTTTTGCCCGAAAAGGACAAGCCGGAACGATCCGCCGGAATATCGCGATTTCAGCCCCCTTACTACTAACGATGCGTTAGTAGTACTGCTAACAGTGCATTAGTAGCGTTACTAACGAGGCATTAGTAATGTGGCTCAGAAAATACGATATATACATGATATCGGAAAACAGGTTATTCCTTGCTTCAGAAGCTCTGTTTTCCTGTATCAAAAAACATCCGAAGTTCTCCTTCGAAATCCATCCGGGAAGAACGGATTCCGCTTTGCGGTTATTCGTTTGCGGGCGAATTCAATTCGCCCCTACCCATCACCGCCATACATTTCGACATTCATCAGAGGGTTAACAAACAGGAATTCTATCGGATAAGGGACAGATGAAACCATAACAAAACAGACTGCCCGTTTGGATGGAGCAGTCTGTTTTTTATAAATATTTCCTGATAAGGAACGGATATATACTAGAATGTAAGTTTCAACCCGATTTGTCCGTGCCAGCGGCTGCTGAAATCACTTTTATATACCTTATCATCCTGATATGAATAAGTAGGAACATAATTTCCTGCAGTATTAGCAGTCAATGCTGTTACTTTTAATGGTTGTACATTATAGTCGGAAGAATATACTGTTCCCCATTTTTTATTCAACATGTTGGTGAAATTGATAATATCAAATGTGATAGATAACTTGTTGTTTTTTCCTTTCAGATAAAAGAAGTCCTGTGCAAAATGCAAGTCGAGGTGATCTTCCCAGGGAGCACTGTTTGAATAGCGATCAGCGTATTGACCACGGTGATTTTTTGCATATTTATCATTAATAATCCAGTTATTGAAAGCAAATCTATCGGCTTCGCTGGTAAATGTCATTTGCGACAGTTGATATTCAGTAGGAATAAACAGCAGGTTATTTCCATATTGGCCATCTCCATTGAAGTCTTTCGACTCGTTCATGGTCAAGCTATAACGCATTCCGTTGAATCCGTTGTAGATTACAGAGAAAACAGAAGCCATACGTCCACCCAAATATTTCGGAGTGGTGTAAGATACCTGTGCCATTACTTTGTTAGGAACATCAAATACGGAATAGGAAACCTCATTCGGGTCATTTGAGTTTTTAGAATAGTTGTACTTCCAGTTTGAATATGCAACCGAACTACTTCCATCATTCACAGAATAAGAGTGACCGAATGTGTAAGTACCCAACAGGTCAAGTCCGAAATTAAAGGTTTTTTCCAGTTTAGCAGTTAATGCATAAGAATATCCTTTGTTCGTATTCTTCAAATTAATGATTGCATAGTAGCTTCCGGCATCGGTAGAATAATAAGTTGTAGCAGAGCTGGCATCATTTGCATTAACAGCATACACTTTATTCCCCTTGTCTGTCAAGGCCAAATTTTCAAACCAAACGTTATTCATTGTTTTTGAATAAAGTCCTTCCAATGTCATCTTTAATCCGTCACCGAAAGAATGTTCTGTAGCAAGGTTGATACGGAATACCTGAGGATATTTGAAGTCCTTGGAAACCGTGTTGATGGTTGGTTTGGAAGCTGATCCAGATGCTGAATTCATTGCAGCAAGCGCATCATTCTTGTATGTTCCGAATTTAGGTACATTCTTCGAAATAGTCGTATTTTTCAATTCGATACCATTGTTTGACCAGTTATTGGCAACCCATACAAAAGGAACACGACCGGTAAATAGACCTAGACCACCGCGGATTAGCGTTTTGTGTGAATCATCGGTGTACCAACGAAATCCTAAACGAGGAGATATCATAATTTTAGTTGAAGGAACTTCTCCCACTTTTACCCCGTATGTAGTAGCGTACGTACTCTTATTGAATTCATCATTAGCAGTCGGTTTGTTAAAGAAAGTCGGAACATCGAATCGAATGCCATAAACCAATGATAGGTTATTATTTATATTCCACTTATCTTGTCCATATACACCAAATTGTCCGGCTTTGACAGTAGCTCCCCAAGTGTAAGTCCCGGTCTGGGCATAATCGGAGTATCCGTAATAAAACTGATATGCATTGTCTTTAAGAAAATCATTCAAAGAGTTATAATAATACGCTCCGTTACTTCCCTGAATGAATAAATTATACATTTTATAGAACTCATTGTGAGTACCAAATGTGAATGTGTGATCGCCATGATACCAGGACAAGTTGTCTTCGGCAGTATAGATATCCTGATTTAGACGGTTGGCCCCGGAAGAATATTCAGTACCTATATACGCCGTGATTTTTCCAGTCGTCCATGAAGCTGTCGAATCAACATAAGATCCGCCCAGGTTTTTAATGGTGATACTAGGTCCCTGATACGGAACTTCTCTGCTGTCACGCACAAAAGAAACACCTGCACGTGCCTCATTATACAATGAGTTGGAGATATGTGAATTTAATTCCGCCACAAATGAATTTGTCTTATTCTTTATGCGGTAGCTACTGTTTGCAAAGTAATAAGTAGATGCACTTGGTGAATAGGCATCTTTATAAGAATTATTCAACTGATAGCGAAGGGCAAATTTATTGTTTTCATTAATGTTCCAGTCGACACGTCCAAGCAGAGAAACTCCCTTGGTATTGATATCACGACTGCCATAGCCGTCTGTAAATCCGGTAAGGGTTGCATATCTGTTAGCAATAGCCTGAGCTTCTGCAACAGATACATAACTGGAATTATAGCCGGCAAAATAATCAGATGAATATGTATCGAATTTATATTCAGCATTTGCAAAGAAGAATAATTTATCTTTGATAATAGGTCCGCCTAATGTGAATCCGGCTGTTTTGGTAGATTCTTTATCTAATTTAGATTTCTCATTGTTGGTTTGACTCCATGTTCCGTAAAGATTCTGATCTGTGTAATATCCATATACTGATCCTTTCAGCTTGTTTGTTCCGGATTTGGTAATGGCATTAATTCCACCTCCGGTGAATCCGCTCTGACGAACATCAAAAGGAGAAACGACAACCTGGATTTCTTCAATAGCATCCAGAGAAATCGGATTGGCACTTGTTTGTCCCCCATTTGTTCCGGATCCGGCTAAGCCGTATACATCGTTGCTGACCATCCCGTCAATCTGAAAAGAATTGTAACGGTTGTTAGAGCCGGCAATGGAAAGTCCTCCGACTTTGGATACAGTCACCAGAGGAGACATTTTAGCAATGTCGTAAATGTTACGATCAATGGTTGGAGTATTGCTAATCTGCTTCTCATTGAAGTTGCTGGCAGCACCTCCTGCAGCATGTCTTACTCCACCTGCAGCTGTGACGACCACTTCTTTTAAGGTTTTGTCGGCCGGTTTAAGATTTGCATTAAAAGTGGATGCATCACCCAGTGAAAGTTGTACGTTATCGTATTCCATCGGGGCATATCCTACATACGATATGGTGACTTTATAAGGTCCCCCGACGCGCATACCCTGGATTGAGTAACGTCCTTTTTCATTTGTCATTGTACTGTAACGTGTCCCGGAGGGTTGATGAACGGCTACGATTGTAGCTCCGATAACATCTTCATTACTTGTCGTGATTTTTCCGTTAATACTAGTCGTTGTCACCTGTGCATACAAATTTCCTGTAAGGAAGAAAGCTATGCTTAGGAGAAAGACTGCATAGATAGTTTTTTTCATACTCTTTGATAATAAACATGTATTGATTTGGAAAGAGAAATTAACTCGGTGCGAAAATACGAAAAGAAAACCATCCAAATGTTACAAAACTATTTATTTTTAAACACATTTTTGCAAGAACGCTAATTTTATTTACATAAATAACAATTTAACTAAATGCAAGTTACATTTAACAATACAAAGAAATGGTGTAATAAAAAAACAGTTCCTGCTGTCTTTTTATTACTTTTGTTCGGACACCAGTAAAAATAAAATCGTATGCAAACCAATATTGATTTATTATTAAATGCAATCCGGCAAAAAGTGACGGTTCTTCAGCAACAAACAATTGCCCACTATCACCACCTCCATCAGCACCCTGAATTATCCTTTCAGGAGAAAGAAACTTCTGAATATGTAAAAGCTGTATTGACAGACACCGGCATCTCATTCCGGGATCATATCGGTGGATACGGAGTACTGGGGTATATACACGGAGAAAAACAAGGGGACAACAAGGTTATTGCGCTACGGGCAGACATGGATGCACTGCCGGTTACAGAAGCCAATCAACTGCCTTTCAAATCGCAATATAATGGTATAATGCATGCCTGCGGACATGACACACATACCGCTTCGCTGCTGACAGCAGCACAGATTATTAATGAATTGAAATCAGAATTTGCGGGAACGGTCTTACTGGTATTTCAGCCGGGTGAAGAAAAACATCCGGGAGGTGCCTCACTAATGCTCAAAGACGGAGTCTTCGATGAATTCAAGCCGGATCTTATTATCGGACAACATGCGTATGTCGATTACCCCGTAGGTACGGTCGGATTTCAAGAAGGAATTATTATGGCTTCAGCAGATGAGATTCATATTCGCGTAAAAGGCAAAGGAGGTCATGGAGCTATTCCTCATCAGGTCAACGACACCGTTTTAGCAGCTTCCCAACTCATTGTTTCGATGCAGCAAGTTGTCAGCCGCCGCTCCAACCCATTCAAACCGATGGTACTTACATTTGGGAAATTTATAGCCGATGGAGCCACCAACGTCATTCCGGATGAAGTGGTACTTGCGGGAACCTTTCGTTGCATGGATGAAGAGGAGCGCTCGCGAATGAAGCCCATCATCAGAGAAATTGCTCTTTCCACTTGTAAAGCGTACGGATGTGCGTGTGAGATAGAGATCTATGACGGATATCCATGTACTTACAACCACCCCGAAGTGACCCGAAGAATGAAAAACTTTGCCGATGAATATTTGGGTGCAGCTCAAGTGCTTGGCCTCCCACAACGAATGACATCCGAAGATTTCGGCTTCTTCTCACAAGCATATCCTTCCACCTTCTATCGCTTTGGAGTGATTGGCTCTCAAAATTGCGGAGGATTACACACTTCCACTTTCCATATCGATGAAGAAGCACTCCAAACGTCTGTCGGGGTAATGGCTTATCTGGCATGCAGGTATTTATCGGAATAAGAGTGCAGAATAAAAAAGCATCTATGAAGCAACTATCCTTCCCTTTTTAGTATTGCGTATCTCATCAAAATTAGATAGATTTGCATACCCAATCAGAGAGTGAATCATTTTTGCTTGACGTCTGATATTCTTCTTATTGGAACATATCAATTTTAATAAAACAATAAAAATTAATGAAAAGAGTTGTATTAATCCGTCACGGAGAAAGTGTCTGGAACAAAGAAAACCGTTTCACAGGATGGACAAATGTAGATTTGTCGGAAAAAGGAGTTGGAGAAGCTGTTAAAGCGGGTAACTTACTAAAAGCTGAAGGTTTCAAATTCACTCAGGCTTATACTTCCTATCTTAAAAGAGCAATTAAAACCTTGAACAACATCCTCGACCAAATGGACTTGGACTGGATTCCGGTAGAAAAATCATGGCGCTTGAACGAAAAGCACTACGGTATGCTTCAGGGGTTGAACAAAGCAGAAACTGCTGAAAAATACGGCGATGAACAAGTGCTTGTATGGCGTCGTAGCTACGATGTTCCGCCTGCACCGCTAGATCCTTCCGATCCTCGTTCCGCTTCTCAGGATCCTCGTTATGCTGATGTTCCGGCAGCTTACATTCCACAAACGGAAGCTCTTTGCCACACAGTAGACCGTATCCTTCCTTACTGGCAAGAAGTGATTTACCCATCTTTAATGCACCACGATGATATCATCGTTGCTGCCCATGGTAACAGTTTGCGCGGCATCATCAAATACCTGAAAGGCATTTCCGATGAAGATATCATTGGTTTGAACTTGCCAACAGCAGTTCCTTATGTATTTGAATTTGACGATGAGCTGAACTTCGTGAAAGATTATTTCCTGGGAGATCCGGAAGAAATCAAAAAATTGATGGAAGCTGTTGCAAACCAGGGAAAGAAAAAATAAGACCTGCGTGGTCTCTCTCCAAAAACGGACTTATCCTTAATCATCGTCACAAGATTACAGGATAAAATATCCCTTTTATCAAAGAGTTGTAAGATAATCTTACAGCTCTTTGTTCTTTTTAAATCCCTTTTCTATATTTCATTTATCTTGTGCATTGGGTGCAGCACACCTGCTCCTGAAAATTAGCCTCAGGTACCGAATCCACCATACAGTTTATTATCAGCCATGATAGATATATATCCTTACAGCTGATTATGAATAGTTACTTATCTATTCGGTAAATTCTAACGGCTCGCTGACAATTATACTTTATATACAACTTCATTTATTGTCTTCTAATATTTCAATTATTTTTACTTTACCTATATACTTCTGATAAAGCCAGACATCATAGGTCTGCCCTAATTTAATAACTTCTTTCGTGTTTATTCGACCTGACTCTTCCACTGGGAAAGACATTTGAATACTAAATGTCTTTTTACAAGCATCTATTGTTCGTTCTTCGATTTTATAGAAAAAAGTATATCTTTTTTCCCCTTTTTTATCGAATACTAAAAACAACCATGGGTCAATACCTTCGTCTGAAAACCATTCCCATTTTAAGATATTACCATTTTTTAAGGTAATTTCTCCGGCATAATGATATATTCTATGATTCAAATTCATATTTGTTAGTTTTAGGGGATGATTGGCGTTATGTATGGTAAGACATTTCCGGGGAATACATAAGCACCGATATCAACATAAGGACTCCAATATGTGTCAATCTTAACAGGTGAATTTACAGTGCCTTGAATAATGGTATAGTCTCCTTTATAAATATACTTTCCGTACCAATGGGCATATTCGAGAGATTTGGCTAACCATTTTACTTCTGCTTGCCCTTCCTTTAACAAAAAACTTCTGGAATTATAGATAGAGTGCGGCATCAACTGCTCGGTAAACAGTCTGTGTTCCCCCCGTAGCGGCAACCTCACCCCCCCGTGGCTGTTTTCTCTCCTATAAATACGGAACGACCGGCAGTAAATTTAGCTAATTATATTCGTTTCCCCAAGCTTCATCAAGTTAAATAACTGGTAATAGAATGGTTATAAGCTGATGTGCAAATTCTGATTTTGTTTTACCCATCCTATTTATACACAATACAATTGTACAATAACAAAAGGAATCAGGGAAAGCGCAACAAACAAAAGAAACTGTCACACTCTCTGCTTGATGCATTTATCGCTAAAAGTAAATTGAAAACGTTATTATTATAAAGTAGAAAGCCCTCAAAAGAGGGAGTTGCTGTTGTGTTTAGAGATTATTGTATTTACCGCTTCATTATCTGATAAATCCCAATACCACCATTTATCTGTATTATTTTTTTCTTCTTGGTATCTTCTTTGATAAGCTATTTTAAACAAACTCAAAAGCAAGATAAACGTTTTTTGCTGTTCGTTTTCTGGTAGGTTTATGAGTTGCATTAAATTATGAGTTGCCACACCTTTTTTGAGCATAACACAAGGAGTATACGTTGCCCTTAACTTGCTTTCTTGTATGGCTAATTCAATATCTTCATTTCGAGGCTTTGACTGTTGTATCAAAGTAAGGAGATGCATTAAAAATACTTTTTGTAAATCCTTGTCTATACTAGAAAATAAAGATATAAGGGAATCAATATGGGCAATACCTTGCCCATATTGATTGATTAATACTTCTTGCTCTATCTTCAACATAACAAACTGATATTAAATCGATAAATAGCCATATAAGAACAACCAGACCATATAGTGATCTTCTGAATTATGAACATCTATGATCTCCGGAGCATTATCAAACAAGACAACAGCTATGCCTCAGCCTCAACTTCCATACATAGCTGTTTGATTGAAGAAGCTGTATTTATTTTATTGCATCGCGAACGGCTGGAGCAATCTTATCTCCGAATATCTCGATAGACTTCATTATATCTTTATGAGAGGGAGCTCCCACGTCCATGTGAGCGGAGAAACGGGTCAGGCCGAACATTTCCACTATCTTTAAGATTTTATCGACTGCATAAGCCGGATCACCCACAATAAGATGCCCGCGCATGTCTCGTCCCTGCTGGTATTGCTCATAGCGATAAAGAGGCCATCCGCGACTGCTGCCGATGCGATCCATCTGAGCTGAATACAACGGATAATATTCTTTTGACAACTCAGTGGAATCTTCTCCAAAAAACGAGTGCATGTGTACCCCGACTTGAAGTTTTTCTGAATCGTGTCCGCTTTCGAGATACACCTTCTTATACAATTCAAACAAAGGCTTGAATTGCTCCCAGGCTCCTCCAATAATGGCAAACATGACCGGAAGCC
Source organism: Dysgonamonadaceae bacterium (assembly GCA_047605645.1). Taxonomy (GTDB): domain Bacteria; phylum Bacteroidota; class Bacteroidia; order Bacteroidales; family Dysgonomonadaceae; genus UBA1309. The sequence goes on along the minus strand of JASGFJ010000002.1, from coordinate 146,034 downwards.
CAAGTCTCCCGGCACGAACAACGGAATTAGTGGTTCCGCCCACTGCAATCCACACCGGCAGTTGGTTGTTCAGAGCACGGGGAAGAATCTGCTGATTAACAAGAGGTTTACGGAATTTACCATTCCATGTAAGCGTTTCGTTGTTATTTATTTTCAGAAGTAAATCCAATTTTTCAACAAACAAATCGTCATAATCTTTTAGCTCATACCCAAAGAGAGGAAATGATTCGATAAACGAACCGCGCCCAGCCATAATTTCGGCACGTCCGTCGGACAACAAATCTACCGTTGCAAAATCCTGATAAAGCTTCACCGGATCGGTAGAACTCAATACGGAAACAGCACTGCCTAATTTTATATTTTTGGTAACGGTCGCTGCTGCTGCCAAAACAATTTCAGGCGAAGCCACTGCATAATCCGGACGGTGATGCTCCCCTATTCCGAAAAAATCAAGTCCGACTTCATCCATCAATTTTATTTCTTCAATAATTTCATGAAGACGTTGTTGTGTAGTTTGTATTTCACCCGTTTTAGGATCTATCCGCAGATCACCAAACATGCCAATTCCAATTTCTAACATAAGTACCAATTCAAATTAATTATATTGATAGAACAAAACAAGGGCAAGAACGTTCACCGACTATAGATAGACAGAATGACAAGCCTATAAGTGCAAAAATATTTCAAAAGGCAGCGATTTCTATCTATCTTCGTCCCAGAAAAAGAAAAGTAGTAGACACTTACATGATGATTTATATTTTAGGGGAATCTCACAGCCCCGCATTTAATTTGGCGCTCGAAGAATATTGCTTTCGCCGGCTCACCCAATACGACAAGATTTTTCTATTGTGGCGGAATGAACCTTCCATTATTGTAGGGAAACATCAGAATACTCTGGAAGAAATCAACACACAGTATGTACGCGAAAAAGGCATCCATGTGGTTCGCCGTATTTCGGGCGGCGGCACAGTGTATCACGATTTGAACAACCTGAATTACACCATTATCTCAAATGAGGAAAAAGGCATCGGATTTGACCTGAAAGATTTCACCAAACCAATTATCTCTACGCTAAAAAAACTCGGAGTGACAGCGGAACTCTCTCCGCGCAACGACCTGCGAATAGACGGAAAGAAAATTTGCGGCACGGCACAGGCTTTTGTAAAAGGGCGAATGATGTTTCATGGCTGCCTGCTTTTCAATGCCGATTTGTCGGCTTTGTCGAAAGGGTTGAAGGAGCCGAAAGAAATCATTAAATCGAAAGGAGTGAAATCGGTTCGAAGTGAGGTTGATAACATTTTACCGCATTTGCGCGAACCACTTCAGGTAGAACAATTCGCAGACAAAATACTGGAAACAATTAAAGAAGAATATCCGGAAATAAAACCTTTTGATTTTTCTCCGGAGGAAATTGCGTTGTTCAAAAAAACAGCAACAGAAAAATATTCCGATTGGGAATGGAATTATGCACATTCTCCGGCTTTCACCATCGAAAAGCGGACATTGACTTCCATGGGCGAACTCAAAGTACATGCAACTATCAGCGAAGGACGTATCCGGGAAATATCGGTTTGGACTGCGGAAGAAAACCTTTCTTCGCTGGCCGACAACTTCATCGGAGTAAAATATTGTCAGGAAGCACTGGAAGAGAAACTGCAACAAACGCCTTCGTCCTTTCTTATTCCGGGATTAACCATGCAGGAAATAGCCCGCGCCATTGTCCGGTAAACAACAACCAGGGCGACTATCCGCCGAAAGCCAACCGACGCAATTTTGGGTTAAAGCCTTCAGATTGGCCTCTAATCAGGCTTTAGCACACTCATCCCAAGGTAAATGATTCAATCCGACCGGAAAGCAACCCAGATTTGACAGACATGCTGTAATCTTTCCGGCTACGCTTTACATGCTCATTTTTAATTTCTCACACAACATGGCTTCTTTTGTGTAACGCTATGCCAAGACAAGGTACAACACGAAAACAAAAGACTCTCCTGTCCGATAACAAGAGAGTCTTTTCTTTTTATGAGGAAGAGAGGTTCAACTTTTCGAATCACCCATTCTCCTGTTTATATCTGATTTGGTCGAGAAGTCTCGGTATAATCTCTTCATCGATACCCACCTTGCGTAAAATATCTTCGTCCTCCATGAAATATTTCAGGAAAGAGCCAAAACTTCCGGCCAGTTTCAATGACTGTACATAGCTTTCGACAGCTTGTTTCAACCGATTGGTAAGCAAATAGATGTGCCCCATATTCAAATAATCATGTAGGGAAGGTCTATCCGCAATAAGCTGTTCGTAGTAACTTTCCGATAGTTCATATTTTCCTGCCAGGAAAGCAGTCCACGCAATCGGGCGCTGTGGTTTCGTATTGGCCGAATCACTAAATTCCACCTTAAAATAATAATTCAATGCTTCGTTGTAATTCTCCATTTCAAGACAGCAGTGTCCAATATTCATCATCAAAGTCATATTGTCGGGCTGCATTTGTTCTACCCGGCGGAAATACTCCAAAGCTATTTCCGGTCTTTTCAGCAAACGATAACAATGAGCCAGACGCTTAATCACCCATGAATTTTGGGTATCGAGGATGTCGGCTTCTTTGTAAGCCTCCACGGCACCTTCAATATTTTTCTGCATCTGACGGCAATAACCTATTTTCTGCCACCATTCATCGTTTTTGCCATATTCTTTGGTCATGAGCAGATAAATATTTTCTGCATCGGCAAACCGGTTCTTTTCAAAACAATACATCGCCAAACGCTGCATCACATCGGGCTGTAGAATAAACTCTCTGAGAGATTCGTACTGATAGAAATCCGCTGTAAAAGAAAATATATCTTCAAAATTGTCTTTTCTGGGGAACAACTTGAAAAACCTGTAAAGATTCTGAATATACTGGTTGGTGAGAATTTCATCGTTCACGCTCGGATTGAACAGCATTTCTTCTTTCTGCAACTGCTCTAGTTGCTGGCTCTCCTCCCCCATTCTGGCAGCCAGCATCTGATGTTGTTGTTCCGGAATCTGAAGCAGACTGAAACTGAAAGAATATTTATCTGAATCACACATATATCCCGATTTGGAAATAGCTGTCATCAGGACATTGCTCTTGTTTCGGTAGGTCAGATCCAGAAATTGAGAATACTTCGTATCATAAGGCAGAAACCAATTGTCCAAATCCCGGAAGAACGGAAAATTTTTCAGATTGGCAAATGTAGAATGAAAGACGTCTGCTCCTTCCAAATGCAATTCGGAATATTCCTGCAACTTATCAGCCAAGCCTGAATCTTCGAGCTCTTTCTTCCATTCGGGATTTTTACCGGAAAGGTCAATATCACTGGTCAGATCTTCCATACTCAGCTTTCTGCCGGCTTTCGAACTCAGTTTCATCATTTCGGGAATAATCTCATCCATCATCTTCCGGCTGATTTTTTCTGTTTCTTTCGAACGGATAAGTTGCACCAATACTGTTTCGAACAATTTACGGAATGACTCATTTTCCATAAGCGAAGAGAGTCTGTTTTTCCAGTCGGAATAGTACTGTAAACGCTTGTCATACATCATCAGCATAAACACCAACGCAACCACAGCTCTCGCTCTCAATTCCACTTGTTCCGAACCGCCGGCTTCAAGCAACACCATCAATTTCCGTAAATCGAACCGATGAAGCAGGTTTAGTGTCATCGCAGAAATAAACAAACACTTATCCGACACGGAAATATGTTCATCGGCCAGAAACCTTGTATATTCCTCTTTACCATCGACAGACAATCTATTTGCAACAAACACAGAGATAAACATATCAGAACCCAAACGTTCCTTTTTGACAGCCTGATATTTAAGCTTCGCCAATTTGTCATCACTTTCTTCCAGCAGCTCGCTTATTCTGAAAGAATCTTCCACCTCTTTCAAAGCCAACCGGTAATCATCCAGGGAAGGCGATGTCCGGAAGGACTCCAATCGTTGCTTTTCGTAAAATATATTGGGAGAGTCAAGGCTCATCAATTCATCTGCCGCATCGTCGGTAAGCTCATAGAGCGTCCGTATAATCCCGGAGAAGACTTCTCCTCTCTGCGGGTCGTCCACTCCTTCAAACTGATAATTAAGCATATATCGATAAGAAGTTTCCACCTCACTCAGTTTTTCCGTAATCTGCCATTCCCGCAGATTAACAGCCAGTTTCAGCAGATTCTCACAAGCTTTTTTCACCTCCTGTCTGGAGAGATGGCTTAGAATATTTTTCTTTATGTCTTGTACTTCGTTATAATTCATAACTTTCAATGTTACAATTCTTCTAATGGAGGGAGAACTGCAAATTTTATGCCATGGATTGCATCTTCACCCATCCGGACTCCTCAGTATTCATTTTCATTCTGTAATCACCAATGTCGACGGCAGGTTCGTTTTCCATTCGAAATCAGAATTTTGAAGTCGGTTCCAGCTTTTCAAGCTAATGATAAGCAAATCCTGCTTTATCAAAAAAGTATCAGTGACCGACATCTCCGGCATCCAGGTGGTAAAGAGATATGGATTGATAGCCTTTATTTCACGCGCATAACGATTGAATTCAATGGAGTTATCCATAATCCCTACTTTATCCAGAAGCGTAATCCGGGCGTATGTGTTGTATACCAATCGCAATAGGTAATCACCAAGGAAAATATCATCCTCATCCATTATCAGCACAAATACATTTCGAGCATTGATAAATCCTTTATCTAAGAAAATACCTACCGGAACATCACTTTTTGAGATAATTCTCAACAGCCGCTCTTCGTTGGGCATACTTAGTGAACTTATTTTATCTTTTCGATGAAAAAGCTGCAAGAGGGCTTTGTGCGGAAGCCGAAAAATCTGCGTAGACAAATTCAGTATATTCCCCAGCAAGTTCCCATCAAACATAGAAGAAGTCACTTCCAGAAGCAGAAAATCATAGCGTCCGTCATTGGCTGTTTTGACAATCTTACTACTTTCTTCCGATGTCAAAGCAAACAATGAATGAAACGGCTGAGATATTTTTTCAGCCTCCTGTTTTATTTTGGAAAACATCTCCTGCCCTTCTTCGTCAACATGATTCATATTCATATTGTTGTCCGAGGTTAAGAACAGCATGGTTACTTCGGATTGCCGCTGCTGTCTTCTTACAAAAATATTAGCCAGACGGATCAAACTGTTACCGATCGACTCATTTTCAAAGAAACAGAGAACGCGGTATTTCATATTTTCCTCCGCCAGAGAACGCTCTTTGTCTTTTTTAAATATCCGATCTATTAAATCCAACATCGGACTTGCAAAGAAAGTGGTGGCAATGGCCATAATCACCATCATTGCGAAAATCTGTGGTGAGAGAACCCCTAAGTCATAGCCGATGTTAAGCACGACCAACTGCATCAATCCCCGTGTATTCATCAGTGTCCCGATGACAAGACTATCTTTCCATGAAAGGTTTACAAATCGTGCCGACAGGCTGCTGCCAATCAGTTTTCCTACTGTCGCCACAACTGTTATCAACAGGCAGACTCCCCACATCGACCACTCATTCAGCAACCCTATCTGAGTACGCAATCCGGTGAATACAAAAAAGAGAGGAAGAAACAACACCAACACAATATCTTCCATGCGGTTGATAAACATGCCTCTGAATTTAGGACTCGACGGCATAATCACTCCCATCATGAATGCTCCGAAAAGAGCATGTATCCCAATAATTTCTGTTGCATAGGAAGAAAGGAACAAAACAATCAGGAAAAGGCTGATCATCGACATGCTTAACTTTCCTTTTTCAGATTGCAAATCGGCAATCCGGGAAAGAAAAGGGCGTATAACCTTCAGCATAATAACCACATAAGCTACCGCCATCAGTATCACATAAAAAGAACTGGCAACAGAACCGGCCTTTACAATAGCAATTACAGCAGCCAGAATACACCACGCGGTGATGTCGTCAACAGCTGCACAGGTGATAACAATCGTTCCCACATGTGTTTTATGAATGCCTCGTTCCTGCACAATCCTTGCTAAAACAGGAAATGCGGTTATGCTCATCGTGATTCCGATAAACAAAGAAAAAGAAAGGAAACCGATATCATGCGTTTCATACATCGGATACAACAGGTAAGCCAATGCTACGCCACACGAGAAAGGGAAAATAATGCTTGCATGACTAATCAGTAAGGCATCGCCCGCTCTGTTCAGTACAGATTTAAGGTTCAGTTCCATCCCAACGACAAACATAAACAAAATAAGGCCTATCTGACTCAACATCTGAATGATGCCTAAGGAATAGGTCGGAAATAAGGCTTGGAATGTTCCGGGAAAGAAATGCCCAAGTAAGGACGGGCCAAGCACAATACCGGCCAGGATTTCTCCGATAACGGCAGGCTGCCCTATTTTCTTACAAATCCATCCACATATTTTCAGCATGATGAGAATAACAATCATCTGGAAAAGAAAGACGGATAAAGGCTCCGATGTATTATCGGACAAAGCTCCGACAAAGTGCGACCAGGGAGTGCCGGAGGGTGAAAGAGCATGCTCCGAAACGGAAGATTTCTGAAGGTTCAGTTCTCCCAGTCGAATAATAAGATAAATCAGAGAAGAGAAACCTCCGACTGTTATCAGGTAAAATAGTGTGGACTTATATTTTTTCATTCGATATGGATGTTCCGGTATATGATATATAAAGAGAAAAATGGGACATTGAATAAAAGGACTTACACTATGCAAAGGTAGCAAATTATTGATTTCCCTGTCACAGCCCGAAACCGATGTGAAACTTTAAAATTCAAAAAAAGTTTTATTCCTGATTATAAACAAAAAACCAAAGCTTTTTATTCTATATTTCAAATAAAAAAAACTTATTAAGCATAAATATTTCTCTTTAAAAAGGAGCAGGTAGATGAAAACAGCTTTCGGATAAGAACAAAAAGTTGTATGTTTACGTTAGTTAATTCAGTTGGCAAGATTTACATCTTGTTTTGCCATAATTTGAATGTATGCACAAATCGAAGCTATATAGCATAATCGTATTTTCTCTTCTGTTGGTATCTGCCTGTAGTACCACCAAACACGTAGGTGAAGAACAGTATCTTCTCAATAACGTAAAAATAAAAACGGAAGGAAAAGGTCTGAATACTTCGGGATTGGACTATTACCTCCGCCAGAAACCTAATTCCAATTTTCTGATATTCGGAAAAATCAGATTAAAGGCTTATAATATCTCACTGATGCGGAAGCTGCTTCCAAAATTTGTTCAGAAACCGGTTATTTACAGTCCGAGACTGACACAGACGTCGGCCGACCAACTACAGCTTGAGATATCCAACAGAGGTTATTTGCGCGCAGTCGTAGACACGACAATCCTGCTTAAAAATAAAAAAGCAGAGGTGAAATACACCATTCATCCGGGAGAACCCTACCGAATAAGAAGTTTCAAAAACGACATCAATGATTCCACTATTCACCAGATTGCTGCCAGACTCAGTAAAAACACCACTGTAAAGCCCGGAACCCTGTTTGATCTTGCCATGCTGGACAACGAAAAAACAAGGCTCAATCAAATGGTGCGTAATCTTGGCTATTACAACTTCAACAAAGATTACTTTTATTACAAGGCCGACACTACGGTTGGAACTCATCAGGTGGATCTATTTCTGAGCCTTTATCCGGCACCGGACAGCTTACCTCACAGACGTTATAAGATCAATCAGGTGACATTGCTCTCCGGCTATGACCCCGCAGACGAAAACAACAAGAAAAATTTCAGGCAGGCGGATACACTCTCTTACAAAGGAGTCCAGATTATCTACGGAAAAGATCATTTTCTACGCCCCTCGGCACTTGTAAAGAACAACTTTATCCGCCCCGGAAAATGGTATTCGGATCGAAGTGTAAACAACACCCTCTCTTCCTATGGAGGAGTCGGAGCCATTAAACAAACAAACATCACGTTCTCAGATACATTGATCGGCGACAGCACATACCTAAACGCGCGCATCGCACTTCCCCGCGCCAACAACCATTGGTTTCAGACCGGACTGGACGGAACAAATTCAGCGGGAGATCTGGGCATAGCGGGAAATATCAGCTACCGACACCAGAATCTTTTTAACGGGGCAGAAGTATTGGGTATCAAGCTGAAAGGAGCTTACGAATTTGTCTCCGGAACTAAATCTTACGATTTAACCAGTCAGAATTATTATGAATACGGGGTGGAGACTTCCCTGACATTTCCTCAGATATTATTTCCTTTTCTCTCTGGAAAAGTGGAAGACAAACCAATGTCCAGCACTCAATTCGGAATTGGATTCACCAGCCAGAAACGCCCCGAATACAATCGCCAGTTTTTCAACGGGAACATCAATTACAAATGGAACAGCTACAATATAGGTCTTAGCCATAGTTTGGATGTTATTAATGTCAATTATGTAAGAATGCCCTGGGTTTCGAATACGTTCCGCGAGACTTATCTGGAAAACAGCAGCTATCCGCTCCTGAAATACAGTTACGAGGATCAACTAATTGCAAGTACTACTTATACCGCTGTATACGTCGGAAAGAGAAGATTCAATTCGGCCAACACATTCACCTTACGCGGAGGAATTGAGCTAGCCGGATACCTTCCCAGATTACTTGGATGGGCAAAAGCGACAACAAAAAGCGACGATGGCTCCATGAAACTTTTGGGGGTTCGGTATGCTGAGTTTATGAAGACGGATCTGGATTTTGCCAAAGCCGACAAACTAAGCAATGACATGACTCTTGCTTACCATGCCGCAATAGGGGTGGCTAAACCTTATGGTAATTCAACTATTCTTCCTTTCGAGAAACGCTATTTTTCAGGAGGATCCAACAGCGTCAGAGGTTGGGGAACTCGCCGGCTGGGGCCGGGATTTTATCATCCGGCTAAAGATTCTGTAGAATTTGCAAATCAGGTGGGAGACATCAAGCTGGATCTCAGCATCGAACTCCGCCAGAAGCTGACCAGCATGTTTCAGCTTGCTTATTTTGTAGATGCGGGAAACAATTGGGTTATCGACAACAATAAGAACACTCCGGAAGGAGGATTATTCAAATTTTCGACATTTTACAAGCAGATTGCATTGTCTTATGGCCTTGGATTGCGACTGGATCTTGGATTTTTGCTTCTCCGTCTTGACGGAGGAATAAAAGCCTATGATCCGGGACAAGATGCAGACAGACGTTGGCGTTTTGCTCATTATAATCTGGGAGACGATTTTTCTCTGCATTTCGCCATTGGATATCCCTTCTAAACAGTCCTCTCCGGAACAAAGAGTGAACGATTCTTCATCTCCGGACAACGATTATTTAATGGTGAAAGAGGCAAGTTTCTCCAACAAGTTGATGCTTCTGGATTATTCACGAAACAAACGCAATGAAAACACAGAAATCCGGATAATGCAAGCAATAGGAGGAAGAGATTTTTTTCATTTAACAGATTCGGAAAGTTACAAGTTACTTCAATTACGTATATTTGCAACAGGAATTCCTCGAACAATATGAAAAACCTGAACAATCGTCAAATCATCATTATTATTGCGCTTTTGTATTTCCTGCCGATTTCAATCGGAATATTGGGTGCATACCTGGATTGGAGTATAGCTACCCGATTGATCAGATTCGGCATATATACGCAAGGCATCATCACCATATCCTTTGTCGTATTTTTAGTGTTTCGGAGCTTTAAAAAAAAATAGGTTATCAGAAGCCTCTCTGCCGCATGGCTTCAAATGTAAGAATAGCGGTAGACACAGATACATTTAATGAATCGATCTTACCCCGCATGGGAATTTTCACATGAGCATCCGCATTTTTAAGCCAAAAATCGGTCAATCCATCGGCTTCCGTACCCATCACAATGGCGGCAGGATGTGTGAAATCGGTATCCTGATAAAACTCGGCAGACTGCAATTCTGCAGCAAAAGATTGTATACCTTTTTTACCTAGCCAGGCATGTGCTTCCTGCGAATTAACAACAGCTGTAGGTACAGAAAAAATGCACCCTACACTCGAACGGATAACATTCGGATTATAAATATCAGTCAGCGGATCACAAATAATAATCGCATCCGCCTGAGCTGCATCAGCCGTTCGCAGAATAGCTCCCAGGTTTCCGGGTTTTTCAACAGCTTCCAGAACAATAATAAAAGGATTAGCTGACAGAGACAGACTTTCCAATGTATGAACTTTTTGTCTGGCTAAAGCGATGATACCGTCGGAGTTTTCGCGATAAGCCATCTTATGAAAGACCTGAACAGAGACCTCGCGTTGAATAGATTCGCTTAAACCGTCGAGAACATCGGGATATTCCGATTTCTGAAAAATTTCGAAACAGACAAAAACCGAATCAATTTCATACCCCGATTCACGAGCTATCATAAGCTCTCTTGCTCCCTCAATAACAAACAGTCCCTGCGTACGTCTTTCACGGCTTTTATCCGTTAATTTTACTACATTTTTGATCCTGTCATTATTTACACTTAATATTTTCTCCATTGTCTTCGCTTTAGGAACAACAAAAATAATGTATTTCGGACAGATTCAATGAGTCTTAATAGCGGTTTTTCTCAATATAAATCCGGGCATCAACAGCTGTTACGTTCTCTTCAGTAGCCAATAACGGATTTATGTCCAGCTCTTTAATTTCTGTTGCATAACGAAGCAAAATAGACAAACGAACAATAATTTCTACAAATTTATCCTCATCAACACCTTTCTGCCCTCTTGTCCCCTGAATAATTTTGTATGCGCGTAACGAACGAACCATAGAATGTGCTTCTTCATAATTGAGAGGAGCCAATCCCGATGCAATATCTTTGAGGATATCCACAAAGATGCCACCTAACCCGCACAAAAGCACATGCCCGAAGTTATGCTCGTATTTTGCACCGACAAACAATTCCCTACCTGTAAGCATGGGTTGCAGCAACACGCCTGTCGCTTCAGGTATTTTCATCATTCGTTCTACCTCCCGACTTAAGTATTCCGGAGAATTGATATTAATACGCACTCCGCCGACATCCGATTTATGAAGAGGACCTACCACTTTTAATACGACCGGATATCCCATCACCCCGGCTTCACGTACCACTTCTTCGGGAGAGGTTGAGACAAACTGTCGTACCATAGGTATACCTGCTGTTTCAAGCAACTTTCGAACTTGTTGTGGCGGCAACCAACCATCCTGATTATTGTGTATTATCTGACGAATGGCAGGAATATCTATCTCCGGAATCTCCCTTTTTGCGATGATCGGAGGGTTTGTGGAAACGACTTTGGATATAGCAGAAGCCAGTATGACCTCGTCGGTAAAATTGACATGCCCTTTGTTTACAAAATCGGTCATCTCTTCTGCAGCCATTACCACAGATGGCAATATGGGATAAATAGGAATGGGACTCGATTTAATTTTTTTGTCGAGTATATCATACGCTTCCACGACTTTCGTCACACCCGGATTACCATAAATGACAGCAATTCCATTCAAATCTTTGAAATGTTCGATGCAATAATCAATGGCTATCCCTAAATGTGCGCCGGTCCCGGTTCCCAATATATCAATGGGATTTCCAACCGAACTTCCGGCCAAAAGTTTTTCTTTCAATCCATCTGCTATTTCTTTCGGAAATGCAGGCACATTCAGGTTGGCTTTAGAGAGAGCATCTGTTAATATGACAGCCGGTCCTCCCGCCTGAGAAATAATCGCCAGATTTTTCCCGTTCAAGGGCTTTTGAGACAACACCGCACAGACATTGGCTAATTCTTCTCTTGAATAACAGCGGATAATACCTGCTTTGCGAAACATTGCATCTACAGCCAGATCGGAACTGGCAATAGCCCCTGTGTGAGAAGCAGCTGCTCTGATTCCTGATTCAGAAGCACCCGATTTGAGTGCGACAATGCGACATCCTTTACCAATAAGCGAAGACGTATGCTTCAAGAAACGATCCGGATCATGTATAGTCTCAATATACAGCAACTTGATGCGCGAACTGGTTTCCGGGTCAAACGATTCATCCATATATTGAACAATCTCTTCGACTCCGTTCTGAGCTGCATTTCCTACCGACCAGACTGAACTGAATCGAAGGCCGATATGCATCGATGATTCAATAATAAAGGTGGCTGTTCCACCTGAACTCGACACTACATCGACTCCCATCGGATCGATAAGAGGAATTGGTCGTGTGAAAATACTTTGATGGTGAATATTAAACATGCCGCTGCAATTAGGGCCCAGCAATGAACCTCCTACACGACTGATAATCTTCAGTATTTTTTTTTCAAGAATAGCACCCTCCTTCGTTTCTTCTCCAAAGCCGGCTGAATAGATAATAAAGGCTTTTACTCCTTTCTGGTTTGCCAGTATGTCGACCGCCTCCAGACAGGAATGAGCGGGTATAGAGAGGATTGCCAAATCTGCAGGAGGTATCTCAGATACATGGTGATAACACTTGATTCCCTGAACCACGTCTTCCTTCTGATTAACAACATATAAATTGCCGGAGAAAGAGCCATTACGCAGGTTCCAAAGCGAACTGCCTCCCGGCTTCATGGTATTGTTTGAACCTCCTACAAGAACAATGCTTCGAGGATTAACTAATTGCTGATTGATCATAAGCTCCTATTGTTTGCTTCTTACAAATGTAAAAAAAGAATGTGGTCCGGTTTTCTGTTTCTTCAACTAATTGGGGGGCAAAAATAGTGTTTAAAAGCAGAAAAATCTATTCATTACGACACATTTTCTTCCGACGGATACAAATTAAAAAAGTTTTACCCGCAAGAAAGACAAGAAACAAGGACAACAAGCTAACATTTTGATATTTATCTATCCAGCCCGATACCCGGACGTAAACTAATCTGTACTTTTCCCTTCCGGACTATCATTCCTGAAAAAATATCGTTGGTTATCAGCAAAGCTCCGTCAAGATCGGCAAAATCGACAAGCGGAGAAAGTTGCGAAGCTGCGGAAATAGCACAAGATGTTTCCGTCATACACCCAATCATAACTTTCATCCCCAGGATTTTTGCCAGATTAACCATTTTCCATGCCTGATGCATCCCCCCGCATTTCATCAATTTGATATTAATTCCGTTGAAAACATCTTTCAGGCGAATCACATCCTCAAGTCCCTGTAACGATTCATCGGCGAATGTGGGAAGCACACTGCGGGCTGTCACTTGTGCATTGGCATCCAGCATGTTTTTAGGCATTGGCTGTTCCACCATGACTACTCCTTGCGTATTGAGCCAGTCAATCATTTCTAAAGCCTGGTTGACCGTTGTCCAGCCCTGATTAGCATCTACGGAAATAGGTACATCCGTCTCCTTCCGTATTGCTTCAATCATTGCTTTATCTTCTTGTTCCGAACGGCCTAATTTTACTTTCAGAATATTAAAATCAGCAGCGGCCTCGCGGGTTTTAGCTCTTACCACTTCAGGAGTATCTATCCCTATTGTAAATGTCGTATCCGGCGCTTTTTGAGCATTTAATCCCCAGAGCTTGCACCAGGGTTGCCCCATCAGTTTTCCGGCCAAATCATGTAAAGCAATATCGACAGAGGCTTTAGCTGCCATATTTCCCGAATCTACAGCATTCAGATATTCCCATATATCATCCAAAAGAAGGGGATCGGCAAAACGACTTAAATCGACTTTTTTAAGAAAAGCGACAACAGATTCTTGCGTTTCCGGCAAATAGGGAGGTAACGAAGCTTCTCCATAGCCAATAATGCCGTCATGCTCTATCTGTGTGAGAATAACCGGAGTGGTTGTTCTTGAGGAAGAAGATATCGAAAACACATGCTTCAATTGCAGTGTATAAGGTGTCCAGGAAAGTTTCATAAGCACTGTTTCTAAAAAAATTTCTGTCGGCAAAGATACGAGATAGAGACAATGAAAGCGCCGGAAATTCTCGTTATCTCAGCATCGTTTTCTTAAAAAATAAGGAGGGTGACTAACACAAGCAACCCTCCTTCTCTCAAAACACATAAATTATAGTATTCAACGAATTAAATTATCCGCATTTAGAAGCACCACAATTATTACATTTCAAACAGCCTTCCTGATAAACCAAGGTTTCCAGTCCGCAAATCGGACATTTCTGACCTTTGGCTTCAATTCCATTCGGAAGGTATTTTTTCAGGGCTCGTTCTACCCCGTTTTTCCAGGTATTTATCGTTTCGCTCTTCAAATCTAGCCCTTGCACCAGTTTTATAACCTGATCAATAGGCATTCCATACCGAAGAACTCCGGAAATCAATTTCGCGTAATTCCAATACTCCGGATTGAACTTTTCGTCCAAACCTTCAATAGTTGTTTTATAACCGCGTTTGTTTTTATATTGGAAGTCGTAATGCTTCTTACCACTCTCGTCGTAATTTTTAATAATGCTCCCGTGAGTAATATTTTTTGGAAGCACAAGTCCTTCCTCATCGTCGGAAAGCCCGGTAAATACTTCGTAAGGGCGATTATCGAGCAAGCCGATGAAAGCGATCCATTTTTCCTTATTATTCTGAAATTTAATCACGTCGGCTTCTAATTCACGAGGACGCGAAGTGACAACCACCGGACGTTCGTAACAGTCTCCTTTGTGTGATTCTTTCTTCTTTTTGTCATCATTCGAAATAAGAACTCCGGCACGAGAACCGTCACGATAAACGGTACATCCTTTACAGCCGCTTTTCCAAGCCTCAATATAAAGATTACTAACCAGCTCTTCATTTACATCAGCAGGTAGATTGATAGTTACACTGATTGAATGGTCTACCCATTTCTGGATACGTCCTTGCATTTTCACCTTTTGCAGCCAGTCAACGTCATTAGAAGTAGCCTTGTAGTAAGGAGATTTCTGTACTAGTTCATCAATTTCCTCGCTAGAATATTTCCGTGTCGTTGAATATCCGTTTTTCTCCATCCAGGTGACAAACTTGTGATGAAATACCACATACTCTTCCCAAGAATCTCCAACCTCATCTACAAAATCCACTTTTACATCCTTATCGTTAGGATTCACTTTACGGCGCCGTCTGTAAACAGGAAGAAACACAGGTTCAATTCCGGAGGTGGATTGAGTCATCAAGCTGGTTGTTCCGGTCGGAGCAACAGTCAGACAAGCAATATTACGGCGTCCATATTTCATCATATTGGCATACAGTGCGGGATCAGCAATAGCCAGGCGTTGGATGAAAGGATTATTTTCTTCACGCTTTGCATCAAAAATTTCAAAAGCGCCGCGCTCTTTTGCCATTTCTACGGAAGATGCGTAGGCAGCCAAAGCTAATGTCCGTTGCACTTCTTCAGCAAAAGCCGAAGCCTCTTCTGTGCCATACCGGAAGCCCATAGCTGCCAGCATATCTCCTTCAGCAGTGATACCGACTCCTGTACGGCGTCCCTGCAATGTTTTTTTACGTATTTTTTCCCAAAGATGTTTTTCAGCACCTTTCACTTCGTCAGATTCAGGATCGGAATCGATCTTGGCTAGAATCATATCTATTTTTTCAGATTCCAGGTCAATAATATCATCCATGATGCGTTGAGCATAACCAACATGCTCACGGAATAAATCGAAATCAAAACGAGCTTTATCCGTGAAAGGATCAATCACATAAGAATATAAATTGATTGCCAGCAAACGACAACTGTCGTAAGGACAAAGAGGAATTTCACCGCATGGATTGGTTGAAACCGTACGAAAGCCTAAATCGGCATAACAATCCGGAACAGATTCACGAATAATGGTATCCCAGAATAAAACACCCGGTTCTGCCGAACTCCAGGCATTATGAATGATCTTTTCCCAAAGTTTAGAGGCATTAATCTGCTTCGTATAAGACGGGGTTTCACTATCAATCGGGTATTGTTGTTCGTAATTGGTTTTATCAATTACGGCTCGCATAAATTCGTCGTTGATTTTCACCGAAACGTTTGCGCCCGTAACCTTTCCTTCGGTCATTTTAGCATCAATAAAAGACTCTGAGTCGGGATGTTTTATAGAAACACTCAGCATCAAAGCTCCACGGCGACCATCCTGAGCCACTTCACGGGTAGAGTTTGAATATCTTTCCATGAATGGAACCAAACCGGTAGATGTCAGTGCAGAATTTTTCACCGGAGACCCTTTGGGACGAACATGAGACAAATCATGCCCAACGCCACCGCGGCGTTTCATCAGTTGCACTTGTTCTTCATCGACACGCATAATCGCGCCATAAGAGTCAGAGGAGCCATCCATTCCAATCACAAAACAATTGGAAAGAGAAGCGACCTGAAAATTGTTTCCAATACCGGT
Organism: Dysgonamonadaceae bacterium; assembly: GCA_047605645.1. Lineage (GTDB taxonomy): Bacteria > Bacteroidota > Bacteroidia > Bacteroidales > Dysgonomonadaceae > UBA1309. The sequence goes on along the minus strand of JASGFJ010000002.1, from coordinate 129,727 downwards.
CATGGGGCTTCCTTGAGGCACAATATATTTGAAATGATCGAACAAATCGAATAGTTTTTGCTCAGACATTGGATTTGAGAATTTCTTCTCAATACGACCAATTTCATTTGCTAATCGCCAGTGCATATCCACAGGTGATAACTCGTAGATGTCGCCAGAGGCATCCTTCAATGCATACTTGCTCACCCAAACCTTTGCAGCCAATTCATCGCCACTGAAATAATCCAATGCTGCGTTGTAAGATTCCTCGAAAGTGTAAGTTTTTTGTTCCATTATTTATGTATGAGAAACTTAAAAAGAGTATTTCCCTTTTAATCAGGAATATAATATTGTTCCGTTTTTTTTATTAGAGTATACAATATTAGTTATTTATTTTGTATACACAAAAAGATATTTCAAGAATTTTTCAACAAGATAGAATTTTCTTTTTTTAAACATAAAATACTGAATAAATGATACTTAAAAAAAGTACAACAAGAAAAAGTTTTCAAAAATAAAAATCTTAGTATTTTATGCGATAAATATTTTGTAAAACAACACAAACTTACCATAAACAAATTACAAGAACAAAAGCAAACGCAAAGTCGTTAATTTTTACTAACATTTACTTTCAAAAAAAACAAAAAAGCAGGATTGCCGCATATACAGCCGAAAGTGGTGTTTTTTCCTTTTAAATTTCACAACGAAACACCGCTCCTCCACAGACAAAAAAAGCGAAAACCACAAAAAATCCCGCGACTGCAAGCAATCCGGGATTTACACAAACATCTAGTTGTATATGTAGATAAAGTTGATCTTTGCTTTCTTATATTTTATCGAAACCTTCTCCGAAAACACCCTTAACAACACTCTGCGAAATAAAAGCATTCGGATCTATCGTTTTGATGGCACGCATAATTTCGGAGGCCTGATTCCGTCTTACCAACAGAAGAATCACCTTCGTCTCTTGCTTAGAATACCATCCCATTCCATCCAAAACCGTACACCCTCTTTTCAAGTCGTGATTCACCATATCGGATATTTCTGAATATTTCCGCGAGATAATAAGAAATTGCACCGATTGCCGAAATCCATTAATCACCATATCGATGGTATAAGTCATAACCCCCATCACAATCAATCCCTGAATAATCTTGATATAATCATGAAAAACAAAGAATGAGCAGCTAATGATAATGAAATCACACAACAGCATGCCTCGTCCAAATGCCATATTCCTATATTTATTCATGACGGCAACCACAATATCGGTACCGCCCGTACTTCCGTTGGCATTAAAGACCAAGCCTATTCCGGCGCCACAAAGCATCGCTCCGATAATTCCGGACATGAGCGGCTCGTTTTTCACAATAGGTTCGTGCAAAAACATCTGGGCAAGGGTCAGAAAAAGGGTCAGGACAATGACACTAAAAATTGTTTTCAGCAAAAACTTAACACCCAGAATTTTCAAAGAAAACAACAACAAACAACAGTTGACTATAAAATAGGTCGACTGCAAGGGTATCTTCCCCGAAGTTCCGTATTCGACAAGCAACGCGACTCCGGTAAGTCCGCCCGTAACAACACCTCCGGGCTTAATAAAGCCAATCAGCCCGAAAGCATACAAAGCCAACCCCAGAAGAATGTTAGCATAATCTTTCCAATAGAAAGTATCAAGGTACTTTTTGGTCACGGTTCCCATTGTTATTTTACAGAACGACGTTTACAATCTTTTTCGGGACGATAATCACTTTCTTCGGCGCTTTCCCATCCAACCATTTTGCCGATCCGGGATGTTCAAGTACCGTTTTTTCGATTTCTGCATGATTTGCATCAGCCGGAAATTCGATAGTAAAGCGCGCTTTTCCATTGAAAGAAATTGTATAGTTAATAGAATCTTCTTTCAGGTAATCCTCATTACATACAGGCCATTGTGCATCACATACAGAAGAGGTATTTCCTAAATTAGACCACAATTCTTCTGCAATATGAGGAGCAAAAGGAGCAATCAGGACAACTAAATCGGAGAGAATAGCCTTCTTATGGCTTTTTAGCGCCGTCAGCTCATTCACACAAATCATAAATGCCGAGACAGAGGTATTAAATGAGAAATTTTCGATATCGAAAGTGACTTTTTTAATCAATTTATGCAATGCCTTCAGTTCTTCTTTCGAAGGAAGTTCTTCGGAAACCGCAAACTCATCTCCTACATAAAACAAGTTCCACAATTTACGGAAGAAACGATGAACACCGTCAATCCCATTCGTATCCCAAGGCTTGGATTGCTCCAACGGCCCCAGAAACATCTCGTACATACGAAGCGTATCAGCACCGTAATTTTCAACAATATCATCGGGATTAACGACATTGAACATCGATTTCGACATTTTCTCAACCGCATATCCACAAATGTATTTGCCGTCTTCCAGAATGAATTCGGCATCTGCAAACTCCGGACGCCAGGCTCTGAATTTATCCAAGTCAAGCATATCATTGCTGACGATATTCACATCCACATGGAGTTCTGTGGTATCATAGTCTTTTTTCAGATTCAGAGAAACAAAGGTATTTGTTCCGTTGATACGGTACACAAAGTTGCTTCTTCCCTGAATCATCCCCTGGTTAATAAGTTTTTTAAACGGTTCGTCTTCGCAGGAAACTCCTATATCGAAAAGGAATTTATTCCAAAACCGGCTATAAATCAAGTGCCCGGTAGCATGTTCCGTGCCACCGATATACAAATCTACATTTCGCCAGTATTCATCTACTTTTTGATCCACCAGTGCCTTTTCGTTGTGCGGATCCATATAGCGTAAATAATAAGCCGACGATCCCGCAAATCCGGGCATGGTATTCAGCTCCAGCGGAAAAATCGTTTTGTGATCGACAAGCGAAGTTTCCACCACTTTTTGATTCGCTTCATCCCAAGCCCACACTTTGGCATGCCCTAATGGAGGTTCCCCTGACTCAGTGGGAAGGAATTTATTCACATCCGGCAGTTTTAAAGGTAGTTTTTCGAGCGGCAACATGTATGGCAACCCCTCTTTGTAGTACACAGGGAAAGGCTCACCCCAATAACGCTGACGGGAGAAAATAGCGTCACGCAAGCGATAATTCACTTTCACACAACCAATTCCTTTTCCCCGGATATATTCTTTTGTTTTTTGAATAGCCTCTTTCACTTCCAGCCCATCTAGGAAACCGGAATTAATCATTTTTCCTTCTTTTGCATCAAAACTCTCTTCCGAGACATCAGCCCCTTCAATCAAAGGGATAATCGGCAAATTGAAATGTCGGGCAAAGGCATAGTCTCGACTATCGTGAGCAGGCACAGCCATAATCGCACCCGTTCCGTATCCTGCCAATACATAATCGGAAATCCAGATAGGAATCTCTTTTCCGTTCAGTGGGTTAATGGCATAAGCTCCGGTGAAAACTCCTGATATTTTTTTATCAGCCAAACGCTCCCGCTCTGTTCTTTTCTTTGTTTGAAGCAAATACGCATTTACCGCCGGCAACTGTTCGCTTGTTGTTACCTGACTCACATACTCGCTTTCCGGAGCCAATACCATGAAGGTTACACCGAAAACAGTGTCGGCCCGCGTAGTAAAAATGGTAAATTCAACAGTCGAATCTTTTACCAGGAAAACCATTTCGGCTCCCTCACTGCGTCCGACCCAGTTTTTTTGCGTTTCTGTAATAGAATCACTCCAATTTACCGTTTTCAATCCTTCCAACAATCGCTGTGCATAAGCAGACACACGTAGGCTCCATTGACGCATCACACGCTGCTCAACCGGGTATCCACCACGTACGGAAAGCCCGTTCACCACCTCGTCATTTGCTAATACCGTACCTAACTGCGGACACCAGTTCACGCTCGTATTGGCGAGATAAGCAATGCGATAGTTAAGAAGCACTTCCTGTTTCTCTTTATCCGATTTATTGCGCCATTCCTCTGCCGTAAACTCCAGGTCTTCAGTACAAGCAACATGCAGTTCGGCAGTTCCGTGTTTTTCGAAAGCTGAAATTAATTCGGCAATAGGCTTTGCTTTTTTGTCTGCATGGCTATAATAGCTATTAAACATCTGTATAAAAGCCCACTGTGTCCAATGATAATAATTTGAATCAGAGGTACGCACTTCGCGGCTCCAATCATAAGAGAAACCGATTTTATCTAATTGTTCGCGGTAGCGATTGATATTTTCTTCAGTAGTGATAGCCGGATGCTGTCCTGTCTGAATAGCATATTGCTCGGCTGGAAGCCCGTAGGCATCATAGCCCATGGGATGCAAAACATTGAAACCATTCAAACGCTTGTATCGGCTGTAAATATCGGAAGCGATGTATCCGAGCGGATGGCCTACATGAAGCCCGGCTCCGGATGGATAAGGGAACATATCCAGAACATAAAATTTTGGTTTAACGACATCTTCCGAGACTTTATAAGTCTTATTGTCAACCCAATACTGCCGCCAGCGTTTTTCGATCTCTTTAAAGTTGTATTCCATAATTACACGTTTCCATTTTACGCGCAAAGGTAGTTATAATTTATTGTTTTTAAAACAAGACTGCAAGTGTAAAAAACAACGCATTTTGGGTTTGATTTCCATGACAGAAGAAGAATCTTTTCGGGAAAACAAAAAACAGCTTCCAGAATGAGAAGCAGCACAAAATATCAAATAAGTTTTCAGAGAATCGGATAAATCCGCAGATCAGATATTCTAAAAAAAAACAGATACCCAATGAATTATCTCTAAATAAAAGTATAAGTTCAGAAAAATGCACTATATTTGCATATACCTAATTAACTCATGCTTAACAACTAACAACTCACGAACATGATTTTAGACAGACGAAAAAACAAACCGGCTTAAAGAAGCCTGCAACATTTTCTAACAAGACAAGATACAATGTAACTATCGCCATTACATTCGAACACCGGAATGCCATTTTTTAACCATTTAATATACAACAATCATGAAACTATTAAAAACATGTACACTTGCTATTACATTCTGTTTTCTCTTTCAACTAACATGCTTCGCCCAGCAAAAAACAGACCTCACCGGAATGTGGCAATTAAGAAAAGCAAGCTACCCATTAAACCAGAATTACACATATCTGAAACTTTATAATCCGGACAAGACGTTCTATTCGTACATTTTGATCCCTAACTCGAAAGGAATTATAAGTCAGTATGGCACATTCAGCGAGGACGGAAATTTTTTGATAAATGAATACATCGAACATTCGGTATTCACCAACAATGCCGGAAGAAGTGAAATTATATACAAAATGACAGATCCCCATACAATGGAGGCCAAATTCAGTACTCCCAATGGCAACGGAGGAGAAGAAACCTGGGAAAGAATCATCTATATTCCCTTAGATCAGCTTAAACAAAAGGAATAGTAAATATAAAAAAAACGAAGTTTCAATTTTGGGTTATTCACTCAAAACAAAGCTGTTACAAAGAGGAAAACACACCAATATCTTTCACGAAGAGCTAAAGTTTTTTTGAAAAAAAAGAGAACTTTAGCTCTTTACATCCGGCACGAACAAAAAACCTTCAACAAGTCCTTATCTTTCGAAATATCATACACAAACGTTCCTTCATATCTTCAGTATCAAATTTGAGGAGATACCTCTACATATATTCTTGCAAAAAAGACAGATTCTACATACATTTGCAGCTATTCTATCTTTAAGAAAGACAATGCAAAACCCAAGGAGAACCACAAATTACACTTTAAAAAAATTTTTCCTCTACAAGATTAACGGAGGTATTCTCCTAATGATTGTGGCTTTGCTTGCTATGTGTGCAGCAAATTCTCCCTGGCACAATTTCTACAACGATATCTGGGTTTATCCGATATCATTGCAAATAGGGAATTTCAATCTCTTCAGCCACCACGGAAGCCCTCTCTCTCTATCCGCATTTATTAATGACGGCTTGATGGCAATATTCTTCTTCCTTGTCGGGTTGGAAATCAAACGAGAACTGTTAGTTGGAGAATTATCGTCGGTAAAAAAAGCCTCGCTCCCGGTTCTTGTAGCCGCCGGAGGAATGTTGGTTCCGGTATTGGTATATTACTTGTTTGCTCATCAACATCCGGCATCCACAGGCGTAGCGATTCCGATGGCGACCGACATTGCTTTTTCTCTGGGCATCATCAGCCTCCTGGGCAATCGGGTTCCGTTAGGATTGAAAATATTTCTTACGGCTTTTGCTGTAGTAGATGACATAGGCGGAATACTGGTCATCGCAATGGGCTACACTGCTCACATCGATTCCATAAGCCTGCTTATAGGATTTGCCTTCATTGCGACCCTTGCCGCCTTTAATTATTGGGGAGTAATGACCAAAAGCATTTATATCTTGTTCGGCATTGCTACCTGGTATTTTTTTCTTCAATCCGGTATTCATAGCACCATAGCTGGAGTACTTGTAGCATTCACCATCCCCGCTCACCCTCGCCTGGATGTAAAAAAATACGTAGATAGAGCCCGGGAATGTATTTCCCTTTTTGATGCACAAAACATACAGAAGAACGTCATCAGCAATAAACAAATACAGATATTGAAAGACATGGAAGAATATTCCGACCGGGTGATTTCACCTCTTCAATATTTTGAAGATAAATTGCAAATACCGGTAAATTATTTTATCATGCCTTTGTTTGCCTTTGCAAATGCAGGTGTCTATCTGGGAGGAAATGAGGAAATGATAGGTATAGTCACATGGGCTACAGCTTTCGGACTAATTGTCGGAAAATTTGTCGGCCTGTTTTCTTTCACATGGATATTCACGAAATTAGGAATAGTCGCTCTACCGAATGCGGCAAATTGGAAATCCATAGCAGGCATCTGCATGCTGGGAGGAGTCGGATTTACAGTTTCGCTTTTTATTGCGAACCTGTCGTTTGCTAAAAATTATCCGGAACTGCTAAGTCAGGCAAAAGTCGGAATACTCATCGGAACTTTAGTTTCAGGTATAGCTGGCTACCTGATACTAAACAAAGTTTTACCTAAGCCGGTAAAAAAATAAAACAACATTGTAATAACACTTTCTAGAAATGAGAGATTTAATAATTTCGGATTTACAGGAAATCACCCAGGCCGGCATTAAACATTTGATATCGAATATCAACGGCATCAACATCGCGGGAACTTTCCTAAGCAAAAAAGAACTGATTGTTCAGCTCATCAAGAAGGGAGACTCCATCGTCATCATCGATTATCCTCTCTTTGACTTTGGAAGTGTAGACGAAATGCTGATTATCAGTGAGCGTTTCCCCAAGAGCTCATGGATTCTGTTTTCGGAATCCTTAACAGACGATTTTCTTCGCAGAATCATCTATGAAGGACAGTCGTTCAGCATTGTCCTGAAAACGTCTTCTCTTCAGGAAATTCTATCCGCTTTTATGTATGCCTTACGCAATGAGAGATTTATCTGCCCCAGAATCAGCAACCAGGTAGTGAGTTTCAATAAAAGCGAGAAAGAAAAGCCGGACAGTTCACTCACGGCTACAGAGAAAGAGATCCTGAAAGCCATCGCATTAGGAAAGACCACAAAAGAGATTGCAGCAGAACGGAATCTGAGTTTTCATACGGTGACAACCCACCGGAAAAATATTTTCCGCAAACTGGATGTCAACAATGTGCATGAAGCGACCAAGCATGCCATGCGAGCCGGGATTATCGACCCGACTGAATACTACATTTAATTATTTCCTTTCATCGATTGGATAAGTCCTCATACAGTTTCTGCAGGAGCGCTTTTCCGCGCTCTTCATTCCGTTGTGCATCCGGCCCCTTCAACAAAGACGTATTTTTCAAATCATTATCATAAACAGTCTGACTGTTTTCTGTAACAAAACCAAAAAAGTTCGGAAATGTAAAGAATCCAAAATGAGGATTAGATGGATTCAGCATATTCTTACTGAATGTAAAATCTTTTGAACTAACTCCCAACTGATACAATAAAGTAGCCGCAATATCTATCTGGGAGCCGTAAGTAGCAATCCGTAAAGGCTGTTTCACGGCTCCTCCGGTAAATATCAAAGGGATTTGATATCTTTCAGGAGTATTGTCTTTGATGGATTGAGGATAATGCGTCGCATGATCTGGGACGAGCACTATCACTGTATTTTTCCATACAGGTGATGCTTTCAAATGATGAATAAACTGCCCGATACAACTATCAGTATATGCAACAGAATTCAAGTACTTATCCTGCAGGCGATGAAAAGGCACATCGTACGGTTCGTGGCTACTTGATGTCTGTACTACAGTCATAAAAGGTTGTTTCATCCCGGCTTTGATATCTGCAAGTGCGCGTTCAAACAAAAGGTGATCATGAACTCCCCATTTACTCATTCGGCTAGATAAAGGGAAATCCTTATCAGAGATAATATTATTGAATCCCATCGAGACCAGATACGATTTCAGGTTTGTAAAATTAATATCTCCTCCGTAATAATACCGCAAATCATAGCCTACCCCTTTCAAGGTTCGTGGAATGGATGGCAGACTTTGGGTTTTCTTGGGATATTTCATAATACTGGTGGTCGGCTGTGCCGGATATCCACTTAAGATAGACACTGTTCCTCTGTCGGTACGAAAACTATTGGCATACATATTTGTAAACAATATTCCGTCTTTACCTATTTCGTCGAGATGAATAGCAACATGGGGTAACCCACCCAGAGTAGCCATCGTCTTAGACATGAAACTTTCCATGATAATAAATATTACATTGGGACGTCTTACCGTAAATAATTCGGGAACAGAATCGGCTGCCGAAGGATCTTTATTCACAACTGTCGAGAAAAGACGGCCGGCCTTGTTTTCGTCAAAGAAACGAAATTGTTTCTTGAAATTCATTTCTTTCATTGAAGACTCCAGTAAACTGAAAACCGGATTAACAGCAGCATGATTCAATACGATATTATCACTGAAATACGCTTGTCCAATACTCATTGTCGAAGTCGTCACTCCTCCCCGGATAGGAATAAACAAAAGGCCGGTCAAAACAAAAAGTACAACAGCCAGCTGATTGCGTTTGCGTAAAGGAAGAGACTCTTTGACTCCAACCAGCAAGGTCCTATGGAATATCCATCGAAAAACAAAGGCTAAAGACAAGACACCGACAACGCCTAAAATAACAAACCAGATACTGACACTGGCTATCGCATTTTGAGGAGAACTTAGAAAATAGAAAAACGGAGTAGTATCCAGTCTGAAACCCCAAAATCCATACAGCACCAGGTCCAAAATCAGAATAACCGACAAAATGACTGAAACAACTGAAAAGTAGACTTGCTGAATCCGGCGAATAATTTGGGGAAGTACCCAGACAGATAATACCAGCAAAAGTCCCGGTATAGCCGTCAGATAACCGGCAACAGAAGCATCCAGAAGAAGTCCATGATATAAAACCTGGCCATAATCTACCAAACTCGAATTTGCATACAAATGATGATAACACAGCATGAAAACAATCCGCTGAAACTCAAATAATACAATAAACAGAACATAGGTTCTAAAAAACAACCAAATTTTTTCTTTCATATCACAAACGCTCAGGATAGCTTTTCTTTTTAACAAAGATAGAATTATTTTCCCTGGCACAGTAGCATCAAGTACATTATAGGCGATCCTTTAACTCACCTTATTATTAAATCAGGGAATTCAAAACAATTATTATCTTTGTAATAACATTCAGATACAACGAAGATGGCTCTAAAACAACAGTTACAGCTAAAGCAGACACAAAAATTATCACCCTTGCAAATGCAGGTCATCAAGCTGACCGAACTTCCTGTTTTAGAACTTGAAGAACGCATTAAGCAAGAGCTGGAAGATAATCCCGCATTGGAGGAAGGGGCAGACGACTCTTTCCAAAACGAGGACGAACCGGATGTAAACGATGACGGAGGTGACACAACACAGGAAGACATTACCCTGGGAGATTATCTCACCGAAGACGATATACCGGATTACCGGCTGAACGACAACAACCGATCGGTATATGAACAGAAAGAAGATATTCCCTTCTCTGTAAGCGAATCGCTTCACGAATATCTGCTGGAGCAATTAGGGCTTGTGGAATTGGATGAGACAGGACGCAAAATTGCCCAGTACATTATAGGGAATATTGACAAAAATGGATATCTCGAACGTCCTCTTCAAGCCATAAGCGACGATTTGCTCTTTCAACAGAACATCGATATTGCTCAAAATCATTTGGAGAAAATATTACATGTCGTACAAAGTTTCGAGCCGGCAGGCGTAGGAGCTCAAAACCTGCAGGAGTGCCTGCTTCTCCAACTCAAGAGGATAGAACAAACCACGGCAGTGTATACAGCCATAGCCATCCTGACCGAATGTTTCGACGAGTTCTCCCGAAAGCATTACGATCGGATTATCAAGAAATTTGAAATCACAGAAGATGATTTGAAAGATGCTATCGATGTAATCATCACACTGAATCCCAAACCGGGAAATACATGGGGGGATTCTCTCACCACAACGCTCAACACCGTAATACCTGACTTCATCGTTGAAAGCCTAAACGGAGAAGTATACCTGAGTATGAATCAGCGGAACATTCCCGAATTGAAGATCAGCCGGGAATATTCGGAATTGTTTCAGGGATACGCCGAAAACAAAAAAGGAGTTTCCAGCGATGTCAAAAACACAATGCTCTTTGTAAAACAAAAGCTGGACTCGGCTCGTTGGTTTATCGATGCCATCAAGCAACGTCAGGACACTTTACAACGAACCATGCAGGCAATTATCGACCTTCAGTATGATTTTTTCCTGACAGGAGATGAAATGATGCTTCGCCCGATGATTCTTAAAGATGTGGCAGAAAAAACAGGCTTCGACATCTCAACTATTTCGAGAGTAACAAATAGTAAGTATGTACAGACGAATTTTGGCATCTATTCTTTAAAATACTTCTTTTCGGAGTCTATGCAGAACGATGCGGGGGAGGAAATTTCATCCCGTGAGGTCAAAAAAATACTCAAAGAATCCATCGAAGAAGAAGATGCGCGGAAGCCTCTCACTGATGACAAACTGGTAGACATCCTAAAAGAAAAAGGGTATATTATTGCACGACGCACGATTGCAAAATACAGGGAACAAATGAGTATCCCGGTGGCACGGCTTCGGAAGCAAATATAAAGGAATGATTAGCAACAAATGGAACATCAATTTTATGACTAAACTATTACAACATCTCTCAGAAAAGGCTTTTCAACCTTTATTGATGCCTTTATACGCATCGATCCTTCCTTTTTTTTATTCTGACATCTATTTTGTCAGCCTGTTCCAAAGTTTTCGTTTTTTGCTGTTGGTCGCCATTGCCTCTTACGTATTTCCTGCGTTATTGGCAAAGCTCGCCAGACAGATCTACAAAAACGACCCCCACTCTGAGGCCGGCACACGATTTTTACCCTACATCTGCTCTTTCATTTTTTTATCTATCCTTCTATTTTATTTCTCCCGGCTCGGAATGCCGATCTGGTACATCAGCCTGCTGGTCGCCTCTTCTATTGTTCTCCTGATTACAGGTATTTTCCGCATTTATAAAAACATGAGCGGTCACCTGGCCGGCATCGGTGGACTGCTGGGTTCGACAATGGGAATCTGTTATTTCATCAAGGGAGAAAATCCGTTTATGCTCTTTATCTTTATGTTTCTTGTTGCAGGATTACTCGCTTCGCTACAGCTATCATCACAAAAATATACCACCCGGCAAGTATACGGAGGGTTCATCACGGGATGGCTAGTCGCCTTTGTTTCTTCTTTTTTGTTTTTATATATACGTATTGCATTTTTCAGTTAGCAACATTATTCGGTATGTACCCCCAATAAAATATACACGTTTTTTTAATCGCAAAATAGATAAAGAATGATGAATAAATGTATCTTTGCGAGAGAAACAACTAATTTGATAATATCCAGCATTAAATAACTAATAATAAATAGAAATTATGAATTTTCCAGAAGACGTAAAATACACAAAAGACCATGAATGGGTAAGTTTCTCGGGAGACATTGCCACTGTCGGAATCACAGATTACGCTCAGGATGAACTTGGTGAAATTGTTTACATCGACGTGACCAGTATTGGTGAAACAATTGCAAAAGAAGAAGTATTCGGAAGTATCGAAGCTGTAAAAACAGTTTCTGATTTATTTCTGCCCGTTTCAGGTGAAATCATCGAATTCAATGAAGAATTGAATGACACTCCCGAATTGGTCAATCAGGATCCTTATGGAAAAGGATGGATCATCAAAGTGAAAATCAATGACTCTTCCGAAATCGAATCTCTGTTGAATACTGCTGAATACAGAACAATTATTGGTAAATAAAAAATTACAACAGGTAGATGAAACCACTCGTAAGTATCATTATGGGAAGCACTTCCGATCTCCCTATTATGGAAAAAGCAGCTAAGTTTCTCGATGAGATGGAAATTCCATTCGAGATGAATGCTCTATCTGCACACCGCACTCCCGAACAAGTGGAACAATTTGCGAAAGGAGCCAAGGAAAAAGGAATCAAAGTAATTATCGCCGCCGCCGGGATGGCTGCTCATCTTCCCGGAGTAATTTCCTCCATGACAACCCTTCCTGTCATCGGTGTTCCCATCAATTCTTCGCTTGATGGGTTAGACGCACTTCTGGCCATCGTGCAGATGCCTCCCGGAATTCCGGTAGCAACAGTCGGAATCAATGCCGCCCAGAATGCAGCTATTCTGGCATTACAGATTATCGCAACAGGTGACGAAAAGCTTCAGGTCAAGCTTGAAGCTCATAAGGAAAGCTTGAAGAAAAAAATAGTAAAGGCAAATGAAGAACTCAGCAAAGTTGAGTACAAGTTTAAAGTAAATTAAGCAGTTTGCCTCTTTAATAAATCCAAGAAGGTGTTCGGTTCGGATAAAACTGTCAACGACGAACATCTTCTTTTCTATATTCAACGTATCAGCCATCATGAATCAGGAAGAAATCAAAGATCTACTTCAGGCAGAAGCAAATGCAGTACTCAATATCCCGGTAACGGATCATTTTGAGAAAGCTATTGAACTGATTATTGAACATGTGCATCGAAAAAAAGGAAAATTAGTCACTTCCGGTATGGGGAAAGCGGGACAAATTGCACAAAATATAGCGACAACCTTCAGCTCCACAGGTACACCGGCCGTCTTTCTACACCCAAGTGAAGCGCAGCATGGCGATTTGGGTATCTTACAGGAAAATGATGTCATGTTGGTGATATCCAATTCAGGAAAAACACGTGAAATTATAGAGTTGATCGCCTTATCACGGCATTTGATAGCAGATATCCAATTCATCGTTATCACCGGCAATCCGGAAAGCGAATTAGCTCAGGAAGCCAATATTTGCCTCGCAACAGGCAATCCCAAAGAAGTGTGTGTGTTGGGAATGTCTCCGACAACTTCTACCACTGTAATGACTGTGATTGGCGACATACTGGTAGTGGGAGCTATGAAAAAAATCGGATTTACCATTGATGAATATGCCAAAAGGCATCATGGCGGATACTTGGGAACACAGTCAAGAAAACGTTGCAACTGAAGAATAAGTCTTTTAGGACAACAATACGACTGAGGCAAGCAGGAACTTATTATTCGGCACTAACAATCAGCCAAAAGCACACCGGGTGGATAACTTCAACAGTATCTGCCCGATTTTGATTTCTGCAAAACAAGTATACTTTCATTTCCCATATTAAATACCAAATCGATGATGCTCTGATTGGGAATAAACCCGAAACGCTCCTGAAAAACCTGATAATAAGGAGTAGGCACAAAAAGTGAATTGGTTTCACGCCAATCCTTCTTGGGATGAATGCGCTCTCTCAAGTCCAATTCGTCCGGCGCAAAATCAACCTTGAATTCATCCGTATAATGAATATGAGATGTCTCTATATCAATCCACGAACAAATCAACTCACGCAATTGCTCATTAAAGTCAAACAGAAAATCGAATTTCCGGTCATAAAAAGCCCTGATTTCATCTTCGTAATATTCAAAAAAAGGAGTCGAATTGTAAGCAGAGACAATAGATACCCAATGAAGATGCCTCCAATTACCATGTTCTGCAATACGAATATCTTTTGTCAGGCATTTAGCACTCTGTGGCTTTTCGACCGGCACCGACAAAGGCATTCGACCATTGGCTGCAACAATCGAACAACGATTGCGGTAAGTCTGCTTCACATAATTATCCCATTGCTCCAGATATACTTTTTCTGCGCTCGCAATCGCAGCATAATATTCTATCGGAGCCAGATAAGCTGATGATAAATAAATGTCCAATTTGAATTTTGTATTTTGAATGAAGAAAAAAAGCCTCTCAGGCAATTCCAATCTTTATATTGAATAATAAATTATCGAACCCAGCTCAGAATCCGATCCCAGCGAGGTTTGCCCCAGCTACTGCTAAACCAGATAAGTGATGCCTTCCCTACAATATTTTTCTCAGGAATAAATCCCAAATGCCGCGAATCGATTCCTTTTTGTGGATTGTCGACCAAAATCCAGAAATAATCCTGCCTAAAGGTATATTCCGATATAGGTTTTCCCCCAAAAAACAATTTTCCATCCCTCAACACCACATCTCGACCTTGTTCCTGCTGAATCAGGTAAGAATAAATACTCAAGAGGTTATTATTAAGTTTAAGCTTGCTCCCTTTTTTGGGAATCACTACTTTATATGCTTCTCTGTCGGATTCGCCGGCAGCAATCAGCAATGTATCCGGCAGATTCTCTTTCATCAGATATGCATTGAGTTTATTTAAGGAAAGGACAAGTTGTTGTGCCTCCTTGACAACAGTTGTAGGAGGAAGATTCAACTGCTTAAGTAATCGTTTGACGGAATCTTCCCAAGCCAATGGTAGAGAATATTCCAGGACAAAATCAGGACTGGTCTCGTACTGCTTTCCGTTCACCTTCAGATCATACCCTTTCATTTCCACAGTATCGCCGGGCTGGGCAACACAGCGCCCAATGCAAAGCATCCGCTTATCAAGAGGACGATCGGTTTGCAGAGGATGATTATACACGACCACATCATTATTCCGAATTTTACATTCGCCAATCCGGGTATATGGTAATTCCAATGCACTGGAATAAGACTTAAGTCCCAGAAAACTGTCAAAAGTAAAAGGAATAGAAAATACCGTCACCGGAAGCCGGAGTCCGTAAGAAGCTTTATTAACGATAATGCGGTCGCCATCCAGAAGAGCATCTTCCATTTGTGAGGAGGCAATCACATAAGATTCGACCCAAAACGTACGGACAACAAAAACAAGAAGCAAGGCAATAAGAATTGCCTTGCCCCAAAAGCGGTATTTTGTTTTGTCCAACATAGAAATCTTGTCTTATGTAATACAAGGATATATCAGGCGCAAAACGTAGTCTGCATCAGCGTTTATGCGCACTTGTAAACAAACGGCTCCAGCGAATTTTTCCATCCAGCCATCCTTTGTCTTTATTCAAAGACAACCAGATAAACATGGGCTGACCGACAATATGATCTTCAGGAACAAATCCCCATACGCGGGAGTCGGCCGAGTTGTCACGGTTGTCACCCATCATAAAATAGTAATCATATTTGAAAACATACGAATCGGCCTGCTGACCATTGATGTACACTTTGCCGTTTTTGTAATCGAATTTATTTCCTTCGTAATTTTCGATGCATCGACGATAAAGGGCTACCTTGTAATCGGTATGTTGGTCAAAGCTGATTCTTACGCCTCGCTTCGGAATCCAGATAGGCCCGTAGTTTGAGCGTCCCCATCCGGTTTTATAATTCAATGGATAATAAAATCCGTAATCATTTTTATCCTTAATGACATTCACCACGTATGCCTTTTCTTTCAGACTGGCAATCATAGCCTGAGTCAAAGGTAGCTGATAAGCCAATCCCAGTTTTCCGTTCTTACGGGCAAATCCCATCGATTCAAACTGAAGGCTGTCTTTTGTATCTAGTTCCCAGCTTTTTACAAAGGTTTGTCCATATTCGTTAGCAACCATATAGTCATCTTTACTGATGCCCAACTCGTCAAATACTTTCTCCGGAATTTGTGTACCGTCTGTCTGAACAAAATAAGACAGCTGCATATTTTCCGGATTCTGCGTTTTTTGTCCATTGATGAAAAGCTCATCGTTTTTGACTTGCAACAAGTCGCCCGGAAGTCCGACACATCGTTTGACATAGTTTTCGCGGCGATCCACAGGACGATAAACAATTTTTCCGAATTCCTCGGAGTGGGTGTTCACCATCTCATGCCCATACTGTTTGCATAAGACATAATAATCTTCCTGCTGCCGGTTTAGCGCAACCGTATCGCCGGAGGGATAATTAAATACAACAATATCGCCATGTTTTACCGCTCCGAAACCAGCCAGCCTTTTGTATTTAACCTGAGGTTCATCGAGATAAGATTTCACATTCAGCACCGGAAAGGTGTTTTGAACCAATGGAAAGGAAAAAGGAGTCATTGGAGATCGAGCTCCATAGCTTACTTTGCTGACACATAAAAAATCTCCCACCAACAACGATTTTTCCAACGACGAAGACGGAATCTGGTAATTCTGAAAGAAAAACGTATTGATAAAATAGACTGCGATCAAAGCGAAGACAATCGCATCGACCCATTCCATAGTTTTACGAATCATCACATTGTCCGATTTTTTCCATGCACCCCACGGAATGTAGCGGGTAATGTAAATATCAAAAAACAGCAACAAAAGAAGCAGGCACCAGGGATAACCGGACCAGACAACAAACAAGATGCAGAGAAGATTCACAATCAGCATTTTCGTCCATTGACGCTTGCTCGCAGCAGATATTCTTTCTTGAAAAGTCATTATCAAATAAATAAAAAATTAAAATTTGAGCATATCATCCATTCCGAGAAAACCTTTCTTCCCGGCAGTAAATTCAGCCGCAACCACTGCACCCAATGCAAAGCCCTGACGACTTTTAGCATCGTGTTTGATGCTGATAATGTCAACATCTGATTCATAAAAAACCTCATGTATTCCGGGAACCTCATCACGACGGACAGCATGAATAACAAGTTCCTTGTCCGAGTCTGCTTTCTCAAGTACCCAGGTTTCTTTTCTATCTACATTTTCGATGATACCTTCGGCCAATGTGATTGCCGTTCCGCTGGGTGCATCCAGTTTATGAATGTGATGAACCTCTTCCATTTTCACTCCGTAAGCCGGATATTGGTTCATTATTTTTGCCAGATATTTATTTAAAGCAAAGAATATATTCACTCCGATACTAAAATTGGAAGCATAGAAAAATGTTTGCCCTTCTTTTTCACAGGCTTGTTTCACTTCGTCAAGATGCTCCAGCCAGCCGGTAGTTCCTGCCACAACAGGAACATGCGCTGCAAAACACCGGCGAAAATTAGCCAGCGCGCTTTGTGGTGAAGTGAATTCAATGGCAACATCCGCACTCTTGAATTCGGCCGAATCGAATTTCGATTCTTCACCCATGTCCACAATAGAGACTATTTCATGACCACGCGAACGAGCGATTTTCTCAATCTCGTGACCCATCTTTCCATAACCAATAAGAGCTATTTTCATTTTTAAGTTTTATCTAATGTAAAAGCAATACATATTTGCTCACAACAAAATTAACGTTTTTATCGGCAACCGCAACTTATTCACTTTGTTAAATAAGTATTATTCTGAAATTCCCTGCCGACAGCGGATTCAAAGAGAAAGAGTCGCCACACAAATAAGCGAAACAATGACAAGTGCTATCAGCACGATATCTGCTATTTTTTTCATACGATTCAATTTTTACTGTTTGTCGAATGAAACCCGTTTGATTTTTTAATCATCGCTTGAATGATTTAATAAAAATCAGGATTTGCTTCATCCATTTATAAGTAGTCCTATACAATCAACTTCATGTATCTAATCCATTCTATCATTTATTTTAAACGCATTATATATATACTTTCAATAAATGACGAACATTACTACTATTATATCCGGTACTTTTTTACCTTATATCGTAAAATAAGCCTCTAATTCCCTCAAAGTATCTTCATCTCTGACCAAATCTTTGACAATGGCCCCTTTTTCGAGAATAACAATGCGTTTGCACACATCTGTAATGTGATTAAGGTCGTGGCTTGAAATCAGCATTGTCATCTTTGTTTGTTCCTGTACTTCTGCCAGAAAACGTTTCAATCGGATTTGAGTGGTCGGATCGAGCGCGGTAAAAGGTTCGTCCAATATCAAGACTTTAGGTTGGATAAGCAATGCGGCTGCTATTCCTATTTTCTTCTGATTTCCTTTCGAATATTCCCGAATCAGTTTTTTATTCCCCAGAATTTCACCATTGAAAATATCTTTCATGGTATCCAGCACTGCATCGATATCGCCTTCCGATTTTCCATATAATTTCCCCACGAATAAAAAATATTCTTCAGCCGTAAGAAAATCTATCAAAAAAGCTTCGTCCAGAAATGACCCCGTAAATTGCTTCCATTCGTCATGTCGCTTCACAGGAATTTCATCATTGATGACTTCGCCACTCGATGCTTCGATAAGATCCAGAATCAGACGGAAAAGAGTTGTTTTTCCGGCGCCATTATTACCAACAAGCCCGAAACTTTCGCCGGATGGGATAATTAATTCAGGGACATTCAGAACCGTAATTCCGTTGTATATTTTTTGAAGATTATTGATTTGTATCATATAGATTGGGATATTTTTTATTTTTTCCTATTACTTAAAGTTCGCCGGTGCCTATTCGCTTTCCCGATACCCGCTCGCCAAAGTATATTTTCTTTCGGAGAACTGTTTAATACATAATTTTAGAAGTACCGGAGACAACAAAAGCCCCAAAACTCCAATCAGAGATAAACTAATCAGCGCCACATTTAATGAGGCAAACAGGGAAAACAAATAAACAAGAAAAATAGGAAAACCTAGTAACGGAACAATAATTAAAAAGTTTTTTAAAGAAACTCCCTGATAATTCATAGCCGATCCTTTTGATAAGTCTACTTTTTTGGTGTTGTATGTGGCACCAAACAATAAAACAAAAATATTCACCCCAATATTGAATAAAAATGCAGCCAGATGAAATGCAATTATTTTCCAACCAAAAAGGAAATACGGAGTGGTCAAGACGAAACTAAGAATACAGAAACCAAACAGCATGTAATAAAATGACCGTATATAAGTGGAGGCAGGTATATTTTTTGTCATAAGCCCGTCAAAATGGCCACTGTCGCTACTGATAATCATCTGTCCAAACATTATCATTACAAAGCCTGTCAAAAATAAAGCAACGAAAAATAACAAACCATTACTATGTGAATACGCCTGGTTGGGATAGAACAGCAGTCCATAAAACAAAAAGATAAGTGACATCCACAACATTGTCTTTGTCCGCTTATGCCTCAAAATAAGTTTCATCTGTAAAGCTATTAGTTCTCCTTCAATGCCAAAGCGGTTGAGAAAAGTAAAATCGGCCATAATATTCTTTTCTGAAGCAGCATTTCGGTTAAAGGTTTCAGCATAATAATTCTGACTGAAAAACCATTTATTCAACGAAAATGCGATCACCGGCAAAACAAAAACAAGAATTGCCCCTAAAGGATGAAGCACCACAAAACTGAAAATAGTCAGCGAAATTTCAAAAAGGGAAAATACTTTGAAATATTCCAGAATCATAAGAGCAGCTATCAGAGCGATGAATATCAGAGTCTTTACAAGGCTTGTCCCGTATTTTCGCTTCAAGAAAGAGGCAAACATAGAGTTAAACCAAATAATATTCAGATACATCCAACAGAATATCAAAGCATTCCACCCGCTATAATATACCAAAACATATTTCACCGCAAACGGAATAACAATCAATAATGTTAAATAATTTATCGGATTGAAAAGGGGCTTCAATAGAATAAAATTCACCAATGTATCCCGTTTGATGTTTAGCGTCTGATAGGCCGATAAATTGAACGTAACAAGCGATTGCATCAGAAAGCGCATCAGCATCCCGGAAAGCATAGCATAAAGCAGAGAGCCACATACTTGCAACATCGGATTGAAATGACTACCTGTTTGCATCAGCATTTTATCGAGAAAAAATCCAATAAAAAGAAAGATTCCAATAAAATACAGAGCCATAAATCCATAAAAAATATTCGCTGCTATATTCTTGTATAGGTTAGACGAACGAATATTTTTCAGAAAATCCTGTTTAATTAAATTTACAACTAGCATCATTCTTACTTAGTTTTTCTTTTTTCGGTTATTATATTGTTCTACAACTTCCTCAACGCTGATTTGAAGCAAATCCATTGTCTTGAAAGTTTCGGGTAAGATTTCCTCAAAGAATTCTTTTTTTTGAATCTTCAAAATCAACAGATATGCTTCCTTTGCAACAAAGTAACCCATTCCTCTTTTCGAAAAAATAACCCCTTCGGCCTGCATATATTCGAAAGAACGCATTACCGTATTCGGATTGACTTCGAGAGCCACAGCCAATTCCCGAACAGAAGGGATGCGGGCATCTTCCTGCCATTCTTTGCGAAGGATTTTCTGAAAGCAGAAATCAATTATTTGTAAATATATAGGTTTATTTTCTTTAAATTCCATGTAAAATAAATTTCGTTACGCCAAATTAAACCTCTGTTTCCCGGAGTTTGAGAAAACTCACGACCCAGAGGCCAAAAGGGGCGAGTATATTTGCAATAAGAAGCTGCACATTGTTTTTTCCTGATCCCCCGATAGCAATCGTATCCGCATTGATAGAGAATGAGTGACCAACATGATAGGCCATATTCTGAATATCAATGTGGGAAGCCATAAAGACACCCATTAAAACAATCAAATAAACAATGAGAGCAAAGCAGACTTTTATGAATACATTTTTTCTGAAATAAAATGTACCGACCAAAAAGAAGGATTGAAAGGTTATCAGTTCAAAGAAATTCTCAAAACGGATCGACTGAAGACTTTCCAAAATAGAAATACCTTGATAATGCTGATTGGGGATAAGCATAAAAAGCCCGGAGATTAACAGCAGAACCGCCAAAACAAACAAAGGTGTCAGAACAACGCAAAACAAAAGTTTCACGAAAAACTTCTCTGTCGTGGAGGCAGGTAAAGTAAACTCAAAAATGGAATTTATTCTGTTCTTGTTTTTAAAAAACATGAGCGGTGCAATCACAACGACCACTTTCCCACAAACATCGAAAGAGAGATGGATCTGGGAAGAGTTCCCTGCCAAAAGACCCGCAACCACGCAAAGAACAAAAGCTCCGAGCCCCATAACCAGAAGCCAGAAAAAACTCATCCTGTAAATATCAAATTCCCTTGCTGCTAATTTTTTAAAACGGGATATATTAAAAACATTATTCATTTTTCCTCAAATTTAGATATGAAACAAATCTTTAAATGTATTCCGATTAGATACAGCCGCATTAAACAGCATTTCGATATTCATCGTAGTCTCTTCTCCGGTAATATTCGGTGCAACATAGGAATAACCATGCAAACCATTTTCCATATAAAGTGCATTTTCAGGTTTTGAATCGGAGGTTTTAAATACCAATGCGCGGGTAATTTCATCGACCGAATTATTCAAGAGTACCTGATTCCTATCCAAAATAATAATCGGGTCAATTAAACTTTCTAAATCCCGAACCTGATGGGTAGAAATAATGATACATTTTTCTTCATCATAAGCAGAGGCAATCACTTTCCGGAATTGTCCTTTTGACGGAATATCCAACCCATTCGTAGGTTCATCCATCAATACATAAGGCGTATTCAGTGATAATCCGTATGAGATCATCACCTTTTTTTTCTGCCCGAACGACATCTCCGATATTTTTTTATCCTCCTCTACATCGAATTCGCGAAGATATTGATTGAATTGTTCCTGGCTGAAGTTCGGATAAAAGGCAGCATTGTTTTTCACAAACCGGCTTACGGTCAGTGCAGGACTTTCAAATTCCTCCGGCAAAAAGAAAAGTCTGGACAAAAGTTCAGGAGAACGGTACATCGAATCCATGTCATCGATGCGACAATGTCCGCTATCAGGAAACCTCAATCCGGCAATAATACGCAACAAGGTGGATTTTCCAACCCCATTCTCTCCCAGAAGCCCATAAATGCCACTTTTCATTTCAAACGAAACATGATCAAAAACAGGCCTTCCCTTTTTATAACTAAACGATAAATCGTGTATTTTAATCATTTTACAGGTGTATTAGTCTATTAGAACACTGCAAATGTAAAATAAATAGTTGACACTCCCAATTTCTGGGTCACTTTTTTTCAAACGACAACAGAAAAACGACTAATTCGAACTATCCAAAAGCACTTCTCCGTTCGGTAAAAAAGATGAAATCCTGCTTCAGGTCTCCGATTAATAAGAAAAAGTCTATATTTTTGCACCACAAAAACTTATACAATCATTGATGAATAGAATAATTTCTTTCGTTTTGCTATTTTTCTTTTTCCAAGTATGCATCTCTGCACAAGAGTCGGCAACACAAGTGAGAGCTGTCTGGCTAACAACGAACTATCAGCTCGACTGGCCCTCTCCACGACAAACAGCCGACAAACAAAAAGAAGAATTGAAAAGCATACTCGACAAGCTGCAAGCTCTCAACTTCAATACAATCCTTTTCCAGGTACGTCTCAAAGGCTCCGTTCTTTATCAGTCAACCATAGAACCGATGTGCCCTTTCATCCAGACACGATGCGCCGATGGAAGTTTTTTTGATCCGCTGGCTTTTGCGATAGCCGAATGTCACAAACGAAATATGGAATGCCATGCATGGATTGTCACGTATCCGATTGGAAGTCAAAAAGCAACACCCGCTGCCCGAATACAAAAAATACGGAATCTCTATCCCGACATACTGAAAGCATATAAAGGCGACTGGTATCTCGATCCGGGCAGTCCAAACACGAACAACTATCTGATTTCGCTGGTAAAAGAAATCATAAATGGGTACAATGTCGATGGCGTTCACTTTGATTACATTCGCTACCCGGATGAAAATGCAGGGTTTCCTGACAAATTAAGTTACAAAAAATACGGCAAAGGAGAATCACTGGCCTCGTGGCGACGAGCAAATATCACCAACTTTATTTCAGAGGTATACAATTACGTAAAGAGTGTAAAACCATGGATTCAGGTAAGTAGTTCTCCGCTCGGAATCTACCGTTCTCTATCCGGGAACGGAAACAAATGGAGCGGATTTGAATCCGTATTTCAGGACAGCTATAACTGGTTAAAACTCGGGATTCAGGATGCTGTTTATCCGATGCTCTATTATCAGGACAAAAACTTCTATCCATACGTAGACGACTGGTTGAAAAATGCAAACGGACGATTGGTTGTACCGGGATTGGGTGTTTACAAACTACTCCCTAACGAGCAGGACTGGGAATTACATGTCTTAACCAGACAGATGGATTACCTACGGGATGTAAAAGCACCGGGAGAAGCTTACTTTAGACTCGGAATGCTTCTTGATAACATAAAAGGAATTCGGGATGAATTGATTAGCTACTATCGTAATCCCGCCAAATTGCCACCAATGACCTGGTTGAGCAAGGAAAAACCTGAATCTCCCAAGAATCTTTTGATTTTCAAAAGTGGGAATGACTCTATACAACTGGTATGGGAAGCACCATCAAAAGATGATTTGACATATACTGTATATTCCTTCTATCCGGGCGACAGCATAGATACCAATCATGCAGAGAATGTAATTGCAGCAAATTTGCATTCCACTCAGATAAAAATAAAACCGGAGCATCCGGACCAAGGGAAATATTACCTGGTTACAGCCTCGAATCGATTTCATAATGAGAGTGAAAGCAAAGAGATAGCATTTTTCATTTTCTCTAATCAGATTTCAAAATAATAACAGTATCAAAATACACTATAAAAATCCAAGTTTCGTAGAATAAGCACACTTTTTCGATCAAATTATTGTTATATTTGCATCCAGATAGGATAATCCTATAAAAGATATGCGCCAATATAATTAAAGATCTATTTACAATATGTTACTATCAATAACATGGGATGTATCCCCGACCTTGTTCAACTTATTCGGCAGAGATGTTCGCTGGTATGGACTTCTTTGGGCAATAGGTCTTATTGCAGCAGTAAGCATTGTTCAACGCATCTTTAAATCGGAAAAGATAGCAGACAAATGGTTTGAATCGCTCTTTACCTATATCATCATCGGCATCATTGCGGGTGCACGATTAGGGCACTGCCTCTTTTACGATCCGGGCTACTACCTGTCACATCCGCTCAAGATATTAGCAATATGGGAAGGAGGCTTAGCCAGTCATGGCGGTGTAATCGGTATTATCATTGCGGTTTATCTTTATTCAAGAAACATAACACACTTAAGCATGCTGTGGACATTCGATCGGATTGTTGTTCCGGCAGGATTGACTGCAGCTCTTATACGTGTCGGCAACCTTATGAACTCTGAAATTTATGGCGGTCCGACTGACCTGCCTTGGGGATTTAATTTTATCAACGATAAAGAATGGGCCCTACCCTTCTCAGAAGGAGGTTCAGCCGGCTTACCTTGTCATCCGACACAAATCTATGAAGCCATCATCTATCTCATCATTTTCGGCATTTCGGCTTATCTCTATTGGAAAACAAATGCAAAAGAAAAACAAGGATACATCATTGGAGTCGCAATGATCGGTATCTTCGTAGCGCGTTTTCTGATCGAATATCTAAAAAACATTCAGGAACCCTTCGAATTGTCTCTTCGAAGCAATATCGGAATGGATATGGGACAGCTATTGAGCATTCCTTTCATCATCTGGGGAATCTGGCTCATATACAATGCTAATCGTAAAAAAACAATAACTGCGGCTACTACCAACACGCACAAATCGAAGAATTAAAACAATATGCTAAAACCTATTGAAATTCAGAAAGACTTACTCTATTTAGGCGTTAATGACCGAAACAAAGAGCTTTTTGAAACCCTTTGGCCGCTACCAAAGGGAGTTTCCTACAATTCATATCTGCTATTGGATGAGAAAACAGTGTTATTTGAAACAGTTGACATCTGTTTTGCCAATGTTTTTATGCAAAAACTCGAAAGTGCTCTGAATGGGAAGAAGCTCGATTACCTGATTATAAACCACATGGAACCAGACCATTCCGGTTCTATTTCCATCCTAAAAGATCGCTATCCGGACATTCAAATCGTAGGAAACGCGCGTACAGTAGACATGGTGAAGGGATTCTATGGAATCACCGACAATCTGAAGGTAATAAAGGATGAAGAAGAATTATCATTAGGAAATCACACGCTCAAATTCTATCTGACTCCTATGATTCATTGGCCGGAAACCATGATGACATACGACATCACAGATAAACTTCTATTTTCGGGAGATGCATTCGGCTCTTTTGGGACATTAGACGGAGGAATAACAGATACCCAACTGGATCCTGAAATCTACATGAACGAAATGGTCAGATACTATTCCAATATTGTTGGAAAATACGGCTCTCCTGTTCAAAAAGCACTGGAAAAGTTTCAAAACGTAGAGATAAATACGATTTGTTCTACACACGGCCCGATATGGACACAAAAAGAAGATATCAGCAAAATCGTCTCCATCTACGACAAACTAAGCAAGTATGAAGCCGAAGATGGCGTTGTCATCGCCTATGGAAGCATGTACGGAAATACCGAACAATTAGCAGAAACCATTGCTATCGAATTGGCAAAATCAGGCATTCGCAACATTGTCATGCACAATGTGAGCAAGAGCCACTCATCTTATATTCTACGCGATATTTTCAAATACAAAAGCTTAATAATCGGTTCACCAACATACAATAACCAATTGTATCCCGAAATAGAATCTTTACTTTCAAAAATTCAAAATAGAGACATTAAAAACCGCTATTTCTCGTATTTCGGCTCTTTCTCATGGGCAGGAGCTGCCGTAAAACGAATCAAAGCGTTTGCTGAAGAATCCAATTTTGAAGTCATAGGAACACCGATCGAAATAAAATACACGCTTCAGGAATCCACCCTCGAACAGTGTGCAGTTTTGGCAAAATCAATAGCAGAAAAGCTAAAAGCATAAGATACGGATTTATGATTCGTATTTCAATCCTGCACATCGAAACACATGTTCGATATGCAGGATTGAAAGTTATAATTAAGTAATAATAAGAGATATTACGAAAAACAAATTGAGCAAAATCTCTCTTTGTTTGTTTTAATTTAAATAATTTTTTTCTGAAGGAAGATCGATTAAAAGAAATATGGGTATTGAAAAAGGCCTTTTCAGAAGGACAGAATTACTCCTGGGAGAGGAGACTATGAATGAAATATACAAGACGAAAGTTATTATCTTTGGGATAGGCGGAGTTGGGAGTTGGTGTGCAGAAAGTCTTATTCGTTCAGGCATTATGCACCTGACCATCGTCGATTCGGACAGAGTGTGTGTTACCAATATCAACAGGCAACTACTGGCTACTACAAAAAATGTAGGCCAGGTCAAGGTGGATGCATTAAAGGGACGCCTGCTTGAGATTAATCCAAAAGCAACTATCAACGCACTGCAAAAAATATACAATGCAGACAGCTCAGATTCATTTCAACTGAATGAATATGATTTTATAATCGATGCTATTGACAGCCTCGACAGTAAAGCTCACTTAATCAGAACGGCGACAAAGACGGAAGCAACTTTTATTTCGTCGATGGGCGCAGCTCTCAAAATGGATCCTTCGAAAATAAGGACAGCAGAATTTTGGAAAGTTAGGGGCTGCCCTCTAGGCGCAGCTTTAAGAAAAAAAATAAAGAAAGGAGAAAAGCCGGCAAAAAAATTCACCTGTGTTTACAGCGAAGAGGTACTTCCGAATCTCGGACACAACGACTCTTGCGGCACAGAGAAATGCCTTTGCCCCAAATCCTCCAAAGCACCCGGCGATCCGGAGCTGGCTAACCACGAGTGGTGTAGTTCAAAAGCCCAGATCAATGGAACAATGGCTCACGTAACGGCTATATTTGGTTTTACAATAGCAGGATTAGTTATGCAAGAAATTAATGAAAAATCAAAAAATAAGCTTCTAGAAGTATAGAGTGGATTATTTTTTGTTTATTTTTGTGCAGAATAATAATTAGAATGTTTCCGCACAAGAACTAATCTTTCTTTTCGTTATTTAGCTAACACCAAAATAGTTCAGGAACAGATTAAAGATATTTTAGGGTTTAGAACTCATATTGAAAAAACACATAGACGAATTATCATCATTTTCTCATGAAATTAAGCAGTCTCACAGCGACATCACCGATAGATGGCAGATATCGTAACAAAACCGAAAAATTAAGTTTATTTTTCTCGGAATATGCCCTTATCAAATATAGGGTACAAGTCGAAGTGGAATATTTCATCGCTCTTTGTGAACTTCCTCTTCCTCAGCTTCGAGCTATAGATTCTTCCGTGTTCCCCGAATTACGAACTATCGTTACAGCGTTTTCGGAAGAGGATGCACTCCATATCAAGGAGATTGAGAAAGTGACTAATCATGATGTGAAGGCTGTCGAGTATTTCATTAAAGAGAAATTTCATATTCTTGGTTTAGACGAATTTAAAGAATTTATCCATTTCGGATTAACATCACAGGATATCAACAATACTTCCGTTCCTTTGTCTCTTAAGAATTTTCTCCTCGAATATTATATTCCTGAACTGGAAGGACTGATTGATGCACTTCAGAAACGGGCAAATGACTGGAAAAATATACCGATGCTGGCAAAAACTCATGGCCAACCGGCATCACCAACACGTCTGGGAAAAGAAATTCAGGTATTCGTCAGCCGTTTGGAAAATCAATTGTGTCTACTGAAACAAGTACCTATTTCAGCTAAATTCGGAGGAGCTACCGGCAATTTTAATGCTCACAACGTAGCTTATCCTTCATACAACTGGAAAGAATTCGGAAATAATTTTGTAGCCGAAAAACTCGGATTGCAGAGAGAAGCCTGGACAACACAGATTTCGAATTACGACAATCTGGCTGCCTTGTTTGATGCAACAAAGCGCATCAATACAATTATGCTCGATCTCAATCGCGACATTTGGCAATACATCTCGATGGAATACTTCAAACAAAAAATCAAAGAAGGTGAGATCGGATCGTCTGCCATGCCACACAAGGTAAACCCTATTGACTTTGAAAATGCAGAAGGGAATTTAGGTATTGCAACAGCGATTCTCGAACATCTGGCTTCAAAACTTCCTGTTTCGAGATTGCAACGCGACCTTACCGACTCTACGGTTTTAAGAAACATTGGGGTGCCTTACGGACACATCACCATTGCTATACAAAGCACCCGCAAAGGGTTGGAGAAACTGCTTCTCAATGAAAACGCTATTTACCAGGATTTGGATAATTGCTGGGCAGTTGTGGCAGAAGGCATTCAGACTATTCTCCGCAGAGAAGGATATCCAAAACCCTACGAAGCTTTGAAAGAACTAACGCGTACGAATAAACATATTGATGCTGTATCAATTTCTCAGTTTATCGATCAGCTACATGTTTCGGACGAAATAAAACAAGAACTAAAGGCAATTACGCCTCACAGTTATACAGGAATTTAATTACTAATTTTAAAGGTTATCAACTATTAATTTAATATTCAACAACAATGGATACAACAAAAGATGATTCTCGCTATTACAATAGTAATAACGATACAAACCGGGAGGGTCACACGTCATCGCCACGGAAAACATTTAACAATGACAGATCCCGTGAACAGGATCAGCGACCCGTTTACTCAAGTTCCAACAGCGATGAGAATTCAATAAAGAAAAAACGTCCCCGCGTAGGAGACGCACGCTCAAGCAGCAGAGAACAAGGAGGATACTCAAACGGGAGTGGCTACAACAGACCATCCGGACAAAGAGACTATAGCAACAACCGACGTCCGAGCAATAACAATTATTCGGAGGGAAGACCCAACTATTCCAACCAACGTAATAATTCGGAAGGCTATCAACAACGGAGTGACAACCGCGGAGGCGGAGATCGGAACTATGATAACCGCGGAGGTGGAGACCGGAGCTATGGCAACAACGGAGGTGGATACGGTAATAACAATCGCGGAGGAGGATATAGTAACAACAACCGCGGAGGGAACTATGGCAATAACCGTCCGAGCATGGGAAACCGGAATGCCGGACCAAGACGCCCGGGAGCTCCACAGGGCGGTGGCTACAGACAATCTCCTGAAAAAAGAAGGCCACAGCTTCAAAAGCCGGTAAAGTATAAAGAAGATATCGATCCAAATACTCCGATTCGTCTGAATAAATACCTGGCAAATGCCGGAGTTTGCTCACGTCGTGAAGCAGATAACTTCATCGAAGCGGGAGTCGTAAAAGTAAATGGACTGGTTGTCAATGAACTAGGAGCCAAAGTGACTCGTGGGGATTTGGTTACTTTCCACGACGAACCGGTAAAGTTGGAAAGCAAGGTGTATGTACTGCTAAACAAGCCGAAAAATACACTGACTACTTCTGATGATCCCAAAAACAGAAAGACGGTAATGGATTTGGTAAAGAATGCATGTCCGGAAAGAATTTTTCCGGTTGGACGTCTCGACAGAAATACCACAGGAGTATTGCTTTTGACAAATGACGGAGATTTAGCTTCCAAACTAATGCATCCGAAATATAAGAAAAAGAAAATCTATCAGGTAACACTCGACCGTGATGTTGCCGTAGAAGACATGCAAGCAATCGCAGACGGTATCGAACTCGAAGACGGGGAAATCCATGCAGATTCTATCGCATACGTAGCCGAAGATGTATATAACGAAGTAGGCATCGAAATTCACTCAGGTAGAAATCGTCTGGTAAGACGTATTTTTGAAAAGCTTGGCTACCATGTGGTGAAGCTGGATCGTGTATTCTTTGCCGGCCTGACCAAAAAGAATCTCCCAAAAGGGAAATGGAGATACCTCAATGAGCAAGAAGTGAATATGCTTCGCATGGGTGCGTTCGAATAACAAATAGAATAGACATAAAAAAATAGAGAATCCTGCTCAAAAGAGCACAGTGAAAGAAACCAACAAAAAATGGAACAAATTCGCAGAACAAAAGTCGTAGATCTTCTATACAAAGAGGATTTTGGAGAAACTGTAAACGTCAAAGGTTGGGTGAGAACCCGCAGAGGGAACAAACAGGTAAATTTTGTGGCTCTGAATGACGGATCCACCATACACAACATACAGGTTGTTATCGACTTGGCTAGCTTTGAAGAGGAATTTCTGAAACCAATTACGACCGGAGCTTGTGTCAACATCAACGGCATATATGTGGAATCACAAGGCAAAGGACAAAAAGGGGAGATTCTGGCGAAAGAAATTGAAGTGCTGGGAACGGCTGATCCAAACAGCTATCCGCTACAGAAAAAAGGCCATTCTCTTGAGTTTTTGAGAGAAATAGCCCACCTCCGCCCCAGAACAAATACCTTTGGCGCAATCTTCAGAATACGCCACCACATGGCATTTGCTATCCATAAATATTTCAATGATAATGGATTCTTCTATTTTCACACTCCTATCGTTACAGCTTCAGATGCAGAAGGTGCCGGTTCCATGTTTCAGGTGACTACACTGGATGTAAATGATATTCCCAGAGACGAATTCGGAGCTGTGGATTACAAAGACGACTTCTTCGGCAAACAAGCCAATCTGACGGTTTCCGGCCAGCTGGAAGGTGAACTCGGCGCAATGTCATTAGGAGCCATCTATACATTCGGACCGACTTTCCGTGCAGAAAACTCCAATACACCACGCCACCTGGCCGAGTTTTGGATGATTGAGCCCGAAGTTGCTTTCAACGACATCAAGGACAACATGGATCTGGCAGAAGATTTTCTGAAATATTTAATAAAATATGCTCTGGAAAACTGCAAAGATGATATCGAGTTCTTGAATGAAATGTTTGACAAGGAATTGATTGAACGTCTGAAATTTGTTCTTGCAAACGACTTTGTACGTCTTACGTATACTGAAGGAGTTGAGATTTTGGAGAAAAGTGGCCATAAGTTCGAATTTCCGGTCTATTGGGGAGCAGATCTCCAGTCGGAACACGAACGTTACCTGGTGGAAAAACACTTCAAACGGCCTGTCATTCTGACTGATTATCCCAAAGAAATCAAATCGTTCTATATGAAGCAGAACGAAGACGGAAAGACTGTTCGTGGAATGGATGTCCTATTCCCGAAAATCGGAGAAATTATCGGAGGTTCGGAACGTGAGTCTGATTACGACAAGCTGATGAACCGTGTGAACGAGTTGGGCATGAATGTTGACCCGATTTGGTGGTACATCGAATCCCGCAAATTCGGAACGGCGCCTCACTCAGGCTTCGGTCTGGGATTTGAACGGTTGATTCTTTTTGTAACCGGAATGGCCAATATTCGCGACGTAATTCCTTTTCCCCGTACACCGAAGAATGTAGAATTCTAATATTCTATTTTCTAATAAATAATCAGCAGGAGGCTAAACTAATATGTTTAGCCTCCTGTCGTTTTAAAACCGCCAGCGCACATAAGTCACTAAATCGAGCCTGTGGCTTGCATCAATTTTTTCCAAACCTGTCCCAATCGTGTTTTTGTCAAAATATTTTGACAAACCACATTTCAAAGATATAGAAAGCCGTCGCTGCCATTGATACCTTATCGAAGCCGAAGAACGTATCCCTTCACCATATACCGAAGGCATATAAAAATTGTTTGCCAGGCTACGTTCCCGACTGTAGACACGCACTTGATAGGAATCGGCCTTAAAATAAGCTGCAAACCAATCCACTTTCCATTGTTCCGCCGCCTGCCAGGAAAGCATTTGAGAGACCATCAAACCTGTTTCGACAGGAAGATCAGCTGATTTATACCAATTCCAGTCAAGGATTGTTTTTCCGGACCATCGCAAAGAAAACTTCTCTATCGCCTGCAAAAGCACCTTGTGGACACTGTTCTTCTGTACAAAGATCTTACTGTCTGCATCTTTCACATTTTTCTCCCGCTCACGAAAACGGTATCGAAGGACGAACTGCAAAAGGGAATTCACATCATACGCTCCCTGAATAAAATAATCGTACGAACGAGAGGGAGCATTAATTCCGTATTTCACCCAAGGAAATGAAACCATATCTATGTAAGTAGACAAACGTAACCTGGCAGAAGGTGCAATCTGTGAACCAAAGTACCATCCCGATTCGTTCTGAACCGATGAACCATCCGAAAAAGCATTTGCATAGAGTGCCTGATACGAACGTGCATATTGCCGCTGTAGAACGGAAAGAGTAACTCCTTGTTTCGCATAAAAATTGAGAATATGCAAAGTGGCAAAGGAGCCGTTCTTACTAACCGCTGTTTCTCCGGCAAGAGAAAAACGACGAAAACGGTAAGAATAATCCAGGCTTGCATTGGCATTTTGATTGCCTCTGAAATAAAACCGGTTATATTCCTGAAATACCGGGTCGCATTTTCTATTGTAGTGATTATACAGAAAACTGAAACCTATTTGCATCCCGTCTTTCACATATTGCAAATTAGCTCCGCCAACCTGCTCCGTCACATTATTTTTTTTGGATATTTCCAACTGCGTACGATGCAAGCCATCGGTTTTGAACGAGGTAATGATGCTGTCATTGCGAAGATTGGCATCCACGTCCTTGTAAGAGATAAAAGCCGTCAGAGTAAAATCGTTGAAGCCATAAGCGGCCGCTAATCCCCGAAAATAGCCGGCTTCTCCATTCGACATATATTTGGTTGGCAGAGAAGTCCGCCTTGCCACAGAAGTCGCCAGAGAGGATTTAGCGAGATAAAAATTATTGCTCAGCACCAATCCCTGACCAAAGGCCAAACGATAATTACCGGCAACCACTGTTTTCCAGTGTCCAATATTCCGCAAGGCAATGTATGCTCCGTAATAATCGTATCCCTTATGCGATTTTGTCCAGAAAGGTTCTCCGGCATCTTTCTCTGCAACGAACCCGGCTTGCAGCTTTCGTCCGGCAGTATAGGCATATCGCACAGAATGGTAAAAATCTTCACCCTGATATACCCGGTTCGGGTATTTCGCAAGGATGCTATCCGCAACCGTCTTATATCCGGCCCGTCGGGGAAATACTTTGTCGAAACGAAACTGGAGTTCGTTTTTCCCCTCTTTCAGCAGTTTCAAGAGAGATTTTCTCTGCAATTCTACCTTATATTTTCCAACATAAAAAAACGGAAGCAGCAATTGTACTGTTTGTAAATCGAGGTGTGGCACGTTCCGTAATTCATATACGGAGTAAACAGGTTTGTTCTTGTCAAGATATTGCATTATAGATTGCTGCTGATCTTCCGAAAGAAACGGAAGGCGGCTCAAATCAGATAAATCCACCTCATTGAGATTAAACGGATGTGCTTCAATGTCGGACAGTTCATCATACATTGCTTCCAGATTCTCTGTATTCACTCCTTCTTCGGCAAGTTGCTGCAAATATTCCCTCCAGTCAGAAACAGAACTCTGGCAGAAGGTCTTTTCTGGGATACAACACAAATAAATGGTGGCCAATAATACTCTTAAGC
Organism: Dysgonamonadaceae bacterium; assembly: GCA_047605645.1. Taxonomy (GTDB): domain Bacteria; phylum Bacteroidota; class Bacteroidia; order Bacteroidales; family Dysgonomonadaceae; genus UBA1309. Next base: position 96,041 of record JASGFJ010000002.1, on the reverse strand, counting down.
AGTTTTTCATACGATTCAATTTTTACGATTAGCAGGCAAGTAACTTGCCTGATTTTTAATCATTGATCGGAATGATTTAATAAAAATCAGGCTGCGTTGCATAAAACTATCTTTTGAAGTGATAAGACAATCCGAGCGATAGAGAATTACCCAAATAGCGATGCTGTTCTGAGCTCAAATCGAGTGTCCATTGGCGTAAGATATAGCCACATCCGAAACAGGGTGAGAAAGGACGGGAAACGACGCCTATCCTCACTTTAAAAGTCGGTATAAAAGCAAATTCACCCCCCAAACGGAAACAGTCGGAGGCTCCATCAGTATAATTGTATTCACCGGCAATCATCAACACCTCTCCTAAACGATAAGAGACTCCGGCTTCTATCCTGAATTCCTTATCAAGCGGATAATCTTTGTCTGAATAAATCCGAACGGGATTATCAATAGTGACTCCCAAACGCCAAGCATTTCGCATAGCATATTCTACGCCTATTTTCGGATACAGACACCAAATATTTTTTTCAAGAGTAACAGCCGAAACAGAGCTATGGTGAAGAGAAACACCCAAATTAAAAAACTCGAAAAGAGATTTCTGCCCATGCAACGAAAATAATGTTTGCCTGTAATCATCGTATCCGGCAGAAAACAGGCTCACCGCATTCGTCATAAAAGAGGAAGAAAACACACCGACAAGCGACCCGACAGACATTTCCTTCATCGCAAATTTATTTCTGTAGGCAATCTGAAACTGTGTCGAAGTATCGCGGTTTCCGGCAATAGAGATGATAGAATTCGTCCCGATCGTTATACCACCTAAAGCAATATCACGAATGGTCCGTTCTTCTACAAAATCTTCTTGTATGGCATTCACAGTAGATGAAAAAAATAGAGCAATAGCTACGGAATAAAAATATCTCATAAAAGACTTATTTAAGAAAAGTTAGTAATTTCCTAAGTAATACATTTTTATCCGCACACGCAAATTTACCGTGTTAAATCTTAATTATTAATGCAATACGAAATACCGCCGGAGTTTTTTAATGAAAATACATCCGGTTAGAAAATTTTAAAGAAGGAAGTCCGGACAAGCAGGAATATTCTGAAAAGCTGCTTTTATATATAGATTATATGCTGCGTCTAACATAGACGTACCGTTGCGTGACCATAGACGAGAAAGCGCGTCGGCTACAGACGCAAAAGAGTATCCTGTTGTAAAGTTGCATCCTTGCTCAATAAAGGAGAAGTGTAACATCTGCCAAATTCGCAACAGATCAGATTATCGGCAAGCCAATTGGTTTGCGATTGAAGATCAACCGGGCTAAATCGCATCACCTCCGACAGCACAAAAGAGGAGAAAACAAACTTCCTCTGACAGTTTCTCCCTGCGGCTTCAATCGCAGACAACCCCAAAAAGGAAAATAGAAAACATCCCTTGAAAGTCATTCATCAACCTTATTCCTCGACACGCATAGCCGGTGAATAGTAAATGAGTCTGAATGAGAAGTGCAGCCTTGATTCTTTCCTTCGTTTTTGCCAAGAAAAAAGAGAAAAGGGCAAAATTTGCCAGTCCAGCAACCGATCAAATACCTTTTACTCCTCACAACACTTATATTTGGAAGTCCGCGTGAGTAGGCGACAAATAAGCACCAACCAGACAAACAGCATAGCAATTGCCTTTCTTGAAGCAAAACACATCTTTTTTGAAGGCAAAGGCCAACCTTTTGAAAACAATCTAAAAAACGGCGAATTTGGGATGTTTACGCGGGTTTGCGACACCTCCTTTTTGACGGCAATCTTTCCCACACACCACCAGTTTATTAACCGTCTGGACACAGCGCAAAAGAGCCGCCTCCCAAGAAGGAAAGCGGCTCTTCAGATTGTATTGTATTATGATTTCAGATTTAGAAATGCATGTTTGTTATTACAGATGGATAAAGCCCTAATACAAGATTCAGAAGTATTGCTACAACAGCAACAATATTCAGGTAAGAAGGGAATTCTACCTTATTGGTTTCATCAGGTTCTTTTGAAAACATTAGATTGACTACCCGGAAATAATAATATACACTGACAATGGAATTAAGAACTCCGACAATGACAATTGCGGTCTCTCCGATATTCAACATTTCGTTAAATAGAAAGAACTTAGCCATAAAACCCGAGAATACCGGAATACCGGCCATAGAGAACATGGCACAAGTTAGAACCACAGCCATTACGGGATGAGTCTTACCCAAACCGGCGAACATATCGATATCTTGCTTGCCCTTCGCGTGGCACACAGCCAATATCACTGCAAAAGCAGCAACACCGGCCAATCCGTAGGCCGCAGCATAATAAAGGAGAATCTGAATATCATTGTGCAGATATAGCAGCGTCATCAACATAAAACCGGCATGTGATATCCCGGAATATGCCATCATTCGTTTGATATTGGTTTGTTTGATAGCTGTAATGTTTCCCAGGGTCATTGTCAAAATAGAAACAGTAAGTATCAAGATACGTTGTTCGGGTTTGATATCCACAATCAAAATATCCATCAGTTTATAAAGTGTCGCCATAGCAGCCACTTTCACCAACGTACTCATCACGGTGGTAATAATGGTAGGTGAACCCTGATATACATCGGGAGCCCAAAAGTGGAAAGGAACTGCCGATACTTTAAACAACATTCCGACCAATACCATGGCAATTCCGATGCCATACCAACCAGGCAATGCACCAGAGTGAGCCACTTCAATGACTTTTGAAATATCGAATGTCCCTGTTGCTCCGTAAATAAGTGCCATACCGAACAAGACGATACAGGAGGCAAAAGATCCCATCAGGAAATATTTCATTCCGGCCTCATTGCTTCGTTTACTTTTAACGTTACTTGCGGCAAGCAGATAAAGAGAAATAGACAATATCTCAAGTCCAAGAAAGAACATCGATAGATTACGAAACGAGACCATTGCGATTGCACCTGTCAACAAGAAAAGAATTATCGCCGGAAAATCAGACAACTGACTGGGGCGTTCTTTACAGGCAAAAGGTATCAAACAAAGAATCAAGGCTGTCAGCAGAATGAAAAGAGCTGAAAATGCTTTTGCAAACAAATTAAACACTAACATTCCCGGCACGTAGATAGCATCCAGCATGGTTCCGTTGGTCGAAATATCATAAACTGTAATTCCAAACAGTACCAGCAGCGCAATCACTGAAATGGGTACAATTGTTTTCCTTAGGTTAAGAACCTCAAGAACCAAGCACAGAACTCCTAAAAAAGCTACAGCTAATAATAAACTCATCTTCTTATTATATAACTAATGTAATAATATGCCTGACAGATAATGCAACAATGTGTCGATATCCTGAAGCAGGCCGTTTTTTCTAGTTTTTAAACCGGCTTATTTATCCGGTTCATTCTTAACGCACCGCATGAATCAGCGATACAATATCCTGGGCTGCCGGATGCACCAGATTAATAATTGGCTGTGGAAAAATTCCGAACACAATAATCAATCCGATAACGAGTGACAAAACAAAGATTTCTCCAACTTTCAGGTCTAAAAATCCTTTTGAGCTCCCCTCGCCCAACATGACCTGCTGGAACATGCGAAGCATATAAAAGGCACCGAGAATAATGGTCAGTCCGCCCAGCAGAGCAAACCAAGTATTCACCTGAAGCAGGCTGTATAGAATAGTGAATTCACCGATAAAATTAAATGTCAAGGGAAGAGACACCGAAGCCAACACCAACACGATAAATGCCGTGCTCAGTTTTCCGGCATGCGCCTTAATACCTCCCATCTCATCGATATTTGCTGTTCCTAATCGGCTGTAAATAATATCCGCGATATAGAACAGACCGACAATCACCAAGCCGTGAGCCATCATTTGCAGAATTGCGCCTTGAATACCATCTACTGTCAGCGTATAAGCACCTGCAGCTATCAACCCCACATGGGCAAGAGAGGAATACGCAAGAAAACGTTTGATATTACGCTGTTTCAATGTAATGATGGAACCATAAATAACACCGGCTACCGATAGACCAATCAAAAGATATTGGAAATATTCTGCAGCAGCAGGAGCAATAGGCAATTGCCAGCGAAGTATGCTGTACAATCCCATCTTTAGCATAATACCAGCAAGAAGCATTGTTCCGTAAGCCGGTGCCTTCTGATAAGTAGAAGCCTGCCAAGAATGAAACGGGATAATAGGAATCTTGATAGCGTATGCAATGAAGAATCCTGCAAATACCCAATACTGGACATTTACCGGCAAATTGAGTTTATACCACGCATCGATAGAGAATGTACCGGACTGGGTATATAAATATACAAGTGAAACAAGCATGAACAGGGAGCCTGCAAATGTGTATATAAAGAAGGTAATGACCGTCTTCTTTCGTTTTTCGAATTCTCCGTTACCCCATAATAGAATAATGAAATAGATGGGCAATAGAGAAAGTTCCCAGAAAATATAATAGATAAGACCATCGCTACTCGTGAATGTACCCAGCATGGCAGCTTCCATAAACAATATCAACGAATAGAGAGCTTTCGCATTTTTCAGTTCTTTGCTCCATGTCGTTAGAATAATGATCGGGGTAAGCACTGTTGTCAACAATACCATGGCCAACGCCAGTCCATCTATTTTAAAACTTAATGAAATGTTGGGATAAGATACCCAGGGAATAGTTGCACCGACATCCTCATGAAGCAGGTATTCCGACAACATGCACACCGATGAGAGCAAAACAATCACACTAAAAACGAGTGCAGAGATTTTTGCTAACTTATTACCTGAGGCCAGCGTGATTACCACTCCGGCTAACAAGACCAATAAAACTGCTACTATATTCATTTTTTACTAAATTTCAATGTTTATATAATTCCGAAAAGGATTTGTATAGCCGGAATTAAATAATGAATAAATAGGTTAGAATTGCACACAATCCCAAGACAAACACAAACAAATAGGTTCCCATATTTCCGTTCTGTATCAAACGGGCTTTGCCTGCTACGAACCCGGTGAAAACACCAAGCCCGTCAATAATTCCGGAGATGATTTTATCTATATTCGTCAAGAACGATGAAAGCACATAAACGGGCTTTACGAAAATGGCATCGTAGATTTCATCAATATAGAATTTGTTGTATATGACTTTTCCCAATCCCGATTTATCTTCATCAGCTGAAGGCACCTGTTTTTTGGAAAGGTACAACACATAAGCTATCACAATACCTAAAACACCGCCAATTACGGCCACGGTCATCAGCCCATATTCCGTTCCGCCCAATACATGATGTTCACTCACCTGTGGAAGAACCGGTTCCAGATATTTTTCGATCCAGCTGCGTCCGGGAATACCCAGTAAACCACCGACAACAGATAGGACAGCCAAAACAATCAACGGAATAGTCATTGTTTTAGGGGATTCGTGTATATGATGTTTTTCTTCCGGAGTTCCTCTGAATGTACCGAAGAATGTGAGGAACAAAGCACGGAACATATAGAAAGCTGTCATCACAGAAGCAATAGAGCCGATTAGCCACAGCGCTTTGTTGTGTTCAAAAGCGGACATTAGAATTTCATCTTTGGAGAAAAATCCGGCAAAAGGAGGAATTCCTGAGATAGCAAGCGTAGCGATAAAGAAAGTAACATAAGTGACGAACATCACCGCTTTGACACCTCCCATTTTTCGCATATCCTGATTGCCTCCCAAACCATGAATCACCGAACCGGCACCAAGGAAAAGACAAGCTTTGAAGAAAGCATGTGTCACCACATGAAATACTGCAGCCGTGTAGGCTCCGACACCCAATGCCAGGAACATCAGTCCCAGCTGAGAAACAGTAGAATAAGCCAATACCTTCTTAATATCGGTCTGCATAAGTCCGATGGTAGCGGCAAACAAAGAAGTAAAGGCTCCAACCACAGCTATGAGTGTTTGAATACTCGGGATGGCATTGTAGAGAAAGCCCATACGGGTAATAAGGAAGATACCGCCTGTGACCATTGTCGCAGCATGTATCAATGCTGAAACCGGAGTCGGCCCGGCCATTGCATCGGGCAACCATGTATAAAGCGGAATCTGCGCGCTTTTACCCGTTGCTCCGATAAATAAACACAGTGCAGCAAGCGTCAGACCACAATATACTACCGGATCAGTGAGAACTGCCGATGAGAAACTAGTCTTGAGCTGTATATAATCTAACGACCCAAACATATAGGCCAAAGTGAACATTCCTAAGAGAAAGCCAAGATCCCCGATGCGGTTCATGATGAAAGCCTTCTTGGCAGCATCATTGTAGCTCTGATTCTTATACCAGAATCCGATAAGCAGATAAGAACACAGGCCGACACCTTCCCAACCGATAAAAGTAACCGCCAGGTTCTTGCCCAGAACAAGCAAAAGCATAAAGGCAATAAACAGGTTCATATAAGCGAAGAAGCGATCCTTGTTTTCGTCATCGTGCATGTATCCGATAGAATACAAATGAATCAACGACCCGATTCCTGTAATAAAGAGCAACCAAAGCAAAGACAGCTGATCAAGCAGGAAGTCGAGACCGATATTGAATTTAGAGACCGATATCCAGTCGAAAAGATGAACAACAATAGGCGTTTTGGTAGAGTAAACCTGTAAAAAGAAATACACTGAAATAACAAAAGAGATGGCAACCGCCATTGTCGCTATTATTCCGGATGCTTCCTTTGTTTTCTTTCCTGAAAAGAGATTAAAAAGAAACCCTGCAATCGGGCTTAGAATTAATATGAGTACCAAACTTGTTTCCATCCGCCTTTATCCTTTCAATTTTTTTAATTGGCCAAAATCGATTGCTCCTGAATTTCTAAAGATTGAAACCAGAATGGCCAGCCCTACCGCGACTTCTGCTGCGGCCACCGCCATCGTAAAAAATACAAACACTTGTCCTGCGGCATCCTGATGATAAACAGAGAAAACTACCAGCAGTAAATTCACAGAATTCAGCATTATTTCTATAGACATCAACAGAACAATCATACTTCTTCTGAAAAGAACACCTAGAATCCCAATCGAAAAAAGTAGGATGGTCAAATAGATGTAGGAGTCGATTCCAATTAACTTTAATATATTTTCAGCCATTGTTTTATATTTTATCGGATTTCTTTACAGAACATCCTTGTTCAAATCCTTTTTAGAAATCATCACCACACCAATCATTGCTAAAAGCAGCAATACAGATGCAAATTCAAACGGCACCAGATAATCGGTAAACAGAACATGTCCCAAGACCTTCACTGATTGAAAATCGGCTCCCGATTCCGGAAGATTTCCCATTTCGGGCTGTGCCTTAATCAAGGCTGCAAATAGCACCAATGCCATTACACAGGAAGCAAACACTGCTGCAATCTTACTTATTGTAGCTTTATGCCTTTCATGCTTTTCATTCAAATTCAAAAGCATCAATGTAAACAGCAGAAGAATCATGACCGATCCGGTGTAGACAATGATATGAACCACTGCCAGAAACTGTGCATTGAGCAACAAGTAATGCCCGGCAAGGGAAAAGAAACAGATAATCATATACACCGCGCTGTAAATCGGATTTCTGCTCAGCACTGTCAGGAATGCGGTTCCTAACGTGATGGCTGATAAAATGTAGAAAATAATCGTTATCATTTTTCAAATTTTTTCTTCTTATTTCACAACGGCTTCACCAAATTTTTTCGCTTTGGCATCCTCCACTGAAATCACCAGTTTGTCTTTTCCGTAAATAAAATTTTCACGGGAAGTTTCCGGAGAGACAAATGCCATCGATTTGGTCAGATAGATAGCCTCTTTGGGACAAGCTTCTTCACAAATACCGCAGAAAATGCAACGCAACATATTGATCTCGTATGTAGCTGCATACTTTTCTTCCCGATACAAATGTTCTTCGCCCGGCTTTCTCTCTTCCGCCGTCATCGTAATAGCCTCTGCCGGACAAGCTAGCGCACACATTCCACAGGCAGTACAACGTTCACGTCCTTCTTCATCACGCATCAAGACGTGCTGACCACGGTAAACAGGACTAAGGGGCCTTTTTTGTTCGGGATATTGCACCGTTACTTTCTTTTGAAAGAAATGTCGGATGGTAATTCCTAATCCGCGAACTATTTCAGGCAGGTAAGTGCTTTCAAGAAAAGTCATTTCCTTATTTGAAACCGTTTTCTTTCGTCCCGACAGTGATATATTTTTCAATTCATCCATTTTTTCGACCAATTTTAAAGATTACCATTTAAACACTAAAATCAAAATTGCATTCAGAGCAACATTGAACAATGCCAACGGGAATAAAATCTTCCAGCCCAGTTTCATCAGTTGGTCATAACGGAATCTCGGAATCGTCCAACGAATCCACATGAAAAAGAAGATGAAACAGATAGCTTTTATCAGAAGTGCCAAAACAGCGAGAACATTCGCGAAGTTAACGCCTACATTGTCTGTAATCCATTCCATTCCGGGGTAATTGTATCCACCGAAGAAGAGGGTTGACATAAAGAGCGAGGAGAAGAACATCGCAACGTATTCTGAAAACATATAAAATCCCATTTTCATGGAAGAGAATTCGGTGTGATGACCATTAATCAATTCCGATTCGCATTCTGCCAGGTCAAATGGAGTACGGTTACATTCTGCAAAAGCACAAATAAGGAAAATAACGAAAGTCAGCGGCTGAAAAAAGACATTCCAATGCATTCCGGCTTGCTGTTCAACAATTGTTTTCAGGCTCAGGCTTCCGGTCATCATCACGAGTGCGATAATAGAAAGCCCCATGGCTATTTCGTACGAAACCATTTGAGCTCCTGCACGGATTCCTCCCAGCAAAGAATATTTATTATTGGAAGCCCAGGCTCCCAGTACAATTCCATAAACGCCCATAGAGAGCACAGCGACAACATATAATACGGCGATATTTATATCCGCTACCTGCGGAATAAAAACATAACTTCCGAAATGAAACTCTTTTGCCCAGGGAATCACCGCCGAGCCAAGAAGAGAAACAATCATGGAAACAGCCGGTCCGATAATAAACAAAGCCTTATTCGGTGTATCAGGAATAAATTCTTCTTTCGAGAACAATTTGGCTCCGTCACACAACGGTTGCAGCAATCCATAAATTCCGGCACGGTTAGGACCGTAGCGATCCTGCATAAATCCGGCCACCTTTCGTTCGGCCAATGTTTCATACAGCGCGAAAAACATGGTCACAGCAAACGCGACGATTATTAACAGCAGCTTTTCTAATATAAAATACAGATCCATATTCTTGTTCTTGACTTATTTTGCATCTACTTCTTTTATCTCTTCCGGACTATAAGGAACGTTTTCCATACTAATCTTAACGCGGTCGACGTCACGACCCTCCAGAGTCAGCTTGTCTGTATCGATTACAACATCCTTATTGTCGGTCACTTCATTCCGGTTAATATTCAAAACGGAGTTTTTCTCAAATCGATGCGGTCCTTCAATTACCCAGTCTTCTTTCTTTTTGTGATCAAAACGACATTCATTACAAATGAAGTCCTCCACTTCGCTAAATTGATCCTTGCGCGCAGTTACCCGCAACACTTCATCACCAAACATCCACAGCACTGTTCGTCCGGAACATGTAGGACAGTCGCGATGCGCATTAAATTTCTTGGTAAACCAAACTCTCGACTTAAAGCGGAATGTCCTGTCCGTAAGAGCTCCTACAGGGCAAACATCGATCATATTCCCTGAGAAATCGCTATCAATAGAGTTGTGGATATAAGCCGATATTTCAGCATGATCTCCTCTATACAACACTCCATGTACCCGATTAGGGGTTATCTGTTCTGCGAGTTTCACACAACGGTAACACAGAATACATCTGTTTTTATTCAGGGAAATATAGGGACCGATATCTTCACTGGGTGTCGTGACTTTGGTTTCTTTGAAACGTGATTTAAAATCGCGATTCGTCATTGCCAGATCCTGTAAATTACATTCGCCTGCCTGGTCGCAAACCGGACAATCCAGCGGATGATTTATCAGCAAAAATTCAGTAATGGCTTTACGGGCAGCAATGGCACGTTGTGAGTCTCCGCTCAACACTTCCATCCCATCCTGAACAGCAGTCACACACGAGGGTTGCAACTTCGGCATCGGACGAGGGTCGCGGTCGCTCCCTTTTGTCACCTCCACAAGACAGCAACGGCATTTTCCACCACAATCTTTCAATTTGGAGTAGTAACACATGGTAGGCGGGACGGAAGGGCCGCCAATCATTCGGGCTGCCTGAAGCACGGTTGTTCCCGCTTCCACTTCTATTGTATGTCCGTCTATCGTTATTTTCATATCCGGAATATTTTTATTCAGTCAATCTAATTTTATTTCACCAAAAGCTGGCGTACTTTTTCCATTGGTTCCTCTAAGAAATGATTTCTGTTTTTCACTTTCTGCGGGAAACGTATATGGTATTCGAATTCTTCTCTAAAATGGCGTATTGCCGCAGCCACAGGCCACGCAGCCGCATCTCCCAGAGGACAGATGGTATTTCCTTCAATCTGCGACTGGATATCCCAAAGCAGTTGAACATCTTCTTCTGTGCCCATTCCATGTTCAATACGATACAGGATTTTTTCCATCCATCCGGTTCCTTCACGGCAAGGTGAACATTGTCCGCAACTTTCGTGATGATAAAATCGGGAAAGATTCCATGTATTGCGCACAATGCAGGAAGTATCGTTGTATACAATAAATCCGCCTGAACCCAGGGATGAACCGGTAACAGGTCCGCCATCAGCCCATGATTCGTAGGTCATCAGACGATCTTCACCGTTCGCTGTTTTAAATATATATTGAGGTGGTAGAATTTGCACCGATGAACCTCCGGGTATCAAAGCTTTGAGTGGACGATCATCCATCATCCCGCCCAGATATTCATCTGAATTCATAAACTCTTCTACCGGCAACCCTAATTCAATTTCATACACTCCCGGATTCTTGATATGTCCTGAAGCTGAAATAAGCTTTGTTCCCGTAGATCTACCCACACCAATTTTAGCATATTCTTCACCTCCATGAATGGTTATCCAGGGAATGGAAGCTATGGACTCCACATTGTTTACCACAGTCGGTTCATTCCAAAGACCACTGACTGCAGGGAAAGGTGGTTTAATACGAGGATTACCACGTTTTCCTTCCAAAGATTCAATCTGTGCGGTTTCTTCTCCGCAGATATACGCTCCGGCTCCGCAATGCACATGTAAATCAAGGTCATATCCTGTTCCCAGAATATTCTTTCCTAACCAGCCGTGGGCATATGCCTCTTGAATGGCTTTTTCCAGCAATCTGAATACAAACATGTATTCTCCGCGGATGTAGATATAAGAAAGATTGGCCTCCAGCGCAAAGCTTGAGATAATGGCTCCCTCAATCAGTAAATGAGGAATATATTCCATCAAATAGCGATCCTTGAAAGTTCCCGGCTCGGATTCGTCAGCATTCACCAGCAGGTGACGCGGCTTTCCCGATTTCTTATCAATAAAGCTCCACTTCATTCCGACAGGAAAACCGGCTCCACCACGTCCTCTCAGGCCAGAAGCTTTGACAGTTTCGACAAGCTGTTCGGGGGTCATCTCTTTCAATGCTTTCTCTACAGCCTGATATCCTCCATTTTCGCGATACACCTGGTAGTCGCGAATACCGGAAATATGTATTTTCTCTGTTAATATTTTTCTCCCCATCGTCTAATCAACATAGAGTTTAACTTTGCCTTGCTTACATTCCTCAATCAGGGCATCAATTTTTTCGGAAGTGATATGTTCATGATAAAAATCACCAAGCTGAAGCATCGGAGCATATCCGCAAGCGCCAAGACATTCCACACCAACTACACTAAACATGCCATCGGCTGTGATCTGTCCGGGTTTAACTCCCAGTTTCTCGCAGGCGTAATCCATCATATCCTCACCTCCACGCAGACAGCAACAGGCTGTTCTACAAAATTCGAGCATATATTTCGCCACCGGTTTCAAATTGTACATCGAGTAGAATGTTGCTACTTCATAAACTTCAATCGGTGTGATTTTTAAAATTTCAGCAACCTTATTCATCAGCCCGACACTTAACCAGTTGTCGTGTGCATCCTGCACTACATGCAGTACAGGCAAAAGGGCCGACTTTTGCTTGCCTTCAGGATAATGTCCAATGAGCTCCTCAATCCGAGCCATAACATCGGGAGTGATGTTGATTTCCTGAGTATATTCTTTCAAATTGACTTTTTCCATATTTGCCTCAACAACCCTGACAGGGAGTTTTTTAAGAGATATGTATTTTCTAGTTTTTTCAATTATTCACCTGCCGTTTTTATCTTTTGCAAGAAAGACAAAACAGCTCAGGCATCAAGCTCTCCTGCAATTACATTAATGCTTGACAGGGTAGCAACAGCATCGGAAAGCATTCCACCTTTAATCATCTCGGGATATCCCTGATAATACACAAAGCACGGACGGCGGAAATGAACACGGAACGGTGTCCGCGAACCATCCGTAATCATATACATGCCTAATTCTCCATTTGCTCCTTCCACAGCATGATAAACTTCGGAAACAGGAACCGGATATTCTCCCATTACAATCTTAAAATGATTGATAAGTGATTCCATTTCGGTATACACCTGTTCTTTCGGAGGAAGATAGTAATCGGGGACATCCGCATGATAATCTCCTGCCGGAAGATTACGAACAGCTTGCTCTATAATTTTCAGACTTTCACGCACTTCTCCGCATCGCACACAAAAACGGTCGTATGTATCACCGGCTGTTCCGACTGGCACATCGAACTCAAAATCATCGTACGAACTATACGGCTGTGCCACACGCACATCGTAATCAACACCTGTGGCTCGCAGATTGGGTCCGGTAAAACCGTAATTAATTGCTTTTTCAGCAGAAATGGCGCCGACTCCAATGGTTCTATCCATAAAAATACGGTTGCGCAGATACGCTTTTTCAAGTTCGTTCCATGCTTTAGGAAAACCTTTCAGGAAACGATCGATTTTCTCCCAGGTAGCTTTGCTCCAATCACGTTCGAAACCGCCAATACGTCCCATATTTGTAGTCATACGGGCACCACATATTTCTTCGTATATTTCATAAGCAAGTTCCCTGTATTCCATCACATAGATAAACGGAGAGTATGCCCCCAAATCGACTCCCAGAATCCCGTTACAGATCAAGTGGTCGGTAATACGAGCAATTTCCATCACAATAACCCGCATATATTGTGCCCGCTTAGGCACTTCCACCCCCAATGCTTTTTCGACAGTCATCCACCAACACATATTGTTGATAGGTGACGAGCAATAATTCAACCGGTCGGTCAATGGAGTTATCTGATAGAAAGTACGTTGTTCTGCTATTTTTTCAAATGCCCGATGAATATAACCAATCGTCGTGTCGGCATCCAGAATGTATTCACCATCCATCAGCAAAATGTTCTGAAAAACACCGTGTGTGGAAGGGTGAGTAGGTCCGAAGTTGAGAATTGAGAGTTCTCTTCCATCCTTGAGGTTATTCTCGCGGACATACTTCTGAAAGGGATGCTCTTTATCTTGTAAAAATATATCTGGTGACATGGGCTCTGGATTATTTCTTCAGTTGATAATCTTTCATTGTTTATTCTTGTCTGCCTATACTGTTTGGATTGACTTCCCGTCCAAAGAAGCGGTCATCTTTATCTGTCCGAAATTGATCTTCCAACGGATGTTCTTTCCGCATCGGAAAGACTTTCATATCGTCATGATTCAGTATTCTCTTCAATTTGGGATGACCTTTGAAAATAACGCCGTAGAAATCATACGTTTCTCTTTCCATCCAATTGGCAGAGGCAAAAACAGAACTTACGCTTTCCACCTCGGGATTTTCTCCCGGAAGAAACGTTTTCACACGAACGCGAATATTTTCAAACCAGTTGTGCAGCAAATACACGACTGAAATCTGTTTGTCGGGTTCGTTCTGAGGAATATGCACTCCGCAAAGGTCGGTTAGAAAATTGAAACGCAACAAAGAATCGTCTTTCATAAATTGAATCAGATTCTTCAGTTCTTCGTGCGTCACGGTAAAAGTGAGAACATCGTGTAACAAAACAAAATCATACACCTTTTCTCCAAACCGCTCTGTTATAATCCTTTCTATTTCTTTGTTATCTAAGGCCATTACTCAAATTTGTAAGATTTCAACAGTTCTTGATATTTTTCGCTTCCCCGACGGTGAATCGATTCATTCTTTACAATCTCCTGCAATTGCATAAAACCTTCCAGTATTTGTTCCGGACGAGGCGGACAACCCGGCACATAAACATCTACAGGAATGACCTTGTCGATACCCTGTAATACCGAGTATGTATCAAATACGCCACCGGAGGAAGCACAAGCTCCTACAGCAATCACCCATTTGGGCTCACACATTTGCTCATATACATGACGTAAAACGGGAACCATTTTCTTTGAAATTGTCCCCATCACCATCAGCATATCCGCCTGACGCGGAGAGAAGCTGTTACGTTCAGCGCCGAAACGCCCCATATCATAAGTTGCAGCCATGGTTGCCATAAACTCAATGCCACAGCAAGAAGTGGCAAATGGCATCGGCCACATGGAATTTGCTCTCGCCAGTCCAATTACATAATCAAATTTTGTGGCGAAAAAGCCATTTCCCTGAAATCCTTCAGGAGCCGACACTATGTTCACTTTATTATCTTTACTACTCATTGTTTGTTGATCGATTTCCGTTTGTAGTCTTCAAAATCTATTGTTCAGCACGGATAAATATACAGATCCTCATTACTATCTGTCCCACTCGAAGGCCTTACGCTTCTTCACATAAATGTATCCGATAAGAAGAACAACTAAAAAGCCAAGCATTTTATAAACGCCGTCCCATCCAAATTCTTTAAAGTTGATTGCCCAGGGATACATAAAGATGACTTCAATATCGAACAGGACAAAAAGAATTGCCACCAAGAAATATTTTATAGAAAAAGGAGAACGAGCATCTCCCATTGATTCAAGCCCACATTCAAAATTATTGCTTTTTCGTGAGGCCTTATGACTAGGTCCTAAATTTTGTGAGACCCAAATAGTCCCGAAAACGAAAACAACTGCAAAAGCTATTTGCAAAAAAATTGGCAAAAAATCAAACAATTCAGATTTCATTTCTATCCCTCATAAATATTTATGTCAGGCAAAAGTAACTTTTTATTTTGAAAAGTAAAAATATAAATCCATTGAGATTTCGTGTTTTAACGCTGTTTTATTGACATAGAAAGCGTCTATCGATGATTTGCAAAACAGACCTTACAATAATCAGATATAAAGAAAAATCTACTTAACAAAGGTTTGAAATTCGTTTTTCTATTTTTCGTCCAATACACAAAAAAAATACGGCAACGACTCTTAATCCGGTGATCTTTTTAGGAGAAAAATTCCGAAAAAGCACTAAATTCGTAACCATAATAATGATCATACAAAATGGATTTGAAATATGCGATTGTCGGCGTCGGTGGAATCGGCGGATATTATGGAGGAAAATTGGCTTACAATAATAAGGATGTCCACTTTTTACTCCACAGCGACTATGAATATGTAAAAAATTTCGGATTGAGGATAGAGTCCATTCACGGAAACTTTGCCCTTCCGACACCCCAAATTTATCAAAATGCAGATGAGATGCCGCCATCTGATGTAATTTTTGTTTGCTTGAAGACGACTCAAAACAATCAGCTCAAAAAGATACTTCAGCCAATTATCCACAAGGACAGCCTTGTTATACTCATTCAAAACGGATTAGGAATAGAGGAAGACTTGCAGATTGAATTTCCATCGTTGAGTATTGCCGGAGGATTGGCTTTTATCGGTTCATCAAAAGTAGGCCCCGGCCATATCCACCATCAGGATCAGGGAGCTTTAAACATAGGTTCATATTCAGTGAAAGACAAAAACAGACTTATTCAGGTAATCGCAGATTTGAAAGCATCAGGTATCGCCGCTCACGAAATAGATCTGAAAGTAGCCCGCTGGAAAAAACTGGTATGGAATATCCCGTATAATGGACTGTCTGTCGTTTTGGATGCGAAAACAGACAGATTAACATCAAATCCATATTCAAGAGAGTTGCTAAAAAGAATGATGCATGAAGTGATTGAAGCATCCCGACAAATGGAATTATCGGAAGAAATCCCGGAAAATTTTGCTGAATTTATGATAGCCACAACAGAAAAAATGAGTGCTTACGCTCCCAGCATGAAGCTGGATTATGACTTTAACAGAGCATTGGAAATTGATTATATTTATACCAGACCTCTCATTGAAGCTCAAAAAAGAGGAATACAAATGCCGACAGTAGCCACAATTGAACAGCAACTGAGATTTCTTACCACCTCTCAGAAGAATTAGCTCAGCCGTCATTCGAATCGATAGAAAAGAAAAGGGATGGTTGACACGGGATTATTAATTCTTGGACTTGCAGCCGGCATTTTGTCCGGATTGTTCGGCATTGGCGGAGGCATTGTAATGGTGCCTTCTCTCATTGCATTCTTTGGGTTCTCTATCTTGGATGCTAATTCCATTTCGCTGACAGCCATGTTGCTCCCGGTGGGAATATTTGGAGTGGCAGCCTACTATCGGGCAGGATACATCAGTATACGAAATGCTTCCTGGATAGCTGTCGGCCTATTGGCCGGTTCGTATTTCGGTGCAGAACTAGCCGAAGTCATCAAAGAAGGGATTCTTGCCCGGTTGTATGCTCTATTCCTATTTTACATTGCACTAACTTACCTGGATATACCGAAATTCTTCAAAGGAAATACCCCGAAACCTTTATCCGATCCGCAAAAATCACTAAACCCTGCCGGAATGATAGCAGTCGGAGTGCTAGCCGGAGTCATCGCCGGACTTTTCGGTAAAGGAGGAGGAATCATTATTGTCCCGGCATTAGTAAATATTTTCCATTACGACACAAAAGCGGCCGTTGCCACCTCTCTGGCTGCGCTCCAGCTTCCCGTAGGTCTTCCCAGCGTGCTGGTGTATGCACACAACGGGCATCTCAACCTGCACTATGCAGCACTGATTGCTGTTGGAATTGTGATTGGTGCCTATCTCGGCTCTCGGATGGCCGTAAAGATTCCATCAGGAATATTTAAGAAAACCTATGCCCTATTCCTTTTTGCAGTGGCATTCTATATGGCATTCAGATACATTTGACTACAAAAAAAGGACTGCATTATTCGTGCAATCCTTATCTTTATCTTCATTAAAATAAATTTCTCAGACCGGTTGAGCTGTAATATCCGAAGCTACTTTTTGCCGGATATCAGTCATTGTCACATGATGAGTTTTGCGCAATGACATCGAAAGTTCTTTCACCTTCGAATCATCACTTTTGGCTGGAGGAGACAAATGTCCTTTGTATTTCTGCGAATCGTTCAACACTTCTACGGCCTTTTCCGAGGTTTTATCTGTTTTCAGATTTTCGATAGCTTCCCCTCGCTTGAAATAATACCTTTTGGCAATTTCCAGGTTGATCAGCTTCGTTATATCCGGTTTAAAATTAGTCAAATCTCTATCCAGATCCGGAACCAGTTTAGCCTGTAAGGCCTTAAATTCAGGACCTGCAGTTTTCATATACCCTTCAAAATCCATCACCTCTTTCAATGTATTCATTGTCTTTTCGCTGATGCGATCATAAGTGAAGTTTTTCGACTTGACAAACTGTTTGAAATTATCATAATCAGCATCGGATATAGAAAATTGTTCTATCGGAGCAATTTTCGGATGTTTCTGCGCCCACTCTGTTACAAAATCAAAAATCATATATTGATTCAATAGATAGTAAGATATAGTAGCCGGTTTTTCATCAGCCATGGTCACATCCGGTGTAATTCCACCTCCATCACGAACACTACGCCCATTCGCTGTTTTGAATACAGAGGTCAAACTATCCGGAATCTGGCCAACACTTCCATCTTCGTTCCGATGAGAGTAATCAATTGCTTGTACGCAACGTCCACTGGGAGTATAATATTTAGATGTTGTCACTTTCAGACTTCCGCCATAAGGCAAATCACGGGTTGTCTGCACCAAGCCTTTGCCGAACGTGCGGGTTCCAATAATAACCGCTCTGTCCATATCCTGTAACGCTCCGGAAAGAATCTCCGAAGCCGAAGCCGAACCTTTATTGACCAGCACAGCCAAAGGTATGTCGGTATCAATAGGCTCTATGGTTGTCCGATAAGTTCTGTCCCATTGTTTGACTTTCCCTTTTGTTGTCAGGACAATCTTCCCTTTAGGAACAAACAGATTTACAATCTGAATAGCTTGTTCCATAATTCCGCCACCATTATCACGTAAATCAATCATCAAAGAAGTTATTCCCTGCTTTTTCAAATCAAGAAAAGCCTTCTTTACTTCATCCGCACTTTTATCAGTGAAACTGTTTAAAGCAATATATCCCGTACTTTTCCCCAGGATTCCATAATAAGGCACTGAATTAACAAGGATATTTTCACGAACGACTTTGAATTCGAGAGGTTTTTTAGATCCTGGACGCTCTACTTTAATGACTAAAACACTTCCTTGTTGCCCTTTCAGTTTTTCACTGACATCGGAGGTAGTGGCTTTACTCATGTCAACTCCGTCAATAGAGAGAATCACATCCCCGGCTTTCAATCCGGCTTTTGCAGCAGGCATATTTTCGTAAGGCTCATTAATAATTACATGCCCGTTTTTATAGGAAATGATTGAGCCAATCCCAGCATATTCACCTGTCGTCATAAATCGGAAATCCCCCATCATATCTTCCGATATATAATTGGTGTAAGGATCGAGGGACTCAAGCATAGCATCTATACCGGTACCGACTGTTTTGTTCACATCCAGAGAATCCACATAAAACATATCCAATTCTTTCAGAATTGAATTGAAAATCTCAATATTCTGGTTTATATCAAAATATTTTTTATTGTTTTGATCTTGAGACTGCGAGAAAGCAGAAAAGCTCATTAGTGTCAAAACAACTACGGAAAGCAGGATTTTTTTCATTTACCTAATGCTTGGAAGATTTGATAAAACATCTACAAATAAAAGTCTAAGCAGACTAAAAAAACACGGCAACAAAGGAACAACTTTTTTCAGATATGGAGAAGTTTTTTGAAGATAATAATTGTTAGTTAATTAGGAATATATCGGTAAAATGAAACAGCATTTCTGAATTTGTATTACTTTTGTAGAATATAATCAAAAGATACGCATGCAAATCCATTTCCACGAATGGATGAAGTGACATGCCTTATCTCTTTTTTGACTACTGCATTACGAATATTAACAAAAAGATTTTTTATTAGATTAAACTTATGGAATATAACACCCAACTGAAGAAATTAGCTTTGCCCGAGTACGGACGAAACATTCAAAACATGGTGGACTATTGCCTGACATTAGGAGACAGAAATGAACGCCGACGTTGTGCTAACGCGGTGATTAACATCATGGGAAATATGTTTCCCCATTTACGCGATGTAAATGACTTCAAACACATTTTGTGGGATCATTTGGCTATTATGTCGGATTTCAAGCTCGACATCGATTACCCCTACGATATTATCAAAAAAGAAAACCTGCATTCAAAACCAGGAAAAGTGGAGTACAGCGTACCCGAGATGAGTTACCGTCATTATGGAAAAACCCTCGAAAAGATGATTCATTTGGCAACGGAATATCCGGATGAGGCTCAACGGGAACAATTGACATATCTTATCGCCAACCACATGAAAAAATCTTATGTTCAATGGAATAAAGAGGTTGACGACAAACGCATCTTTTTGGATCTCTATGAAATATCCGGTGGTAAAATTGACCTCCGCAACAGTGGTATCAAACTGGCAGAGGTAAAAGAGCAGAAAAACACCAACCAGAAAAAGACTAACCAGAAGAAAAAATAGATGATCCGGCGCGACGAAGTATTCAGCATAGGTCGATTTCTAAAACCTCACGGCGTGAAGGGAGAAATGGCAATGAGCATTCTCAACGATGTCTTTTCTCATGGAGAATACCCATTTCTTGTATGTGACATGGATAATATCCTTGTGCCTTTTTTTGTCAAATCGATGAGATACAAAGGGAGTCAGACTGCTTTAATTCAATTCGAAGACATTCACAACGAGACACAAGCCCATCGTTTCGACGGAGTGGAAGTATATCTCCATCGTTCGCTTTTCGATGGAAACGAAATGCAGAAAGATGAATATTCGTGGAATTTCTTTGTCGGATTCACTGTCATTGATGAAAGATACGGACAACTTGGAGTCATCCAGGATGTGGACGACGACACGGCCAATGTGCTATTTATCATCGAGTCTGCCGAAGGAGAAGAAATACTCATTCCGGCAGCCGAAGAATTAATTACGGGATATGATCCCGACCACTTAATCCTACAGACAGAACTTCCTGAAGGATTGCTCGATGAGCTTTAATCAAATCAGATTTGAAATGCAAGAAGAAATTTTTCCACTCGTAGATGATAACGGAGAAGTAGTAGGGAAAGCTACCCGGCAGAAATGCCACGACGGTTCAAAACTATTACATCCGGTGGTTCATCTCCATCTCTTTAATTCGGACGGAAAACTCTTCTTACAAAAACGCTCTCCACAGAAAGACGTACAGCCCAACAAATGGGACTCCTCTTCTTCGGGACATATCGACTACGGGGAAACTCCGGATATCGCTGTGGCAAGAGAGGCTCGTGAAGAGTTAGGAATACAGATTACACATCCCGATTTTATAGAGAAATATATTATCGAAACAGATATTGAACGAGAACTCAGCTATTGTTACTGCACACGATATGACGGAGACATCCACATCGACCACGACGAAGTGACTGACGGCAGATTCTGGACTCTGGAAGAGATACGAAACAGCATCCACAAGAATATTTTCACCCAAAATTTCGTTTCTGATTTTATGCGCTTTCTTGACAAGCCCGGTGATATCTGATTCTGAAACCTGGATTATAGGAGGAAACCAAAATCAGAATTTGTCTACAAATTTGCCTGCATAAAACGAATGTAATTAATAATAAACAGCAACTTTATTACTTAAATTGTAGATTTTCCCGATAAGCTGTATATATTTGTGAAAACAAATTTTTGAACCTTCAGGTAAATCCTGATCATCGCAAAAGAATATGAAAAAATATAACGTAATTTTAAGCGGAGGAATAGGAAGCCGTCTGTGGCCTCTTTCGAGGCAAAAAGAGCCAAAACAATTTTTGAAAATATTCTCCGGTAAATCGTTATTCCAACTGACAGCCGAGCGTAATTCCGACTTAGTCGACGAGATTATGGTCGTTGGTAATCAGGATCATGTTGCTTGGAGCAAATCCCTGCTTTCAAATCTCAAGAATCCTCAAAAATTTGTGGTGGAAACACAAGCTCGAAATACAGCTGCAGCCATCGCTTTTGCCGCTCTATCCGTACAGCCGGAAGATGTTTTAATTGTCACTCCGTCCGATCACCTCATCGCGAACCCCGACATGTATGAAGCCGCAATAAATAAGGCTGTAGGATTGGCTGAAAAAGGCTTTCTTGTCACATTCGGAGTTGTTCCCACAAAACCGGAAACCGGATACGGATACATTGAGTACCACAATCAAGATGTGCTTTCGTTTCGCGAAAAACCAAATGCAGACACAGCACAAGATTTTCTTGACAGAGGAAATTTTCTTTGGAACAGTGGCATGTTCTGTTTCAAAGCCGGGACTCTTCTCGAAGAATTAAAAATATATCAGCCGGAGGTATACGATGCTTGCGTGGAAACCTGGGAAAAATCAAAAGACGGTGTTCTTGATGCACAACTCTCCCTTCAGATTCCATCCATCAGCATTGATTATGCAGTGATGGAAAGAAGTAAAAAGATCAAGGTTGTTCCGGCAAAATTCATTTGGAATGATTTGGGCTCATTCGAGTCTTTGTACGATTATTTCAGATCTGAAGGACATCCGGTAGATGAGAATGGAAATATGGTGATTGGCACCAGCGTATTTACAGCATTCGTCGGATTGAAGAACTGTATCTTTGTATACACCGACGATGCATTTATGATTCTCCAGAAAGAAAAATCTCAAGATGTGAAGAAAATATATTCCCAATTGGAAAAATACAAATCAATTCTCAGATAGAGCATTCATTTAAAAACACAATACACAACAAAAGAGCGATTCGGAGAGGATCGCTCTTTTGTTGTCTAGACTCTCTGAAAAAAGTGCCGGCTTCCCATCTGTTTTTTTATTCTAAAACAATTTTTTATTTAGAAAAATGTATAATTTTGCATCCACATTATTGGAGAGCATTCGATACAAAATCATACAGAAGAGAACAATTAATTTATTTAGCAAAAACGAAGAATATGACACTTTACATTATTGTCGCAGCTTGTCTCATTTTATTCACACTATTTTTAATTAACTCCAAGTTATTCAACAACTTCAGAAAGACAAACGGCCGAACTTTTGAATTTTTCATCTCTATTATCTCTACCTTTACCGGATTCTTTATTGCCGTCAGCCTCAATACGGTTCTTGCCGAGTCTGCTCAAAAACAGAACCTGATAAAAGTGCTGAACGCGGCAAACCTATCGATTGAGAACAGTGAGTCGAAAACGAAAGGAATGTATATTAATCCGGCTACAAGTGGGGCTAATTTGAATGAAATTATCCAATATGCACCTGTGGAACTACCCAAAATGTTTGCTAATATGGAAAGCAATACGCTCGTGAGTGATTACTTTTCATCCAATGCTTTTCAGGCATATATCATGTGTAGCGACAATATGGGCACTTTTGTGAAAGACCTGAACGCAACAAATGTCCCTATTGAACGAAAAAAAGCAATATTGAACACCTATCTGAAATTTCTAGATTTAGCCAAACAGGTAAATACTCTTGAAATTCAACGATTGAACGGAGACATCTCCACCGGAGATGAGAATAAAGCATTAGCGAAATTAAACCAAGAAATATCAACCAAGAAATAACAGATTATGAGAAAATTTATACTGATTGCATGCATTATTTTGATGCCATGCGCATTGATAAGCAGCTGTAAAAAAGACAATGCTGCTACTGAAAAAATCGACTTCACCAAAGCTTATGAAGAAGCAGCTTCCGCTTTGACCACAGCTCAGAAAAATTTCGATCTGGCTGTTTCATCTAAAGATGCAACTAAAATTGCCAGTGCTGCAAAAGCTCTTCAGGCAGCTCAGTCAAAATACGAAGAGACAAAGAAATCGTATGTTTCTAATGGAGGAACAATCAATCAGCAATACGAGAGTGTGCTGAAATCTTCTCAGGAAGCAGTAAAAAATTCTTCCGTAATCTCTTCAATAAGCACAGCGAAAGATTCTGCTTCAGCAGTAAGTTCTAAAGTAGCAAATGTAAAACATCAGGCACAGAAAGAACTGAATACAAAAGCCACCGAAACAAAAGCTAAAATCGATGCTGAAAAAGCCAAATTGAAAGAATCTACGGAATCCGCAAAGAAAAAAGTAGACGAAAATGTGGATAAAGCGAAAGACAAATTAAATAAGCTTCTACAGTAGTTTTCATCAAACGCTAAGAAATTGAAAAACAGCCGTCAAATTAATCCTGACGGCTGTTTTCGCATCAGTTTATAAGGTAATACTAATGATAAAGAAAATATTTCCGGGACATTTTCCGGAAAGACAGAGCCGGCGCATTCCAGGCTGTGCGGATATCTTCCCAACGATTTCGCTGAGAAAACAATATTCGATATGTATCAGAACCCATCACTTTATCGAACATCCCGAAGCGGGAAGAATCTGCCTGGGTGAAAACAGCTCTATCGGGATAAAGGGCCGCAAGTTCTTGCATAACATAAAATTGAATTTCCGTTAACCGTACCTTTGAGTAATGGATAAAATGAATTTGTACTCCTTGTAGATTTTTTCCTTGCCCTACAGCATAAAAAGGCTTCACGTAAACAGGGCGGAACAAAACTCCGGGTAAATGCAAACGATTGAGGTTGCGACACAGGTTTTCTGCATCAATCCAATCTGCTGCAATCAATTGAAACGGCAGCGTATATCCTACTCCAATAGAGACATAGCCCAATTCTCCCAGAATTCCGGTAGAAGGATAAAAACAAGCAGTCACAGCCTGAGGAATGTGCGGAGACGCCGGAATCCATTGCAAACCGGTATCAGAATAATTCATTTTTCGTTTCCATCCTTTCATTTTCACCACTTCAAGGTTACATTCTTTCGAAATCATTTTTTCTCCATTCAGTAACCGGGCTAACTCCCCACATGTCAACCCATAGAGATAAGGAATATTGTATTGACTGACAAACGATCTGAATTTCTCCTCAACAAGTCCGCCTTCTACTTTCTCCCCTCCCAGCGGATTGGGACGATCAAGCACAATAAATTCAATTCCTTTTTCGGCGGCAGCCTCCATTGCCAATCCCATTGTACTGACGAACGTGAAGGAACGGCACCCGATGTCTTGAATATCATACACCAATGCATCGATGCTGTCGAGCATTTCCGCAGTCGGCTTTTTATTTTTTCCATGCAGGGAATAAACAGGAAGACCCGTAGAAGCATCTGTCGAATTGGAAATGCTTGCTCCGGCATACTCATCTCCACGCACACCATGCTCGGGAGCAAACAATGCCACAAGTTTCACATTTTTTGCTTCGTGCAGGATATCAATCGTGGATTTGAGTTGATTATCCACACCTGTAGGATTTGTGATTAATCCGATTCTTTTGCCCTGAAGCTGTTTGAAATGATTCTCCTTCAAAACTTCAATACCTGTTTTGATGCGGATTTTCTGAGCTCGAAGCACTGATACAATCGGGATAAATACAAACAACAAGAACAGGAATTTATGTCTCATATTTCTAATTCTGTATATCAAGGTTAAAACAACCAACACACTTGCCGGCCAAATATTCGCTAGCTTTTGGCTTTGCCAAATTCCGGATCGATTTTAAGCAAAGCCACAGCAACAATAGGTACAATACTGCAAATGACAGCCCAGATAAAGAAATGACTGTAACCAAGCAATTCCTGAAGCCATCCGGCAAACATGCCCGGAATCATCATACCGAGTGCCATAAATCCGGTGCAAAAAGCGTAATGTGCTGTTTTGTGCTCTCCTTCCGAAAAATAGATAAGATAGAGCATATAGGCTGTGAATCCGAATCCGTAACCAAATTGTTCTATAAAGACGCAGCTATTTATCAGCAGAAAATGATGCGTTTGAGTCAGGCTCAGGAAAACAAAGGCAAGAATCGTGAGCAGCATACTCAAAGTCATCGGCCAAATCCATTTTTTAAGTCCTCCTCTGGCAGCGGAAAAACCACCGATAATACCTCCCAGGGTAAGCCCGATAATACCAACCGTTCCATACACCAATCCCACTTCACCGGTAGTCAGTCCCAACCCTCCGACGTCTCTTGAATCGAGCAGAAAAGGATTAATCAGTTTCAACACCTGTGCTTCCGAAAAGCGAAAAGTAAGCATAAAGAAAATAGCTGTAGCAGCATTCGGTTTCCGAAAAAAGGATTGAAAGGTTTTTCCAAATTCTTTGAATATTCCTGAAAAAGAAGAAGGAATCATCCCTTCTTGATTCTCGACCTTAGGTAATGCCCGGCGATGATAGAGACTCATGCACACAAACAGGCCTGCCAGCACAAAAAAAGTAGTCGACCAGGCGAACGGAATATTTCCGGAAGTACTTCTGAATACAGCGGCCGTCTCCTTTTTCAGCTTTGGGTCGAGCTGAAAGACCATATATGCCGGTTTATTCCAGTTTTCTTTATGAAAATTCAGATGGTCGCCCTCAATCAGAGAAATACTCTTATCTCCTTCTGTCATGGAAGTATTTAGCAAAATATTTTCGTCGTGTTCTGGTTGTTGCGATAATTGCACTGCAACAATGGCAACATTTCCCACACCATCGGATGTTTCGGCAATAGTTCGTTCCTCCCCAAAATGCGATTGAACCCATTTACCTAAAGGAGTTGAAACATTTTTTGTCCAGAAACTATCCTTGTTTTTTGCCGCTTCATCTTCTTTAGTTTCCACTAAAATAAAGCCATTATTCCTATTCGACTCACAAGCTTCTGTTATTAATGCTTTCGCTTTGTCCTTAGGCAAATTACGAGTAGAAATCTGCAAAGAGGTAGTATTACTAAGAAAATGAATTTCCTTCGAACCGTCCGTCTTTTTTTCTATGGATGGAAGCCTTATATCTGTAACTCCATGCTCAGGAGAAGCAGCAATCCTTAGATCGAGTGGCGCCACTCCGGTATTGCTTTCGATAAGCCCGGCAAGGATAATAAGAAGACCTTGCCCCATAATGGTTGCCAAGCGGTAAAACGTACTGCGGATGCCAACAAATTTTGCCTGCTGATTCTCATCAAGCGCCAACATATAAAATCCATCGGCGGCAATATCGTGCGTTGCCGAACTGAAGGCTAACAACCAGAAGAATGCCAGCGTGGCCTGAAAAAAGAACGGAAGCGGAATGGTAAAGGCTATTCCGGCAAATCCGGCCCCGATAAGCAGCTGCATGGTAACAATCCACCAAAACTTGGTTTTGAGTAGATCGACAAAGGGACTCCAGAAAGGTTTTATCACCCAGGGAAGATAAAGCCAACTGGTGTAGAGCGCAATATCGGTATTGGAAATTCCCATCCGTTTATACATAATGACCGAGATAGTCATCACGGCAACATAAGGAAGTCCTTCTGCAAAATAAAGAGTAGGAACCCAACTCCAGGGCGATTTCTGCGGTTGTTTCATTGTATTCTTATCGATAGGTTTCATATAGGGCAGCGCCCAAATTTTCAATTTCTTGAGAGCTGACACACACTTCTTCAAGAATAGATGCGATATCTTCCCTGCTAATTTTCCGGAAGTCTTTTTCTTGTGGGGTAATGAATACACCTCCCATATCAACCGATGCCGGACTGAGCAAAATATTCTTCTCCCCTTCGGCATAAAAGCAATCCGGGCGATGTTTGGCACGAGGAAAAATACAAACAATAAATTCTTCGTCTTGCCTCCATGCAATAATATTCATCATCGGCTCGTATTCTTGCGGTTTACAACCCAGTAATTGATACAGGATTTCAAACAGAACAGTGATCTCCTCTTTGTTTCCGGATTGAATGAAAATCATTCTGCAAGGGAAATCAATGGTTCCGGCTTGAAGCATGTCATTGTCAACCATAATCTTTTTCCTAAAAGAAGAAAAATGCTGTTCTAGCGGAAGAAAACCTTTGCTTCCTGCTTGAAAATGGAAGTGGTCAGGAGCTGAAGCTCCACACTTAGCTCCGTTATAAAAAACAACATATTCGTCCAGAAGTTCCGTCAAAGAAAGCATATCCGGCAACCTCCCTGCAATTTCCTGACGGATATGCCGGTAAGCAGGAATTGTGAGATGTTTTGGGAAAATAGGGAAAGGATTGATTAAAATTTGATATTTTCCCTCAAAATCTATCCCTTTTTGTTCAGCAGGAAGATTTGCCGAACAGAGAAAACATTTTCTTTCCTGAATGGATTTAGGATCTACTTTTGCAGCCGAGGAAACGATTCGTTTGGGATTAAACTGCACCAGCAATTCCACATTTCCGACATCTACTTTTTTTGTTTCCACCAAAGCCAAGCCTTCATAGTTTGCTTTTGCAAGGCCCCAATCCAGTTTCTGAGAATCAATCAGAAATTCAACCTCTTGAGATAGTGCTGTCATTTGGTTCTTTGTTTATTGAAACGAATGCGTGCTTCCACTTCCCAGGTACGCAGACGATCTTTATACAGATTATTAGCATTCACTTTTGCCACATCCAATGCCGCATCCGAATTGCCGTCCCAACGGCGGCAAAGATAAAGCACATCGTATATCCGGCCAATCTGATATTCTCTGGAGAACATCAGACCCAAAGCATAATCTTCACCATAGCTCGTGTTTGGCACTCTAATTTCGCGAAGTACAGGTGTGTAGAAAGCACGAGGTGCTCCCAATCCATTGATGCGAAGAGCATTGTTTCGTCCGTTTTCGGGTGTCCATTCGCGGTGATCGATTATTCCGGGAGGAAGCGTATTAAGATCAAAATCCGTGAGTTTATATGTTCCCACGACCATGGCACATTGTTGCTCGTAAAAAGCATCAACTATTTTCTGAAGTGTATTTTCATCAGAATAAATATCGTCGCTATCGAGTTGCACGGCGAACTTTCCACATTTGGAATGGAAAACACCCACATTCCAACATCCACCGATTCCTAAATCTTTACTTTCCGGAATCAGATGAATCAATCGTTCGTCCTGAATACCCTGAATTATTTCGGAAGTTCCGTCTGTGGAATAATTATCGACAACAATCAGGTTGAAGGGAAATGAAGTCTTTTGTGCCAACACCGATTGAATGGCATCTGCAATAGTTTTCACCCGGTCACGAACCGGAATAATCACCGATGCTTCACATTCGAAATTCCCCTGATTAAATTCAATGGTTCTAAAAGAGGGCTCCAGGTAAGCTCCGATAGCTTTCAGATGTTCAGTGCAAACCTGTTCCATTTCTAGCTGAACAGCACGGTTTTTGGGATCCACATAATCGAATTGCTTCTCCCCACTCCGACGGTTATCATCTTCCACTTCTGTGTATAGATATTCGTTGATATGAACGATTTCCGCAATCTCCGAGACCTTTAACCGTAAATCATACAATCCTGCAAAATCATATTCTCCGGTCATTTTACGGGCAGCTTCTTTCAGAATGGAGGTTTTGAAAAACAACACCGACCCGAAATCGAAGTCGTCTCTTAAGCTCCCTTTTTGACAGGCAATTAGCGGATGAGCAATTCTTTTTTCTCCGCTCATTCGATAATGATCGCCATAAATCATCCCGGCTCCGCTATCTTGGGCTATTTTCAGCATGCGCTCCAGCGCAAAAGTTCCCATGCAAAGAGTATCTGCTTTCGTATAAATCAATACATAATCAGTATCTGCCTCCTTCGCGATGCTCCTAACTGTTTCTGAGGATTTCAGTTTTGACGCATAAATATATTTTTCTTGAGTCGTGTTTTTATTGGATTGTTCGCCTAAAATACAAATATCTTGAATCAGAGACGACTGCCGGAGTGAAGCAATGGTCGCCTGGAGTTGAATGGGTTCGCTATCAGGAATAAAACAATTTATTTTCATACAATTTAATTTTTACAGTTATGAATCACAAAAAACTGATTTTTAAACAATTAAATATATCCGCTTACTAAAAACCAAGCTTTATTTCACCCACTATTTTCTAGTAAGTAATATAAAATCCCTCTGATTTTTTTTAGAGCATGGGATGAGGTGATTGAAATAAATCAGCGCTATTTTTAATAATTTGTAATTTAATTCCGTGAAATTAAAAAAATTTACGGAGAGAGAAAAACAGGATACAATGTTTGCGCTAAATGAAGAAGAAAAAGCACCAATCCTCGAGGTTGGTGCTTTCACTATATAGTAGATTTTATCTTGGATTCTGCGTAATTGTACCGTTATTTTTATCAATTTCGTCTTGTGGAATCGGTAATATCTCGTCCCGATTTGCCACAAAATCTTTAAATAATTCGGGTCCTTTCCCGAATCGAATCACATCCCAAAAGCGGAATCCTTCCATAGCTAATTCCAGTCGTCGTTCTTTCAGTATATCATTGATCAGGTTATCTCCTGTGGAAGTTATTGCAGGAAGGTGAGCTCTATCCCGAATCAGCTTCAAATACTTTCTAGCCCCATCCTCATCCTTGTTCGTTCCCCGGGTACAAGCTTCGGCATAATTCAGGTAGACCTCCGCCATTCTTATCACTTTAATGTTGAGCGGATTATTACGTATCTGAGTGGACCGTTGAGATGGAGGGAGATAATATTTCTGATTGTAATAACCTGTTCTGTTTCTTTCGAGTTTAGCAAAATCAGAAGCAGATTCAAAGTTTTTAATATCCTGCACGGTTAGCAGTGTAGCATTTTTTCTCACGGTATCGCCCACTTCATCAAATGCATCGGCTAAAGCTTGCAAAGGCTGATTAATACCATATCCGTAGGTCGCTCCATAAGGAAGCATCATCAATACGTGGAAGTTTCCATTATTGGTAGTTGCTGCCGACTGGCTGGAAGAATTATAAAAATTTATTTCAAAAATAGATTCCTTCGAATGTTCTCCGGCCAAAGTAAACTGGTAACCATAATCATCAACAAGACTATATTCATTGCTGCTAATAACATTCCATGCAGCTATTTTTGCTTTGTCGAATTTTTCATCATAAAGATATACTCTGGATAATAAAGCATAAGCAGCACCCTGAGTCGCACGTCCGGCATAAAGCGCATCACTGGTTTGCGAACGCTTGGGCAAATAAGTAGCTGCCGTTTCCAAATCACTCTCAATCTGAGCATACACTTCCGCTTTCGGAGATCTCGACAAGCCTTTGTCGGCAATTGTTGCTGTATGAGTTAACAACACCACATCTCCAAAACATTTTAAAAGTTCATGATATGCAAAAGCCCGAATAAACAAGGCCTCGCCGATAAGCTGCTTTTTTGAATAAGCAGAAAACTTGGTAGAATCCATTCCTGAAATACCATCCATAGCCTGATTGGCTTTATTTATAGCGCGATAACACAACATGTAACGGTTCAGAATTCGCGCATTATCGGCTGGATAATCATAAGCCTCCATTCGGGCAAAGCTTGATACATCAGCGTCAGAGCCACTGTAAGTAGCGTCATCAGACAGCACATCTCCAAACGCCCAAAATGTCCATGTGAAACGATAGTCCTTCAGATCTGAGTAAGCCGCCGTGACTGAAGCCAAAGCATCATCCTCACTCGTAAAAAAGCTTTCCGCAGTGAGTGATCCCAATTGAGTTTTTTCCAAATCGGCACAACTAAACGAAAAAAAGAGTGTTGCTGCCAAAAATCCATATATAAATAAATTTCTTTTCATAACCGATGCAATTAAAAAGTAATACTGATTCCTCCTGTAATGGTTCTCGCTTGGGGATATGTCCCAATGTCAACACCTCTGCTTAAGGTATTATCTTCATCAATCTGTCCGATTTCGGGGTCTGCTCCGGAATATTTTGTAAAGGTCAGCAGGTTTTGCCCGGTAAGATAGATTCGAACCTTACTCATATATAGTTTTTGGGTCAATGAGGCAGGTAACGTGTATCCAATCTGAACATTCCTCAGACGCAGATAAGATCCATCTTCGATGTATCTGTCGGAAATCCGCATATTGTCATTCGAGTCGACTTTTGCCAGCCTTGGAATATTTGTATTTGTGTTTTGAGGAGTCCAATAGTTCAGTACCGCTTTGTCTTTATTTGTCATGGATGCTAAATCATAGGTAAAATAACGCATCGCATTGAAAATATCGTTGCCATAAGTCCCACCCATTTGTACATTTATATCAAACCCCTTAAAAGATGCTCCCAGATTGATCCCATAAATGAAATCGGGGATAGGGTTTCCGATAAATGTCTTATCCGCTGAAGTCAGACCTCCCTCACCTGTCACATCCACAAAAACAACATCTCCTAATTGCGCTTTGGGCTGGAGTTTTTGCACTTCAGCTAATTGGTCTGAGGTTTGAACAAGTCCGTTGGTTTTATACCCATAAAATGAGCCAATCGGTTTTCCTTTCACGGTGTAAGTAGCATTGCCATTGCGAATAGATCCTCCGGTAAGAGGATTGATAATATCTCCCATCCGGTTGCGAATGGTCGAAATATTAAACCCAATGTTGTAATTGAAATCATTGATCTTGTCGCGCCATTCCATACTGGCTTCAAATCCTCTGTTATTTGCACTACCGATATTTGTTAATGGCCCAGATTCGTATCCCAGATAATTAGGAATCGGTTCAGTGAGCAACATATCCTTTGTGTCTTTATTATAATATTCGGCAGTTAAAGAAAGTCGATTATCCATAAAAGTTGCATCAATACCGATATTGGTTGATTCTGTTGTTTCCCATTTTACATCTTTATTGGCAAGAGCTACTGCGGTGATTCCTTGATAAAGTGTTTCTTTTGTTCCATAAAGATAGGCGTATTGAATGTAGTTTGTCAGCAGATTCTGATATTTATAATTACCAATATTCTGGTTTCCTATGCGCCCCCAACCGGCTCTTACCTTCAAGGAAGAAACAAATTTCGAATCTACTTTTTTAAAGAAACTTTCATTCGAAAGAGTCCATCCCAATGCAAATGATGGAAAAGTTCCATAACGGTGTGTACTTCCAAAGCGAGAAGAACCATCATGGCGTATCGAAAGGGTTGCCAGGTAACGGTTGTCATAATTGTAATTGACACGTCCTAAATAGGAGATTAAAGCCGATTCATAGGCAGTCCCCGTTGCATTATCTCCGGTTTGTGCAGCACTCAGGTACTGCAATTCTTCTGAATCATTCGGAGTATTGTATTTTGTGCCGTTCAAAGTTTCGGTGCGTCCCCACTCATTCGAATACCCCACAACAGCATTAATCGTATGCTTTTCTTTAAAAGTTCTGTTAAATGACAAGGTATTTTCCCAAACATAATAATCAGAACGAGTATATCCTCTGGAAACTTCACTCTCTGTATTTTGCTGATAATTGGAGACATAAAATACAGGAATAAACAAGTAAGTATCTGTTTTGCGGATATCTGCTCCGAAACTGGATTTAAATTTAAATCCTTTTCCAAAATTCAAATCAGCATACATGTTTCCAACGACACTGAATATCTTCCGATAATTACTCGTATAATCAATATCAGCAACCGGATTATTATAGTCCTGATAAGGTGACCAGCCATAATTTCCATCCACATCCTTCACCGGCACTACCGGCTCAAGCTTTATTGCGGAATTGACAATTCCAACCGTATTGCTTCCTTCCAGGATTCTATTTTCTTTCGAATTGGATATGGAGGCATTGGTCCCGATGGTAAAAATATCCTTGACGACTGTTTTTTCAATATTCTGCCTGACAGAAAACCTTTTATAGTCTGTTTTCCGAATCGTTCCTTGTTGGGAAATATAATTAATACTTGTATTGTATTTGTACTCGTCTTTCATTCCGCCGGAAATTCCCAGGCTGTAATTCTGAATACTTGCTTCTCTTGAAATTTCTTTCAACCAATTAGTAGAGGTATTCTTATTTAGCTTATAGGTATCTGTGAATTTTGTCACATCCAGCCCTTTTGCAACTTCAATATCATACCATTCAGGTCCACTTAAAAGATTCAAATTATTTAGAATCTGACTTCCTCCCCAATACGCATCCAAAGTCACAACTGTTTTTCCGGGTTTACCCTGTTTGGTCGTAATGAGTACAACTCCGTTTGCGCCACGCGCCCCGTAAATTGCTGTTGCAGATGCATCTTTAAGAATTTCCATCGACTGAATGTCCGCTGCACTCAGAAAATTAATATTATCCATGGGTTGACCGTCTACAACATATAAAGGATCCGAATTATTAACCGTGCCAATTCCACGTATTCTTACATTTACAGACCCTCCTGGAGCACCGGAGTTAGATGTAACCGTTACTCCCGGAACAACCCCCTGTAGAGCAGAAGTCACATTTGAGACAGGTTGCCGAATCAATGCATCCGGTTTTATTGAAGAAATAGCACCGGTTACGTCACTCTTTTTCATCGTGCCGTATCCAACCACTATAACCTCATCAATGGCACTTTCGCCAGACTCAAGCTTTACATTAACAATGGAGGATGAAGCCTCAACAGAGACGGTTTTGTAGCCGACATAGGTAAACTGCAACTTAGAGTGAACATTGGGAACCGCAATCGAATAATTT
Source organism: Dysgonamonadaceae bacterium (assembly GCA_047605645.1). GTDB lineage: Bacteria > Bacteroidota > Bacteroidia > Bacteroidales > Dysgonomonadaceae > UBA1309. The sequence goes on along the minus strand of JASGFJ010000002.1, from coordinate 62,135 downwards.
CCGTTTTCATCCGTCATCGTTCCAGACCCGGTTTCCGGTGCAGAAATACTAACACCAATCAACGGTTCTCCATTTTTATCAACAACTTTACCCGAAATTTTCAAGAGAGATTGTTTGACTTGTGAGGGAGACATCATAGCCTCAGGAACTGAAAAAACAAGCTGGTTTGAAGCAAAAAAGAAGAAAAAGCCAGCGAGAAAGATTCTAAAACCTTTTTTTGTCGCATTCATACTCGTACTTTTTAAAGTTGAAAAATAATCTCTTGAAGAGATCGTGATATCATTCGAAGAAGTGGATACAACAAAAAATATAGATTGCCTTCTATTGTATCGAGAGAAATTTATGTAATTTAATTGTATTGTTGCAAATATATGTAAATTTAACCTATATTACAGACACAAATACGAAAAAAATGTTTCTTTTTACAAATATAAGACACCTCTATAGAAAATGAGTCCAACCATTTTTTAACCGATGTATCGACAAAATGACACCATTTTGTAACATATATCACATTTTACTTCAAGAATCTTTTGCAACTTTGTCCCAAAATAAAAAAATTATGGAAGAATTACATGCACATGAAGTACTCCACATGATGGAAGGAAATAGCTATACAGAAGACTCATTGAAAGAAGCAATCCGAAGTAAATTTGGAGCAGAAACACGTTTCTATGCTTGCTCTGATTCAGGAATGGATATTAACAGCTTAGTGGAATTTCTGAAAAGAAAAGGAAAATTTATGCCCGCATCAAACAACGGGTTCACGGTAGATATCACAAAGGTCTGCAATCACTAAACGTTCTCAAATCCATTTAAACAAGAAAGACAATAAGGCTGAAGTGGCATATCCATTCAGCCTTTTATTATTTGAATAAATCAGGAATATCCTATTTTTATACAATCTATACATCTCTTTGTTAACGCATTATCTAAATTATTGACTTCTAACGAAAACAATTAGAGCTTTCTTTCTGTTAGTATTCATAAAAAGCATCAAAGAGAAAGAAACATGAAGGTTATCGTAATAGGAGGAACTGGAGCCACAGGAAAAGAGCTTGTAAAAAAACTGTTGGCTGATAAGAATTTTTCGGAAGTCGTTGTTCTGGTCAGAAGACACTTTTTCCCGCCTCAGCCAAAGTTAAAAGAGATTGTGGTTGACTTTGAGAATATGGAAGGTTATTTTGAATTTATTGAAGGAGATGTTGCTGTTTCCTGTCTTGGCACAACACGTAAAGATGCGGGAAACAAAGCCAATCAATGGCATATCGATCATGATATTCCTCTAAAATTTGCTCAGATAGCTTATCGCAACGAAGTGAAAAATTTCGTACTTCTCTCATCGATGAATGCGGACTCGTCATCCTCCATTTTCTACAGCAGGATGAAAGGTGTACTTGAAGACGATATAAAAAAAATTCCATTCAAATCAGTAATGATTTTTCGACCGGGTTTACTAATCCGGCCGGGTTCGGATCGTTTTGCAGAGAAAGCGGCTGTTCGTTTTTTTTCGTTTATAAACCAATTAGGCATCGGCAAAGGATCTGCCCCACTGCATGTAAAAGATTTGGCAGAAGCGATGCAACAAGCTATCCTCCAAAACCTGAAAGGCATTCAGTTAATTCCGTTGAATAAAATACGAGAGTTGATAAGATAAAAATATTCGTGAGAAGAGGATTTATTTTAAGCTATACAGTTCTATCCCTTAATTTTTATCAAGGGTACTAATCTTGTGAAAATTCATCACATAAATTTACGAAAACATCAACACATAGTATCATAATGAAAATTATAGCTTTTTGATAATCTGATTAATATCTATTAATTCAAAAGCCTTTTTCATTATTCTCAACACTTCACTATATGTTGAAGACTGTTCATTGAAAACAATACGTCCTTCTTTAAATTCAAAAGGAAAAATTGAATTTACGTCCCGACTATTTTCTTGTTTGTTAATTTTTTCCATAATACAGTTCTTTATAAGTTTTATAAACCCTGTCATAACTTATTTTGAAAGTCCTAATCAGCACGTAAGAGCTTCTAAGGCCTTTCTTATTACGAATATAACAAAAATATTTCGATTTTAAAACCATATCCACAAAAAAACTTTCGATTCCCTTTTTTGAAATACCAACCCATCTCCAGAAGAAAATATCAATCTAATTTACAAACGATTACACCAATCAATAAAAAAAGTCAGCACAACGTCCATCCTAAATCAATCAAAAGACAGTATCACTTAAAAGACAAGCTGCCCTCCGGAGAGAATTGCTCCAAGAATAATTTCGAAAAATTTCCGAAATCCGAAATGAAACTTTAGCACTCATCCTCCAGGGCTCTTGCAAGAATTGTAATCGGATGCTCACACTTCTTGGAGGTTGACATCTCTACTTGCCATTTACAGGTTTCACAATCGGATACCACAAAATCACAACCACTTGCTTCAATTTTCTGAAACAGACTTTCACCAATGGCCTGCGATGTCTTATAATTTTCTTTCTTAAAACCGTACGTACCTGCAATACCACAACACTGGGAGTCAAGAATCGTCAGATCGACATTGGGTATCAGCTTCAAAAGCTCTGTTGAATAAAACGACCAACCCAGTTTCTCCATATGGCAAGGGATATGATAAGCTACTTTGAAACGTTCTTTTTTAAATCGTAATTGCTTGCCTTCGCCCGAATCCAACAATCGATAAATATACCGGGTAGCCAATTCGATTTGATTTCTTACATCAGAGTTGTCAATATCCAGTAAATGCGGATATTCATCGCGTATGGTGAAGCAACAGGTAGAAGAGGTAGCCACTACCGGCATTTTATTTTCCAAAACCGACTCACGAATAGAATCAACATTTACTTTCGCTTGCCTTTTGGCTTGATTAATAAACCCATTCGAGATGAGTGCCACACCGCAGCATTTTTCTTTTTTCAGCAACTGGACACCTATCCCTAAGGCATTGAATATCTTAATCAAGTCCTTCCCTAAACCGGGATTGTTATAATTAACATAACATCCGTGAAAGTAACTGACTTGGCGGGGAAATGCTTTTTGAGTATCGGCTTGTTTCTTGTACCAGCTTTCAAACGTACCAAAAGCATATTTCGGAAACTGCCTGTGACGATCTATTTTCAAAGCCTTGTCCAAAACAGTTTTAGTAAGTCCCAACCCCAACACGGTATTCACCACAGGAGCAAAAGATGTAGATAAAGTTCCCACGAAATCGGTATTCGCAAGAATAAGATCCCGAACAGAAGGTTTCTTTTTACTGTATTTAATTCGTGCCGCCTGAATGATATCTCCGATTTTCACATTCGATGGACAGGCCACCTCACACCGTTTACAATTGATACAATATTTCAACGATTCATCATAAAAATGAGCCATCTTCAACCGCATACGTTCTCCGTCGGGACCCGCTTGTTTTGGACCCGGATAATCAGGATTGACTGATGCAACGGGGCAATATACGGTACACACGGTACACTTAATACACTGCTCGAAATTATTTGCGCTAATATTATGTTGCTGATTCATGACTTTACTTACTTAGAATGTTGTCTGCAATATATAATGATGTCAGGAGAGAAACGCCGCTTCCACACCCTTCTTTTATCGGATTGAATCCTTCTAAAACAGCCCCGGAAACATAAAGATTCGAAATACTTTTCCCATTTTTCAATGCCCGAAAAGAAGCATCCGTACGAACGCCAAAACTTTCATATTCTTGTTTATCAAACAGATTGGGAGAATACCACTTATCCCGACTTTTGTCATAATTTACATCCAGCCCGAATACCGGCTCATAAACTTCAGAGCGATTGGCTATCAACCCCTGACTGAAATAGCTACCGGTGGCCAAAATAAACTCATCGGCACGAAACGGGATATCCCCATGATTGTAGCTATAAACAGCCTTGATGCTATCGCCATCATACTCAGCTCTTGTTACCATATCTCCCATCATAAACACTCCTCCATGATGTAAAAAGCAGCTATGAAGTTGCTCTTGGGTACGAATACCGGGTACGGAAGGCGGAACAGTCGGCAATACATATACCGGTTTCCCCACCGCTTCAGAAAGACGCTTTATCAGCCCACTGTCGCTAAAGCCAAGGAATGCCGGAAGAAAAATAACATCGGAATTTTCACTCCCATTCCGAAGCACTTCTGCCAATTCCCGAAAATGTGTTTCTTTATCAAGAACCCGCGTAATATTAGCGGCCCTCATCTCACTCGGATTTCTTCTCAAGAGCAGCAAAGCCGGAAAGGAGAAAATATGCACTTCACATTCCAAACCTGACTTAGAGAATTCGTCCATTATAAAACGAGGATAAAAATCCAGAAATCCTTCCACATTAAACAAAGCAGCACGTTTCCAGGGCAACTTATCCACCGTTGGTGAAGTAGCATATTCATTTAGCGTAAGCCATGTCGGCTTCAAAATTCCCATAGGAGTAATCCGGTAATGATTTTTTTGAGAATCGCCGCCAACATGAATTCCGGCTGATTCCAGAAATGAGACGACCCTGCTTGAATATGTACCGAATTTTTCCGACCCTAATTTTGAATAAGGATGCATCGGAGCAATATCCGCTAGTTTATCAATCGCTTTTACCGGACTGCTTACAGCTGTTCCATCTGGTAGATTATTCAACAAATCGAAAGATCCGGAAGAAAAATGCAGCGCACTTTGCCCGGAAGAAATAATAGCACATTTTTTTCCTTCTTGCGCCAGGCGAATACCGGATGTCAGACCGGATAATCCTCCCCCAATTATAACTACATCAAATTTCATTGCTCCTCCGTTTTTTGATTAAGTGGCAAACTCATCCCACACACACCTTCATACACCCAGGAAGCATATTCGCTTTCCCGAAGAGTATCTCCCCACGCAATAGGATATACACCTTTCCATCGTTCATTCATAAATGCAGCCAGATCTTCTTTTGCTCTTTTGGTACAAAATTTTCCGTTATCGACCATCAAGCCGGAAGCACGACAAGCACAAAGTTCCCCCTGACAAGTTCCCATTCCCACCCGGGTACGCCTTCTCAAGTCGAGTAATCCTTTCACATTAAGCTTATCAAGAGCAAATTTCACTTCACCAACAGATACATTCTCACATTCACACACCAGGCTGTTATCGAGACTGCTGCCTTCAGGAATACTTTCCGCCATATCTCCATGCCGGTAAATAGCAGCTTTCTGAGGTGTATAGGAATGCGAAGAAGACATGGCAAAAACTTTCTTGGTGATTTCATCGATATTGTCACGTGAACCGGGAAGATGAACCTCCGCTGTAGAGCAAGTTGCCGAAACATTGAGTTTTTTACAAACCAGATCCGTGGCCCATTCAGCCATCAATCGGTATGTCATTAATTTACCACCGGTAATGGTAATTAACCCCTCAAGTCCATCACGACTGGCATGATCAAGCAGTACAATTCCGCGACTTACACTTCTCCCGGTAGGGTCAGCATCTGAAGCAACCAACGGACGTACTCCGGCATAGGCTCTTAAAACACGGGTTTGATTAAGTATTGGTGATAATTTTTCTCCTTCCTGAATCAATATATCTACTTCTTGTGGTGTCACAATCAGCCGATCTACTTCTTCAAAGGGAATGTTGTAGGAGGTTGTTCCGATAAGTGAAATGGTGTCTCCCGGCACAAGAATGTCTGCATCTGCCGGTTTGCGGCAACGATTAAGAACCATATTGTTCACTCTGTGACCAAAAATCAATAAGGAGCCTTTTGCCGCCAGCATTTTTATTTGCAAACCAGCCAAGGCTGCTATATGCTGCGACCAAATACCGCAGGCATTGACAACCACTTCTGCGCGAAACTCCTGAGTAGTATGATTTTTGTGATCGAATGTTTTCAGACCTACCACCTTCGCATTCTCTATTTTGACCTCAATAACTTCATGATACGTAAGAAACTCCGCCCCACAATCCCGGGCATCAATCATATTAGCCGCTGTCAATCGAAAGGGATCAACTGAACCATCCGGCACCATGACAGCACCTAACAAATGAGGATTAGCAGCAGGCTCCATTCTTAAAGCAAGTGCAGGATCTATAACTTCAGCCTGAATGCCTGCCTGCTTACAGGCTTCAACAAATTTTGCCTGATAAGCCATATCATCTTCCGGAAGAGTAAGAAACAACCCATTGGTCGCCTCGACACAATGACTGGCAATTCGCTTCAAAATCATGTTCTCTTTGATACACTCTCCGGCAGATTCAGGATCTGTGACCGCATAACGAGCTCCGCTATGCAAAAGACCATGGTTTCGTCCCGTTGCTCCTGTTGCAATATCGAATCTTTCGAGGAGTAGAGTTTTAAGTCCTCTACGGGAACAATCGCGTGCCACACCAGCTCCGGTAGCACCTCCTCCTATAATAATTACATCAAAAGACTTCTCTTCATTCGGCGATTTCATGACTATTCTATTATTAGAGTTTCTAATACAAAGAAAACGAAAAAACGAAACAATACAAAATATAAACGGAATATATTTAATCTTTTTCGAAAGTATTTTATTTCATTTAAAGCGAAAAGAGAAGATTGCAATAAATCTTCTCTTCTTCCATACTTCCTTTTTCTAAAGAGATGGTTTGTTCTCAAAAAAAATAATCAACCCACTCCTTTAAAACAAATTAAATGCTACCTGAATATTACCTTCTTTGCGAACAGGATTCAAAGCGGTTGTCACTGACACCGGAAGAGTAAAACTACCTAATTGAACTTTTCTCGTTGCAGTTAAACTTATATCCGTAATACCGGCTTTGTCTCCATAAAAATTAGCACTTGTTCCGGATTCCGGATTCAACGCAAAAGCGCCTCCCAAACCCAGATCGACATCAACCACTTTATTACGCAACAACGGATAAGAAAGAGACACATAAGAAGAATATAAATTCTGTTTGTTTTCACTACCTCTATCACGGCCAAAAACAACAGTTGCCCAATTTATACTTAGCGGAAAACTTCCTTGAAACCGATATCCAATACTGGCATCAATAAAACGTCCGGTGCCTCTTGCACTGTAGTTAAAAATATCTGTATTGTTGTAAGTAGCTCCTTTCGAAAAGTTATAAATATCCCAAACAGCAGCCGAAAATCCGTTTTTCGCAAATGAGACATAATAATCAAATTCTTTATAAACGCCGTTTACACCAGCCCCACCCCATACGCCGACTTTCCAAACTTTATTTTTATCCATAAAATGCACATCAACGTCGCTCATCAGCTCATTGGTTACCTGAATACCTCTCCATAAATGCATATTTTTTATTTGAAAATTCATATCAACAGGCAAGTTTGCCGAATCCTGCGCATAAGCATTATTTGCAAGAAAGAAGCAACCCAGAAGAAATCCGAATATTTTGATTTTTTTCATATTCATAAAAGTAATCGTATTAATAAATTGTGAAAAGAAATAAAGTAAAGCAACCGACAAAACAAAAACCTGTGTACCATATTTTATCGGTTACTTACAACCAGTTTACATGATTGAAATATACAACCATGCCGCTAAAGCTGCACCGATTACCGGCCCAACCACCGGCACCCAAGCATATCCCCATCCTCCATCTGCCTTATTTTTAAGAGGCAATAAAGCATGAACAATACGAGGCCCTAAATCACGAGCCGGATTAATAGCATATCCGGTTGTTCCACCTAATGACATACCAATTGCCGCAATCAACAAAGACACGGGAAGAGGGCCTGCTATCTGGGCACCAGCCACCATCAATATTCCAAAAACAAGAATAAAAGTTCCGACAACTTCACTAAACACGTTTGAAAAAGTATCTTTTATCGCCGGTGAAGTACAGAAGACTCCTCGCTTCGTAGGGCCATCTTCTTCTGCATTAAACTGAGGACGATACATCAGGTAAACAATAAAAGCGCCCAACATGGCACCGAGCATCTGCGCAACAATATACCCCAGAATGCTTCCATGAAATTTTCCTGTAAGCGCAAGCCCGATAGTCACAGCAGGATTCAAATGAGCTCCGGAAAAGGGAGCAGCAATATAAGCCGCCACAAAAACAGCCAAAGCCCATCCGAAAGAAATCACAATCCAACCGGAAGCATGACCAAACGATTTTTTTAAACTGACATTTGCACAGACCCCTGCTCCAAACAAAATAAGAACGGCAGTACCTATAAATTCAAACAAAATATCTTGTCCCATGGTTTTTCAAAATTAAACGTTAATAACAGACTTGATTTAAGGAATTTACTTCACCCAGGACTGAGAACGGTAAACCGCTTCTGTCCAGTTCTTTTTGGCAAGATGCATATCTATATCCGAAGCCGGCTCAAATCGTTTATCTACATGCCACTGTTTTTGAATTTCTTCTTCACTTTCCCAAAAGCCGACAGCAAGCCCTGCCAGATAAGCAGCTCCCAAGGCAGTGGTTTCTAACGTTTGAGGACGAACAACATCTGCGCTCAAGACATTAGCCTGAAATTGCATCAACAGATTGTTAGCAGCCGCGCCACCATCTACCCGCAATTCTTTCAAACCAACACCCGCATCCAAGATCATTGCATGTATCACATCCATAGAAAGATAAGCCATCCCTTCCAAAGCCGCACGGGCAATATGGGCTGCCGTTGTTCCGCGCGAAATACCTACAATAGCACCTCTGGCATATTGATCCCAATAAGGAGCGCCCAATCCAGTCAAAGCCGGAACAAAATAAACCCCTCCTGTATCGGGAACCTTCATCGCCAACTCTTCAATTTCTTTTGAAGATTTAATGATTCCAAGCCCGTCACGCAACCATTGGACAATTGCCCCACCGACAAAGATGCTGCCTTCCAATGCATAAAACGTCCGTCCATTAATTTTCCATGCAATCGTCGTAATCAAATTATTTTTAGAAACAACCGGTTTCTCACCTGTATTCATCAGGATAAAACAACCCGTTCCATAAGTATTCTTTATCATACCCGGCTCAATACACATCTGTCCAAACAGAGCCGCTTGCTGATCTCCGGCAATTCCGGCAATAGGAACCTTCGAAGCAAAAATAGTCGTCTTCGTATATCCATAAACCTCACTTGACTGCTTTACTTCGGGGAGCATACTCCTGGGAATAGTGAAAAGCTCCAGCAAATCCTCATCCCATTCCAATGTATGAATATTGAAAAGCATCGTTCTGGAGGCGTTTGTAACATCAGTAACGTGAACTTCTCCGCGAGTTAACTGCCAAACCAGCCATGTATCTACCGTTCCAAAAGCCAACTTTCCTTGTTCCGCCTTCTCCCTTGCTCCGGGCACATTATCCAAAATCCATTTCACCTTCGTCGCACTGAAATAAGCATCAATAATCAAACCGGTACGCTCTTTTATAAACGGAATACGCCCCTGATTCTTTAAACTATCACAATATTCTGAGGTTCTTCGATCCTGCCAAACAATTGCGTTATAAACAGGCTCTCCGGTCTCTTTATCCCAGACGACGGTCGTCTCACGCTGATTGGTGATACCGATAGCCTCTATGTTTTTGCCATTAATTCCGATTTTCGTAATGGCTTCGGCTGCAACTGCTGCCTGCGACGCCCAAATTTCATGAGGATTGTGTTCCACCCAGCCACTTTGCGGGAAAATTTGAGGAAATTCCTTCTGGGCGACCGAAACAATCTCTCCCTGTTTGTTAAAAACAATAGCGCGCGAACTCGTTGTTCCGGCATCAAATGCCAAAATATACTTCTCCATGATTCAAATTAAATTAGTTTGTTAATAAGTAAGAACTTTATAATCTAAAGGTTTATAATTTAGGTAAATAAGCTTCTAATAAATAATCCTGAGCCAGCGAACAGAATTCTTGTATTTCATGTTGAATCCATGCTTCATCCTTTCCCAATTCCTTTGCCATCAAGGCTGCTACCCCGGGCGCCATATCTATAGCAGCTCTGGCATCCATAAACAAAACCCGGAAACGTCGGGCCAAGACATCCTCCACCCGCTGCGCCATCTCTTCCTGTACAGCCCAGACAACTTCTGCAGCCGTATTATCCATTCGCGGATGGAGTTTTCTTGCGAGCTCAGGTTCTGATTTTTCAAGACTCTGGATTTTATATAAATCTGTTCCATACACATACCTGAAATTACTCCTGTTATGCGTAATTTTATATCCGTGTATTTTAATTTCTTTGGTTTTCGAAGGTTGATAAGGAAGATGATTCACTTCAATAGCTCTATTGATTACATCTTCTCCCATATCCCGATACGTTGTCCATTTTCCTCCGGTAATAGTCACAAGACCACTCTCTGAAGTATAAATTTTATGACTTCGTGAAATCTCTTTAGTCTTCTGTTCATCTGTCCCTTTGGCAGGCGCAGCCAATGGACGCAATCCGGCAAAAACCGAAAGAACATCGCTCCGCTGAGGTTTCTTTTTCAAATATTTTCCTGCCGTATGTAGAATAAAATCGATTTCGGAGTCCAAAGCTTTCGGTTCAAGTATAAATTCTTTCATCGGAGTATCTGTTGTACCTAACACCACCTTCCCGTGCCAGGGAACCCCGAACAAAACACGCCCATCGCTGGTTTTTGGCACCATCAACGCTGAATCTCCACCCAGGAAAGAACTATCGACAACTAAATGAACACCCTGGCTCGGACGAACAAGATCTTCACTCTCCGGTGCATCCATCTGCATCAACTGATCTACAAAAATACCCGTAGCATTAACGACCGCCTTTGCTTTTATCTGATAGGTTGTTTTTGTAAATTCATCTTTCGATGTAACTCCGCAAATCTTTCCATTCGAATCTTTTTGAAGGGCTACAACTTTCATATAGTTTATGGGCACCCCTCCAAAATCCTCCAAAGTTTGCATCAGGTTAATCCCCATTCGGGAGTCATCAAACTGCCCATCATAATAAACAACTCCCCCTTTTAATCCTTTCGTTTCGACCTGAGGAATTTCATTCAGAACCCGTTTTTTCCCAAGAGGGAGCGATCTTCCAAGAGATTTTCCCCAAGAAAGAATATCGTACACCATCAGGCCAATTGCATAAAAAGGTTGCTCCCACCATTTATAGTTAGCAATAATAAATCGCTGTTCTTTGACCAGATGAGGTGCATTTTCTCTCATCAGTCCCCTTTCCCGAAGAGCTTCAACAACGAGACCAACATCCCCTTGAGCAAGATACCTGACTCCCCCATGAACAAGCTTAGTACTTCGACTTGAGGTTGCTTTTGTAAAATCAGATTGTTCCAGCAACAAGACCTTAAATCCCCTTGAAGAAGCATCAAGAGCAGCGCCTAATCCGGAAGCACCGCCGCCAACCACGATAAAATCCCATACCTGATTACCATCTTCTATTTTCCGTATATTAATATCTCGCTTCATTGCAATATTTTTTTTGACATTTCCAATAAAACAAATATAGAACATATTCGAAATATATCGAAACTTTTTAATATGTTTCAAAACATAATTTCATGCATTTCTGCAACTTATAAAACATAAAAGAATAACAAATCAAAACCCACACAGCTTCTTCTTTATTATTAACACCCGATTTAGACACCCCTGAATAGTAGTCTTGCGTATATTTTTCTATCTTTGTTTTGATAATTAATACGAATTCTCTTAAGCAACATTGTCATGGGAAACATTGCTAAACGCCATAAAACAATAATTGACCAGCTCAAAGCTGACGGATATGTAAAAGTCCAGGATTTAAGCGAAAAACTGGGAGTTTCGGAAGTTACTATTCGGAAGGATCTGAAATATCTGGAGAGCAAAAAAATGCTTTATCGCAACCACGGAAGTGCAAGCAGCCTGAGTTCCATCATAACAGATAAACACATTGATATCAAAGAGAAGCTTTTTACAGAAGAGAAAAGCCGAATTGCAGACGCAGCAGCTAAACTGCTTGACCCGAATGATAAAATCATCATCGCCTCAGGGACGACGCTTCAGACATTTGCGAACAAGATACAACCGGAAACACACCTCACAGTGATCACGTCATCGGTAAAAGTCTCTTTGACACTATGCTACAACCCCAATATAGAAATCATACAACTCGGTGGAATGATGCGAAAAAACTCGGTTTCCGTAGTTGGTAGTTTCGCCGAAGACATCCTCAATCAATTGTCCTGCAACAAATTATTCTTAGGCGTGGACGGTATTGATTTGGATTATGGGCTCACAACCAGCGACTTAAGCGAATCAATTATTAATCAGAAAATGATTGATGCTGCCCAGAAAATAATTATCCTTACCGATTCCTCTAAATTTGGGAAAAGAGGATTTAGTAAAATCTGTAATCTGAATAAAATACATCATATCATTACCGACACAAATGCTCCGGCACAGGTTATTGATATGATACGGGAAAGAGATATCGAAGTGACTCTTGTATAAGAAACTAAAAAATTCAACAGAACAAAGAGAATTATCCGAAGTGTGAGAATCTCAATCAAATGTATACATTTTGCAAAAAAACGAAACTTAGAAGATTATAGAAAATAATTTCTGATAAGAATTTGAAACAAAAAAAGATTCCCGTATCTCCCTCTCAATGGACGGAAGATACGGGAATCTTTGATAAATAGAGAATTTATATTTCGAAAACAATCGTTCTAAAACAGGTAAGAATCAGCTTTAATCAAAAGTTCAGTAATTCAAAGCTGAGAAGATAGTACCGAAATACATCCTTTTTATTATCCGAACAACCAAGTATCAAAAAAGCTATTCAACCTTCTGATAGACATACAACTCATGGATTTCACCGGTATAACCTTCTTCCTCAAAAGGCCCTTTAGGCATTCCCAGAATAATTCGAAAAGACACTGGCAGTCATTGATACCGGGATATCCACAGAAAATAATCTCAGGCACATAAAAGAGACCACACAAGCCGTCAATGCCTTGGGTGAGAGAGTTGAACTCAGACAGTGTAGCCGGTCGATAAAAGATGCAGTGCAGATATACTCCACCCTCAAATCTAAAACAGGCTCCCTTTAAGAAAATAAAAATCAGTAGTTCACAGCAGCCGCCACCCGAATAAGCAACCCGAAGGCATCTACCCGAGAATGTGATGGAGGAAGAGTGAAAGTTGGGATAAAGTTTCGGATAGTAGTGAACAAGACTAAACAACATTTTATTATTGGTTTATTGTAGAGACGTGGCGTGCCGCGTCTGATTCATCACATTCGCGCAAGCTGAATATTGTAGAGACGATGTGCACATCGTCTCTACAATGGTATCCTTGTGGGCTGTTCATCAGAGACGTGGCGCACATTCGTCTCTACGCCTATTCTTTCACAAATTTGCGTACCAATGTTTCAGTTGATGTCACTATCTGAATAAGATACACACCTTGCGAAAGCGACGATACGTCAATTCCTTTTTCAAAATTGCCGGGTTGCAACACAGGAGTTCCATCGGTGTTGTAGATGACTGCTCTCAGCACTCTTGCGGGCGATTCGACATAAAGAATACCCTGTGTCTGCGAAATCGTTATGCCGGACACGCTTTCGTTTGCAATGCCGGACGGAGTGGCGCGGGTAACACAGAGGTTGTACGTTTGTTGGGTAGTTCCATCTTCGGCGGTTACAACAATGTTGAATACATTTAATCCGATAGCCAATTCCTTGCTGCCCGTGTTGCCCGTCACGAAAGCTTGCGAGTGGTTAGCGATGCCACCAATCGTTATTTGGCTCACACTATTGTCGACGCTCACAGTGTAGCTTGTTTGCGAAGCCTCAAATGCAGGGCTTAGCGTACCCTCGCTTACCGTAAGGGAGGCAAGCGAAGCATCGGTGCTTTTGCCATCAGTAACATTATATGTGCCGTCGCCGATTCGTGTGAAATTGGAGGTAATGCCCACGCCGGGAGGGTTGCCGCTGCCGCCGGTAGCAGTGATAATGCCGGGGGCATTGTTGGTGATAGAAAGACTCCAAAAATCTAAAGTATAAATTCCCGACACTCCTTCTTTGCCGTCGGCACAAGAAACTCCCGTAGCGGTGATGATGCCGTTGTTGGTGATGAATCCGTTGAAGGTATTTATCACAATGCCACCGTCAAAAGAACCGCTTGCTGTGATTGTGCCATTGTTGGTGATGCCTGAGGCTGCCAGTCCCCAATTGCCATTCCCGCCCATTCCTGCTGTAGATATGAGGGTGCATCCGGCATCTACGACGAGCTGCCCACATCCTGCGCCACCACCTGAAAGGTTTGCTCCTTGTCCGCCGATGGCTGTTACTTGTGCGCCATTTTGCAGAGTAAGGGTTTTTGAAACGGGACAGTCTAAACCCCAACCGCCATTCTCACCGCTATATCCCTTAGCCAACAAGCTACCGCTTCCGTTAAAGGTCAAGCTTCCATTGGTTAAAAATCCGGCACCTCCTATAAGGTTTCCTTTGCCTCCGGTGAGGGAGGACGCTCCGGAAAGATTCACCGTCAGCATTCCGTTAAAAGAGGAATATTCAATGGCATTATAGCCATAATTAACGAACCCATCCGGTGCGGTAATGTGGGCGTCGTCGAGCATGATTACAGCATTATTTACGGTGATTTTCACTGCCAAGGTGCCTGTTCCGGTCAAGGCGTATGGCCCGGCGCCGGTGAGGGTGAGCCATGTGCCGTCCCAAGTCCAAGCCGTTTCTTCACTGCCGCCGCTTGCAGTCCAAGAGGATTGTTGGTTGAGGTTGAGGGTGAAGGTGGCTACTTCAGCAATGACGGAACCGATGGGCAACAGACCCTCCAGGGCGGTTTCGTAGGCTACTTTCTGTCCGGCAGGAACAGTGATGGTGAGCGTATTGGAAATGTTATTAAACACAGAACGGCCAAAAGCAGGCACGCTTCCAAGAAATGTCAGGCTTGTCAGATTGGTGCAGTTTTGAAAGGCAGCAGTTGCTATTTCCACAACGGTATAAGTGACACCGTTGAAGGCGACAGATGCCGGAACGGTGTAGCTTGTACCGTTGTATTGGTTTTCGATGACAGCTGCCGTGCCTGCCGTACCATTTTCGGTGCGTACTTGTAATTTCAGGTCGCTTGCATCCACAAACTCTGTGCCTTGTCCGTTGGTGATTATATCGTTATTGCATGCAAGTGATCCGCCTGTGCGGGTAAGCGTGCGTTCCACAAACAGTCCACCGTTGTGATGCAAGCGCACAGTGCCGGCATTCAGTATGAGGTTGAAAGCCATTGCGTATCGGTTGCCATCTCCGGTGGCAATTACCATGCCGGTGGTGTTGATGCTTACTGTGTTTCCAAGTATTCCGGTCGCATTTCCCCCTCCGATGGCTGTGCCGACAACGGTAGCCGATCCGTCGATGGTGACGATATTTCCATAGATAGCAGCAGCTGCTAGCGTTCCGGTGGTATATGCACCCGCCCTTTCGCCAACGATTGTACCGCTGCTGATAGCGATTAGCCCGTAAGCAACCAAACCACCATAAAATTCATCACCGATGTAGCGTGCCGTCAGCGTGCCTCCACTGCCGTTTATAGTCAGTTGGCTGTTGCAGAATATGGCATCGGTGGAGGTGCTGCTTACGGTAACGTCGCCGGTATAGACGAGTTTGATGTGGTCTGCCGTTTGGCTGTTAATGGCAATGGCTTCCCCACCATAGGCACTCGTCAGAGAGAGGGTTTCGCTGTTTGCTGTCCACGTCCAGCCTGTTCCACCAGCATTTGTGGCTAGATTCTGACCTGTTATTCCGCCGATATTCAATGTGCCTGTGGCAGCCTTCAGATTAAAACTAACTGCCAAACACAATATCGGCAGCAGCATTTGTTTGAGTAAATATTTTGTTTTCATTGTTTTATAGTTTTAAATATTTTATGGTAGAGACGATGTGTACATCGTCTTTACATTTGTGTCATTTGTATCATTTGTATTCTCGTATCCATCCGCATCAATAAAAACGATGGCATGTATATGATTGGGCATAACCATAAACAACGGAATATCAGCATACGGATAATGATCCTGTATATTTTGAAGATTGTCTGAAAGATATTGCCCAACCGGCGATAATCGCATCTGTGTCATACCACCGAAAATAATTTTGCCAAAATAGTGTTTCATTTCCGGTGTGCAAACCGTTACAAAATATGCCCCGCCTCCATAGTCGTAGCACGAAGCACGCGCGGAAGGTATCCGGTATTCATTTTCAAATTTATTCATCTGTTGTTTTACGTTTTTATTCAATCGTGTTTTGCGTTGCACCTGAACGTCGCCCGTCGTTTAGGTTGAACGTAATGTTGCGTTTAACCTAAACGTTACGTTACGTTGAGGCTAAACGCAAAACATTGCTTTTTAGGTTACGATCAGTTTCTTCGCATATTCGATCAGACGCACTTCGTTGAGCAATGTGCTACTGTTGGAATAGCGAGTTGCAATCTGTAGGGTGTATTCTCCTGCCGGCAAAGTAGGTACACGGGCGATAATTTTTTTAGGATCGTTCTGAGTGAACCGCCGAGTTACTTGAGTGCTTACTCCCGCACTGTCGATGAAAAAGATTCCGATTCCCGGAATGCCTTCGGGAGCAACTCTCAGTTTATCTCCTTCGATGCAGATGTCATCGCCTGCGGTGATGGTGCCGTCGGTGAGTTGGGTAACGGTGTCGATGACTAATCCGATGTAGGCTCCGCTGTCTTTCACGCCGAGCATTTCCACTCCCACTTGCGTGAGTGCCGTACGCAAATCGGCAGTGAGAATTGTGTCTGCCGTAATTTTATGCACAGTCGGATCGTATTTGGCATTTGCCCCTATCCACATACCACTCACACGTGGGCTAATGCGAACATTGCCCGTTTGCACGCTGTTGCCTTGCTGCACAAATTGGCGCACAACACGGTCGCTTTGATTGAGAATGCTTAGCAAAGTGTCATACTTTATTTCCGACCCTTCACGAATGATTTCGCGTGCAATATCTTCATTGTGCTTGGTGTTTCCTACAGTGGAGACTTCTGCCGTGTAGTCATTGTCTACGTCCTTGGTTAACAAATTCAGTTTCAACCAAATTTTCCAAAAAAGTGTTGCCATAGTTTGTTAGTTTTAGTGTGCCGGAATCTTTGTATGTTGCCGACACCAGTTAGTAATTTATTGCATCTGTTTTTATTGTGTAGAGACGATGCGCGCATCGTCTAACGAATCAGTCATCACCCGCCCACCGTGTAGAGACGATGTGTACATCGTCTGAATAATCACATTCGCGCGGGCTGTTCATAAGAGACGTGGCACGCCGTGTCTCTACTGTTCGATTTTTACTCCTTTAGCTACGGATACATTCTTTCAGAAACAAAGAGAGCATGCAGGAAAAGCATTTTCATCATACGGTCAAAGGTAGATGTGGAGACAAGCCGGTTGTTTGACAAATCAACAAAACCTTTGTACGATTTGACAAATCAGCAATAATTGATTCGAAAAAAAACAATGAATAGGGGAAAATCGGAGCAGAGAAAATAGTTTGCTAGCACCGAATGTTTTTGCGCCATGCCGATGGAGTGATGCCTTCTACCACCGAAAACTGACGGCTGAAAACACTTTGATTGGGATAGCCCAAATTTGAGGAAAGTTCAGAAAATGAGATGTCAGGATTGGAAAGGAGCATTGCTTTTGATTCTTCAATGCGCAAACGATTAAGCCAGGTGTTGAAGTTCACTCCTTCCCTGGAGTTGATGTAATTGGAAAGATAGGTTCGGTTGGTATTGAGTTGTGTGGCCAAATCGGAAATGTTGATTCCATTTTGAGTGAACGATTTGTTTTCTACCCACTGTTGTAATCTTTGGGTAAGATTTCCATCGTTGCATGAAGTTTCTGTCGTAGAATCATCCGCCTCCTTTTCATCCGGGCAGAGAACAACCGGTTGCAACACATAAAAGTCAGGAATGTAGTTGATATATTTCACTCCAAAATAGAAATACACAAAGATGCAAACAATGGAAAAAAGTGATTCGAGCCACTCTTCTTTCGGAAAAACAACTACCGCAAGTGCCCAAATGCCAATCAAGAACACGGCAATGTAAAAAATAGTCTGGACCCATTGGACTCTGCGAGTCTCATCGTCAGAGAAAAAATTGTCGCTCGCTCTGTGAAACTGTTTTTCTTTCTTGCGGAAAACATAGGTGTAATAGAACAAAAGAAAGGCGTAATATGCCGAAAAGAAATAAACGCCAATTTGTAGAACTTCTCCGTTGTTCGTGATCATTCCCGCGAGTGCGGGCACATAGAATATACTGATAAATGCAAGCTGTTTTAATACTCTATTTTGGGTGACATAGCGCGCATCGATCAGGGTGATCAGACTGTATGTGAAGAGCAAAGCTTGCAGGGAAGCAACAAAAACAAATCGTGCCGAAAAGTTCATCAAGCTGAAATCGGTGAGGTCGCGCTTTCCCATTATCAGATGCATAATGTTGGAAAACACCAAACATAAATATGCTATCGCAATGATTCGTCTCGATATAACGTAATTCTTCAACTCGGGATTCTCCGGCATTTTCAAGAAAAACAACATCAATGCCAAAACAGCATAAACGATAAGTTTCAATATATGAATGATAATTACGTCTTCTTCCATGTACTTTAAATAATAGAAAATCTAATGCCTGTCTTTCCAATGTGAGGGGGAACAACCCTCTATCATTGCAAACTGCTTGCTGAAACAACTTTGCTCAGTGTAGCCAACTCTGTAAATCAATTCACCTAAAGGCAAATCGGGGTTCTCGCTCATCAAACGCTTGGCTTCTTCGATGCGTAATGAATTGAGCCAACGGTTGAAGGTCATGTTCTTTTGCGAATTGATGTAGTTGGAAAGATAGGTTCGATTGGTATTCAATTGTTCGGCTAAACTGCAAATGGTGATTCCACTCTTCGCAAAAGATTTATCTTTGATCCACTGTTGAAGTTTTTCATTTAGTTCCTTCTCTTTCAAGCCCAACAAGGCTTCAACTTCTGTTGCTTCATTTTCTTGCTTTTGAGCAATCACAGGTTTCAATAAGTGAAATGTGGACACATAATTGAGATATTTCAACCCGAAATAGAGGTATAAAATGATTACAGTGACAGAAAAAAGCCTTTCCAAAAGAGCCACTTCGGGAAACAACACAATGATAAACGCCCACACACCAACGCCCAACGCCGACAAAAAAGCAATTCTCACCCACTTGACCCGGCGTATCTCTCCATCGGAGAAAAAATTGTCGGCATCGCTCCTGAACTTTTCCTCTTTGCGAAAGAACAAAAGGGTGTAATAGACAAGTTGGAAAAGATAGTATACTAAAAAAACAGTAATTAAATTCTTTAGATACAGAAGGTTTCCGATATAAAAGCCGGTTATTATCAAACTTGAGAAAACACTAACCGGAACAATCTGTTTGATGATTCTTTTGGTTGTCACATAATAAGCATCAATGAGCACCAAAAGACTGTAAGTGATAAGCAGGGATTGCCACGAAGACACAATGATATAGACTCCGGCTGTAATGGCATAGTCGAATTTTCCATAAGTGGAAAATTCGCCCGACATAAGATAAATCAGATGGATCAAATTCCCAATTCCAAGAGACAGATATACGAAAGCCATCACTTTGCGCGATGTTTTATAACTTTCCAAAGCATCACTGAGCGGAAATTTGAGAGCGAACAATAACCCGGCAACCGACAAACACATCATTGCGGCTACGAGCGTATTGATTTTCAGAAAAAGCTCCATTGTGAATCTTTATCGGGGGATGAATCTCTTAGGGAATCAAATATACTCGTTTTTTTGCGCTTTTCACAATGATTTATTAAAAAAAACACAACTTCTTTTGTGCTGCTTGAGTCAAACACTATACCCTTTTCTTATTTCCTCATCCGTTGTATGTTCTCTCGAATTAACAAACCAGGCTTTGTTTCATACATAAACATGTCAAGACATATCACACAGATATGCAATTTTTTTTATAAATTAAGCCAGTCAATTTATCCTCGATTAATACAAAAAGAGCAGAGTAGCCATTTTACAAGCAACACGCCGGCATGGAAACCCGGAGACAGAAAAGAAAGTTCAAAACTTCCCATACATATCCAAAACAGCGACCTTGGATGCCTATCTTCCAATGCCATGTTTAAAAATCCGGCTTTATATCTACGTAAGACGTATACGAGGGACAGAGGGTGTGCCAGAGGCAAACATACTCTTTTTGAAGTATTTTCTTCTCATCCATCTTTGAGTACCATTTCCGATATCCAAATCCGGGAGTATTAATTCCTCATTCGACACACCTCTATACCCTTTGTACAACCACCTCAAATATCATCTATATCAAAAAAGCAGGCACAATTTACCGGACAATCAACAACGAAATAGCGATTCAGAATAACCATCCAAGAGACTTTCTTTGCGAAATAACGACATCATTCTAAAGAATAACCTGTGTCCTATCCCCACCAAGCCCGAACGATAAACTCTGTATATTTGCATCAAACGATACGGCTCTCCCGTGAAACCTTTCCGGCAATTCAACAATCGTCGGATAAACATTTAATAACCTGTTGCAAAAGTATCACTCTGCCAACAAGCAGATAAATTTCTCCTATTCTTGCATGCCATACTGATTCTTATTTACAGCCTGCAACTTAGATTACTCAAAACACAAAAGACCCTTTTATTAATTCTTATGATAGTCCATAATATCAAGACAAACGACTTTAGCTATGAAGGGATGTAATATTACCCGAAGGAGCTTTTAACAAACAAATGACTAATGAATAACCACTTGACAGAGGACGACAACTTATAAAAAAAGATGTAAAAGCACAAGCTATCGACAAAGCCCCTCCAGATTCCTTTCTGTAAAGAAATTTAAAAAGAGAACATGAATCTCATTTGCAACGTGTGGAAGTTCTTATCCAAAGGATAATATACATTATCCAGATTAGAATATTGATATTCACCCATCACTTTGACATTAGAGTTGAGGGTATAATTAAGCCCAATAGCAGCTGCATGCACCCGGCCACCTCCTACACTCGTTGAAACCGGAGGATAGTCTATTATTTTCCCATCCGGATAGAATTGCTGACGCCCAATCAGGAAAACATCTCCCTTATTGATATCATTCAGATCTGTATAAGAATAACGCGCCACAATTTCCCATGAGTTTTTATCATCCATTCCTTTGAGAAGGCCATATTCATCATTGTAAGTATATCTGTCTCCTTTCAACAGGTAACCTAATTCAAGATAGCCTCCTTTAAACTTAGAACTCCGGATTGGATTTCCTTTTTGCCATGATTGAAGTGTGGTCCAACTCCAAACATCCCCTAATTGATTTAGGAATAATTGTTCATCGGGGCGGGATTTATAAACTGTTCTATGAAGATATTCACCTCTTGCGAAAAATTTATCAGAACGAACTAAAGCTTCAGCACCCAAATTCAAATTGGCATTCGCCCAGGATAAATTGGCATGCAAAAACCGGGTATCCGGGTCTACCGCAGTCTGCATATCAGACTCCAATACACAGGACTGCTTTACCAACCCGTTCACAAGCTTTCCGGTATGCATCGACCCATAACGCGCGGTAGCTCCAACATGGATGGTAAGCCCTTTATTATTAACCGGCTTAAAAAGCCAACGTCCACTTACAGCAGCACCCTGATTTCCGGCTTCCTGATTATTATACTCTTTTTCGGAAAAGACACCCTGGTCAAACAAAAATTTATTACTGTAATACTTATAGGAAATACCTAATTGACGCCCATAGGACAGCGCATATACAACCGATGGCCTATTCATAAAGTGATAATTATACTCACTTGTACTACGACTCATCGAAGAAGGATCTCCATAATAACCAGCTTTTATGCTATGAATCCCGGTGCCATTATTAAGGAAATTGTATCTTACAAAAAGGTCTTTCTGCTTAAAAGTCCCTTTTGAAAAATCAAAGTCCGCATAGAAAAACAGTTGCTTATACGTCAAAGAAGTCCGTATTCGGGCATCCGTAATAGCTGCGCCCGACTTCATCGGGGTAAACTCCGTATTGTAGTAGGCAACATCAGCCATTAATCGACCTCCCGCTGTAAATTTCAAGTCTTTTTCCTCATCATTGTATTGCAACAATGGCTCCTTTACATCTTCAATCTGTGCGCTAACCTTTGCGGATACGACAAAAAATAATAGGCTAAAAAAGATTATATATGTTTTCATAACTGTTTGCGGTTTTATTTATTTAGTATATCCTAGTTTGTCTAACAACTTGTTAGGATCCTGCACCGTTTTCGCAGCCTCAGGATTTCTCAGGCCTTTATCTATATAGAATTGAAGGGTCATATCTGCACGGTTGGTAAACATTCCATCCAGATAAGGAGGAGCATAAGCACCAATTGCATTTCCGAAATTGAAATCACCGAAATATTGGCTCATTTGAGCTTTTGTATCGAACGAATAAGGATGGTTCAACATGCCGGCCTTCTTAATCAGATAAGCTTGCCAGGGTTTATTAATGTCATAATAATTATTCGGCGCACCGCCAATACTCGGACCAATAATATGAGCCTTATTTTCAAGACCTAAATTAATAAAAGATGCATACCCTAGAGGAGTGTCGTATTTAAGATCGGTCGCCCCGTTTCCCTGCCACAACAAAAAGCAGGTAGGCACCTTTCCCTGGAATTTAGTAGCAACATTTGTCAAGGCTTCTAAAGAGAAAGTCTGCAAAATAACTTTCCCGTTCGTATTTCCGATATTAACTTTTCCGTGGACATAATATGGAATATTATCAGGCTCCGGCTTGGTAATAATATTCATATCCAACCTGTCAAGTTCATCATACACAATTTCGGGAAAACCGGATGGATTTAACCAAGTCTCTTTAAATTCGATATAAATACCGGGGCGGTGGCCTGTATCAACATCATCGACTTCATACTCTAATTTATACTTTATAACATCCGAAGTTCCGCTCAACCCACTCACGGTTTTTCCCGTTTTTTTATCAAAGCTGAATATGCGATTTCCCTGAGCATCACGCTTCAATTTATAGCCACGGGCATACATAACTAAATCTTCCAAAGAAGAAACATACTGTTTTTGGGAACTAAACCCCGACCGCGCCAGATTCGGATTCGCATTATTAAACCAAGTTCCGGCATCCAGAGCCAACAGTTCGGCATAGGTATAATAATTTGTGTAATTGGGAAGAAAATTCTTCTTATCCTGCTCGTACTTTGCCTGAGCCTCGGCAGCTGAGTAGCCAATATCTATATAATACTGGAGACGAGTCGAAGGCACTTCGCCGTGATAAAATTGTTCAATATTAGTGGTACGCGTAAGATTATCATCATGAAGAGCCAAAACAACCCCGTCTTTGGTAACCTGCATATCACATTCTAAATAATCAGCGCCTATTTCTCTCGCCCAACGATAAGCAGACTCGGTTTCCTCCGGAGTCCAGTATGTTGAACCTCTGTGCGCCACAACCATGTTTTGGGGAACATAATCTCTAACCTTTTCCATATCAGCAGCAATATGTCCTAAATAACCTTCTTTAATGAGATTAGTCACACTCTCATCAACATCATCAAACTCTTGATTTGAACAAGACCATGCGAACATGCTAATAAGACATGCCAGCATTGATTTAAATAATAGTTTCACCATAATAGTAGACTTTTGTTAATTATCAATGATTTCTCTGTAATACTCTCTTTTCATGGTTATAAGTCAATCCGATAAACACAATAGATAGGGCGCAAGATATCAGCAGCATTATAAATCCATAATCCCACCCTAAGCGTTGTACGATATTACCCATAAATATATTGGCCAGTATGGCTGTTCCAAAGAAATAGCCAAAAAATCCGGTTAACCCGGCAGCGGTGCCTGCTGCTTTTTTAGGCGCTAAATCCAAAGCTTGTACTCCTATCAGCATGACAGGACCATAGATAAGGAATCCGATAGCAATAAGGGATATGCTATCGAGCAATATACTACTCTTATTCAGCCAATAGATTGCCACAAACACGGACACAAGCAACATATAAATGATGGTCGTAATGGCTCTGCGCCCTTTAAAGACTTTATCACTAAGCCAGCCACAAAGAATTGTACCCGGTATTGCAGCAAATTCGTACAAGGAATATGCCCATCCAACCTGTTTTATATCGTATCCTTTCACCTCACTCAAAAAAGTCGGCGCCCAATCCAGCACTCCGTAACGGATGAAATAGATAAACGCATTCGCGATGGCGATATACCACAGAATCTTATTATTCAATACATATTTAAAGAATATCTCTTTTGCAGTCAGTTCTTTTTCAGAATTTTCACTATAATTTCTAGGATAATCATTGTGGTATTTCTCAATAGAGGGCAACCCACAAGACTGCGGAGTATCTCTGACTAACAGATAGCTTATCGCTGCAACAATCACAGCTATAATGGCAGGAAACCAGAACGTTCCGGCTTGCCAGGAACCAAACCAAAGAATTCCATAAGCCACCACAGGCCCCATCAATCCTCCTCCCACATTGTGAGCCACATTCCATATAGACATTTTAGTACCTCTTTCCTTTTGGGAAAACCAATGTGTCATTACACGCCCACAAGGAGGCCAACCCATTCCCTGAAACCAACCAATCAGAAATTGAAATGTGAACATTACGCCAATGGAATATATTCCAAAACGAGTCCCCATCAACAAGGTTGCAATTGCTGAAAGGATGAGGCCCAAGGGTAGAAATTTACGAGCACTACTTCTATCAGAGACACCTCCCATAAGGAATTTGGAAAGGCCGTAAGCAATAGCATTTGCCGAAAGAGCTAAGCCTAAGCCGTCTTTATCAAAACCTTGCTCCATCAGGTAGGGCATCGCCAACGTGAAATTTTTTCTCACTAAATAATATCCGGCATAACCGATAAAAATACCGATAAAAACCTGTAACCTTAATTTCTTGTATTCAGAATCAACTTTCTCTTCTGTCATTAACGCCCTATGGGCTTCCGGTCTTAGAAATTTCCACATAATGATTATTTTTTTGTTTTTAGTAGATATAGTTAACGTCGCATATTTTCACACATCACGATATATTATAAGGTTCAAAAATGATACAAATCTGAGATCCAAATCCTCTTAACCGAGTCTTAATGAGAAGCCGAATATCTTTTCAGCGATTGCCTATAATTTCAGTTACAGCAGAAATCACCCCGAAAGTTACCCCGGGACATACAAAGAGTTTCTTGAGACCTGAAGCTAACAGATCTTTCTAAGATTCCGCCACTTCCGTCCCGACAACACGAACAAGTATTACAATTGCAATATTCCGCAGCAAATAGAGGTATCAGCAAAGCTCCAATTCTTTTTTTTCCGAAAGGCTGAATTGCCGGCAAACCTGCGTCACAAACACCTAAAAAACGGGTTATAGAAAACAAAACGGAATCAACTATTTTCGTCCTCTTTATTTTTGACAACTCCAGATACAGACAATTAATATTAAGCATTTTACCAGCCACCCCTTCCGACACATCGACACCAAGAGTCCCTTCAATTTCTGTAACAGACTCCACTTCATTTCGAAAGAAACGACGTTTATGAACCGGCGAGACTTCTCGGGTTATCTTCTTATCAACGTCTTTCTTTGAAGCCAGTAAAGCATAAGATTCCGCGAAAACCCAAAAGGGATCCGCCGGTTGTACCATCTTTTTCAAAGGTTCCGGGTGAGTATGGAATATAAATCCGATTTCCGAATTCAATGCTTCTCGTTTATGTTCTTTATTTTTCATGGGAATAGCCACTGCCGTGAAAAACATCTTATCATACGGATGAGTACCAAGCTGAATCTGGACATCATTGGCTTCAGGAATCATCAATAAAGGTTCTTCTTCCAAAGAAGACGGGCCTTTATATGACTTTCTCCAAGAAGAAATATCACCAATCATCAACCGAATTGCACAAAAGAGTTGCTGCTTGGACGTGTAGTTAGCAATAACAAATCGTTCTTTCCTGAACAGACAAGGAGAATTTTCCCGCACCAAATATATGTCAGTGAGAATTTTCGCAAATAAGTCAAGATTTGTATTTGTAAAACTCCTGATTTTTCGGGAAACCCACTTCGGCCTCCGCCTTGAAATCTTCGGCATCAGATTGGATTGCGCCGGTAACAAGGCTCCAACATCTATTGAAGTTGCATCAGGTACATCTTCAAATTCCGGAGTTCCATCCCTAATCCCTACAAAATTCCGGTGTTGGCTATTATTTACTATTTTCTGTATATGTGTATGCATTTCACAGCAAGTAAAGTTTAGCAAGGTTAAAGAAAACAAATATATAAGTTATTCGAAATATTATGAAATAATTCGATATGTTTCAAAACATATTTTTATATTTATTCAAAATAAAGATAATTTCAAAACATTATTACGCTATATAAGCACTAAAAAGAGCATATAAAATCGATTTACATTCCTTTAAGAAGGTATATTCCTTTATTTTATTTCGATATCTTATTATTTAATATATATTCAGGCGTTCTTATAGTATAAACTATCACACCCGAATAAAAACAGAACCGAAGCCATAATTTAACAAATCGATGGTTAACAAGGACGTAATAAACACCAGAAATACCATTCTAATAACAAGCTATTTACATTAAGAAATTCAGGATATTCTGCGGTTGGAATAAAATCAGCCAAGCCAAGATCTGCTCAAAAACATTGACACAAGTCTATACTATAATCCAGGGAAAAAACAGAAAAAGACCTCTTATATAAGATATTATCAAGCAAAGCTAAATAAAAACGAAACAGATAAGTATTTCGATTTAACAAATCAGACGCAACCCACAATTTCTGAAATAAGAAAGCAAAACAAAGGCCGATATGCTCCTTTCATACCGGCCTTTGTCCTTATTTGAATCCGTAGATCACTTTTTAAACATATAATCTCTGGCAGTTCCAATACATCCGTTTGGCATCTGAATATGCAACATGGCTGCAACCGTAGGAGCAATATCCGTCATAAAAACTTTTTCGGAAGTACTTCCGTGAGGAACACCCCACCCCATCATTACAAAAGGAATATGGGTATCATCCGGCGACCAGATACCATGAGTTCCGCCTTTTGGGCTATCCCTCTCGTACACTCCAGGCTCCATAACAATTTGAATTTCGCCACAATATTTGCGATTATACGCATTCACAATCATTTCTTTCAGGTCACGCGGAATAGTCTCCTGCTCCACATTCTTCATATCAACAGCATAAAGCACCCCTTTTACATTTTCCATAATACCAATGCAATCTTTCTTCAACGCATTGATGTCAATTTTGGCTTCAGCAATTGCCTGATAGTTGAAGTTAATCTGATAATTTTCTAAAGAGCGAACCAAGTCTTTTCGTCCGTATTTGACACTTAACGTATCGTTTAATTGCCCCAGATGCAAAGCTAAGTCCCAGGTAGCACCGGGAAGTTTATGGTCATTCATAAACAGCGCATTCGGAGTTCCGGCATGATCAGCAGTCAGAAATAACACGTAATTTCCCTTACCTACTTTCTGATCAAGATATGAAAAGAAGTCACCCAGTGTCTTATCAAGCTTGATATATGCATCTTCTGTTAAAATCGTGTTGATAGAATACTGATGCGCCATTTTATCGGGAGAAGAGAAACTGACAGCAAGAAAATCCGGATTACCGCTCGGGTTGTGTCCCAGATTTTCATTTTCAACAGCCAACTCTGCCACATCCACCGTAATATCATTTCCATACGGAGTATTTTGCAATAAATCTACTCCGAGAGTTTTCATCATTTCAGATGTTTTCATCGGCAAGTTCGGCACTGGATATCCAGTGAAACCTCCTTCATAACGACCGACAGTTTTAGGATCGGGACTTTCTGTATAGGTATTGATTGGATATGACAATTTCCAGTCCTGGCTTAAATATTTAGCAGGCATATTCTTATCATTGTAATCAGTAAGCCATTGAGGAAGTTTATCCATATAATAGGAACTCGTAATCCACTTTCCCTGTTTGGAATCATACCAATAAGCAGCCGTTGCCGCATGTCCGGCAGGCAAGATACTTCCTCTGTCTTTTAAGGCAACACCAATAACCTTCGACCTGAAATTTGAGGCATAGCGAAGCTGATCGGTCACCGTAGTTACCTTTAGGTTGTTGGGAGACATTTTCCCTGTTACAGATTCAGGATTAATTCCAATGGCTTTTACAGCAGGATCCTGGGTACAATAAATGCTTTTTCCGGTTGCCTGATCGATAAAATCATTTCCACAAATACCGTGAATGGAAGGTACACTTCCCGTATAAACTGTAGAATGCCCAATGGCCGTAACAGATGGAATATAAGGCAATAAGCAATTTTCGAAAGAAAATCCCTCATTCAAAAGGCGCTTAAACCCAGTATCTCCATACCGATTGTATAACCTGTACATGTAATCCCAACGCATTTGATCAATGATAACACCGACCACTAATTTAGGCTTTGGATAACCTTTCTGATTCTGTGCATGAATCTGACAGAAAAAAAGCGTCATGCATAAAAAGATCAGAATAGAACTTCTTGATTTCATAGACTCTGAATATTTTTTTGTAAACTTAAAGACAAAGTTAGCTTTTTAATCAAGATTTATGCCTTGATACTATTAAATTGATGTGACATCCTCATTCGAATCGATATTCGAATGAGCGATATTGGATCAAGCAAAAAGCGATACCTGACACACAGATACCGCTTCCTACACTCTTTAATTCAGGCCTCTCGCCTTATCGGGCTGTAAAGATGACAACACGATTCCATGAATCAATCTGGAACGGTTGTTTTCTGTCGCCACTAGCTTCTGTTGTGATGCGGGAAGCATCAATACCATATTTCGTAACAAGAATATCAGCAACAGCTTTGGCACGTTGTTCCGACAATCTTTGGTTAATTTCGGGAGTTCCGGTTGCTTTATCAGCATAACCGGTAACCACGACATTCACATCCCGGTTATCTTGTAGATATTTAGCCGCATTGAAGATATTAATTTCCTGATTGTCTTCCAGCTTAGAACTTCCAAGCTTAAAGACAACAACGGCATTGAGCACGGTTTCAGAACTCACCTTCTTGATTACTTCAGGTTTTTGAGCTAATTTATTTTTCAAATCAGTAATCTGGCTATTCAATACATCTATCTGAGCTTGCTGAGAATTGATTTGACTCTGGCGGTCGTTGATTTTTTGGTTCAATGCCGCAATCTCAGCCGGATCACGCGCATCCACTTTTTCAAAACCTCTCTGCGGGAATCTGAAAGTCAACCCCAATAAAGCACTGATATTGGAATCGTATTTTGAGCCAATAACCAATCCGTTAAAACTGTCACTCATCAAATTGGCAGCCGCTTCCAGACTCACACTTACCACATCGCTCGTACGAAGTTCTGCAATAAAACCACCTCGAGGAGAAATAAAATCATCCGTTTTTGCGCCCAATTTTGCACTTCGAACAGCATGGGTATAGTTCACTCCTAAAATTCCGTACAAATTGAATTTTGTGCTGTTTCTGTACGGAGCAAGAATGTTTGTCAAATTGAACAACCCATCCAGATTGGCATCAAAATAGTTTTGATTGTTATGTAAACGGGTATCAATGTTGTAATTTTTGCTTTGCCAGCCACCAGCCGAAAGTCTGAATCCGGTATACGGAGAGAAGAATTTACCGAAACCAAGTTGTACTTTCGGAGTAAGCATATCAGAAAATTTCGCGTTTTTGGAGCCCTCCGCTAAAGTATAATTAGCTCCGCCTTGTACTTGGAAGAACCAATTATCCCAAAAGCCATATTGTTTAATGGCTCTCTCCTGAGCAAAAGATGAAATTCCAATAAGGAATACTGCACTAAATAATAGAATTTTTTTCATAATTGTAATTAATTTCAGTTTGTAAAAAAGAGATAGTTTCTTTTTAATACTTGTGCACAATTTAATCATGTGATTAAAAACACAATATATTAACAAAATTAGATGAGAAATGTTCAAAAAATAACGATATCCGCCAAGGTCTTAATCGAGCTTAATTTTATCAACAAGAATCTGGCGATTAAGAAAAAGGGAGGAATTTTGTTTAAATATCTCCGGAGACTCCGTTGTAAAATAATGTATTGTTGCACTTTTAGTGCATACAGCTTCCATTTCAGGATGACGAAACAAATAGTCTTGCAGGCTTTGTGCTATATACTGTCCCTGCGCAACAACCTTCACAGAGGGAGGCAAACACTTTCGTATTTTATTTTCAAGCAAGGGATAGTGTGTACATCCTAAAATAATCGTATCAATTGCGGCATCTTTAGCTAAAAGTTCCTGAATACTCTCGTTCACAAAAAAATCAGCACCGTCGCTGTCCGCTTTTCCGTTTTCTACCAAAGGAACCCACATGGGACAAGCTTCGCCAACGACATGAATATCAGGAAAAATCTTTTTGATTTCGAGCTGATACGATTCGGATTGAATCGTTCCTAAAGTTCCCAAAATACCCACATGGCGACTTTGCGTCAAACCGCCTATAATTTCTGCAGTGGGACGAATTATCCCAAGTACTCTTTTCTGTGGTGCAATTTTGGGAAGATCGACCTGTTGAATAGTACGTAAAGCTTTTGCAGAAGCAGTATTACAGGCAAGTATTACCAAATTACAACCTTTCTCGAACAAGGCAATCACCGCCTGACGCGTAAATTCGTAAATGACATCAAACGAACGAGAACCATAAGGAGCACGCGAGTTATCTCCAAGATAGAGGTAATCGTATTGCGGCATCCTTTTCTTTATCTCAGACAGGATAGTCAAACCACCATAGCCGGAATCAAAGACACCTATCGGCCCGGGCATTAGCTTTTCGGAGCGAGCGTCATATTTATTATTATTCATCAGAAATACAAGTGTAGTTTCTATTTGGCCGAGTTAAGTTTCTGCTTTACCAACTCATTCAGATCAATTGCCTGAGGAGAAATAAATGCGACAGAAGGAGCTGCTTTGTCATAAATACAAGTCATATTGTTTTCCAGTCCAACCTCTGCAATAGCCTTATTGAGCTTATCCCGCAGAGGCTCAACCAAACGTTTTTCCTGTACATCTACATCGTTTTGAGCCACTTTTATAAAATCATTGATATTCTTTTCGAGCTCATACAACTCCTGCATACGGCGCAGTTTAATATTATCTCCCATTGAATTCTGGAAGGTAATAAAATCGGAATATTTTTTATTATAATCGTTTTGCATGAATTTCAACTCCGTCTTATACTTGTTGTTCAAATCTTCCAGAACGGCAGTCGCTTCTTTCTTCTCCGGCATACTGTTTAGTAAGTCTGTTGAATTGATGTAACCAATTCTTAGCGTAGTGATTGACATCTCTTGTGCAGAGATTTTTGTCATCAGAACAGACAATAGTATACAAAAACTAAATAAGGCAATTCTTTTCATACGATTCTATTTTTACTGTTAGGTAGTATGAAACTCACGTGATTTCTAAATCATTGTATCGGGAGATTTATAATCATGCTTCGTTTCACAATTTCAAATACTGTGATTTATACTGATCGTTTCCCAAAAACAAAGCTACAAAAAACACACATTCGATTTATCAAAAATCTCGTGTTTTTGTAGCTTAATCTATTATGTATTTCTCAAAATATCGAATGACAGTTGAGTATCGGAACTTTAGTCCTTCTATGGATTAAAGAGTCTTTTTGACTTCTATCTCCTCAAATGCTTCAACCATATCACCTACTTTAATATCATTATAGTTTGTGATATTCAAACCACATTCATATCCAAAGGCAACCTCTTTCACATCATCTTTAAATCTCTTCAAAGAGCCAAGCTCTCCCGAATATATGACGATACCATCACGGATAAGACGGATTTTGTTGGAACGTTTGATTTTTCCTTCTTTCACCATACATCCGGCCACAGTACCCACTTTCGTGATTTTAAACACCTCTCGTACTTCAACGATAGCGGTAATTTCTTCTTTGATTTCAGGAGAAAGCATTCCTTCCATAGCAGCTTTCACTTCATCAATAGCGTCATAGATGATAGAATACAGGCGTATATCGACTCCTTCTTTTTCCGCAACTCTTCTTGCAGCCTGAGAAGGACGAACCTGAAATCCGACAACAATGGCATCCGAAGCTGCAGCCAAAGTAATATCCGATTCGGAAATCTGACCAACTGCTTTGTGAATAACATTCACCTGAATTTCTTCAGTAGAAAGACGGATTAACGAGTCAGAGAGTGCTTCGACAGAGCCATCCACATCCCCTTTGACAATCACATTCAACTGTTGGAAGTTTCCGATAGCAATACGGCGACCGATATCATCCAAAGTAAGTAATTTCTGGGTACGTAAACCTTGTTCACGTTGCAACTGCTCACGTTTGTTCGCAATTTCACGAGCTTCCTGTTCACTCTCCAATACATGGAATTTATCTCCAGCCTGAGGAGCGCCGTTCAAACCAAGAATTAATGCCGGAGCAGCAGGTGAAGATTCCTGAACACGCTGGTTACGTTCGTTGAACATTGCCTTGACACGTCCAAAATAAGTTCCGGCGAGAACGATATCACCTTGCTTCAAGGTACCGTTTTCGACAAGGACAGTAGAAACATATCCTCTACCTTTATCGAGAGAAGATTCAATAACAGAGCCAATTGCTTTTTTATTCGGATTAGCTTTCAAATCAAGCAATTCAGCTTCCAAAAGCACTTTTTCGAGCAACTCATGAACACCTTCTCCTTTTTTAGCAGAAATTTCCTGAGACTGGTATTTACCGCCCCATGATTCCACCAGGTAATTCATTTGTGCCAGCTCTTCTTTTATCTTTTCCGGATTTGCTCCCGGTTTATCTATTTTATTAATTGCAAACACAATAGGAACGCCTGCTGCGGATGCGTGATTGATAGCTTCAATGGTTTGAGGCATCACGTTGTCGTCAGCAGCGACAATAATAATTGCCACATCAGTAACTTTAGCACCACGGGCACGCATCGCGGTAAAAGCTTCGTGTCCCGGAGTATCCAGGAAGGTGATACGACGACCGTCGCTCAATTTCACATTATAAGCACCGATATGCTGAGTGATTCCTCCGGCTTCACCGGCAATCACATTTGTTTGACGAATATTATCGAGCAGGGAAGTCTTACCGTGGTCAACGTGTCCCATGACCGTAACAATAGGCGCACGAGGTTCGAGGTCTTCTTCGCGATCTTCTTCTTCTGCAATTGCTTCAACAACTTCTGCGCTGACATATTGAGTTTTGAATCCAAATTCATCCGCAACAATATTGATTGTTTCGGCATCCAAGCGTTGGTTGATTGAAACCATCATACCAATACTCATGCAAGTGGAAATAACCTGAACAACAGAGACATTCATCATATTAGCCAAATCATTGGCTGTAACAAACTCTGTAATTTTCAGCACTTTGCTTTCCTGTTCCTGCAATTCCAACTCTTCCTGCTGACGTTGGTTGATAGCATCACGCTTTTCGCGGCGGTGCTTAGCTCCTTTGCTCTTACCTCCTTTGTTGGTCAGGCGTGCCAAAGTTTCTTTCACTTGTTTCTGCACATCCTCCTCGCTGACATTTGCTTTCAGGACAGGTTTACGCAGATTGTGACTTGCCTTATCTTTGTGCGGATTATTATTGTGTTGCTGTTGTTGTTGAGGATTGAAATTTGCAGCTCCTTTTTCAATATCAATTTTTTCTTTTTTAATCCGTTTTCTCTTTTTCTTCGGATCATCGTTGTTTTCAGCCTTATTTTTCTTCTGCTCTTCAATAGCATCCTTCTTCAACAACTTGATATTGGAATTTGCATCCTTCGGCTTTTTGGGTTCAACGACCTGATTTCTTTCAAGTCTTTCCTTTTTCTTTTCCGCTTTCGACTTTTTAGCCGGACGGGTCTTATCGTTTATTGAACTTAAATCAATCGTTCCTTTGACAACAATATTGGTCTTCAGAGTAGGTGTATTTGGACGGAATATATTGTCATCACCTTCACTCTCTTTTACTGCCGTTGTAATTTCTTTCTCTTCTACCACTGGATTTTGTATTTCAGGAACTATTTCTTCACTCACAGAAGGCTTCACTTCAACTTCCGGCTGAGGCTGAGATTCCTCGGCGACAAGCTTATTTTCAACCAATTCGAGTTCTATTTCTTTGAGATTTTCTTTTTCTATTATATTTTCTTGAAGTGTTTCGGGAACAACAGGTTCAACAGCAACATCAGGGATAACCACTTCCGATGGAGTCTGTTCCGGTTCCTGAACGGGTTCATTTTTTTCTTCTGCCGATTGATTCACAGACAAAGATTTTCCGCTTTCTATGTCTATTTTATCCACAATTTGAAAATGAGGAATTTTTTCTTTCGGAATTTCAGTCTTGATTTCTTCTACTTTTTTGGGTTTAGAAGCAGGCTTTTCGTATCCTTCAATAGCCACCGACTCGTTTTTCTTTTCGCGGGTATGCATTTCTTTATACCGCTCTTTTTCCTCCTTAATTTGACGATCTTTACCAAATTCTTTGAGCAGAAGCGCATAAGGCTCATCATCCACTTTCGTGTTTGGATTTGCTTCGATTGTATAACCTTTTTTGTGTAGAAATTCAACTAAACTGTTGATGCCTACATTTAAATCTTTGGATATCTTTATTAATCTTATTGACATAAGTAGCTTTTAGTTCTAAAAAATATAGGTGTGCAATTCGAAGCTGCAACTTTTGCACATCACTCCAGATGTAGATGATGCACAAAAGTATTAAGAAATCGGTGAATTACCAAAAGTTTTTATTCATTGTCTTCAAATTCAGCTTTTAAGATTGCAATCACCTCGTCTACGGTATCTTCTTCCAGGTCGGCTTCCTGAATCAATTTTTCTCGAGTAGTGGAAAGCACATTTTTCGCCGTTACGCAACCCACCTTTTTCAATTGGTCGATTACCCAATCGTCGATTTCATCACGGAATTCATCCAAATAGATATCTTCCTCGTCCACATCATCAATATCGCGATAAACATCAATGGCATATCCGGTAAGCATGCTTGCCAAACGAATATTCAACCCTCCTTTACCGATAGCAAGTGAGACTTCTTCCGGATGAAGAAATACCTCAGCTCGTTTTTCCTCATCATTCAGACGGATAGAAGAGACCTTTGCAGGGCTCAACGCACGTTGAATATAAAGCGACATATTGGAAGTGTAATTAATCACGTCAATATTTTCGTTGCGAAGTTCACGAACGATGCCATGAATTCTGGCGCCCTTCATTCCCACACAAGCACCCACCGGATCGATACGGTCGTCATAAGATTCAACTGCCACCTTGGCTCTTTCACCGGGAATACGGGCAATATTTTTAATCGTGATCAATCCGTCATTGATTTCAGGAACTTCGAGTTCAAATAGTCTTTCCAAAAACACAGGAGAAGTTCTTGAAAGAATAATCTTCGGATTGTTATTTTTGTTTTCCACACGAGCTACAACAGCACGTACGTGTTCGCCTTTACGGAAAAAGTCGCTTGGAATCTGTTCTGTTTTTGGCAACAACAGTTCTTCTTTTTCATCATCGAGAAGAAGAATTTCTTTTTTCCAAATCTGATAAACTTCACCGGAAACTATCTCTCCGACCTTTTCTTTGTATTTATTATAAAGACTGTCTTTTTGCAACTCCAAAATTTTTGAAGCCAAGGTTTGACGAAGATTTAAAATGGCACGACGTCCGAAATCTTCAAAAAACACTTCGTCTGTTACATCTTCACCTACTTCAAAGTCAGCATCAATCTTTTTAGCATCAGAGAGTGTTATTTCAGTATTGGAATCTTCCAAAGCATCATCATCCACAATCGTACGATTGCGCCAAATCTCCAGGTCTCCTTTATCCGGATTGATAATCACATCATAATTTTCGTCTGAGCCAAACATTTTGGCGATCACATTTCGGAACGAATCTTCCAGAACACTAATCATAGTTGTCCTGTCAATATTTTTCAGTTCTTTAAATTCCGAAAAGGTATCGATCATGCTGATCACTTCTTTTTTAGCCATAACAGTCTATTATTTGAATCTTATTTGATATTTCGTATATTTGACTTCGTCGTAAGCGAAAGTTAAATCTTCTTCCACTTCTATTTTTCGTTTAGCCCCTTCCGGCTTCACCTTCTTGGTGATTGTCAACGTAAAATTTTCAGATTGAGCATCTTTGAGAACACCAGCCAGTTTCCGCCCATCTTTAGTCAGCACTTCCACTTCGTTGCCAATATTCTTCTTGTATTGACGTAAAATTTTGAAAGGTGATGATATTCCGGCAGATCCTACCTCTAGCTCAAAGTCCTCTTCCTCCCGATTGAGAGAAGATTCGATTTTACGGCTAAGGGCAATACAATCGTCAATACCGACAGCTTTGTCGTTATCGATTTCCACCAACAGAATATTTCCGGGCTTCACCTGAATATCTACCAAATAGTTTTCAGTACCATCCAAATGAGCCTCGACAATATTTTTCAACAGGATTTTGTCTATCATAAATATGCAATATGACGAAAAAGAGGAAGCACATAGCCTCCTCCTCTTAATTATGGTTGCAAAGATAGTGATTTTTTTTATTTTCTCAAATCTGATTGTATAAATATTTTACGGGAAGTTATACAAAAAAGCAAGCCAAGACCTTTATTGGATAAAATTAACCCAAAAACAAGTATGTTATTTGGTTATTTATTGTTAAACAACAGCTTTGCCAAAAGATTATCCTCAAGGATTGACCTATTTTAACACAACCAACCTTACCTATTGTAAGAAAGCAAAATAGCCTTTATAATCATATCCAACAGGGAGCTTTGTTATTTTCATAGCTTATTTTTAGATATATTTTCATGAATATCACACGGTTTGTTTAATTTACACCATTCTTTTTATTTAGATTTATGCATATTTATTTTGAGTTCACATTTATTTGCGTAAATTTACCACACGAATACATTATTAACATAATAAATATTAGCATTATAAAAAAGGATGCATCAATCTTTTAGCAACATTGCTAGTTTCGGTATCATTTTTTGGGTCAACCTATTATAAGACATTCTCCTCTGACAGTGAAAACATCGATAAAGTCTATATTATAATATACAAGATAAGCCTGAAGCACTTAAGGCAGACCTGAGAAATAAACGATGTTGGATATTTCTAAATCAATAGAGGCGTATAAAAAAGGCATTTCATTAAACTACTTTCATTAAAATGCAAGAATTATGAATTTTAAAGCAATATCTTTCTTCCTAATTTTCAGCCTGGGACTTATGTCGTATGCACAAGATATTTCCGTATCTTCCCAATTTGGAGAAAAAGGGGCAATTCATATTCCCAAAAAGAAGAAATATATCGACACAACTATTCTTCAGGTGCAATACCGAATAGTTTATGTAAGAGATGTGGCTCATCCCGAGAAAAAGAGGGAAAACACGATGTTGCTACAAATTGGCAATAAAGTATCGAAATTCTCAGACTATTACAAGCTTAAATCAGATTCCATAGAGGAAGCAATGTCACAACAAAAGAAAAGTGAAGATGAGGTACTTCATAAGATAGAGCCTTATTTTAAAGGAGCTAACTATCAGAATGTCTTTAAAAATTACCCGGCAGATAAAATAACCGTAACCGATCGTGTATTTTTATCCGGGAATTTCAAATACGAAGAAGAAAGGGAAAAGCCTCTGTGGAAAATACTGCCCGATGTTGCCTCTGTTTGCGGATACAAATGCAAGAAAGCTTCAACAACTTTTCGCGGGCGCAACTACACAGCGTGGTATGCACCCGAAATCGCATACAGCGATGGCCCCTGGAAGTTCTGGGGATTGCCGGGTTTGATTATGAAAGTCAGCGACGACAAAGGAGAGTACCTTTTTGAATGTACAGGCCTCCAGAAAAGCCGAGAGGGGGAGTCGATATATATGAAAGATTTAGACTATTTTATCACAAACCGAAAAAAGTTTAACGAACTGGCAAAACATGCTTATGAAAATCCGAAAATGACACTCGAAAATAGTGGTATAACTACAAGAGGAAAAGGATTAAATAGCAAATCACTACCTTTCAATCCGATAGAACTTGACCAATAAATGATGAAACGAATATGTTTTGAGAGCATATTGCTATGCTGGAGTGTTGCCGCAGTCTCCCAGATTACCATCAAAGGAGTTGTATTTGATAAAGTAACCAAAAAACCTATAGAGGGAGTCGTGATCACAATAAACAAGCAGGATGATGTGCTTGCTTACGACATATCTAAAGAGCAAGGCACATTCAGCTTATCCGTGCAATCGACGAGCGAAGGAGCAACACTCTCCTGCCGGATGCTGGGATATAAGGATGAATTCATCTCTGTAGATAATACCTCCAAGTCATTCGAAATCTATATGACTCAGAATAATATTAACCTGAAAGAAGTAGTCATCAAATCGCAGCCTATAAGCGTCCATGAAGATACGCTACAATACAGCGTGAATGCATTTAAATCCTTAGGCGATCGCAATATCGGAGATGTTCTTAAAAAACTTCCCGGTATAGAAGTAGATAAGACCGGAAATATTTCTTACAAAGGAGAAGCCATCAACAAATTTTACATTGAAGGGATCGATTTGCTGCAAAACAAGTATTCTATTGCGACCAACAACTTGCCGGCGAATGCCGTACAGAATATAGAAGTCATAGAAAACCATCAACCTATAAAATCAATCAAAGGAATGGTGGAAAGTCAACAAGCAGCCATCAACCTGAAACTGAAGTCCTCTAAAATGACTAAACCAATCGGAGGTGTAAGGATCGGCAGCGGCTATTCAGATGAACTAAATTGGTTGTTGGAAATTTTTGCCTTACAAGCATCGAAGAAACATCAGAGTCTGGCAATGTATAAAACCAATAATACGGGAAATAACATCGGAGTGGAACTAACGGATCACAAAGCTACCCTTTCGGATATACAAGACAATGAGAACAATCCCACAAACAGTAGTCTATTATCACCAAACAGATTAAAGACACTTCCTATTGAAGAAGAACGTTACCTGTTCAATACATCGCATGTTGCATCTCTAAATAACTTGTGGAAGACAAATACGGATAGCCAGCTACGCCTCAACATGAACTATATCAACGACAGGGAGAATGAAAACTTGTATGGAATAAGTGAATATTACGTGGGTGGAAATTCCCTGCAAGTCGTTGAAGTGAATGACAGCAAAGAACGAAAAAATTCACTTGACGGAGCACTTACTTATACAGATAACAGCAAAGAGCAGTATCTAGAAAATGCACTCAAGTGGAAAATTTGTGGGGATAAAAACCTATTAACCACTACGGAAAATAACAAGGATATCAGCCAAAATTATAAATTACCGAGTATACAGATTCAAAATCAATTGAATTTTTTAAAGACTCTTGGAAAAAAAATATTCAATATAAACACATTCCTTTCTTACATAAGACAACCGGGGAAGCTGATCATAACCGATAATGATGGAAAGCGAAGCCAAACGGTTGGAACAAGTAGCCTCTATCTGAAAACCGGCTCTTATTATTCATGGTTCTGGGGGATTTCAAGCATCCGCATCAATGGGAATATTGAAGCTTCACTAAACAGGCTAAATACAGATCTGACAAGTGGAATATACACAGATAGCTTGTATACCAAAGCAAATGTGAATATAATGAATGTTGAAATAGCTCCTTTATATAAATTAAAAAAGGATAAAACCGTTTTTGAACTGGAATTTCCTCTGCAGGAACAAATTTTCAAAAAATCGAATCTATTGGAAAAAACGAATATACAATCCCATAACTTTTTATTGGTCAATGTGCGTTCAACCCTTTCTCAAGAGTTTGGTCCGTACCTAAGTAGCCGCCTCTCCTTCCGTTTCAAACAGCATCCAGGGGATTACACCGACTATTTGGATTCTTACCTGATGAAAGATTATCGAAACTACTATAAACCGAATGGGATTATCGGGTTGCAAAAAAGTCGCTCTGTAAGTTTTAATCTAAATTACCGTAATCCTATTGAGGCATTATTCATAAATGGCGGAGTAACCTATACCCACAAAAACGCAAACAAAACATCGTTCAACCATTTTCGTGGGATCATTCAGGAAAAAAGGGATACGCTATTGAAAAATACTACCAATATCTGGCTCGGACAGATCTATATCGGAAAACGCATCAGTGCGATCCGCAGCAATTTTTCATTCTCTTCCAGCTATAGTTCTTATTCCGCGGTTCGCATTCAACAGGGGAAAGAATATCCTTATCAATCCGTTATCTGGGGAGAAACATTCAAGATAAACACTAAATTTTCGGATATTTTTGTATTAGACTACCAAATCAATTTCATACGAAACAACACATCAATCAATTCATCAGGATATATTTCTAAAAATTCCCTGAATACACTGACACAGAAATTGAAAAGCTTTTATACGCCATTCACTAATTTGGAATTGAATCTGCAGGTAGAACACAGCTATAACCAGATAGCTCAGAATTCTTCCGTCAATTTGTTTTTTGGAAATCTGGGCGTTAGTTATACTTTGGACAAAGTGAATCTGGAACTTAACTGGAACAATATTTTCAATAAAAAGGAATATCGCTACTCTATGTTTGATGAGTTAAACTCCTATAGTTATATATACAAACTACGTCCGATGGCTTTAACTCTCCTCGCAAGTTTCAAATTTTAATCTTTTGAAAAAAAGCGAAGCATTCAATTAAGCTCCGCTTTTTTAGGACTAGTCAGTTATTTAGGACTAGTCAATTCATTTGCATATCACCTCGCGACTACCATCAGGCTGTTCGGTGATCGTAACATGCACCGTGTCGCTGGGGAGCAATTCTTCAATTTTCTCCGGCCATTCTATAAAGCAAAGGCTTCCGCTGTAGAAATAATCCTCGTATCCTAAATCAAATGCCTCTTCCTGCTTATTAATCCGATAGAAATCGAAATGATAAACTAATTCGCCTGTTTTGGAACGGTATTCATTAATGATGGCAAAGGTGGGACTATTGATTGTATCTTCTACTCCTAAAGCTTCACAAATCGCCTTAATAAATGTGGTTTTGCCTGCTCCCATTTTTCCATGAAAAGCAAAGACGGTATTATCGCCCATCTGCTCAACAAACTCATGAGCGGTTTGGGCAATTGTTTCTAATGACTGTATATATAGCTTCATCGATTTATTATTTTTCAGGTACAAAGTTAATCATTTCCCTTACTTTGGAGTCATCGTAATAAAAGGTACCACCATTTCTTCCAGTGAAATTCCTCCGTGTTGAAATGTATCGGCATAATACGAAACATAATAGTTGTAATTGTTCGGATATGCAAAAAAATCACTTCCGGTAGCAAAAATATATTTCGAACTCACATTCAGTGATGGCAATCCGATTCGTTCCGGATGATGAATCTCATACACCTTTTTGTAATCATAGTTCAGATTTTTCCCTACTTTATAGCGCAGGTTGGTATTTGTGGCTTTGTCTCCAACAACTTTTACCGGATTATCGACCTGAATCGTTCCGTGATCTGTTGTAAAAACAACTTTATATCCTTTGGAAGCCATTCTTTTCAACAATTCAAGTGTTCCGGAATGCTCAAACCACGAACGTGTGAGTGATCGATAAGCAGCTTCATTTGCCGCAAGCTCTCTTATCATTTTAGAGTCGGTTCGTGCATGCGACAACATATCCACAAAATTAATAACAACAACATTGAGGGCATTGGCTGCCAGAGCATTGAATCCCTGCAGCAGCTTTTCTCCGGCATTCGAAGACATCAATTTATTGTAAGAAAAACTGTATTTTTTTCTGAAACGCTCAAGCTGAGTTCTGATGAGCGGCTCTTCATTCAGGTTCTTGCCTTCTTCTTCGTCTTCATCGACCCATAATTCAGGGAACATTTTAGCGATTTGCAGAGGCATCAAACCCGAGAAAATAGCATTCCGGGCATACTGCGTAGCTGTAGGAAGAATGCTGTAATAAAGCTCTTCATTTATATTAAAGGTTTCAGACAACAAATCTTTGATAATCCACCATTGGTCGAGACGGAAATTATCGACAAGCACGAAAAACACTTTATCTCCTTCGTCTAACATGGGGAACACCTTCTTTTTGAACAGCTCATTACTCATCAATGGCCGGCTTTCCGGATCTTCCATCCAATCTTCATAGTTCCTCTTTATAAACTTCGAAAACATTTGGTTGGCCTCTTGCTTTTGAGAATGAAGCAACTCCAGGAGCGGGCTTTGTGCTGCCGTAAGCTCAATGTCCCAATAAGAAATTTTTCGATACACATTCATCCAATCTTCAGCAGTAGAGGCCATCGATATTTCAGATGAAATCTGATTGAATTGCTCCCGATAGCTTTCCAGAGTGACTTCAGAGATAATGTTTCGTTTATGGAGATTTTTCTTGATAGACAAGAGGATTTGATTCGGGTTGACTGGTTTAATCAGGTAATCTGCAATTTTTTTACCAATGGCATGAGTCATGATACCTTCATCTTCGCTTTTGGTAATCATAACCACAGGAATGGCCGGATTCATCGCCTTGATTTGCGTAAGTGTTTCCAGTCCTGTAAGCCCGGGCATATTCTCATCCAGAAAAATCAAATCAAAATCTTCTTCTCCACAGGCATCCAGTGCATCCTGTCCACTGTTGACTGTGACAATTTCATATCCTTTTTCTTCCAGGAAAAGGACATGCGGGCGGAGCAAATCTATTTCATCGTCTGCCCAAAGTATGCGGTCTTTTTTCATCATAAACTATATAATAATGGAAATATATTTTTTCTTTTATAACAATGATAATTTAAAAATAAGGACAAAAGCAGTAACTTTGTTTTTATTTTATTGAATTTTAATTGAGTTTGTCTCCCTTTTGATTTTTTCAAATAAATTTAAACAGAAAGAAGCCAATTATAATCCG
Source organism: Dysgonamonadaceae bacterium (assembly GCA_047605645.1). Lineage (GTDB taxonomy): Bacteria > Bacteroidota > Bacteroidia > Bacteroidales > Dysgonomonadaceae > UBA1309. Next base: position 19,138 of record JASGFJ010000002.1, on the reverse strand, counting down.
GGTTGTTTCAAACCGACACTACCTAAAGCCCGAATGCAAAAAAAACGGAGAGGGGAGATTTCTAAAGCGAAGATAGGAATTTAGTGATACCTAAAGAATAAAATTGAGGAAGATTGACAAATAGCACACGACCATCACACACTCAAAGCCGATTCATCATGAGATTAAGAAAAGATTTGATGAGATTATTTCTCTTATGTGTCACAAGTCTGCAAATATCACATCTACAATCGCAAGAAGAAAAACCTCTATCCTTTCATGCTTCCTACATTGGTGACATCGTCAACAATATGCATGGAGGGTTGTGCACCGGCATAACCTACCTGGGATTTGCATCAGTCAAAATGGATGTAAATACGGAAGCGGCAGGATGGTGGAAAGGAGGAACATGTACCTTAAACATCGGAAACACACACGGAGGAATGCCATCCGCAAATCTGGTCGGTGATTTTCTAGGTGTATCAAGCATAGAGGCCGGCAACCTTACTTTTCTGTATGAACTTTGGTATAGGCAGCAAGTCGGATCATTTGCATTTACGGTAGGTGTACAGGATTTGAATGTTGATTTCGCATCGTCGATACACGGAAATCTTTTCAACAACAGCTCCTTCGGTATCCACTCAAACATCACGGATAATATTCCGGCTCCGACTTTTCCTCTTACGGCATTAGGAATGTCAATCGATTGGGACATCAACAACAAAAACGATTTGAAAGCAGCCGTTTTTGACGGTACCCCTGATAACTACGAAAAAAATCCATACAATCTGAAATGGAGATTAAATAAATATGACGGATATCTTACCATTGTCGAATGGAAAAACACAAGTAGTTTGCTTAAAAAAATGGAAGGTTCATATAAGTTTGGTGTATACTTTCATTCACACGATAAAAACGACGATAATTTGGAAAACAATGGAGGCATCTACTTTATTGCAGATCAGCAAATCTGTAAATGGGGAAATCATCAACTGGGATTGTTTTCTCAGACAGGATTCAGCCTCGCTAAGAATCACAACAATTATTATATAAGCCAGGGAATCAATTACAGTGCTCCGTTTTCATCCCGCCCGAACGACGCATGCGGCATAGCAGTAGCGCATGCGGGTATTCACGACAACAACGGAATCGGAGATGAGTGGTGTATAGAAGCTGTTTATAAATACCAAATAAATAAACATATTTATCTGAAACCTGATTTGCAATATGTAATCAGTCCGGCCGGAACCGATCAAAATCTCAAGAACGCAATGGTAGGAATAATCCGTGTCGGAATTGAAATCTGATATCTATTTCCGAATGTTATTCTACCAATAGTAAAAGAATGTTCTCCTAAAGCCTCATTGTGCCATATTATAGCTGTTTAGTGAAAAGAAATTATAAAAGCAGATTGTGGAGTTTCTATCGGAAAAATATTTCTTATCTTCGAATTTAGTTAAAACAAGCGCTTCTATAAGCGCTTTTATTTCGTCTGTTTTGTATCATTTATATGAAATGTAGTCCGATTTTTATTAAATCACCCCAAACTGTGATTTACAAATCAGGCGAGTTCCATACCAGCTCACAGTAAAAAAATTAAATCGTATGAGAAATATATCGATTTCGGAAAGAAAATTCATTCGTTTACTGCTTGCATTAGTCGTAAGCATATCCTGGACAACGATCACTGCTCAAGCCGTTGTATCCACCCAGACATCACCGGACAAGAATACCCTTCCTTTCGACCCTCAAATCCGTAGAGGAACACTTCCCAATGGATTCACCTATTATATCCGGCACAACAATGTACCCGAAAACAGAGTCTTTATGTATTTAGTCAATAAGGTAGGATCTGTTTTAGAGACTGACAACCAGCAAGGACTGGCACATTTCATGGAACACATGAATTTCAACGGAACAACTCATTTTCCAAAAAATGAACTGGTGAATTACCTTCAAAAGTCAGGAGTTCAATTTGGAGGAGATCTGAATGCATACACCAGTTTCGACGAAACAGTATATCAACTTCCTCTTCCTACCGATGATCCCGGGTTACTAAAAAACGGTTTTTTAGTTATGCGTGACTGGGCGAAGGGAGCAACGCTTACCCAAAGCGAAATAGACAAAGAACGAGGCGTCGTCCTGGAAGAAAAACGGCTGGGAAAAGGAGCCGGAGAAAGGCTCTCGAATCAATATCTGCCGATTGTACTCAATCATTCGCGTTATAGCAAAAGAATTCCTATAGGAAAAGAAGAAATTCTTAACTCATTCACTCGAAATGATCTATTGGACTTCTATAATACATGGTATCGTCCGAATTTGCAGGCACTGATTGTTGTCGGAAATATCAATGTTGACTCGACAGAACAAGTAATCAAAAAACTTTTCTCCGACTTGAGAAATCCCAAACCGGAAATTCCACGCACTGAATATAAAATACCGCTCAATGATGAGAATCATTTCTTCCTGGGCACCGATCAGGAATTAACAATGCCCATGATTCAGACCATCACAAAATTTCCGAAAGAAAGGCTACGGAATCGTCAGGAATATCGTCAAAGCCTGATTCGATTCATATTCAATTATATCCTGGGTGAAAGATTAAGCGACTTGTCACAAAAGCCGAATTCTCCATTTATTCAAACAGGTGCACAAGCCGATGGTTTTATAGCTAATTTAGATGCCTTTACAACGCAGGTCGTTGCAGAACCTCAGAAACTAAAAGATGCCTTCATCCAAATGTGGACAGAAGTGGAAAGGGCAAAAAAGTTCGGATTTACAGAAGCTGAAGTAAAAAGAGGGAAAGGCGCCATCATGCAACATTACGAGAATGCTTATGCCGAACGGGAAAATGCGAATTCGGGTGATTTGGTAGCTGAATATACCCGTAATTTTCTGGATGACGAATCGGTTACCGGAATTGAATATGAATATCATCTAACCAAAGAGTTGATGAACGAAATTTCATTGCAGGATATCAATGCGGCTGCCCACAAATACATCCTTTCCCTCAACCGGGACATATTAGTCATGGGACCAGATGCAGAAAAAGACATTCTCCCGAAAGAGCCGGAAATTCTTTCCTGGATAAAACAAGTGGAGAAAAGCGATATGACAGCCCCGGATAACCGTGAGGATGACAGCCTGTTGATGCCTGAAAAGCCAGAACCCGGAAAAATTGTTTCACAGGAAGTGATTGATTCTTTACATTTGACAAAGCTCACTTTATCCAATGGAATGAAGATATACCTGAAACCCACGACAATCAAAAATGACGAGATTTACATCAGCGCTTTCAGCCCGGGTGGAACATCTCTGTATTCCGATGACGATTTCTTCTCTGCCGGAAGTGCAACCGATCTCATCGATTATAGCGGAGTAGGTAATTTTACAGCACCTCAACTACAAAAATACCTGAGCGACAAGCGGGTTTCGATAAGTCCATACATCGGGGAACGCTTTGAAGGCATTTCCGGTTCTTCGTCAAAAAGGGATTTGGAAACCGCTTTCCAGCTGATAAATCTTTATATGACCCATCCCCGGAGTGATATGGACGGATTTAAAGGAGAGATCGAGAAAACCAAAACAGCAATAGCTGTCAGAGGAAATGATCCGGACAATGTTTACGGAGATACAATCACGGCTGTCCTCAGCAATCACAGTATCCGGAGAATGGATCCAACTGTCGCTTCTCTCAACAAAATAGACCTGAATAGAGCCTACCAGATTTATAAAGAAAGATTTTCCGATGCCAGTGATTTTTCATTCGTACTTGTGGGAAGCTTCAATACTGATTCTATAAAACCACTTATCACCACCTATCTAGCTTCTCTCCCATCCAACGGACGCATAGAAAAAGCCCGGGATTTGAACATCCATATACCCTCCGGAAAAATATCGAAAACAATACACAAAGGCATGGAGGATAAAGCCACAGTAACGCTGGTATACAGTGGAACTTTGCTATATTCTGCCCAACAGAATCTCATATTGAATGCACTTTCAGACATTCTTACAAACAGATTATTGGATAATCTTCGGGAAAAGGAGAGCGGCGTATATGGAGTGTCGGCAAATGCCAGCACGACGAAATTTCCGGAAAACCGTTATTCTGTATCGATCCAGTTCGGCTGTTCAAAAGAAAATGTAGAAAAACTTATTGCAGCCACCCTGAATGCCATTGATGATTTGAAAAAAAATCCGCCTTCTGCCGATGAAGTTCAAAAGGTTGTTTCTGAGGACATGCGCGCTTTTGAGCTGAATCTGAAAGACAACAGTTACTGGAGTGGATACATCAGTAATCAGCTTATGCTGGACGAAGATTTATTAAATGTATATTCTTATGTTAAACGATTGAAAACCGTCAATCCTTCCAGCCTGCAGAAAGCGGCCCAACAGTATCTTTCGGGAGCAAATTTTGCCCGGTTCGTATTGGAACCGGAAAAGTAATCAACGAAACAATATGAGATATCTTATTTTTGGCGGTTCCGGCTTTATAGGAACACACCTTGTGCATTTGCTGCATAGCAACACTCCTTCGGCTCAGATCATCAATCTGGATTTAGTCGAGAACAATCACGGAGGAAAGTCTATATACCAATACTGCGATGTGAGAGAACCAATTGATATAAAACAGAGGCTCTCTCAGGAAGATATTATTTTCAATTTTGCAGCCATACATCGAACACCCGGCCATCCGGATGCATCTTACTTTGAGACGAACATCACAGGAGCAGAAAACATCACAGCTTTTGCTGAAAAGCAAGGCATCCGGAGCATCGTTTTCATGTCTTCCATTGCACCATACGGAGCCTCTGAGTCATTAAAAAAAGAGACATCACTGCCAATGCCTGACACTCCTTACGGTATATCTAAATTGATTGCAGAAAAAATTCACCAGATATGGCATGCCAAAGATAGCGAAAACCGATTTCTGCTGATTGTGCGTCCGGGTGTCGTCTTTGGAAAAGGAGAAAATGGCAATTTCTCAAGATTATATACAAGTCTTCTATCCCGAAAATTTATCTATCCGGGAAGGAAAGATACCATTAAAGCTTGTATTTATGTAAAAGATTTGGTTCGGTTTATGCTTTTTATTTTGGAGCAATGTCAAGCCGGCATTCAAATTTATAATTGTACGTATGAGCCGGCTTTCACTATCGAACAGATTTGCAAGGCAATGATGCAGACAATGAACCGCAAACAGCGAATCTTAAAAATTCCGCCTTCCATATTATTAGGTGTGGCAGGAGCAATAGCGCTTTTGGGTGGTAAGTCTCTTGGCATTCATCCGGCTCGGGTACGTAAATTAATGGTTTCAACCAACATCTCCGGACTCAAAATGAAAGCTACGGGATATCCATTCAGATTTTCTCTTCCGGAGGCTATTCGTGATTGGAAAACAGATGAAAAGACAGGCTTTTCGTGATTTTCAAAGGAGACAAAAGCAGTCAAAAGAATGAACGGCCTGTCTTCCTTAATCACAAAAGAAATATTTTGGACAGACACCTACTAAAAACGATTTGGGCTAATAATAAATACCAATAAGTAGTGATAAATGGGGAGAATATTAGTTATTATTTGCGATTGAAGCATCTCCTTTAAGCTGGTAATTTTGCAACGGAATATTCCATTGTAATTAAATAAATAAAGTTTATTATCATGAATAAAAGGATTTTACTTCTTTTTACTCTTCTATTATCATTCTCGACACACATTCTAGCTCACTCTTTTAAAGGCAGAATATTAAACAACAAAGGAGAAGCCCTGGAGGGAGCCTTGGTCTCAGTGAGAGGCACATCTACAGGCACGTTTACCGACAACAAAGGCTTTTTTACCTTGGACAACATCCGTTCCAATCACCCGACTCTCATTGTCAACCTAGTCGGATATTTTAATCAGGAAAAAAGAATTCCGGCCAATCAGTCTCAAAACATAGAGATATATCTTTCTCCCAATACAGACCTTAACGAAGTGGAAGTGTTTGGTGAACGTTACAAACAGCCGGAGAAACTGGATGTCATCACGCGCATGCCACTGAGACCCAGCGAGCAAATACAGAGTATTTCTGTTATCTCCGACAAAGTAATATCAGAACAAGGAGCATTGACCATCACCGACGCCGTGCGCAATGTACCGGGAGTCACCCTTTTCGGTTCGTACGGCGGAGTGAAGGAGAGTATGTCTTCGCGGGGATTTCGCGGAATTCCGGTACTAAAAAACGGAGTCCGCATGGATTCTCAATTTCAGACAGCTTCCGGAATCATCGATATGCAAGGAGTGGAAAGCATCCAAATGATTAAAGGCTCCGCAGCTATTACGCAGGGAGTCATTACGGATTTGGGAAATGCCGGAGGAGTGATTAATGTTGTAACAAAAACTCCGAAATTCATTAATACAGGACAGGTCGACCTTCGTCTAGGAAGCTGGGGACAAGTTCGTCCCACGTTTGACGTGCAAACAGTATTAGACAAGAACAAAACGGTTGCTTTCCGATTGAACGGTGCATACGAACGCGCAGACAACTACCGTCCGATTATTTCATTAAATAAAGCCTACATTAATCCGTCACTCGAATGGCGACCAAATGAGAAAACAACTATTAATGTGGAGCTCGATTACCTGAATGCAGATGTAACTCCTGTCACAAGTACGGTAAATCTGGGTCCTATCTCGGAAGAAAAGTTATACGACATGCCTCATAGCAAATTTTTAGGATTCAAAGGAGAAAACGACAACACCAAAACATTAACATACAGCACAATAATCAATTATCAGCTTACCGATCTTTTGAATATACGGGCAGCATATTTCAATTCGTCCTACAACGTAGATAATCTTTCAAGCTCTTTATCCGATCTGAAAGTACCTAAGGATTACACAGAAAAAGTACGTAAATTATCCAGAAGCACACGTGAAGATAAAAATACAACTTTTCAGCTGGACTTCATTGGCAGAGACATATATTCAGGAAGTGTGAAACATACTTTTCAGGTAGGTTTTGATTACCGGATGGCAGATGCTACCACTCAGACACTAGGTTCTGCAACCATTGACACCATCAATGTCTTGTCTTCAACAATCAACCATACACTTCCAGCATATACTTTCAAAGCATCTGATCCGGTGCAAAGCAAATATTCGACTTACGGAATCATGGCGCAGGAAGTGATGACCATCAACAAATACGTGAAAGCTATCCTGGCTTTGCGTTACAGTTCTATCAATACAACAAACAGTACTACGGGCTTGTCCGATATACGGGACGCCTGGGATCCGATGGCCGGTGTAATGATTTCACCACTGCACAATGTAAACCTGTTTGCATCTTATACCACAAGTACAAGTTTGAGGTCGGCAGGCAATATCCTGACAGACAGTATAACAGAAGTTGGTCCGTCCAAAACAAATCAAATCGAAGTCGGAATCAAATCGGACTGGTTAGACAACCGCCTGCGGTTCAATTTCACATATTTTCATATCATCACCAAAAATTTAGCGAATAAGGCGTATATTGAGGGGACGACGGCAGCCACAGGATATTATTATAAAGCCGGAAATTTGAAACGTGATGGAATCGAAGTCGAGTTAAACGGACGTATATCATCCAATCTGCAAGTCATGCTAGGTTATGCTTATTTACATGCCAGATACGACAATAGCCCTTCTTATGTAAATGGTTCAGCTCCAATGAATGCACCTAAACATACTGCGAACGGATGGGTCAATTACACTGTAGACAGAGGACCTGTAAAAGGACTTGCAGCAGGCATCGGCGTCTATTATGTAGGCAAACGTCCGGTCAATGAATTCGCCACTGAATATGATGGGCATGGAACTTATAATCCAGGGGTAAAACCCTTTGATATGCCTGCATACACGACCGTAAATATGCAGCTTGCCTACAACATCGGGAAGTGGACAACCCGCGTATTCTTGAATAATATTTTTGATGAATTAGGGTATAATTCTTATTACAGAGGAGGATATATCAACCAGATTGATCCCCGCAATTTTGCAGTCCAGGCATCTTTCAGATTCTAAGAATCCAATTTCCCCATAGCCGTTTAATGATAAAGGCAGTTTCGTTACGAAACTGCCTTCTCTTTTTCCCGTTTAATTCGAACTTGCTTTATAAAAATATCATTAGTAATCCCAGAAAAAAGCAATTATTAGCAATTGCCCCAAACAACATCAATCACCGACATTCGAAAACGCACAAAAAACAGAAATCCTGATTGGATGATAAAGCATAACATGTGAATTTAAGCCGGTTTACTCTAAAATTGCCCACAATTAACTAAATACAAAATGGATATAAGTTTTGAACTAAAATTCAAGAGGGCAATAGCATTAAAATATCTCAACAAAAGAACAGTCATATCCTGTTAGATTTTCCGGCACTTTCATTCAGCCTTCAAAACAAGTATATTCTCATTTTCTGACAACATTCGAAAATTCTATCCCCAGATATAATGAAATTCTTCCTCAATTTTAGCAATTAATAGGGATTGTGACACTCATTCAACCATCCTAATTTTGTAAAAAAATAGTATAAGCATTCAAATACGAATCGGACTTAACTCCTCCACTACCCTCTTTTACACAAAGCACAACCAAAAAGTACGTTACTATCTGGATTTTTGATTTTAGGATTATTACAACAAAAACATTAATAAAAAAAGTTTTATGTCAATTTTTAAAGTGTATCTGATTTTCATTTTGAGCCTGTTTTTTATCACAGGCTACTCTCAGACGGCGACTATTACCGGAAAGGTTATCTCGTCGGACAACAATATGCCATTGGAACTAGCCACAGTATCCATAAAAGGAAAAAGAATCGCAACCAATACAGACCATGAAGGTAACTTCTCACTGACAACCAAAGCAGGCAACCTCACTCTTTTATTTACTTATCTGAGCGCACAGCCGGAAGAAAGAACCGTTGTTGCCCAAGCAGGAAAAACAACCAACATCGGCACAATTTCTTTCATTATAAAGGAAAATGCCCTGAAAGAAGTTGTTGTGGATGGCATGATCCGGAAATTCGCAGAAAAGAAATCAAATTATGTATCACGAATGCCCCTTAAGAATCTTGAAAATTCACAAGTATATACAGTGGTTCCTAAAGAACTACTCACCGAACAAGTAGCTGTCGACTTCCGCAACGTATTGACATCGGCACCGGGTGTTGCTGCTGCTTCTTTAGGAGTGGGCTCGGGCGGAACTGGCTATTCGATGCGCTTACGTGGTTTTGCGGGAGCAGATGGAGCAGGATCCATCCGTAACGGAATGGCAACAAACTTTGTGTCACTCTCCGATCCGGCCAATCTGGAAAGTATAGAAGTAATTAAAGGCCCTTCTGCTACTCTTTTCGGAACGACCTTGATTTCATACGGAGGACTAATCAATCGTGTTACGAAGAAAGCCTACAACGGAAAAGGTGGCGAAATCGGGTTCACAACGGGTGCTTGGGGATTGGGACGACTGACAGCCGATTACAATACACCACTCGATAAAGAGGGTAAAACATTATTCCGTATCAATACCGCACTTCATAAAGAAAGCACCTGGCAGGATTACGGAATAAACAAGACTTTCATGCTGGCTCCTACATTTACTTACCAGGCCTCAGACCGACTAAAAGTGATTGTTGATGCAGAATATTTCAATTCAAATAGAACAACATCCTATATCAACCCAGGCAGCAAAACCATGACCAGTATGAACGATCTGCACTGGGACTGGAATAAATCATTTGCATCAAACGATGTAACCAGTAAAGCTGAAGTATTGAACATCTTTGGTGAAGCACAATATACCATCAATGACAAATGGACTTCCAGAACACTGGTCTCGTATGCCCGCACAGACAACAATGCCAACTATCTATTCCTGGATGCTTCCTCAACCGACAGCCTGACACGCCGCTTCATTCATATTCCGAGCATTTTCACAACACAGCAGGTACAACAGAATTTCAATGGCGATTTCAAAATCGGTACTATTCGAAACCGCGTATTGGTCGGATTGGATTATACCAGGCTGACAACTGTAGATACCCGGACGACACTGAGTAATTATGACGGAAAAAAACTGGCCATTCAAGGGGCAGCAGTTCCTATTTATGAAGATGTATACAACACCAAATTAGCAAGTGCTACGACACGTGCATCCAGACGTTTCACCCGGACGTATAGTGCATACCTAACAGATGTAGTAGATCTAAGCGACCGCCTGAACGTTATGACGAGTGTCCGTTTCGACCGCTTTGACGATGTCCAGAACAACTATATGCAATCCGCCTGGTCTCCAAAATTCGGCGTGGTATATCAGGTACTGAAAGGCAAAGCGTCTGTATTTGCCAACTACATGGACGGTTTTCAAAACAAAGGAGCAGCAACAGCAGATGCAGATGGAAATATCAAAGCATTTAAACCGGAACACGCCAAACAACTCGAAGCAGGATTGAAATTAGAATTCTTCGATAGAAAACTAAGCAGTACCCTCAGCTATTATCATATCAATGTTAAGGATCGTATCCGCAGTGTGACAGCTCCATCCGGTTCTGCCGTATCCTCCTACAGCGTACAAGACGGAACCGAAAAAAGCGAAGGATTTGAAATCGATCTGATCGCCAATCCTATCGAAGGGATGCATATCATCCTGGGATACGGATACAATGACAACAAATACACAAAAGGGGATAATATCGGAAAAAGAGAATTGGGAACACCGCGCCAGATCGCCAATTTCTGGATAAGCCATAAATTGACTCAAGGAAGATTAAACGGTCTCGGATTAGGATTAGGAGGCAACTTCGCCGCAAGCAGCTATATCAATTCTTCTTATTATTACACGGCTCCGGGATACGGCAAACTGGATGCAACTCTTTTTTATGAAAAATCCAACGTTCGATTTGCTTTAAAAATGAACAACCTGACTAATCAACATTACTGGTTGGGAGATTATTATGCAGAAATGCAGGCACCCAGACAATTTTTAGCCAACGTCACATTCCGTTTCTAGGCCAATACACCCTATTTTAGAACAGAACAAGTGTGTCAAATTTTTTTCGAAAAATTGCTTTGACACACTTGTTCTTCAATTATCAATCAATGAAAAAACTCCTTTTAATATCTCTTGTATTATTTATTTCCGGCCTTTCTATATCGGCGCAGGAACAGATTCTTATCGGGAACAAGTATTCGATACAATCTGCCGTCTTGAAAGAAAAAAGAGACTATTGGGTATACCTTCCTCCACGCTATGACAATGCCAATTATGCTCCGACAGCTTACCCTGTAATCTATCTGCTTGACGGCGATACCAATTTTAATACAGCTGTTGCCATTCAGCAAACCTATACCCGAGGGATGTACAACAATATGCCGGAATGCATTATTGTAGGTATTCCCAATACTGACAGAGCCAGAGATTTGACCCCTTCCCAATCCGAATTTCTGCATAACGGAAAACCGTTATTCAAGAACAGCGGAAATGCAGAGAATTTCACACAGTTCCTTACCCGGGAACTCAGACACCAAATCGAATCAACTTATCGAACCAATGGATACAATATACTTATCGGACACTCTTTTGGCGGCTTGTTCACGGTGAATACACTCATTCATCACACCAACAGTTTTAATGCCTATATTGCATTGGATCCGAGTCTTTGGTGGGACAAGCGCAAAGTATATCATGAAGCCGAAGTTGCATGGCAAAAAGAAGATTTAAGAAAGAGATTCCTGTTTATCGCCATGGCCAAAAATGAAGACAAGCCCAACGATGAGCAACTCCATTCTACAACAATCGACATGTTTTGCAAGCAGGTACTTCTATCCAATCCATCTAATGGCCTTATAGCCGGATGGAAGTATTATGCGAATGAGGATCACGGTACAGTCATTCTGCCCGGAATTTATGACGCATTGCGCACTCTTTTTGACGGTATTCAGCTCCCTGTAAAAGAAATTCCCAATCAGCCGGAATTGATTGAGCAGCATTATTCCCGTCTGTCTGAAAAACTGGGTTTCACATTCACCCCCGAAGAATATTTAGTTGACAACATTGCTAAATATGCCCTCTCCATAGATAACAAAAAGGGCGCACGTCAACTATTTGAATACAACCTGAAATTACATCCTTCAAGCGCTCATGCACAGCAACGCCTGCAATCTGTCACCGACAAATAAGATCAGAGACAAAAAGAATAACCTGTTATTTACTTTGAAACGTATATTTATGTCAACGAAAAGTCCATCAAGAGGAAAGAAATTCAGTAAAAAGAGACTCATCAACTGGCTTCACCTTTGGCCCGGAATGATTTCCGCAGTCATTGTGCTACTTATTTGTCTCAGTGGAACAATACTTGTTTTTAGTGATGAAATAATCGCTCTCTCGGCAGGAAAAGCACGCTATGTAGAGAAAGTACTCCCGCAACGTATTCCAACAGAAAAGCTAATTGGCATCGCAGTGAACGCTGTCCCTGGCGCCAAAACGACAAGCTATATGGTAGAAGACAAGAGGCCGGAACGCTCGGTCCGGTTCAATGTTTTTAGCCCGCAAAAAGGCCTGTTCATGGTTTATGTAGATCAATACAGCGGAAAGGTATTGAAAGTAGATAAGACTATTTTCTTCTTTTACGTGACAGCCCATTTTCACGAATCTCTGTTACTTGGAAAAACAGGACAATGGATTGTCGACATAGCAACAATTATCTTTCTCTTAGAAATTATCACCGGAATCATCCTCTGGTGGCCAAAGAAATGGAATAAATCTGCTATTTCCGTCAAATGGAATGCTCCATGGAAACGTTTATCATTCGATATGCACCGGATCCTTGGCCTTTATGCCTTTATGATTCTGCTGGTACTCATAACAACAGGACTATTGATTGCCTTTGAACCATTGGCTAAATTTACGCTGAAATCATTTGGCGGAGAAGATACACATCATTGGGAACACGCAATCTCTGCAGAATTTGATTCCTCAACGGCAAAAACAGGAATTGATGAGGCTGTCAAAAAGACTTTTGGTTTGTTTCCGGAGAAAAAAGAGATCAAAATCGCTCTTTGGGAATACGAAGCCTCTCCTTATTTTCTGGTTGCTGCCACCAACCGGGCTGCATTGAAAAGTACAGAAAGCCCCGATCTTGTTTACATTAACAGACAAACAGGTGTCGTCAATGAGCATGTCCCGGAGACCATTCTCAGAGGAGAGAAAATAGAAAATATGATATGGATGCTTCACATGGGAAACTGGATGGGATGGCTGGGAAAGATCATCACTTGCTTAGGCGGACTTATCGGTTGCCTCCTTCCCATTACAGGATTTTATATCTGGTGGAATAAGAAGCCGAAGAAAAGAAAATATACTTCAACAATCAATTCTGAAGCTGACAAATTATAATTCATCTATTTTGTCGTATTTTTTATTATTAAGTGTATATTAAACTATAATTTTTCTACTTTTGTAAATAAGCTGATAACAACGCATTAACCCAGTCTATTTATGAAAAAGTTCATTATTCTTGTGTTTTTCTACACATTTTCAGTCACAATTTTTGGGCAAACCCAACCTAAAATCAAGTACTTCAGACTGCAAGATGTAAAACTACTTGACAGTCCGTTCAAACATGCCCAGGACTTAGATATCCAGTATATCCTGGAACTAAACCCGGATAAGCTTCTGGCCCCATTTTTCAGGGAATCGGGATTACCCCCAAAAGCAGAAAGCTACACAAATTGGGAGAACACCGGATTGGACGGACATATCGGAGGACATTATCTTTCAGCTCTGTCTGAGATGTATGCCTCTACCGGTAATCTGCAAATCAAAGAAAGGCTTGATTACATGTTATCAGGACTTAAGCTATGTCAGGATAAAAATGGAAACGGCTATATCGGTGGCGTGCCCGGCGGAAAAAAGATGTGGGAGGAGATAGCGAAAGGAAATATCAGAGCCGGAAGTTTCAGCCTGAACGAAAAATGGGTACCCTTGTATAATATCCACAAGACTTATGCAGGTCTTCGTGACGCATATCTATATACCGGAAGTCAGGATGCAAAAGAGATGCTTATCAAAATGACAGATTGGATGATACGGCTTGTCTCGAATCTTTCCGATGAGCAAATTCAACAAATGTTGTCAAGTGAACACGGCGGACTGAACGAGACTTTTGCAGATGTTGCTTCCATCACAGGAGACCAACGCTATCTGAAACTCGCGCATCAGTTTTCTCATCAGTATATTCTGCAACCATTACTCAAGCAGGAAGACAAATTAACCGGACTACATGCAAACACCCAAATCCCCAAAGTAATCGGATTTAAGCGGATTGCCGATCTTGAGAATAAGGCAGACTGGTCGGAAGCTTGTCGTTTCTTCTGGGAAACAGTTGTAAAAAAACGCTCTGTCGCGATAGGAGGGAACAGTGTCGGAGAACACTTTAATCCTACAAATGATTTTTCAGGAGTCATTAAACATACCGAAGGACCTGAAACCTGCAATACCTATAACATGCTACGCCTTACGCGTATGCTTTACCAAACTTCTCCGGAAGAAGATTATATTGAATATTACGAGAGAGCCCTGTACAACCACATTCTTTCCTCTCAAAACCCGCACACCGGAGGACTGGTATATTTCACTCAAATGCGCCCGTCACACTACCGGGTGTATTCACAACCACAAACGAGCATGTGGTGCTGCGTCGGTTCAGGTATTGAAAATCATGCAAAGTACGGTGAAATGATTTACGCTCATACAGATAATGATCTGTTTGTCAACCTTTTTATCCCGTCCGAGCTTCGCTGGGAAGAGAAAAACCTGACCCTTACTCAAGAAAATAATTTCCCGGAAGAGTCTTCAACAGCCTTTACATTTCAAACAAAGAAAAACACAGAACTCTCTTTACATCTCCGGTATCCGCATTGGGTAAACAAAGGCGAATTAAAAATCATCTTAAACGGAAAAGAATTGAATGTATCCCAAAATCCTGGAAGCTACATCATTATCAAACGGAAATGGAAAAAAGGAGATAAATTACTTATGAAGATGCCAATGCATCTAGCGGCAGAACAATTACCGGATAGTTCCAACTACTTCTCATTCCTTTACGGCCCGATTGTGTTGGCTTCAAAATCCGGAACAGAGAATATGAAAGGGCTGTTTGCCGACGACAGCCGGGGAGGGCATATCGCTTCGGGCGAGGTCGTGCCATTAAAAGAGATTCCGATTGTGGTAGGAGAAAAGGATAAATTGACAGCAAATATCACGAAAAACCCGACAAAAGACCTGAGCTTTGAAATATCGAACCTCTTCTCTAAAAAATACCCCGCTCAGATGGAGCTTATTCCGTTCTATAAACTGCACGAATCAAGATATATCATCTACTGGCCTCAAAGTTCTCCTTTGGCTTTGAAGGAACTCCAGACACAAATGGAGAATGAGGAAAAAGCCCAGCTCGCTCTGGATTATCGTACACTCGATAAAGTAACCTGTGGAGAGCAACAGCCGGAATCGGATCATTCAATAGCATTCGAAGATTCGCAGACTGGTGCAGTGGAAAATATCCACTGGAGAGAAACAAAAAAATGGTTTAGTTATCAACTAAAAAATACAGATCAAAAAGCCGGAACAATTTACATCCAATATTTTGACAAAGATAGAAACAGAGCATTTGATGTCATATTAAATGGCATGACCATCATGACAATAAATGGCAATGGAGACAAAGGAGACAATCTCCAGATTGCATTGGCAGATATACCATCCGATTTCATAAAAAGTAATACATTTACAGTAAAAATTGCAGCTAAGGACAACAGCATGACTCCTAAGATTGTTGAAATTAGATTACTGAAAAAAGAATAACAAAACGGATACTTCCAATGATACAAATACAAAACGGAATACTCAAAGCTGGCTTTCTCTCTAAAGGAGCAGAGCTGCGCACTTTAATTTCCTCGTCGAATAACCAAGAATGGATGTGGCAGGCCAATCCTGCATTCTGGGGAAAAACGAGCCCAATTCTTTTTCCTATTGTGGGTGGATTAAAGAATGACTCATATCATTACAACGGAGCCACCTTCCATCTTCCGCGGCACGGCTTTGCCCGCGATAAAGAATTTGAAATCAGGAAACAAGAAGAAAGCAAGATTGTTTTTGGACTCTCAAGCGATGAAACAACGAAAGCAATCTATCCTTTCGACTTTGATTTAGAAGTGGAATATTCTCTTAAAGGAAATGCCTTACAAACGACTTATCGTGTGAAGAATACCTCCCAAAAGGCGGAACTGTGGTTCTCGCTTGGAGCACATCCGGCCTTTGCCATCGATGTCGATGAACGAAAAGCTTTCAGTGATTACAAAATCAGGTTTAGCAACGACAACGAACTACATCTGCACCCGCTTCATAATAATCTGCTTCAGCAGGAAACTCGGAATGTGCCTTTGCAACAGCAATCATTACCGCTGGCTTATTCTCTTTTCGAAAATGATGCACTCGTGATGACGGATATGAAAAGTAAAGAGTTGGTGCTAGAAAACTCGACCGACAAAAAAGGGCTTTGTTTCAGGTTCACGAATTTTTGTAATCGGTAACTTTGAATCATCAAGAATCGGAAAAGTAAAATCGACAAGATTAGATAAAAATAGCATTGTAATTTTGTAGTGTCAACTCTTAATTACAATGCTATGACCGAGACTTCCAAATTAAAGAAGTATCTGATGTGGAACAAAGTTAGAGAATTATTTTCAGATGGCCTAAATAAGAGCCAGATAGGTTTATCTTTAGGTCTTCACCGCCAGACTGTAGCGAAGTATCTGTCGATGCCAGAAGCAGCGTTCATCTCCAGCCAGATCTATGACCGTCATTATGTTCATAAGCTTGACTCTTACGAGTCTTATGTAGTTGGTGAACTGAGGAAATGTCCGTTTCTGTCTTCCCCCCAGATCCATGACCGTCTAAAGGAACATTTTCCGGATCTTCCGTTAGTTACCTCCAAGACTGTTTTCAATTTTGTGAACCGTCTTCGTTTGACTCACAATCTACCTAAAGAGGTGGAGAAGAGTATCCGCCCCTATGAGAAACAGCCAGAGACACCCTATGGCTGTTACGGCCAGTGCGACTTCGGGGAGCGATGGATGCGAACCCCTGATGGTCGGTCTTGCAAAGTCTATTTCTTTGCGATGTCATTGAGTCGTAGCCGGTATAAATTTGTTTATTTTAGCCGAACCCCGTTTACCACAGCCCTTGCTGTCTATGCTCATGAACTGGCCTTTGAGTACTTCTCAGGAGTTCCTCAAAAAATAGTTTATGATCAGGACAAGGTATTTCTGGTTAAGGAAAACCTTGGTGATCTGGCGCTTACAAGCGGCTTTCGTGCCCTGGTACGTGAACATGGCTTCGAGGCGGTGTTCTGCCGTAAGTCCGATCCTCAGAGTAAGGGGAAGATTGAGAACGTAGTCAAATATGTGAAGTACAACTTTCTCCGGGGTCGTGAGTTCATTGATACCGACAAGCTCAACCAAGCGGTTCTTCGTTGGCTGCAGCGCACAGGCAACGGCACGGAGCATCACGGCATCCGTCGTGTCCCCACGGAGGAGTTCGAGATAGAAAAATCATATCTCATGCCCTATAAAGGTGTTCCCAAGGCACCTTGCGAAGATCTGGCGCCCCATCATGTGCGAAAGGATAACGTGATCAACTACCGGGGCAACTATTACACTGTGCCCACAGGAACCTATCGCGGTCATCAGACGCTGGTCTATCTGGAAGAAAAAGATGGCTGGTTATACATCTACAGCCATGAGACAGGCAAGAGGCTTGCCGCTCACAAGCTAAGCAGCGATAAGGGGCGGCTGATAAGTAATACTTCGCACCGGCGCGACCGCGAAGCATCGCTGGACGATTATGAGGCTTCTGTCCGAAAAGAGCTTCCTCCAAGTGCGGCGATTGATGCGTATCTGTCACAGTTGCGTATATATAAGGCTCGTAACTACCGCGACAACCTCCAGTTCATTGCCAGGCGCCACAAGGGGTACTCAGAGGTCACACTTACCGAAGCCTTTGCTAAGTGCCTTGAGGCAGGCATCTTCAACGGATGCAACCTGATGGAAGTGGCCGAGACCCTTAGGATCCAAAATGGAGAGATACTTATAGAGTTCTGCCAGGAAACGGCTCCTGTGCCCCAAGTCGACACCTCCACCCTGCTCCCTGAGAAAACTGACATATCAACCTTTAATACACTCTTCGTATGACAATAAACGAACAAATCAAAAGTCTGTGCTCGCGCCTGCGCCTATACACTCTTCCACGTTTGCTGGAGCCTGAAGCTCACATCGCGCAAGAACAGGGAAAGACACATGTCGAGTTCCTTCATGATCTGCTGGCACTCGAAGTCCAAGAGAGGGACGGCAAGGACTACCAACGACGCCTGAAAGCGGCAGCTCTGCCCCCAAGACATGACCTGGAGCTTTTCAACCACAACTACTCGCATGGTATAACCGCACAAAGGCTCCGGGATCTTCGCCGACTGGGATGGCTTGAGCAGAATTATAATATAATACTAATGGGACCTTCCGGAACAGGCAAGACCTTTATCGCTGCAGGACTCGTATATGAGGCTGTACAGCAAGGATACAAAGCATATATGGTTACCATGGAAGATATTATTAACACCATTAAATAAAATGAAAAGCCTGATGCCTTCGGCTATGGCTACCTATAACCGGTTGCTTAAAGCCGATCTGGTGGCCATTGACGATATCATGCTCTTCCCTGTGAAAAAAGAAGATGCAGCAGGATTCTTCAACCTGATCAACGCACTTCACGAGAAAGCATCGCTGGTAATCACAACAAACAAGGCGCCCACCGAGTGGGCTAAAACCCTTGATGACGAAGTACTGGCTTCCGCAATACTTGACCGACTGTTATATCACTGTGAGGTAATAAAGTTATCGGGACAAAGCTATCGGATGGGAAATCGAAAATCCATTTTTGAAACCGGACAAGACACATCTTTGGCTGGGGGTACCCCCAGCCAAAGATGACTACCAAAAATAAATAATCATAATTATAAACCAAGAGTCTCGACTATAATATGTCGATTTAACTTTACCGAAAAATGACGATTTAAAATTTGCTTATTACA
>JASGFJ010000001.1:0-208086 GCA_047605645.1 Dysgonamonadaceae bacterium | reverse complement strand
TTAGTTCGCGTATACTCTGATCGGCTGCGAATAATTGACATAGTTCAAAAGAGAGACTATCTTGTAAGGTTTTATTATTCTGGGATATACAAGGAGCAGCTACAACAAAGAATAATATTGAATTTAGTATATAAGGTTTCATAACATTAAAATTGAAAGTTGGAAAAGAGGGTAGATTCAGATTTACCCTCTTTCTTTGTCCTTAAGTGAAGAGCTATAATCATTCCATAGTTTCTTCTGAGGATAAGGGTTCAACACTAGATTTTCGGTCTGGAAAATCAGTTTCAAATGGGTCTCCAATATCTTCACCTGTCTCTTTATCATACTCTTGCTCTATTTCGCAATAGCTACTTTCGCAGAAACGGGTAGTCGTAGTTCCTCCTTTGATGCTTCCTAATTCCGACTTGGTAAGTTCACTTTCTTTGAGATTCAATTTTTCTAGTCTCATGATATTAAAATAATTCATTAATTTATATCCTACTCTTTAAGCTTTTCGGAATCCGCTGTTTATTTATGCTATAAATTGGTTACATTAACGAATTCTTACATCCAGACTTGTTTGTTGTTTTTAGATAATAGCCTTCTTAACTCTTGTAGAAAAAGATTGAAGATTGTTGTATTTCCCGGATGGTATTCGTGTTAATTATATTTAAGCATTAAGATTGACCAAATATAATTATATTTTTTGTAGAATGCAATGAATTTCACATTTAATAGGTTGTTAAAATACTCTTTCACAAATATATACGATTTAATTATGACAAATGAGATACGAAAAGATTCGGGAAAGTTCGAAATAATTACAGTCATTGATAGAGTTTAGCATATCCGAATTTGAAGCATTTGTATCGACATTTAAGTCTCATTGTAATGAATCTCTCTCATTTTTTACATTAAAGGGTAAATTTCGCAGGCACATTTCTTATCGGCGCATGAGTTGTTTATTGCCTTATATGGAGCACTAGTTCAGAGTTTAAGTCATTCAACACAACCTCTACCACCATTTTGAACACTATGGTGAAATATTTAAGTTCTTCATCAGTCGATCAACCAACACATCATCTGGATCTTTCAATGCTAAGATTAGACCCTTGAGAGTTTCATCAAGAGGCGTAGTAGATATAAAATTTCTTCTTCTCAGACTCACTAATGTCTCGCTTCTCTTTAAGGTAATAACTCACTGCAAATCAACAAATCCTTTTTATATAACTGTTTCCAATCCAAATTGTAGGACATTTTTGTTCCTATTTCTTGTTGTAACAGACAGCTAAAGACCGAGCTAACCCTGTGTTCCATTTATCACCCATCGGATTCACGCAGTGATGCCTATTTATCTTTCGGACTACTGGCTTATTGGATTGTCCGGAACGATACGCTTTCAACTAAAACAATTGGGAGAAAGCCCTTATTGGACAAAAATAGTGCGAGGTATGTCTACGCAGAAGCTGGTGACCACACAATCTGTCAATGCTTTGGATGAGACGGTTGAGCTCAAACAATGTAGCCGTCCTAGAAAAGATGCAGTGCGGATATTCTCTGCCCTAAATCTAAAACAGGCGCCCTTTAAGAAAATAAAAATCTGTAGGTCACAGCCACCACCCGGATAAGCAGCCTGGAGACATCTACCCGAGAATGTGATGGAGAAAGAGTGAAACTTGGGTTAGCCTTCAATTATGCACTTCGTATTGCGTCGTTCTCAGCATCTGTTAGGAGCTACAACGGGGTTACCACCCATGCTCTTCTATTGTCTAAGAGCAAGAGCCATACACACTGTCCAGCAAGAACATACATCCACAAGATCTAAAAATACGTAGAAGTTCAGCTCTTATTTACACGAAATTTACCAAAGCGATTGAAAGCATCGAATAAGTAAATTCTCAAAACTTTTCTTTTATCTTTATCTTTATCCGGTTCGAATTTTCTATCTTAGATTCTCAATTTCGAAAAAAGACAGCATCTACATGAAACTACTTCATACAGCCGACTGGCACATCGGACAAAACTTTTACGGATACGATCGGAAAACAGAGCATCAATACTTCTTTGACTGGTTGAAAAAGACAGTTGCGGAACGACGGATTGATGTGCTACTGGTTTCGGGCGATGTATTCGACAGCCCGAACCCTTCGGCTGAATCACAACGAATGTATTATCGGTTTCTTTATGAGATTTCCAATGAAAACCCTCAGCTCCAGGTAGTCATCACGGCTGGAAACCACGATTCTGCAGCACGGTTGGAAGCGCCGCAGGATTTACTGAACAACATGCGGGTGGAAGTGCGCGGACTCATTCACCGGAAAGCAGATGGAAACATCGATCTCGAGAGTTTAATTATCCCCCTAAAAGAAAATGAATCCGTCAAGGCTTTGTGCCTCGCAGTTCCTTTTCTCCGCCAGGGAGATTATCCCGACAATTCGGTCTACAACAATGGAGTTTCATCCCTCTTTCGCGTCCTTGGAGATCAGGCTAAAGAACAAAACGAAGCCAACCTGCCCCTCATCACAATGGGACATCTCCATGTTTCCGGATCGGAACTTTCGGACAACGACAAATCGGAAAGAGTGGTTGTGGGTGGACTGGAATGTATCGAAGCGGATACTTTTGCCGACCGGTTCGACTATGTAGCTTTAGGACACCTGCACAAACCACAGCGAATCGGAGGAAAAGAACATGTGCGTTATTCAGGAAGCCCGCTTCCCATGTCGTTTTCGGAAAAGTATTACAAACAGGGAGTGAATCTGGTGGAAATATCGGACAACCGGGTGACGGCAATCGAACGAATCGATTTCCAGCCGCTTGTTTCCCTATTGAGCATTCCGTCCAAGCCACAGCCTTTGAAGGAAGTTCTTGAAGAGCTTTCCAGGCTTCCGAACGGAGTAATAGACGAGACCTCTCCTTTTTTGGAAATCAAAGTGTTGGAAACCGAACCGGAGCCCTCCAAACGCTTTCAGATCGAGCAGGCCATCCAGGAGAAAGCCGTGCGGCTGGCTCGTATTCTGGCAATTACCCCGAAAACAGAGCAAAGCGAAAGAAGTGAAATCAATCCGGAGAACTGGCAAAACATTCAGCCTTTGGAAATGGCTCAGAAAGTATTCCTTGAAAAATACGGAAATGAAATGCCGGAGCATATAGAAGAATTGCTGTTGCATGTGATGCACGAAATTAACGAATAAAAAAGGACATCCACCCAATATGAAAATACTTTGCCTCAAAGGAAAAAACCTGGCTTCCCTCGAAAACGAATTTGAAATCAATTTTCAGGAAGAACCGCTCGTCTCGTCCGGGATCTTTGCCATTACAGGAAATACCGGAGCCGGGAAATCGACTCTTCTCGATGCAATCTGCTTGGCGCTCTACGACAACGCACCCCGCACATATAAAGCAGGAGAAAATATCGCCGTTCCGGATATTGCGGATAAAACAATCAATCAGCGTGATTCGCGAAGCATCCTGCGAAGAGGCGCAGCAGACGGATATGCACAACTGGAATTTGTGGCATTAAACGGAAAAACGTACCGATCTACCTGGTCGGTGAAACGGGCACGAGGAAAGGCGGAAGGCGCTTTACAAACTGTGGAGATGCGCCTGCAAAACCTGACGGATCAACAGGAAGAACAAGGGAGGAAAACCGAAATACTCAATAAGATTGTGGAACTGATTGGACTCACGTTCGAACAGTTTACCCGTGCGGTGCTCCTGGCTCAGGGCGATTTTGCCACTTTTCTGAAGGCCAAACAAGGCGAAAAGGCAGAATTACTGGAAAAACTGACGGGCACACAACAGTATTCGTTGATTTCGACACGCATCTATGAAAAAACGATGGATGCCAAACGAAACCTGGATAATGTGTATGAAAAAATAAAGGACATCCGCCTGTTGACAGAAGAAGAAATGGCGCAGCTACTTCAGTCGAAAGCAGAGAAAACAAATGTTGTATCACAACTAAAAAAGGAGAAGGAGGACATTGGCAAAAAACTCGATTGGATTGCCGGCGAAAGGAAACTCCGCGCAGAACAGACCGAAACAGAGAATGAATACATTGCACTGAAAGGTCGATTAGAGGAAGCGCAACCCCGCCTGGCATTTCTGCAGAAGGTGGATGCTGCCCAGGAAATAAGAGACAACTATCTGAACGCAAAAGACAAAGAAAAACAGGTACATCAGACAAAAGCTCAACTGGAGGCGTTAGAAATTAAGCTAAAAGAATTCTCCGGACTGCTCATTCAGAAAGAAACGGAGCAGAAAACCGTCTTGCTTCAATACGAAGAAAACGAAAGCAATTTCAACAAAACAGCGCCGCAGATAGAACAAGCCAAAGCGTTGGATATTGAAATTAAAAACTGGAAAGAACGGGAAACAGAACAAAGGAAGGAGACCGAAAAGTTTCAACTCGAATTAACAACACAGCAAAAACAGGCTGAGAAGCTGGCAAAAGAGCAAAGAAACGCAACAGAAAAGATTCAGGTACTGACTCTTTGGTTCGAAGAAAAAAAACACCTGGAAGAAGTCATCGTTTCGATACCACGCCTGGTCGGACAACTTCAGGATTATAATGCAGCCCAAAAACAGGTCGTATCAATAGATAAGACAATCGCAGAAAATCAAGCTTTACTGACAACCCGCGAAGAATCATTGAATCTGGACGAGAAGTTGCTACTGAAACTGCAAGAAGAACTCTCGTCGGAAGTGCTGCTTCTCCGGCAAAAACTGGAGGAAGGCAAACCTTGTCCGGTGTGCGGCAGCATGCATCACCCGTCGAAAGACGAAATACTGCATTCCAGCCGAATGCAGGAAGAGCAGCTCGAAAAACAAAAACGACAGCTCACAGACAGCATCGAACTCAAAAAAAAGCAGATAGAACTCAACCGATCGGAAATATCCCGATTGAAGGGAACACGAAATTCGTATACGGAGCGTATGAATTCTATTATAGAAGAAATCACGCCCTCTCTTTCGTTCATCAAAGACTGGCGCGAAAGGCTGGAGCAAGGAATACTTTCCCAGGACTTGCTGAAAACCCAGAATATCTGGAACGAGAAAAAAGAATCGCTGCAAAAAGGGAAAGACCAGGAGTCTGCTCTTAAAATTCAGATTCAAAACGCAATCCGGCTCATAGAGGCAAACACGATTCAACTGACCGAACAACAAGAAAAACTTCGCTTGCAACAACACCGGTTAAACGAATTGTCAGAACAGCGAAAAGAGTTGTTGGGCGGAAAACAGGCTGAAGAAGTGCTGAACTTTTTTGAAAGTGAACGTAAGAAATGGAATCTGCAACTGGAGCAAATTCAATCCCGGAAAGAAAAAATCAGTCAAGCAGATGCCTCACTCAAAGGAGAAGCTGAACAGTTACGGAGAAATCAAAGCGACCTTATTTCCAATCTGGAGGCAATAAAAGAGGCGCTTTCAAACTGGCTGGAGAACAACACATTAGCTATCGACTCAAAAATACTGGATCAAATTATGCAACTAAACAACGAATGGATCCAACACGAAAAAAAAGTCTTACAAGCTCTCAAGGAGAATGAAATCGAAGTGAATGTCCGGTTAAGCGAGCGAAAGAAGCATTTGTCGGAACATCTTCAGTTAACTATTTCGAAAGAAATACCTTCGGAAGAAGAATTGACAGAGCTTCAAAAAGAGAAAAACCTGTTTTTAGAAAACACCTCCAAAGAATTAAACGAAATCGAATTTAGAGAGAAAGAGCAGCATAAAAACAAGGAACGGATTAGCCTGTTTGAGAAAGAATTGAAAGCAAAGGAAAGCATTTATAACAACTGGGCGAAACTCAACGACCTTCTCGGTTCGGCCAGTGGTGCCAAGTTTAAAGAAATTGCACAAGGATACACACTCGATGTATTGCTTTTGTATGCCAACAAGCAATTGCACGAACTCACACGCCGCTACCGGCTTCAGCGCATTGCCGGAACGCTTGCCCTGCAAGTGGTGGACGACGACATGATGGGAGAAATACGCAGTGTGCATTCGCTATCGGGCGGTGAGTCGTTCCTGATTTCACTGTCATTGGCTCTCGGGCTTTCCTCACTTTCGTCCAACCGGATGAAAATAGAATCACTTTTTATAGATGAAGGCTTTGGCTCGCTCGATATCGATACGCTCAACATAGCAATGGATGCATTGGAAAACCTACAAACTCAAGGGCGCAAAATCGGGGTTATCTCTCATGTCGCGGAGATGACTGAGCGCATCAAGACGCAAATCCGCGTAGAGAAAACAGCCAATGGCAAAAGCCGGATTGGAATCATCGGTTAATCCTCGTCTTCTTCTATCGGTTCGTTCGTTCCGGATTTGTGAAACATCAGCCCCAGCATCATTACGACTGCGGTAATCACGATCATTTGGATAATAAGAGACTCACTGACTATCGGAATCGTATCCTGCGGAAGAATGGACATAAAGAGCAGAATGGTAATCAATCCCCGAGGCGCAACCGTCAAAAGAGGGAACATTTTTAATTTTAATACCTTAATCATAAATGCACGGAACAGAAAGATAATTCCACAAATGCCGAGCGCCCATACAAAGGTATCCGCATTGAATAATTCATCGTTCCGGATAAGATATCCGAACAGGATGAAAAATAACGAACGGATTAAAAAAGTGGCTTCAGAGACTTGCTTCTGGAATTTGAAAGTCTCGCTTTTCAGAGCTTTCAAGTCGAGCCGGGACAGGTATTTATTTTGCCTGAACTTCTTAAGATTGCCAAGGAATAATCCAAAAATAAGAATAAATATCAAACCCGGTAATTCATATTCTTTTGACAATTCATAAATCAGAATGATAATGAAAACAATCGGAACGTATTTGATGTGATGGGTGATTTTATTCATAAGCAGTGCCAGCCCCAGCGTAGCTACAAGCGAGATAGCCAGGATGAGGACAATCTGGAATGAAAACTGAAAAACAGAATCCAGATTGATATGCTCGTTCAAAGCAACAAAGTTAAAAAACAGAATTCCTAAAATATCCGACAAGCTGCTCTCGTATACAACAAATTCTTTATCGTTATGAGACAATCCGTTAACGCTGGGAATCGCGATGGCACTACTGATAACACAGAGAGGAATCACATTGATAAGGTTCTTCTTAAAATCCGGAAAGCCAAACAACGTACAGAGATATGCCATCAGAAAAGCAATGCCCACCATCGGGACAAAAGCCATTAGGAACGACTTTTTTATCATCTGCGCTTTCGACTTATTAAAATCCAGCTCCAAAGCTCCTTCCAATACAATCAGAATCAGCCCCACAGTTCCCAGAATCGGTAATGCCGGAGACAGGTCGGGGACAGACAAAGAGAAATAACCCGCTATTTGATGCAGCTCCCACCCCAAAACCAGAAGTAAAATCACAGATGGAATTTTAGTTTTGGAAGAGGTTAAGTCAAACAAATAAGCGAGTATAACAAGTACACAAAAAGTAATAATAACAGTTGCAGTCATATTTCAACGCCCATAGTTGGAATTTACAAAGACGATATGGAGTTCCTCTCCTTATATCAACATCGTCTTTGTATCCTATTCTCTTAACAAACGCCAAACTATCCAAAGAGTTCATCCGGACAGTTCAGAGAGCCCGAACAAACAACAGCTGGAGATCTGTATTAGAAGCGATTTATGAAACTAATCTACACCCAATATTCAAATGCATCACTCTTTCACCAGCACAATCATGTCTGTGAATTTTTTAATCATTTCATTAAAGCCTGCTTTCAACGCGCCGTATTCCTTTGCATCATAAATAACCTTATTCAAATTGTAAGCAGCTGTAACCAAAAGCTTGCCGTTGTTATTAAACACATTGTAATCGACATGCATCAATTCATCATCTTTTTCCATCTTTTCCGGAATATATTCCACTTTATATCCTTTCGGAATCGTAATCTCGGAACGATACACGTCCCCTTTCAGATAAACCATGTCCACCGGTAAACTGCGGGTTGTCTGTTTAAAAGGATTTTTATTGACATTCAAGTTACAAAATGGCTGTACATATAGCTTGACGGAATTTTCTTCGGCTACGGTTGTAAAGCCGAAACTGAAGAGAAACGGCCTTTCCGGCTCAGTGACTGTATCAGCTTTCAGATCTGTTGCCTGAATTTTACACTGTTTCAGCAAATAATCCGACAAATTATCGGTTTCCCCCTTATAAATAGAACGATATCGATAAGCATCGTATCCCTTCCCTCTGAAAATAGCATTGACAAGCATCTGTCCGGATTCTGTGATCTGAATGGTAAGAATTTTTTCAGAAAGAGACATTTTTTTCTGCGAAAGCAGTACCCATTCGGGGGATTTGGGTTTGAGTGCCAATCCTTCCACATTCACACATCGCTCAGGCAAATCGTTACATGCCAGATAAGGCTCCGTCCCATCCAGATAGACAACACCTCCATCCAGCCAAACGGCTGCCAGCACATAATTGAAAAACTGCTGAAAAGGATGATTCTTACTTACAGCTCCGTTCTCTCTTGTACTGAGAATAACCGGATAAGCCTCCAAGCCTGCTGCACGAAGAAGTCCGGATAAAAACAGGTTCACATTGCCGACATTTCCTTTTCGCTGTTTCATAAACATAGACAAGTTCACCTCTGCATATTTGCCGTAAAAGCCATTCCAGGAATAATTAGTTTTCACATAATTGTAAATCTTTTTTATCTGTTCCAGAGGCGATAGGTTTGTCAATTGAAGCTCAGGAAGAATCTTTTTCGCCTCTTTTTCTACATTTTTCATATACTTTCCAAAATCATCGTTATTCCACAAATCAGTGCAGAGCTGCGGCCAGGTAGTCATTATTTCTTTTTTTCCTCCGGTCGGGTAATACACTGTGGATAACTGGAAATTAAGGCTTTGCATATAATCCTGGTCTGAAGTAATAAATTCTTCATCTCTGAATGCCGGGACATTATTCATTCCCATCTCATATTCCAGCTCTTTGTATTTCAGGTTTCCGAAATACATCTCATTGGAAGGAGTATCCGTCTTGAGCACATCCATTTTTGTCAACCCCTTCGCAATATAAGTATAGGAATAATACGGTATGGCTTTGTAGAAAAGGCGACTATACAATACCGGAATCTTGCGCTGAAAATTCCAGGCCCGCATGTGGAAAAAATAGGGTGTCCGAATCAAATAACTAAGCTCTACAACGGAACCTACACGGACATTTGCCAACGCTATTTTTTTCACGCGCACATCTTCGCTTTTTTTCTCGTCAAAAATATTGGAGGACAAAAGTGGAGTCTTTGTCAGCGTATTGTTTTCATAGTTGTATGTCACTCCTTCTATTTGAGAAATATCTTCCCAATCCTGTTCTCCTTTATAGTAAGGAACCTCAAAGGTTCCATAAGCTAAACCAGCCTCTTTCAATATTTTGATCTTAATCTCACGCGTCATATACAAGACAAACCCTTTATTGTCATCACCTACAAAACGGTATTTCCCGACATCGGAAATAACAACCGCCTCCGCATCTTTATCACCGGGGAGTTCTTTCATCTGCATTTCATAGTTAGTAACCCTTCCGAGTTCGCGGTTATAATCTTCCTGAGCGTATAAAGTACTACTCAAGAGACAGAAAAGGAGGCAAAGAATGAAGTTTCTCATTTTGTTTCAATAAATAAAGTTTGATGATCTTTGTTATGTATTGTCTGCATAAATGCAAAAAATTTGTCATATTCTTCTCGCGGAAAAAGACCGGCGTTGAGCACCAGAGTTTTTATACAGATCAATGCAGATGGACGAGTTTCAAAACGAAGAGAATAGAACCCGTATTTCGAAGACAACTCAAAATTATCCGGTAATTTAATCACTTCCCGTCCTCCCAGCTTATAAGTTATCGTGTCGGAATATGCTTCGGGGTAAGGAAGTTCAACTCCGAATTTCCGGTTCCCGGGAGATTCATAAACAGGCAAAGGCAACGTAAAAGGAATAATTCGAAGATTCCGGCCAAAAGGCTGAAACAGATTATCTGCGGCCAATCGGGCTTCAAAACGTATTTCTGCGGTATCACGTCCTGATTTTACAATATTATAACTAGTGAGTTCCGTTGTAGATGGAATAATATTCTTCCGGATATATATATCCGACTCATTGCGATTCAGGTTTTCAGCTATCGAACTGAGATATTCGTATGCATTGCCTCTCAGGCGTGAATGTAGCGATATCTGACCATCATCGAGTGTCACATCGAATGAGTTGGTACACACCACATCCTCACTTCGGAGAGCCGGAGTATGGATAATATGGCTACCGTCTTCTTTTATAAGCAACGCCGCGCGGTTCTGAGTGAACGTTCCCAAATAACCAAATGGAACATTCTTGGCCGTGCACTCCAGAAAAACGGTGTCTACACCGCAAGGCACCGCAAGAATCATGTGATTGAATTCTGATGCCGGAAAAGATTCGTCAATCTTCTCTTTTTTATCCCCGGCTTTAATCACAACCGGGAACGATTCTATCCCTACCTGCTGAAGCATGGCTCGCATATAATAAGTCAATGCTTTGCAATCGCCGTATTTATTGACACTGACATAACTCGGAGCATAAGATTGAAATCCGCCTAATTTAAGACTGACATTGATGTAACGGGTATAATCCTGCAGGTAATGGTACAGCGCACGAGCCCGAGACACCGGCTCGTCAATTCCTCTCACTAAAGACTCAATTTTAGCCATCTCTCCCGCAGGGAATTGGTCTTTCCGCCGGTTGAGCCTGTAAATCCAGTTGCCGTAAGAAGCCCACGATGCAAAACTGCCGGGGATCCCATATTGAAATGTCTGGGAAGCAATGCTGACCCGCGGATTGCGCCTCATGGAAAACGGGGCATTCTTTTCCCGGATCAGTGACGGTGTAAATGAATACTTCCAGGTATATCTTTTTAAGGCTCCATCGTGTATTATTTGCGGATCCTGTATCTCAAATTCCTTATGTTTAATCGAATCCTCCGCTCCTAATTCTATAGTAAGAATGCCTTTGTGGATGGGTGATGTTTCGTAGGAGCAATCCACATTGTCGGCACCGAATGATTTCCCATAAGTAATACGAAACGAATACATAATTTTATACGGAAAAACATTGTGTTTCAATGAAAATTCTTTCACAAAATTATCTCCAAAATAGGTCGATTCGGAATTTAGGTTTCTATCCTTTATCTCTTTGGAAGAGAGCTTTCTTATTACATCGCCGTTCATAGCCAGGATGGAAACATCACCTACAGATAATTTATCTCCTTTGGAATAAGGAATTTGAATATCCTCCTCTCCTTCCCTGTTATTCACCTGAATCAGAATTGTGTCCATTTCTGTCACCTGTCCGTTTTTGATTTGGAGAAACTGAGATTTCACCAACACCTCTTTATCAAAAGACTGAGCCAATGAAATGGCAGGAATAAATCCCAAAAGAAAGAGTAGCCGAATTAGCTTCATAGCAACCATAAATTACACATTATTCACAAATATACACATTCGTTACAGACAGAACAAATCTTTTGTTCGAAATCCATTCTTACATTTTTTGGTTAAAAAATTGCAGAATATGAAGATGATTATCAAAAAGGATGTTATCACTAAAAAAAATAACAATGTTATCCTATTTATTTATAATGATTCTCTTCGTCATAACATTTCCTGTATTTGTTCTCAGGCAGATTAGATAAACACCTTGCTTGCATCCCGGTGCTGAAAGTTCAACATCACCAGAGGTATTTGATTTCTGAAAAAAATCAGCTACTTTCTGACCGAAAATATTGAATATGGTGATGGAAATATCTGCTTCCTTGCTAAGCTGGTAACTGATTTCAAATTTAAGGGTCGAGGCGTTATATGCTGCCTTAAAAGTCATTGAATGACCATATTCTATAATAGATGAAGTCATTGGAGATTGTTTTTGCAGATACCATTGCTGGTTTTCGCTTAATAAACTGTATCCAGTAGAAGAAGCGACAAGTCCGCTTGTATATTCAATGATTGGATTGCCGTTTGTGTATTTCCCTCCCGAATTATTGATTGTATAACCAGTTGCAACATTCTGAAGTGCATAAACATTTCCTGTATTTACAGGAACAATCTTCCATCGTTGCTTTGAATCGGTCGGATTGAATGTCTTTTGGGTCAATTGGCTGTTGTGTCCATTTCCGGTGGCTACCAATCCCGATTTTTTATTGATAAGCAGATATGTATCATTCCCAACATCCTGGATGTTCCACATTTGCGAGCTTTCAGCCTCTATGGGTGTTCCCGAAACCAAAGGAGCATTTTCAGTAAGCGAAGAATCTTTTACCGCAATGACATTGTTGGTCTTTTTATTCAGAATCATATAATAGTAATTTGCGTCTGCTACAAATATTTCCGAAGGTTTTTCCATCTCGGTATATTTCAGAGCCGTATTTAAGAAAGCAATCCGATCTCTGACATATTGCTTAAGGTAGTCCACACCTTCGCTGTAGCTCAAAAACAGAAACTCTTCTCTGTAAACACGGGAGCTAAGTACCGGCCACAAAGCTGAACTAAAATTCAATTGCTGAGAATTATCTATCAGGGCGGCTGTTTGTGTAATGTAATTTGTTAATTCCACCTCCATGTTGTTATTAACAATCTCGTTCCAACGTCGCCAAACAGCTTGTTGAAACCATTCGTCCTGATACAATTGGGTTATCCATGTTCGGGGTTCGTGGGCATGGTTACGCATGAGTTTATCAACAGCATCGCCCAGCCTGTTGTCATTATTGAAAGCAATATCATAATCCCACATGGGACCGAAATACAACTTATTATCATTCCGTTTCTTGTATATATAAGTACTCCAGAAGGAATCTGGATTCCCAGTCAGTTCA
The DNA here is from genome assembly GCA_047605645.1 of Dysgonamonadaceae bacterium. Taxonomy (GTDB): domain Bacteria; phylum Bacteroidota; class Bacteroidia; order Bacteroidales; family Dysgonomonadaceae; genus UBA1309. Next base: position 195,234 of record JASGFJ010000001.1, on the reverse strand, counting down.
CAGCCAATATACCAATTGACAAGGCTCGTGCTGTCAACCATGGTTCTGTACCCTAAATCGGGATCTTTGAAATCAGCAGAAAACAGTCTGTTCTCAAAATCAGCAATATAGTTTTGAATATAATTCAATTGCTGGAAATTGATCACATCCTCATCCGGAGATTTTACCGTAATTTTCAGCCCTTTGTTTGTTGTAAACCAGATGGGCTCAGAGGCTGCAAATCCATCAATTTCGAGCAAATACCCTCCGGTCAGATTATCTCCAGCAACAACAGTGCTGTCTAATTCATCAATATTCACCCTTTTTGAATTCACCTCTACCTGGTCGGACAGCATATAGTTTCCTAAAAAAGTATCATTTAAGACGAAATCAACGAATTTAACTGAAGGCGTAAACTCCATCCCCAGGAATGTACTTATTTTAAATGCGAGTGCATTGCGAATCAATGTCTTATCGGCATGGTTGGCTAGAAGCGTCCAGCTTTTGGCTTTTGCTGGCAGATTGAATATCTTATATTTCTCGGCAAGCTTTATCCGGTATGGTTTTTTGGCTAATTTCCAGGTGGAATTGCCTCGGCCTCGAATCCGGGTTGAAGCATCCAAGCTTTCAGATGCATCATTGCTTATGATTTGAATGCGCCCGGACAGGTATTGCTCTGTACTTGTGACTTCTGCACCATTGTCTGTATAAACATAGACTGTCGGTAAATTCGATTTTTGAGTTTGGGAAGAAACGCTCGAAGCGATGAGGCATGCGCCAAGTACAAGCATCAGATAGATAAAATATTTCTTTATATTTCGCTCCGGGAAAGCGAAAAACAGCTCGCAAGACTTCATCATGGAAAAATAGTTATTAAGGTTAATATGGACAGAAAAGCAATTCTTAAAGATACAATTTATTTCCTGATATAAAAACGATTGACAACCTACGACGCGATTTAACTCTTAATTCAACTTTCATTCTTACTCCATCGTATTCCCGGATAGATGCCTCCTGGCTGCTTATTCCGGAGGGAACTGCGACCTACAGATTTTTATTTTCTTAAAAGGCGTCTGTTTTAGATTTAGGGCAGAGTATATCCGCACAGCATCTTTTGTCGGATGGATTGGAATTTTCCTTGTCGCTCTCACTATTGGATTAGAGATAACCATTTTGTATTCATTGATGATAGCCGCAGGAATATAAAGGTCGAACTAAAAAACGAGAGGAAAAAGAAGAAACAGAAAAAGAAACTAATTCCTCTAATTAAAGAATTTATTACAAAAAAAAAAAAAATAAATTATGCGAAAAAATATTCATGTAGTTAAGAACCCATCAGGAGGTTGGTCTACAAAACAAGAGAAAGCACAAAGAAGTTCTGGTAACTTTGATACTCAAAAAGAAGCTATACAGAGAGCAATTCAAATAGCAAAAAATAATGGTCAGGAAGTCGTTATTCACGGGACTAATGGGCAAATTAGGCAGAAAAACAGTTACGAAAGCGATAGTTATCCACCTAAAGGATAAGCCTTTTGACTGCAGCTCCTTCAACGAAACAATACCCGAGAATGCCTCGGGTATTGTTTTTAGAAAGCCTGAATATCTTCTTGTAGATAACGGAAAGATTGAGGTGGTATAAAATTCTCAAATATTTTGTAGGGGTTAATAGGTGCTTTGTATATTTTTAGCTTTCCTATCTTTAGGGCATACGCTTTGTCTCGGTTCTCAAAATAAGAATCATAGAAAGATTTTGTTATTCCAGAGTCCTTTTCTGTATCTTCCCAAATTCTTTCGGGCGTATCTTTTAAAATCTCTGAGATCTTAAACTCCCCAACTATCATCCCAACTGGCATTGTTGAATATATAATAACAGAATCAACCTTTTTGTTTGAAAATATATTTTTTCTATACTCAAACTTTTTGTTACCATTGAAGATTTGTTCTACAAACTCAGGTTTAATTGATAATAATATTTTCATATACTTCTCCTCTATCTAAAAGTTGATTAAATTGTTCATCTGTCAATCTAAAAAATCCCCAATATTCAGGATTTATCCCTAACTCATCCATTAATATTTGTTTGGTTATTCTTCTATTGAGCGCAATGTTATAAGTCATCTTTATAACAGTTAAGTTTCGCTGTTGATTGAACCATTTTATCAAATCATCTCTTTCAAAAATACTGTATGCATTTGCATATTCAATAAACTCATTAACGTTTGCAAAATCATTCTTGGTTTTTACTTCTTCAACAACACAGACAGAGGTTATTACACTCCGATAATGTGCTGACCCAAGATTGTCTTTTGTCCGATATATTGCAATTATATCGCCTAGTCTCAACAAATTGATATCCCTCATAAAGCATATATATATTTTATGAATGCTATTAGTATGAGAAATATCTTCAATCAAATTGTAACTTTCATTCCTTAATATAGAATCAGGAAAAAGCTTTGTGTGATATTCTGGATAAATTGACAACGCAAATTTACGCCTATTATTGGATTGAATCAAGGGATAATCAAGAAGAACATTGTCGAAAAGAATACGCATCTCTTTTATAAGCACTTGCTCGGTTCCGTTGGCTGTCGTTTTAGTACCCCCGTTGATAAAGCCGTAGCGCCCCAGTAATCCAATTAAAGCATCATGTTCGTCAAATACTGTTACATAAACTTCATCTACATTTTCGACAATCGCCTTATCCATTATCTTCTTTACGAAGCGTTCCCCAAAGCGTGTCCCATGCGGATTAACCTTGAATGTTCCGACTTTGAGCCTCTTTTTATTAGGTCGAGAGGGTTCAATATCATCTAAAGTTCCTGTTTCTATTTTTAGATATAAAAAACCTGCAATGTTATTATTGGGGTCATATTGAACATAAGCTATCGCATTTTCGACAACCTTTCTCTCGAACCAATCTACAAATTCACTATAACCATCTTTAAGAGAATCAAAGAATGGATCATCTAAATTTATTTCTGAAAATGCTTTTATTTCCATAATGAATCGATTTAATGGTTAATCTTTATATCATTTATCTTTCTTCCAATATCCCAAACACTCACTCTGCATATCACTCAAATATGCATCAATATCCAGTGTGTCGCACATCTCAAAAAAGCCCTCATTGGGTAAGCCTATCGATTTAGCGACAACGATAGATACTCAAATAGGCTGTTTGTTTTCTATATCGTATCGAGTGGTCTTCTCTAGTATCGCACCAAGAATACACACAAGCGAAGCTTCCTCTTCTCCTTTCAAGTCGGAAGAATCACCCTCCTCCTCTCGGACACAGCCTTGATTCGTTTTTCTTCGATTGCGGTTATAATCTCGACATTTTCTGTAAATATATAAAAAATAAGGACTTGACTTAACATTTTCGCCATCAATGGGACAATAATTGTTTTACTTTGACGAACACTGACGCTTCATCATGTAACAGAGTCTCATTTATGACAAATAAATTGATAACAGAAGTTCGGGTCTATGTCCCACGGCACAAGCTTTGAAAGGAAGTTCCTGAAACATAAAATTCGAACTGGCCTGAACAAAAAGAACCTTTTCACAAGAAATCAAATCAAATCCTTCTTGAAGAACGCCACCGAAGAATTCACACTTATGTTATTGATAATGAATATCAACAGCATTCGTTTCAGTTATTGCCTGCGGACTCCAAAATTAAAACCGATTATTGGGATAAAGATACCAAAAGAGCATTTGAAACAGCCAAACGACACAAAGACCTTAAAGGAAACCCCACATTGGTAGTTTCTCTGCAAAATATTAACATGGAGATTGAGAAAACAGCCTCTGCACTTATTAAGTTCTTTCGCTTTAGATTGAAAAAAAGAGATACCTAGACACAGAGTATTGACGGCAACCCTTCCTTTTTTGGGAATCTACCTCAGAGCACACCAAATAAAAAAAAGACTTACGATTTCTCGTAAGTCTTTTTTATTGTGGTCCCACTTGGGCTTGAACCAAGGACCCCCTGATTATGAGTCAGATGCTCTAACCAACTGAGCTATAGGACCTGTTTTGAGAATGCCTCAAAAGCGGATGCAATATTACTACAAATTCTCGTATTTTGCAAATTTTCAATAACCAAAACGAAGTTTTTTTCTATCCTTCGGTCTATCGTATAGGCTTTACAAACTCATTACAAGCGCCTTACTACATCAAAGAAAATCTTTAACAGATTCCTTTGTTCAGAACAGGAACGAGACAATTCTTTTTAAGTAAATTTGCAGGCACTATATATTAAACGAATGAAACAACAACTGGAAGCGACTCTAAGAGACTCTGCGGCATCAAGATGGGCCGCTCTGCTCATCCTCTCCTTCGCCATGTTTGGCGGATATATGTTCACAGAAATCATCTCTCCCCTGAAGACCATTCTGGAGAGGGCGTATGGTTGGGACAGTACTGATTTTGGGATTGTAACAAGTTCTTACGGGCTGTTTAATGTTTTTTTCCTTATGCTGCTTATTGTCGGAATTCTTTTGGACAAATTCGGCATACGAATCAGCAATATTATCTCAGGAGTTTTAATGCTTGTCGGAGGGCTTATTAAATACCTTGCCTTCAAAGAAGTATTTTCCGCCACAGATACGATCAATGTACTGGGCATCTGGCAAATGAAAGAGCAGGTATTCTTTGCCGCTTTCGGATATGCGATTTTTGGGGTCGGAGCCGAATATGCAGGAATCACGATCTCCAAAGCTTTAGTGAAATGGTTCAAAGGGCGGGAAATTGCCTTAGCCATGGGTATTCAGGTAGCCATCGCGCGTCTCGGGTCATTTGGGCCGTTGCTCCTTGGAGCCTATTTTGCAGGGCATTACGGTGTTGCAAACTGGCTCTTCTTTGGAGTCTTGCTTTTAATAGCCGGATTAATCGCCTTTCTATACTATAATATGATGGACAGGAAACTGGATTCACAGCTTAATAAGACTGGTGAGAAGACGGATGAAGAAGAAGAATTCAAAATATCAGATCTTTCAAAAATTGTTGCAAACAAGGGTTTCTGGCTCATCACCATCCTTTGCCTATTGTTCTATTCTGCAGTATTCCCTTTTTACAAGTATGGCTCAGACCTTATGGTGAATAAATTTGGAGTCTCCGAACAATGGGCGGGTGCCATTCCGAGCCTGTTGCCTTTAGGCACCATGCTTCTCACTCCGGTCTTTGGTAGCATTTACGATAAAAAAGGAAAAGGCGCAAGCATCATGATTCTTGGTGCGATGATACTGGTCGTTGTACACATCATATTCTACTTGCCGTTTCTAACCAATATTAGTTTTGCAATTGTAAATGTTCTTTTACTTGGAGTGGCTTTCTCGCTTGTCCCATCTGCAATATGGCCTTCGGTTCCCAAAATCATTCCGGAAAAACAATTAGGAAGCGCTTATGCTGTCATCTTCTGGATTCAGAATTTCGGATTGTGGGGTATTCCGTTACTTATAGGAATTGTACTTGACAAAACAAATCCGCAAGTTGGAATAGCAAAAGCGGCCGGAAAAATCGTACCCTACGATTACAGTAAAACCTGGCTGATATTTGTCGTATTGACTATTTTAGCCGTTTTTGTTTCTCTGATGCTAAAAAAAGAAGATAGAATCAAAGGATACGGCCTTGAAAAACCCAACATCAACAAAGAATAATTTTATATTCGTTTGGGAGGAAACCACAGTTCCCGAATCGGGTTTCAGAAAAAAACGAATAAATCAAAAAACAATCACTTATGAGTATTATCAAAAGTATTTTAGACACTGACTTATACAAATTCACAACAAGTTATGCTTATGCCAAACTCTATCCCCGCGCATACGGTGAGTTTGAGTTTATTGACAGAACCAACGGGGATTATCCCGACGATTTCGACACGCTTATTCGGGAAGAGTTGAAAAATATGGAGACACTCAGCCTGACTGAGGATGAAGAAGATTTTCTCATAAAAAAACTCCCCTATCTGCCCCCTTTCTATATTGATTTCCTGAAAGGATTTCAATTCGACTCCTCTGAGGTAACAGTAGATATTATTGATAAAAAACTTCGTATTAAGGCCTCTGGGCTACTCTACAGAGTCACTTTATGGGAAACTCCTATACTTGCGATGGTTTCTGAACTATATTATCGCACGACCGGACAACTCCCCGACTTGGAATACATGGAAGAAACGGCCATTCAGAAAGCCAAAAAGCTAAAGAATTCAAATATAACATTCTCTCTATTCGGAATGCGCCGGCGCTTTAGTTTCGATATCGAAGACAAAGTGACCGCTTTGCTGAAAGAGTATTCAGGAAATAACTTTTACGGGACCAGCAACGTCTATCTTGCATACAAACATCACCTGAATGTTTCAGGCACGCACCCTCATGAATGGGTTCAGTTTCACGGAGCTATTTATGGCTACAAAATGGCAAACTATATGGCAATGGAAGACTGGATTGACACTTATGACGGTGATTTGGGAACTGTATTGACAGACACCTATACAACAGATGTGTTTATGAGAAATTTCAGCAAGAAGCATGCTCAGTTATTTACCAGCCTGCGACACGACAGCGGCGATCCGTTTCAGTTTGCCGACAAAGTCATCCGCCGTTACGAAGAGCTTCGGGTAAATCCCAAATTGAAATATATCGTATTCTCAGACAGTCTGAATGTCGAAAAAGCAATCAACATCAGAGAATACTGCGGTGATAGAATCGGGGCGACCTTCGGCATCGGGACAAACCTGACAAATGATGTCGGCAACAACATCACCGGAATGAATATCGTCATGAAGCTTCTGCGCTGCAAAATGACAGAAAAAGACAAATGGCATGAATGTATCAAATTGTCCGACGTTGTAGGAAAACACACAGGAAGTGCCCGCGAAATACATCTGGCTGAAGAAACCCTCGACTTGAAATATTCGAATGGAGATACAACGCAGGACTGACAAAGGGATTGATTGTTAATCTGCCTGCGCGTTATTATTTGCAAAAAAATACATACTCAAAGAGGCTGTTCCGGATAGGACAGCCTCTTTGAGTATAATCTTTATTCTTCAAAAAAATATTTCCAATTAAAACAGAGATCACTCTGCCATGGGATTAGTCGTATTTATCCTCCAAATTGAAAGAGTTGAATAAAAAAAGACGAAAAATTTTATTCCTGCAATAGTTTCACGGCATCTACATATTGAGCCATTCCCAAAGCAACCCTCTTTGCTTCACGCATGGCAAGGACTACAGTCTGAGGCGTATGCACGACATCTCCTCCGGCAAATATTCCCTTTCGGGTAGTCATGCCATAAGGATGCTCTTTCGTGACAACATAGCCTTTTTCATCGACTTCAATACCCGGAGAAGAAGAGACTATCCTATTGGCTGGTTTAGAGCCGACAGCCAGCAACACCCGGTCGAAAGGGACAACCGATTCTGTCCCATCAACTAGCTTTAACCGGATACCGGCCACAGTATCGTTCTCGCCGACAAATTCTTCCGTATTGGTTTCAAACATAAATTCCACCCCTTCACTCACCGCTTCATGATATTCGCTTCGTAAGGCAGGCATATCTTCTTCCTTGCGTCGATAAATCACAGTCACCGACTTAGCTCCGATACGAATAGCTGTTCGGGCAGCATCCATCGCAACATTACCGGCACCAATCACAGCCACTCGCTCTCCATCGATAAGAGGAACAGCCTCCCTACTAATATCTCCATTTCCGTAGAGGTTGACCATTCGCAGGAAATAGGACGATTGAAGGACACGGTAGAGTGATGATCCCGGGATTTTTAGCGGTTGAGGAACCGCCGTTCCGGAACCGATGAAGACAGCATCGAAATCGTGCATCAACATGTCATCGACAGTAGTAGTCTCTCCGACAAGAAAATCATTAATAAAAGTCACACCAAGTGCTTCTATTTTCTTGATCTCGCGCCTTACAATATCTTTTGGCAGACGATACTCCGGAATACCATACATAAGGACTCCTCCCGGCTCTTTCTGACCTTCAAATACAACGACATTGAAACCATCACGAGCCAAATCTCCGGCAACCGTCAAGCCGGCCGGCCCGGAACCGATAACTCCAATTTTGCCTCTTGTTTTAGGACGAAGTTTTTCTTTAATCAATTGCATATCACTATCGAAATCAGCAATAAAACGTTCAAGTTTGCCGACACGTACAGGATTGTTCTTCTTATTCAGGATGCAATGTCCTTCACATTGTTTTTCGTGAGGACAAACGCGTCCGCAGATAGCGGGCAAATTACTTTTCTCATTAATAATCTGCATTGCGCCACCGATATTCCCCATCGATAGCTGGTGAATGAATCCGGGGATATTGTGTTCGATAGGACATCCCTGAACGCACAGCGGATTCTTACAATTCAAACAACGTTTAGCTTCTTCAATAGCTTCTTTAGTTGTAAAACCTTTGTTGATTTCTGCAAAAGGATTCGTGTTCATTTTTTATAAAACTGGTTCTAATTAGCCCCAATAAGCTGTTTTTGCTATATAGAGTTTGCAAATATAGGCATAATTTTTCAAAACATGAGCAAGTAAGGATATTCTCAGAAATAAAAGACCTCAATGACTCGGAAAGCCATTGAGGTCTTTTCTATTTTGAACAATAATTATTTACGGACTTTAGCCAATACCTCAAATGCGTTTTGGCATAAACCTGTAATCTTCGACCACTCTTTAGCCGCAATTACATCTTTGGGAAATAAGTTGGATCCCATTCCAACACAGGTGACACCTGCCGAAAACCATTTCGAAAGATTCTCTTCGGTAGGAGACACGCCTCCGGTTACCATCACACTGCACCAGGGCATAGGAGCTTTGATGCCCTTCACAAATGAAGGACCGACTACATCACCGGGGAATACTTTCACAACTTCTGCCCCCAGCTCTTGCGCCAAACCTACTTCGGAGGCAGTAGCACATCCCGGGACGTAAGCAACCTGGCGACGATTACAAACTTTGAAAATTTCAGGATTTAAGAGCGGACCGACAATAAAATTTGCACCTAACTGCAAATAAAGAGCCGCAGTAGCCGGATCTACAACTGAGCCAATTCCCAAAATCAGATCAGGACATTCCTTAGCTGCCCACTTCGCTAATTCTCCGAAAATTTCGTGAGCAAAATCACCTCTGTTTGCAAATTCAAATGCACGGACACCTCCTTCATAACAAGCTTTTAATACTTGTTTTGAAACTTCCAGATCTTTGTGATAAAAAACAGGAACAATTCCTGTTTCTTCCATCACCTGATATACTTTAAATCTTTTAAATCTTGCCATTTTTTTTATTTGATTAATGCTGTCTGAACAGCGACCTAAGCTTTGTCTTCAAAAAGATGTACCCCTAAATCTATTTGCAAAATATTCAGGGATACATCTCATTCACTCAATAAACCAATAAAAACTATATAAAAACAAATATATTCTATTTTAACTGCAATTTATAACATATACATCGCTTAGAATAATATACCTTAGCGTGACACACGTCCTGAACCGTCGCCCTTCATCAGGTTTTCAACCTCTGCGACTGTCACCAGATTAAAATCTCCATAAATGGTGTGTTTCAGACAAGAAGCAGCTACCGCAAATTCAAGTGCTTTCTGATCATCTGTCGGATAAGAAATCAATCCATAAATCAGACCGCCCATAAAAGAATCACCGCCACCTACACGATCCACAATATGTGTAATATCATATCGTTTGGACTGGTACAATTTGTCGGAATACAAAACTCCACCCCAAGTATTGTGGTTTGCATTGATAGAACCACGCAATGTAATAATTACTTTTTTAGCTCTAGGGAAACGTTTCTGCAACTGAGTACATACAGATTCAAATTCTGCCGCATTCACTTCTCCATGAGTTTGTGACACATCAAAACCTTCGGGTTTGATTCCGAATACTTTCTCAGCATCTTCTTCATTTCCAAGAATGATGTCACAGCCTTCCACCAAAGCAGGCATAACTTCCGAAGCCGTTTTTCCATACTTCCATAAGTTCTTACGATAATTCAAATCGGTGGAAACGGTCACCCCTAATTCATTCGCAACTTTAATGGCTTCCAAACAAGCATCAGCAGCTCCCTGAGAAAGTGCCGGAGTAATACCAGTCCAGTGAAACCATTGTGCATCTTTCAGCACTTCATGCCAGTTTACCATGCCCGGTTTAATGTCTGCAATGGCAGAATTAGCGCGATCGTATACTACCTTTGAAGCACGTGCAACAGCACCTGTTTCAAGAAAATAAATTCCGACTCTGTCTCCGCCACGAATAATATTGGTTACGCCCACATTGTATTTACGAAGGTCGGAAATACACCATTCTGCAATATCATTTTTAGGTAAGCGGGTCACAAAATCAGTAGGAATTCCATAATTAGAAAGTGACACTGCTACATTTGCCTCTCCTCCACCGAAAGTGGCATTCAAATTTGTTGATTGAATAAAACGTTGGTATCCCGGAGTTGCCAGACGCAACATAATTTCACCAAAAGTGACTACTTTTTTCATCTGTTTCTTAATATTTTTTATTGTTAAAATTACAAGTTGTTATGCTGAATTATCTCAACTTATCTGCAGTAAAAGTATCCATATCGTCATAATCGAGATTTTCGCCGCACATCGCCCAAATAAATGTATAGTTACTGGTGCCTGCTGCCGAATGAATAGACCAGGACGGCGATATGACAGCCTGTTCGTTTGCCATGAAAATATGCCTTGTCTCCTGAGGCTGTCCCATAAAATGACACACTGCCTGATTGTCGGGAACTTTAAAATAGAAATAAGCTTCCATGCGACGGGAATGTGTATGCGGCGGCATTGTATTCCAGACACTTCCTTCTTTCAATTCAGTCATCCCCATTTGCAGTTGACAGCAAGGAACAATTTCACTCAGAATCAATTGATTCAATACGCGCGCATTGGACGTTGACAAATCTCCCAATTCGCGAGTTCTCCGCATAGCAGAGGTTACCTGTGCAGTAGGATATTCTTTATGGGCTGGAGAAGATGCGAAATAAAACTTCGCCGGATGTTCCGGATGTTTGCTACTGAAAAACACTTCTTTTGATCCGCGTCCGACATACAACGCATCTTTAAAGGACATATCATATAGTGTGCCGTCGACCTCAACGACTCCTTCTCCGCCAATGCAGATAATCCCCAGTTCGCGTCTTTCACAGAAATAAGATGAACGGATTAAATCGACGGTTTCGAGCTGAAGTTTTTCTTTTACGGGAAATATTCCTCCAATAATAAGGCGGTCGTTATGAGTGTAAGTCATCCTCACAGCCTCTTCTTCGAATACGTTCTCAACAAGAAATTCTTTTCTCAGTCTTGCCGTGTCGTAGTGTTTCACATCGTCAGGGTGTGTTCCCCATCTTTCTTCGATTACAGTTTTCATGTCAGAATTTAAATGATTCACAATTTAGGTACCTTACAAAGATACAGACAAATATCTATAATATTACGTTTTTAATTTAATAAATACCCCACGGACAAGTATTAATTCGGAAATAATCCTGAAAAACGCATCAAAATCAACTCCATCAGAAAGAGAACAGAATTGTGTTTTGATATGCAATATTAGAAGAATAGTATTTATGGCAAGCGGGTATAATTGACTTTTTACAGACGAAACCAATTTAACCTACAAAAAAAAACAGGAGTCATTTTACAGGCTCCTGTTATTCAGGTTATGGAAGGATAATTATTTATTTACCAAAGTAAACAGCTCTTCAGCAGCCAAACGCGGCCCTTCGTGAGCTTTACCGGGAACAGCCAGATTTGTATGAATCTCGCCCAATTTGACCCCGCTGTCGTACATTATTTTAAAATAGTCGCGAACTAAAACTTCTGTGGCTGATTTTTCCTGCACAGGGCCGAAAGGATTCGCAAAATAAGATTTGACCAGCCCCACTTCGGAGGTAGTGCCTTTGGCTCTGCGTGCTCCGTCTTCACAAACACGGATAGCATCTTCTACTTTGTTGCAGATAACAATCTTTTTGTCACCGGTATCGTCATAGTTGTTCGCATACAAAAAGAAATCGACCGGGAATCCACGGGTAATTAAATCGTAAGAGGCTATCGGAATTGTGACCCGGGCATTCACCTTGTCCATATTGATGTAAACCCCTTTGTCCAACTGCTGATAGGCATAAGCCGGGTCCAAATCATCTACCCGGACAAAAGCGCCAATCTCTGTTCCATAAGCTTTAATACTTCCGTCGGCTTCTTTCTGCAAATAGCCCATATCGTCAAAAATAGTACGCATGTGGCGGATATATTTTTGATTCAGGGTACGAAAAGCCTCCAGACTTTCTGATTTTCCGGCGCCGCTGTCTCCCATAATAATGATATTGGACTGTTTTCCGTTTTTGAGTACAATATTCACCATCGCTCCATGAATAGGCAGACGTCCATTGTCTATCTGCTTAATATTATGCAAGGTCAGCAACATCTTCTTCATATATCCGAAATAGTCCACATCATCGCAATAGTTGGCATACCCAATCATGATATCGTTCTTTTGATCCTTATAGTAATAAGTATCTTTTTGGCTATTTCCATCGGGATATCCGAACACATAAATCAGCTCCGGCTTTTTGTTTTCATATTCGCTTTCCTTAGCCAACTGGAACAAATTAGCCAAGTTGATGCCATGCACCATAAAATCTTTATGAAAATAGACAAAAGTCAACATCTTTCCCACTTTGGCCGGATAGATAAACCAATCGCCTTCCACCATATTTATGTTCAAAAGCGGGTTTTCATATTTTTCTTCAAACAATCCGGAACGCGTATTCCGTTTGGTATATGCGAGGAATGGAGGTTGAATCAGCACTGTATTAATAAACGGAACGGAATATACATGCTTGTATTCTTCCGGACAATCCCAGGATACTTCATTAAGGGTAACACCGGCCATGCCGCCGGCTGTAGATTGGCGATAAACATGCTCTTCTGTCTTGGTAATCGAATTCAGAATTCGCCTTTTGGTAGCAAGCAGTAAATCGTTGAATTTATCGTTTGCACTTGTGAAACGCACATTCTGAAGACCCTCACCAGACTGGCTGCTATGCACAATAGTATAGCGTTCGATTCGTGTCCAATAAGAAAACAAAAGCTCGACCAATTCGGCAAAAAGCTCGACATCCTCTACAAACTTATAATAACGATTACTTGAATTTTTTATCTCCTCGACAGAGAATAAGGTGAGTAGTTTAAAAGTTTCGATAAAGGATTCTATTAATTCATCCTCTGACGAACAAAACTCCATAAACTTGTCATAAATAACCACTTCATCAACCTTCAATTCGTTTTCAACGAAGGAAGTTATTACACGTTTAAAACCTTCACTGTTGATCAATTTACGCTTAGAATCGCAGTATTTTTTACTGAAATTGACAATCGCTTTCCCGTTTGAGAGAGTGAATTCTTTTTCCATAATTTAATTTATTGGTTAGTAAGACTATTGGCTTAAAGCAAAATGTAAACAAACTTCGCTTAAACACAGGTGTAAAGGTAGTTTTTTTTTCATGGACTTTGGCGTCTAAATATCAAATTCAGGGAGCTAAATCCTAAAAAGTCACAACTCTTAGCCAATTAAGGAAACGTTTTGACAAAATTTACACATCGGAGCTAAACGATGCCTATTCAATGATAATAAAAGCCGGAGCTTTTTATCTGCAACCTGAATGAAAATTACAAACATTATATCACAGGCTTAATTTGAATGCAAAAAATCAGGTTGTTATTATGGTTTTACTATATTTGAACATTATTGTTCTATTAAAATTTTGGTCAAAGCATATATCTCATTTGTTTTTAATCATTTATAAGCAAATTCAGAGTAAACGGATTAGAATTTACGCTTTATCATCGAATTTATATTTTCCCATTTTGTCAATCACTGAAAAGAGAACAGTTTCCACTAATGAAATGAGACCAAGTGCAAATGTTCATTTTCTCATGAGACACGAATAACACCTGAAACGAAACCATTCTTAATGGCTGCATTATGATTCAACAACGTAAAAAAGATTATCTACAACGGCTTATCGAAGAGTTTTTCGCCAAACTACACGACCGAATCGACCAGAAGAGCGTGGAAGAGAAGAAGCGGCTTGCATCGGAAATTTTTGTGACTTTTGCAGAATCTTTTGGCATCAAACAATCGGATAACGCACAAGTTCTCCTTCAAAAACTAAACGATATGGCGCTGCTCGAACAGTATGCGCGGCTTCTCCTTTACAAGTACGAAATTGTTGATATAAAAGATAAGCCACAACTGGAAACAGCGCTTCAAATCGTTAGTTATCTTGATGCTTTTGATACAACTTATTCATGGGATAGGATTGTTCTGCGAGAAGATCTCTTAAAACGATTAGACAGAGAAGAGACTCTGTGAATACCCATATAGAAGATTTTCTTCGCTCTTATCTGAAACGCGAAAGTTTGCTTTCTGTATTTGCATGTAGATTATGAAGGACAGCCCGAATCTCAAAAACGGGACTGAATACGGGATTATCAAAATTGGGAATAAACAGGCTAAAACAAATATCGTGTAACAAAGCATGATTTTTATTAAATCACTCAAAACAATGATAAAAAATCAGGCGAGTTCCATACCGACTAATCGTAAAACTTAATCACATGAAACGAAGTATTGTTTTTGGAACGGATCTAGTCACTTGTGGCTTCATTTTTTTCAACTCTTGTGCATCAATACCTGACGGAGCAAAAGCTGTCAGCAATTTTGACATCCACCGCTATCTGGGGGTATGGTACGAAATAGCTCGCTTAGATTTTCGGTTTGAAAAGAATCTAAACAACACATCGGCTCAATACAGCCTCGACACGAAGGGCAACGTAAAGGTGCTTAACAGCGGTTATAACTTTGCCAGGAAAGAATGGAAAAAAGCGGATGGAAAAGCAAAATTTAGAGGAGAAACAAATATTGCGGCTTTGAAAGTTAGTTTTTTCGGCCCGTTCTATGCACCTTACAACGTTGTAGCATTGGATCGGGAGTATAAATATGCTCTCGTGGTGGGTAAGAATCTGGATTACATGTGGATTCTTTCCAGAGAAAAGACAATTCCGGAAACTATTAAATCAGAATATCTGCAGATAGCTCAAGAAATCGGATATAATACCAGTAAATTAATTTGGGTGAAGCATGACCGAAATGACAATCCATTTCTGCCAAAAGGATCAGTCAAAACAGATTAATCCTTTCTTTTTATTTTTGTGAGACTGAAATTCCTCAGCACTATTCTGTTGAGAACAAATCAATACATCCTTCCGGATGGTAAGAACAAGAGGATTACCACCCATCAACCGGTGATTTAAACAATAATGCACCTCAAGCTCTTCGTCTAACAATTTCTGCTCCTTTCTATTGGGCAGTCACACAATAGGGTTCGAAATATAACGAATTCATGTTTTATTGAATGGTTTTATTCGCTGTAGAAATTATCATAACAGAATCAATTCTCAGTGTCGGATATTTTGCCTGATAAGCTTTCCGCAAATTTTGGTGAATAGTAACTCTTCCGTCCTTCTCCATCACATTCATCGCTTGCTTCGAATTTGAATAATGAATGGTATATTGCAAATTTTCATCTACAGAAAATGTTCCTGTAATGGAATCTTTTTTATCAATATATTTATAATACACAAAGTCTCCGGCCGTTTCTGTTGCATACCGGAAAGAAAGAATACTTAATTTAGCCGGAATGAATGAATTCTTTAGCTCATCCAGAATTTGATATGCTGTTGTAGTGGAAGATGGGACTTTCACAGTATAAGCATTATCCTGAATAAAGAAATTAGTAGTATAACCTCTCACGACAATTGGAAGGCGATGCATTTTTGACACATCATCTTGCGGGAAGAAAAAGAGGTTATCCTTTCCTATCACTTTAACAGTGCATCTATATCGATTGTGACCGTTCTGAACCAATTCTACATTCCCATTCTGTGAAAGGACAAGAACGGAGTCGTACGAACTCTCAATATGCAGCCCAAAAGTCTTTCCTAATTTAATTTGCAAGGAGTCTTTTTCCGGCACTTGAAAATTGTCTATAAAAAAACGAAGATTACCGTCGGTTTCTCCCGATTTATCATCCTTGCAACCAACAAAAAAGCAGGAAATAAAACAGAGAATTATAAAAATGGATCTAGTCATATTGTTAATGAAATTTTAATGAATGTACATATATACACCGTTGCAGTGCGGGTTGAACCCTTTGGAAGCCTTGCGTTCTGAAACCGGAAAATATTTCTCCATAAGAATAAACACTCATGTTAAGATAAAGCTTTGATGACCTTTCAGACTCATCCTCAACACAACACCATGAAAATCAAACCATTGAAAATCTATTTGTATCACAAATCGAAATATTTATCCGACATTCTTTTTTTGAAAACATACAGACATTATAATCTTTGAGCGATATAGAAAGTATATCCATTAAGCGGAATATTTTTTATCCTTCACAAAGGAACACCCTAATTAGCAAGCTATTACTACCCATTTGGGTAGAAATAACTAACAAAAGTTAAAAAAGTAAGTTCTCTCACTGAATTATAAAAAAAGGATCTTAGCTTTAAGTTTTCAAACTACTTAGCTTCAAGTCATCAGACTACTTAACTTTAAGTCTTCAAACTACTTAGCTTATGTTATTAAAAAACACATTCTTCAAACCAATAGCTTTCAAGGGCTCTATACCCGAAGAAGAATACCAGAATACGCAATTTTGTATTGACACGTTAGAGGCACTTTCGCGCTCTTGCAATCTTAGCATATATATTATCGACTACTTCAAACAAAACTTTTTGTATATCTCTTCCAATAAACTCTTTCTTAATGGCAATAGCGTCGAATATGTAAAAAATTTAGGATGCGGTTATTACCAAAAATATCTTCCTGAATCAGATTTTAATTATCTTCAAAAGATAAATAGAGAGGCTTTCCATTTTTTCTACCAAACAGACAATGCAAACAGGCTCAAATACACAATTTCTTATGATTTTCATCTTTTGAGAGATAGAAAGAAAATATTGGTTAACCATAAACTGACTCCAATCAAGCTAAACAAATACAATCAAATATGGCTTGCTGTATGCATGGTTTCATTAGCTCCGAGAGGAGTTAAAGGCGAAACCATTATCACTAACTCCGAAACAAATCATAAATATATTTTGAATGAGCGTTCATTCAAATGGCACAAAACAGCCAGTCAGTTTTTTTCAGACAAGGAGATAGAAATATTGAGGCTTTCTGCCCAAGGTTTTTCTAATAGCGAGATCGGAACTCAAATCTTCCTTGACATGAATACCATTAAGTTCTACAAAAAGCGTATTTATCTAAAAATGAAGGCAAGAAATATCTCGGAAGCAATCGCTTATGCAATGACAAATAACATCATATAAGCTTCAGGACACGGCCGAAACAAAACGGAGGCTGAGAATTGAAAGCTATGACAAAAATGAAACATCAAGTTTAAACTAAAACAGGCACGGTTCCTCTGGCGGATATACAGGTATTCCGGCTTATATTCGATCTGCACTTCCGAATGGATTGCTGCTAATCTTACTGTCCGGCTTTCCTCTTTTCTTTCGCCAATATCTCCCTGGGTATAACTCCTGCAGTTTACATTGCTTTCCTCACACCGATCAGTATCATGCTCCATAATATTCTCAACACCGAATCCGAGGATACATCCGACGAACACATATCCAAATCCTGCACCAGGACATAATATCTTTTTCAAATTGTTCTTCCTTCACATGTACACAAAGAGTATTTAGAAAATCCCGAAGAATTTTTGTTATCCCAAGTTATAATTCAGAATCATTTTACTCCGCAAAAGATTATTTTATGCCGATTGTAAACGGCGAAAAGGATGAGAATAGACAATGGTAAGGGAACTCCTCTCCGACAGAACAAGCATCTAGTTTTTTTTCTGTATTTTTGCATTCTTATTTAAACGAAAAAAGGATTTTGGAATTATCATCATTAGAGGAACTTTACCGGGATCAGGTTCAGTTGAAAAAAGCGAGTCAGCACCTGCAAAAGTTTCATTCTATCCACATAAAAGGACTTTTAGGCTCTTCCTGTACGTTATTTGCATCCGCCTTGTCTCGACACAATGGCGGAACACTTCTTTTCATTCTCGAAAATGCAGAGGATGCTGGATATTTCTATCAAGACCTGACTCAGATACAAGGCAACAAGGATGTTTTTTTCTTTCCGTCGGCTTATAAGCGAGCTGTGAAATACGGACAAGTGGATTTGGCGAATGAAATTCTACGCATGGAAACGCTTTCCCGGCTTCAGCAACAAGACAATCAATGCATACTGGTGACCTACCCTGAAGCTATGGCAGAAAAGGTCGTTGACAAAGATTTTTTTGTTTCCCAAACTCTGAAACTTTCTGTCGGCGAAAAAGTAGATACGACCTTTGTTTCGGAAATACTCGAAAGCTATGGATTTGAATACGCCGACTATGTGTACGAACCCGGACAATATGCCATTCGCGGCAGTATCCTCGATGTTTTTTCTTTTTCCAATGAATGCCCTTATCGTCTTGATTTTTTCGGTGACGAAATCGACACTATCCGCACATTTGAAGTAGACACACAGCTATCGAAAGAGCGCCTCAAAGAGATACACATTGTGCCGGAGATGAACGAAAAAAACAGTTCTCGAAATTCCATTTTTGAGATATTGCCACAAGGCACTGTGGTGGCTTACAGAAACTTCAACATCATTGAGCAGCAAATCCGTTCCATTTTTGAAGACAAACCAATTCTTGACAATCCTGAATACGACGACGAATGGCAATCGAAATTAATCACTGCCGATGATTTCATTTCCGGAACAAGTAAGTTCCCTAATCTACAATTCGGAACTAATCCACACGGCAGCCCCGAAGCATCGTTGGAATGGAAAACAACTCTGCAACCTCTTTTTCATAAGAACTTCGATCTGGTAAACAAATCATTACAAGAGTTTATCGAAAAAGGATATCGTCTACATATTCTCAGCGACAGCGAAAAACAAATCGCCCGCATACAAACTATCTTTGAAGAACGGGGAGAAAAAATAGCTTTCACTCCTATCACGAAAACGCTTCACGAAGGGTTCTCTGATGATGTACTAAAAATATGTTGTTTTACCGACCATCAGATATTTGACCGCTACCACAAATACAACCTCAAGTCGGAAAAAGCCCGCTCCGGGAAAATCGCATTGACGTTGAAAGAACTCAATCAGTTTCAGATTGGTGATTTTGTCGTGCATATCGACCACGGCGTAGGCAAATTCGGCGGATTGGTGCGTATGGAAGTAAACGGTAAAATACAGGAAATGATCAAGTTGTTCTATCTCAACAACGACGCTATTCTGGTTTCGATCCACGCGCTTCATAAAATATCAAAATACAAAGGAAGAGAAGGAGAGCCACCCCGCATCAATAAATTAGGGACAGGTGCATGGGAAAATATGAAGGAGCGCACCAAGAAAAAGGTGAAAGATATCGCCCGCGACTTGATTCTACTCTATTCAAAACGGCGCAAAGAAAAAGGATTCAGTTTTTCTCCCGACTCATTCCTCCAGCATGAACTGGAAGCTTCTTTCATTTACGAAGATACTCCCGATCAGACCAAGGCTACACAGGAGGTGAAAGCCGATATGGAAAGTTACAAACCCATGGATCGTCTTATCTGCGGCGATGTCGGATTCGGAAAAACAGAGGTTGCAATCCGTGCAGCTTTCAAAGCTGTGACCGACAACAAACAAGTAGCCGTGCTGGTGCCGACAACAGTGCTGGCTACACAACATTACCACACTTTCCGGGAACGGTTGAAAGATTTCCCGTGCCGTATCGATTACCTGAGCCGGGCAAGAAAGCCTTCCGACATCAAAAAAATATTGAATGATGTCGGCGAGGGGAATATCAATATCCTGATAGGAACACATCGTCTGGTAGGAAAAGATGTCAAATTCAAAGATTTAGGACTGCTTATCATCGATGAAGAACAAAAATTCGGAGTTTCCACCAAAGAAAAGCTAAAACAGATGCGTACAAATGTGGATACGCTGACGATGACAGCAACACCGATTCCCCGTACCCTACAGTTCTCTCTGATGGGAGCAAGAGATCTTTCATCCATCACGACACCACCTCCCAACCGCTATCCGGTACAAACCGAACTGCACACTTTTGACGCGGAGATTATCCGCGAAGCTGTTAATTTCGAAATGAGCCGCAACGGGCAGGTATTTATTATCAACAACCGCATAAAAAATATCTACGACATAGCGACTCTTGTGAAGAACAAAGTGCCTGATGCCCGCGTAGTAGTCGGACACGGGCAAATGGATCCGGAAAAGCTGGAAGAGATCATTGAGGACTTCGTAAATTATGAATATGACATATTGATTGCAACGTCCATCGTGGAATCAGGAATTGACATCTCGAACGCAAACACCATCATTGTGAACGATGCACAGAATTTCGGACTAAGCGACCTGCATCAGTTACGCGGACGTGTAGGCCGAAGCAATAAAAAAGCATTCTGTTATCTCCTCACTCCACCAATGCATACATTGACACCGGAAGCCAGAAGACGCTTGCAGGCTATTGAGAATTTTTCGGAACTGGGCAGTGGCATACATGTGGCGATGCAGGATCTGGATATCCGTGGCGCAGGAAATATGCTTGGTGCGGAACAAAGCGGATTTATTGCGGATCTGGGGTATGAAACTTATCAGAAAATCCTTACGGAAGCTGTCAATGAGTTGAAAAATGAAGAGTTTGCCGACTTGTATCATGAATTGGAAGAGGGAGAAGAGAAAATAGAGGGAAATGATTTTGTGGACGAAACACAACTAGAGAGCGACCTTGAATTGTTATTCCCCGTACTTTATATTCCGAACGATTCGGAACGGATCACACTCTATCGCGAATTGGATAATATGGAGAAGGAAACAGACATCCGTGCTTTTGTGGAACGCCTGGAAGACCGCTTCGGGAAAATCCCGACGGAAGGCCGTGAATTAATCCGTGTTGTCCGCTTGAAACGCATCGCGAAATCGTTGGGAATAGATAAAATCGTTCTGAAGAATGGACGAATGAGCATCCAACTTGTTTCCAATCCTGAATCACCCTATTATCAATCGCAGGCTTTCGACAAGCTACTCATGTTTCTGCAAGAGAATGTGAAACGCTGTCAGCTTACCGAAAAGAAAGGAAAACGGGTACTCGTTGTCAAATCGGTGGAATCGGTAGAAGCAGCCTGCGTCGTATTGGAAGAAATTTCAACCGAAAAAGCAGCAACAAACGGATAAGACATTCAATTGAAATACAGGATAATATTCTGTTTTCCCAGGACAAGAAGTTCTTAAGAGGAGAATACTACTGACGCATTAATATAGTAAACGATGTAATCAATTGGTCTTGTTTTTTAAACTCAGCATTTCATTGACTACTAAAAATTTATAAGAAACAGAGGCCTTTAGAAATCTGATAATTTTGTTCTTCTTGCAAAGTTTAAGCTCAAATCAAAAGGACAAAGGACGTTCGCACTTTATTATTTATGAATACCTTATAAATAATAGCTCAGTGCATCACTACTAAAGGGAGAAAATAAAGCCGAAAGAAGAATCCATTGCCTCCTTTTCATTTTCGGGATGGAAAAGGATGAACTGCAATTGTATGTCGGAGATATATACCGAGATCTACGCCTGCAAAAGTCATGGAATCGTCCTGATTTTAGAATAAAGCCCTCCAATCTATACTTACACAGCTGAAACTATCAAGCCGCACATTGTGTTCCTCCATCCTCGATTGTTCCTTACAAAGGAGCTCATCCTAAAATTCATCATCTATATTTTCTTTTTTAATATTGGACATATAAACAAAGAAAAAGCAAAAATTTTGTGGAAAATCGAATTAGACAACTTAATGACAGTTTCATCCTTCATTTATTTCATTCTGACTGCAAATAGAAATAAACGAAACATTTTGAAAAGCGCCGGAGGGATAACTCACTACAAGCAAGCTGTTTTATATTACGTTTTGTTTTTCCCATTCATTTTGTTTTCATAACTTTGCGCCACTTTTTTTAAACAGGAATTCAAAATGTTCGATTGGATTGTTCCGGCACTAAATATCTCGCCGACCATATTAAGCATTATCGTTATTTGCTTAGTTTCTGCTATCGGCCTCCAGTTAGGTAAGCTGAAATTATTTAATATTTCTCTTGGTATTACCTTTGTCTTCTTCACGGGGATTGTTGTCGGTCATTTCCGGTTACCTCTTGAAAGAGAGACTCTCCAGTTTGCTCAAAACTTCGGACTGATTATTTTCGTATATGCCTTAGGGCTTCAGGTAGGCCCGGGGTTTATTTCTTCGTTCCGGAAAGAAGGACTCACTCTCAACCTGCTTTCTCTTGCCATTATTTTCATCGGATTGGTGATGACGCTCGTTTTCTCGCTCACCACCAACGTGTCTCTTCCGAACATGATTGGCATTTTATGCGGTGCTGTAACCAACACACCTGCTTTAGGTGCTGCGCAGCAGGCTTTATCACAAATTACAGGAACAAATTCACGAGAAATATCCGATATGGCAATGGCAACAGCAGTCACCTATCCATTAGGTGTTGTCGGTGTAATACTTGCCATCGTGTTTCTGCGTTCGTTTTTTGTAAAACCGGAAGATTTGCAGGAAGATCCTGATGAGAAAGCCGAACACGAAACTTATGTCGGAGAATTTATGATAGCCAATCCGGCAATCGACGGAATGACCATCCGGGATATTACGAAGCAATCTGCGAAAAAATTTGTAATTTCCCGTATCTGGCAAGATGGAAAAGTTATCATTCCTGCGCCGGACTCCGTACTTAAATACGGCGACCATCTGTTGGTGGTTTCCTTCAAATCGGATGTCAGCCATCTGAAACTGCTTTTCGGAAAACAGGAAAACAAAGACTGGAACAAGGAAGATATAGACTGGAATAACATCGACAACAGCCAATTGGTATCCAGGAGAATTCTTGTCACACGCAGCAAAGTGAACGGGATGAAACTCGCAACCTTGCGTTTACGTAACACTTATGGGATCAACATCACCCGAATCAACCGTGCCGGTGTGGAATTGATTCCATCGAACGATCTGACGCTGCAAATCGGCGACCGCCTCACTGTTGTAGGAGAAAAAGCCTCTATCGACAATGTTTCCAAAATCCTCGGTAATGAGGTCAAACGTCTTAAGTCGCCCAATCTGATAGCTATTTTCGTGGGTATTACCATTGGGCTACTGCTAGGTTCATTGCCTCTACCTCTGCCCGGAATGGATTTTCCCGTACGACTCGGTATTGCCGGCGGCCCTATTATTGTAGGCATACTGATGTCGACAATTGGCCCTCGTTTTCACTTCACCACCTACACCACTCAAAGCTCCAATATTCTGATGAGACAATTCGGGTTAACTTTTTATCTGGCTTGTCTCGGAATCAGTTCGGGAGAGCATTTCTTAGAAACAGTGATGCACGGTTCCGGTCTCCAATGGATTGGAATCGGATTTATCCTGACAGCAGTTCCGGTATTAATTGTAGCATTTATAGCCATGAAGGTGATGCATGTCAAATTTGCCAAGAATGTCGGTATGTTCTGTGGGAGCATGGCCAATCCAATGGCATTAAGTTATATGAATTCAACCGCGGATGGGGATGCACCGTCGGTCGCATACGCCACCGTTTATCCGGTTGCCATGTTCTCCCGTATTATCTTAACACAAATGCTCCTGATGCTGTTTTATTAGACAATCATCAAGAGCATTTGCCCGGAAATTCAATAAGCTGTACGCAGCCCTTTATTCAAAAAGAGTCATGGAGAGACAAAGGCCACCTAGGACTGAAAGGCCAATACCCGGTTGGAGAAGTCGCCGAAAGTTTCACCACTACGTTTTTCCTGATTATAGTGCGTAAACAACGTATCCAGAGTTTCCAGAATCTGCTGCTCATTCACTTGTTTTTTATAAATTCGATTCAAGCGGACACCCAGCCGATCTCCACCCAGCATCAGATTGTATTGCCCCGCCCCTGTACCGACAAAACCGATTTCCGCGAGATAAGAACGTCCACAGCCGTTGGGACATCCCGTCATACGGATGGATATTTCATCTTTTGCCAGCTTGTGCTTCTCTAGCAACGGTTCGATTTTTGTAATCAGCTCAGGCAAATAACGTTGTGCTTCAGCTAATGCCAGCGGACAAGTGGGCAGAGCCACACAAGCCATCGAGCTGACACGGAGAGCACTTTCCGTCTTCCCTATTTTATGTTTATCGATAAGTCTCTGAACAGCCTCTCTGTCTTTATCGTCAATGTTCCCCAGAATCAAATTCTGATTGCAGGTAAAGCGGACATCCGACACATGCAGATTAGCGACTTCAAACAGAAAGGCTTTCTGTACAGGTTTGATCACTCCATTCTCTACGAATATGCCATAATACCATTTCCCATAGAAATCTTTTTGCCAACCATATCGGTCGTTGCGTTCCGAAAAAGTATATGCTCGCGAAGGTTGCAATTTCACTCCTGAACGTGTTTCGAGCTCTGTTTTGAAGGCCTCTACTCCCATCTTGTCGATAGTGTATTTCAAACGTGCCAGCTTGCGGTCGCCCCGATATCCAAAGTCTCGCTGAATGGTTAATACTTCGTAGCATATTTTGAGGATATCCTCTTCGCCGGCAACGAAACCAAGCTCCGAGGCCAGACGCGAATAAGTATCCGGATTTCCATGTGTGGTGGACAAACCGCCGCCGGCCGCCAGATTAAAGCCGACAAACTTTCCATCTTCAATAATGGCAATAAGCCCGATATCATTGGCAAACACATCCACATCATTAGACGGAGGAATGGCAATCGCAATTTTGAATTTGCGGGGCAGGTATCGATCCTCATACAACTCATCTTTTTCCGTTTCGCGTTCATACACCAATTCGTCATCGACAAATATTTCGTAATATGCCTTGGTCTTCGGTAACAAATGCTTCGACAACTTGTCGGCATAAGCAAAAATCTCCTCATGCAAAGGCGATACCTGCGGATGCGAACTGGCAATAACGTTTCGGTTGACATCGCCGCAAGCCGCAATCGAATCCAGGTCAGCCTGCACAAAACCCTGTATCGTATCACGCAACTGATGCTTCAGCAAGCCATGAAGCTGAATGGTCTGACGGGTCGTTATCTTGATGATTCCCGTTCCATACTCTTCCGAAATGCGGTGTGTAGTCAGCCATTGGTCAGCACTAATCACTCCTCCCGGGATACGCAAACGAATCATAAAAGAATAAAGTTTGTCGAGTTTCTTCAACGCACGTTCTTCCCGGCGATCACGATCGTCCTGCACATACATTCCGTGAAACTTAATCAATGCTTCATCATCGGGGCGGACATTGCCCGTATAATTATCTTGTAAACTTTCTTTCAATGTTCCCCGCAAGCCATCACTTTTCAATTTGATATATTCAACGGGATTCAATTTTTCTTCAGCCATAATTTTTTCTATGTGAAAATGTAAAATATTAGAATATGACAACAGCACTTATACAACATGATTATCAACAACACAGAAGGCATCATTCTTGTAAATACATTGTAAATAAATACATGAAAAACAAAGTTGATAACTAAGGGATAATAATGAAACTTAAGGCCTACGATATATAATATCGAATGTTCCTGTATAAAACGAAGCCTGATTTTTTTATTAAATCGTCCAAGATAGCGGTGAAAAAATCAGGCGAGTTCGATACGCCCTGACAGTAAAATTAAATCGGATGAAATGACAAAAATGTAAAGGTAAAATACGGTTTGAATGTCAGCATAAAATACCCGACTTACAAATCCGGTAATAACCGAATACCTCTTCAATAAACATCCTTCAAATAGCGCCCTTCCAGCTCAAGTGACTCCAGATAGGAAACAGCCTCTTCCCTGCCCCACTCATTAGCTTCAACAAGCACATCCAGTATGGTGTTTTCCACATCCACGCTCATCGGTTCTTTTTGCCCGCAGACATAGAGATAAGCCCCTTGATTGAGCCATTCCACAAAGCCTTTGGCATTCTGACGGATTCTGTCCTGCACATATACTTTTTGTTTTTGATCTCGCGAAAATGCAGTATCCAATTTTGTCAAGACACCCGTTGCGAGCCATTCCTGAATTTCAGTCTGATAATAGAAGTCACTGACAAAATGCTGCTCACCAAAAAACAACCAATTGCGCCCTTCTGCTCCCGTCACATCGCGATAAGCCAAAAAACTGCGAAAGGGAGCAATACCGGTTCCGGGGCCGACCAGAATAATATCTTTGTCCGGCGCCGGAAGTTTGAAATGTGGATTTTTTTGAATATAGAAAGAGATATTTTCCCCAATGGGAAGATCTTCCAGAAAAGAAGTACATAAACCTTTCTTGGCTTGCTCTTGCACATGAAATTTATTCATTGTCACTGTAATATGCAACTCGCCATCATGTGCTTCGGGAGCAGAAGAAATAGAATACAAACGAGGCGCAACCGGATGGAGCAAAGTCAACAGTTCGGATAACTGCACCTTTTTCCGTTTGGAATATTTCGCCAACACATCCGTGAGGTCAGCACGTTCTTCGGTTATTTCTATTTCCAAAAGTCGCGAAAGCTGTTCCAAAGACTTCCGGGTCAGTCCGCGAATATTTTTATTTTCCAGTTCGGAAGGATTTATATCAAGTTCTAATTGCTGCGAAATACGGTTGATCTCTTCCAGGGGATTCTTAGGATAAAAACCGACCACATCGCCCGGCTGATAATCCAATTCCTCATCTCCTACAATCTCAATATGAAATGTTTCTTTGTTCGAGCCCCGATCGTTCAACACAATCTTATGTTTGATTTTACCGGTGTAATTCTTTTTTCCGGAATCAGAAACCGGGCTTTTCCCTTCCTGATGTTCTGAAACCGAGACTTCGGAAGCTTGGTTTTGAAGCATACGAAGCAGTTTATCAAACCACTCGGCAGCGACAGGTTGATAATTCACATCAGCCTTCTGATAAGGAAGCGCCTGCGTAGCATTCAATCTCTTCAACTGCTCATCTACAACCTCTCCGGCACGACAAAAGAACGGATAAGAAGAATCTCCGAGTCCTAATACTGCATATTGCACAGCAGATAAGTCATCGGAAAGATTCGCCAGATTATCATAGAATTTGCGGGCACTTTGGGGCGGTTCGCCTTCTCCTTGCGTACTCATGATGACAATCAGAAATTCTTCTTTAGCAATTTTTTCGAGCGGATACTGGAAAGCATCCGTCACTTTGGGTTGAATCTTATTCTTTTTCAACAAAGCTTGCAATTGAACAGCCAGTTTTTTGGAGTTCCCTGTCTCTGTTCCGTAGACGATTGTTGGTTTCAGAGTCACTCTTGCAGCAGCAGACGAAGCCGGTATTTCAGTTGCAACACCAGATGTATTCTGCGCCAAGCCCGCCAGGTAACCCGAAGCCCAAATCAATTCATTCTTCGAATTGCCCGCAGCCCAGTCGTTCAACACTTTCAATTTATTCTCAGTCAACATGTTCTATTTTCATTCAATTAGTTGATACTTATTGCTCCTCGATGAGCCTTCGATGCAGGCATCTGTGATTCAGATTTATTTTCAACAAAAATAGAGGAATCACGAAGCTGCCCAAATACCGCAATGATGGTATCTTTTATCAATATGATTTAACATTTCATAGATGACATCAATAAAACGTATCTTCTTTTTCACACAAAATATTACAACAAAAGGGAGCTGAAATAATTCATATACAACATAAACCATCTCTTATTCTCTCACTAGATAAAAGGAAAAAAGTACAGATAAAAACGTCAATACAGTCTCTCTCCAAGATATGCCTGGTTGTATTTTGTTTATAAATACAGAAAAAAGAGGCAACTATCATTTTATATTCATTACAAGGTGAATGGGAGAATACATTATAAAAGAAATATGAATACATTTCGAAGAATCGAACTGGTGGATTCTCTTTCAAAAAAACAACAAGTAAATATTTATAATGAGTGGTAAGTATATATCTGTCGCATTTTGAAAATAAGCAATATGACGGATTCGATACATGAAACTAATTTTACAGGACTACTTATCGGAATTAAATTGATAGAGATCAAACAAAGTTCATCCATAACTTTTAGTGGATGCAATTTTTCGGAAACGCCCAAATAACAAGCTGGATGTACAGATCCATAAAGACGGAAAAGTGGAGATATTAACAGAAAAAGTAGCAATCCTTATTTACAAATCATCGATGTAAAATAAATCAATTCCGGAGGGTAGAAAACAATATTATATCACCTAAAGGCGTCAGAGAATACTACCGAAACAGAACAAGTTTGATTCGCAGAAAACATTAAATCCCGGCAGAATTTTATATCTGTCGGGATTTAGTGCTTGTGAGATTATGTTTTAATTCCTAACGAGGACCACCACCAGGACCGCCAGGACCACCAAAGCCACCAGGACCGAATCTCCTCATGTCCATGTCGGCTTGTTTAGCTCCTCCTTTAAACATTTGAAATTTATAGACAAAATGCAGAATGACATACCGTGGCATCCCATTCGTGAATGTATCCTGAATGGAAGTGTTCGATGAGCTTCTGGATATATTGTTCCGTTGATCGAGAATATCATATACTTTCAGACGGATAGTACCGCTTTTGTCCTTAAACACTTGTTTCGCAAGAGAAGCATTCCACAACCATTGATTTTGTTTAAATCCGCTGGAATATCCTGAATTTGCTGTATACTCCAAGTCGGTATCTATAGAAAAGTCACCCGGAAGATAGACTGTAGAGCTTCCATATCCACCATACTGGAAAGTCGATTGATTGGTCTGCCCGGAAAGAGAGTTATCAATATTCTGATAATTGATATTTCCACGGATATTAAAATCGAATAAACCGGAACGATAGTTGAATCCTAAGGTTTCTTGAAACATTGCAGTATTTGCGGCATTAGCTTCCTCATTAATAAAACCTTTTGCACGGGAATAGCTCGCATAACTCATACTGGATACAGTTAGTAGCTTATTGAATATAGGTTGATTGACAATGAAACGTGCATTTCCACTAAAATCGCCATCCACATTTGTATACTGAGTGATTCGTTTTCCTGTTGATTGTAACGTAGAAGTACTGACAATATCATTCAAGACATAACTGAAACGACTGAACAACATCATGGCACTACCTTCCTTAGGGTTAAAGTTCTGAAAACGGAGATTCACCCGGTGTTCAAACGATGGTTTCAGATCTGCATTTCCCAGAGTGATATTTGTTCCGCTGGGAATACCGTTTGTCAATTGTGAAGAGGAAGGCTGTGTCGATATCCCGCGATAGTCGAGACGAAGGTTTTTGCTTTTGCTCCAGAGATAATTGAACTGTGCATTTGGAGCAAAATTGACTGTCTTCTTGGTGACCGATTGATTTTGAGTCACGTCAGGACTTATAATATCCACATTCAGCCGGGTTGGTTGCAATCCGACTCCGAAAGTAAGATTGTACTTTGAACGGACCATTTTATAATTCAGACTGACATTTTGTGTAGCAAAATCTGTTTTTAAATTCCGCGTATAATCAGTCATAATGGTGTCTGCCTGGGTTGTCGTTTTATCCGATTTAGAGTACGTATTGGTATATTGGTAGGTCAATTGCATAAAGTTGTTGTGCCCAACGGGTTCGACATACGACAAGAAGCCTGACCAGTTATGCCCATTGTCTTTTTGAGTAAATAACTGAGAATAGACATCATCATTGCTGGAAACCTGATAATAAGTTGCAGAATTATTCGTACCATCATTGTTGGAATTGTTGACACCACCTCCTAAAGTAGCACTCAGGGTTCTCCCCGCAGCATTCAGCCGACGGCTCAGATCCAATGTTCCACTCAGGGTCAAACCATGTCCGTCAGCATCGTAGGAAGTATTTCCCTTGTTGATGGTATCGGTCATGTTTGATAAAGTTGTATAAAACTTGGAACTTTGCAAATTGTCATTTGTGTTGTATTGCAGAACCGGATTGAAAATAACTCGTGTTAAGGAATCCGGCTTCCAGTCCATTTTGATATTTGTGCCTATATTCTGGCTTTTATTACGTCCATTGCCTTTGCTGGTCGTATACTGATTACCTGTGGTATTGAAATTTTGCGTATAACTATTTGATACGACGTCATTATCCAGGAAGCCATATCTGGCGTTACCTCCGATTGTCAGCTTGCTTGAGAAATCATTACTAAAATTAAATCCTCCATTTTTTGACGCAGTGATTCCGTTATTATTTCCGAAAGAGAGACCACGTGGAGGTCGATTACCGGCAAAAGAGCTGGACGCAAAGTCTGTAAATCCGGCATTATTAGTGTTATTCATTCCGCCTATGACCGTGAATTGACTACTATTTTTCATATAGTTGACCATTCCATTTGTCTCGTACCGTTTTTTTGTTCCATATCCCGCATAAGCATTACCGAATAATCCCTCTTTCATTCCCGGCCTCACTTGCAGGTTGATAACAGTCTCTTCATTGCCATCATCAAATCCGGTCATTTGCGACATATCCGATTTTCGGTCAAGCACCTGCAGTTTCTGCACCATAGATGCCGGTAAGTTTTTAGAAGCCACTTTGGGGTCGTTACTAAAGAATTCCTTGCCATCTACTAATATCTTCTGGATAGTCTTTCCATTCACAGTAATGGAACCATCTGTACCGATAACAGCACCCGGAAGCTTCTTAATCAAATCCTCTACCACAGCGCTGGGTTGCGTTTTATAAGCATCTGCATTGTATTCAACAGTATCTCCATTCACTTTCACCTCTACTACTTTGCCTGTCACAACAGCTTCTTTGAGTAAAATGCCATCTTCACCAAGAAAGATTTGTCCGAGGTTCGGAGCCGCCGCCGTTACATTTCTAAAAACAGGTTTATAACCTAAAAAACTAGTACCGACAATGTAGCGTCCGTTTGGAACTTTCAGAGAGAAATTACCTTTTTCATCAGTAGCACCGCCGGTTACGAAGGAACTGTCTTTTGAATTCATTACACGAATTGACGCTTGCAGTACTGCTTCTTTCGTTTTTTTATCCAAAACCTGCCCTTTGATGGTATACGAGGTTTGGGCAAAGGAAACTAATCCGAAAAGGAATAGCATGTAGGAGAGTAATAATCTTTTCATCAATCTTATTAATTAGACTTCTTTATAAAAACCATTTAAGAAAAAAGACAAAATTCATGCGAAATGGTTTAACTCCGCATTGATGTTTTTTTATTATTAACAATAGCCATATTACAAAAAAGTGCCAGCTATGATAGGGCTGGCACTTTCTTTATGTCATTTTTATAAAAAAACATCAAATTCGATCAAGAACAATCTTAATCAAATCTTCAATAGAACCCTTGTAGTTGCTGTTGGATTCACCGGCAATGCGATTGGCTATAATCGAGCACACCGTCATTGCTTTATGCCCCATCAATCGGCTAAATCCGGCCAAAGGTGCACTTTCCATCTCGTAGTTGGTGATCATTTCTTCGCCGTATTTGAAAGATTCAATCTTACTGTTCAAATCGGGATTTTCTAATGGCAATCTCACATAACGTCCTTGAGGACCATAAAATCCGATAGCGGAAATAGTCGTACCCTTTATCATATCGTGCCCTATTCGCTCCACAAGTTCTTCGTCAGCTCTCACCGCGTAAGGTGCGCAATGTAAAGGATTCCAGTTAACATATTCCTTGAAAGCTTTTTCAAAAGCAGCATCTGTAATCTGTTCGCGTCCTTGATAATAATTAATCACGCCGTCAAAACCGAAAGAACGGGCAGCCACCACATAAGATCCAATCGGGCAAAAAGGCTGTAATCCGCCGGAAGTACCCACGCGCACCATCGTCAGCTGCTTAAAGTCTTTTTTCACCTCACGCGTGGTGAAATCGACATTGGCCAAAGCATCAAGCTCTGTCACCACGATATCAATATTATCGGGGCCAATACCGTGCGACAAAGCGGTAATTCGTTTTCCTTTGTATGTTCCGGTAATTGTTCGAAATTCGCGGCTTTGTATCTCGCATTCAATGGAATCGAAAAAGGAAGCAGTAAGCGTTACTCTATCCATATCGCCCATCATGATAATTTTATCGGATAATTGCTCCGGACGTACATGTAAATGGAAAACACTGCCGTCACTGTTAATAATTAATTCGGAGTCTGGTATGCGTCTCATAGTTTTTTATTTATTTGAGTTATACAAAATAAAATATTGGATTGCATTCCTTTTATTCAAAGAAATGCACAATCCGGTTATACTTCTCCTGCCGTTTGCTTCATCTTTTGCAAACAATACGAGAAAGAAGTGTTATCATTTAATTCTTAAGATCTCTGTTTTCCAGATTTCGCACTTGAATTGTCAGCTGTTGCAAACGAGTCTTCATATTTTCCGTTTCTTTTTCAAGCGACAATATCTGTTGTGCCATTTGCGTTTTATCAGAGGCAGCTGAAAGGGCATAGGAAATGCGAAGATTATCCAGTTCGGCCGTTCTCTGCATATATGATTTCTGCAGGCCAAGATATTCCTCAAATACCTGACGTGCTGCTTCATTTTTGAAATCTCTCAAAAAGTGATAGACAAGGTTGTCGTTAACAACAAACGTAAAATCATTCTTCTTTACCTCTTTTTTTGTAATTTGCTGATGAGCCAGTGCGATGAGTGCAGCATAATTTTTGCCTTTGCGCCACGAATCTTTTAGCACATCGATCCGGGCACGTGAGGCCAGAAGGTCCATTGAAGTACTATCAATAGTTTTCACTTCGCTATTGGGAATAAAGGTATAGATGCAGACACTGCCTTCAGACTGATACCGATCGGATGCAAACCAACCTATTCCTTTTTCTTCATCAATAGCCATCATATAGTCATTGAAAGGAGAATTAAAAGGCATATTCATTCGTTCGGGAACCAGGTAAGAATCCTTACTAAGATTGTAACGTGTCACAAAAATATCATAGCCACCCATCGTATCCTCGTCTTTTGCTCCAAAATAGAGTGTCACTCCGTCAGGCATAACAAAAGGGTAATTCAAATCCCCTTTCAATCCGAAATTGGTTGAAGAAACACGCTTTTCATTTCCGAACTGATCCAAAAGTTTCTCCATTGAAAACAAGGCATAAGTTCCATTATTCGGCTGAGAATAATACACTTTCGATGCTTTTTCATTCATATATGCCGTACCTTCGTTGCTCCCTTTTGTTCCGAAAAAGCTCTCCGTTGTCATCACCTTGCCTGAAGATGGACTCAGATTGTAGGCCAGTAAAAACAAGTCTTTATCTACCACCAGACTATCTATTATCTGAATATCTTCGGTTCGATTTACCAAAGCGGATAATTTATCTATGTATTTTTTCTTTTCCGTGACAAGCTCTAAGGCAAGCTTATCGCGTTTCTTAAGGCGCAGATATTTATCATATTCAGCGAAAGCATCTTTAAATTTGTATTCTTTGGTATAAATATCTCCCAGATAGAGAGAACCTTCAGGCAAGCCTTTTTGCGCTGCCAATCGAATATATTGCTCTGCCTGACGAATATTATCTCCGGTTTGGAGCATGGACACACCATACCACAGATTCAGAGAAGGATCCTGAGGTTTATTCTCCAATTCTTTTCCAAAAACAGGTTTAGCTTCGACATATTTACCCTGCTGATAAAGCGCCTTGGCTTCATCCAATGTCTGTGATTGAACAGATGCTACTCCAAGAAGCAGCAACAGACTGCAGCAGATTATTTTCATACTCGTTTTCTTTTAGTTCATTCAAAGATAAAAATAATGGTCGGTTTGAACAAATAGATACATAGAGCTCAAATCAAATATTCAATATAATAAAGTATAAAAAAGGGATTGTCTGCCGGTGTTTGGAGCAGACAATCCTTTCAGTGAGCGTAACAGTAAATAAAAATGTTGTGTTATAGAATAGTGTGTGTTAATGAGATTCATCGGTGTTCATTGACTATAAATAATCAATGATTGTGCCAATTCCAAAAAAGCGATCATAACCAATTGATTTTAAACAAACATACCCCATTTTCACAAAATCAGTCCCGATCCTGTATATGTGTATATGTGTGTAAACGGTTACAGTCGTGCTGTGGAAATTACACACTTTTGGCAATTTGGTTTGTTTCTTGTTATTTTGCAGATAAATGGAGAACTCTATTGAGAAAAAAATACAGATAAGCACTGTTTTGATCTATTTACTGTTGGGTCTTACCTGCTTTGGGAGCATCATCTATTTTTTCGGAATAAAAAAAGAAATTGATGCAAAAAAGCGTTCTGTGGAGATTTATAACCGGGAATTAAATCAGATCAGCAATTTAATATTCGCCGTGAATGACGCGCAGGCGGAGGTAAATCTTTATGTCGCTACAGGCAGTAGCAACCATATCATCCGCTATCAGAAAAAAGCGAAGGATATCAATGCAAAGATTGATTCATTGACACAGACAGCTGCTAAATTTGAAGTAGACACTCTCCTTTCGCGTATTATTCCACTGCTCCGGGAAAAAGAAAGATCCATCATCCTGCTCAACAATCAATTCCACAAGCACAAATCGATTGACGAACTTTCCAACAAAATCACCTCGCTATCCGTAAAAGTGAAAAACAATGCGCTGGACTCTGTGAAACGAAGAGCACTGGAGATGTCGGAAGAACGACCTAAAAAAGGACTGATAAAAAGAATAGGCGACGCATTCTCCAATAAAAAAGACAATGAGCTGGAACGGATTGTCAAGAGTTCTGTAGCCCACGACTCCAACCGGGTCACTCAGAATGACACCTCCATAATTAACAACCTGGTGGATGAAACCAAAGGGGATTACCTCTCACATATTTCGACCATCGGAAAGCGCGTACAGCAAATGCTTCAGGCCGACCAGTACATCACCTTCCAGATTACAGAACTATTGACACAGCTCTATAATCAGATCATACAGATGCGAATGGATGAAATCAATAAAGACGAACTGGCTGTACAAAAAAACAATCGTTATGCTCTTTATGCTGCGGGGGCGGCCATGTTATCCGTACTTATTTGCAGCATCTGGATTCTCCGGAACGTCAACAAAGGCTACCGTGCGCGAAAAGCGCTTGCTGAAGCCAACCTGCAAAACCAACAACTCATCGAAAGTCGCCAACGCCTTATGTTGTCGGTGTCGCACGATGTGAAAACGCCTCTGAACGCGATTCTGGGATACACCGACCTATACAACAGAGAGGGAAAATTGTCAACAACGGATATCTCCCCCATAAAACATTCCGGTAATCACATACTGGCTCTCTTGAACAACCTGCTTGAGTTTTCAAGCTTGGAAAAAGGGACTCTTTCTTTAATAGAACACGATTTTCGTCTTGCTCAACTCTGCGACGAGCTTGAGGAAATGTTTTTACCTCTGGCCCGGCAGAAATCGTTGTTACTGGTTCTGAACAGGTCGTTTGAATCCGAAATCATCATTCGCTCCGACTATCTGAAAATAAAGCAGATACTAAGTAATATCTTATCCAATGGAATAAAATACACACAGCAGGGTTCTGTCTCCTTAGACATAGAATACCGCTCCGAAAAAATAGAGTTTACCCTTTTAGACACAGGAGTCGGCATTCCCCCGGAAAAGAGGGAAAAACTATTTATGCCGTTTTCACGCATCAAAGAAAACAGCGCATGGGCTGAAGGAAGCGGATTCGGATTATTTGTAGTGAAAGGCCTTGTCGATCTTTTCAGAGGAGGAATCGATATCAGAAGTGAACTAAACAAAGGGACACAGGTAAAAATATGGATTCCGGTAAAAGAAGGAACACCGACAGAGGATACAAGCATAAAAAAAATTCTGATTGTAGATGATGAGCCCTTATTTCTGAATATGTTGGCACAATATGGCAATCAGCTGGGACATACCACAGAAATCTGCGGCAGTTTATCCGAATTCGAGAAAAAGTTGGAGCATCTCTCCGGATTTGATTTTGTCCTTACCGACATGGAAATGCTTCATTTTTCAGGAATAGATGTGTTACAAAAGGCTCGTCAAAAGGACAATAACTTACCGGTAATCTTAATTTCAGGACGAAGCGATATTACAAAAGAAGATGTATTGAAAAGAGGATTCTCCGATTTTTTACAAAAGCCGGTAACACTCCATTCGCTGTTTCTGGCTATCGGAGGAAATCCGCCGACTCATAAGGCGGAAATGCTCGATGAACTAGACCAGAAAGCCCTGGCTCAGATAGTAGATGCATTTATCATGTCTACGGTCAATCATTTGATTGTGCTGCGCAAAAGTCTGGATGCACAAGATTTTGACAGCGTCCGTTTTACATGTCATAAGATGCTCCCATCAATGACACAGATGCACGCTCCCCAAACCATTACAGACACACTTCACCGAATAGACAACATGCGCGGAGAAAACAAACCGGTTGACCCGGCACAGCTGTTGTCTGAAATAGAAGACTTGCTCCCTTCTATTGAAAAATTTTTGGAAGAAATTCAGGATAAATACGAAGAGGACGAAGCATAATTACAATTCCAATCCGTATTCATGCATTTTGTTGTATAAGGTTTTACGACTTATTTTCAACAGTCTGGCTGCAGCCGCTTTGTTTCCTTTCACTATGCGGAGAATGGTAATAATCTGCTCTTTTTCATCCTCCGAATGCAATACAAGCTGAGGCTCTATAATTCTTTCGGTCAAATATTCCGGAAGAATTTGGGGGGTTACTTTTCCATTTTTAGCAAATAAAACCGCCCGCCTGACCACATTGCGCAACTCACGCAAATTTCCACTCCATGAATACCCCATCAGCAACTCCATCGCCTCTTCCGAAAAGCCCTTGGCTTGTTGGGATAATTCCACATTAGCTTCTTCCAGGAAACGCTGTGCATAAAGAGAAATATCTTCTTTTCTATCGCGTAATGCAGGAATACGTATCGAAAATTCATTGATTCGGTGGTAAAGGTCTTCCCTGAATCTCCCTTCTGCAATCATTTTGTCCAGGTTCTCGTTTGTCGCACTCACAATACGTACATCCACCGGGATATCATTTGAGGCTCCCACCGGACGCACTTTCCGCTCCTGCAAAGCACGAAGCAATTGGGTTTGCACATCGGGCGACAGGTTCTCTATTTCATCCAGAAACACCGTTCCGCCATTGGCTTGTTCAAAAACACCTTTCTTATCGGCCTCGGCAGAAGTAAACGAACCTTTCAGATGTCCGAACAATTCACTCGGGGCTAGTTCACGCGAAAGAATACCACAGTCGACTGCAATAAACGGTGCCGATTTACGGCTACTTTGAGCATGCAGCATTCTGGCAGCGTATTCTTTGCCGGTACCGCTTTCTCCAATAATCAAAACAGACAGGTTGGTGGGTGCCACCAGATCAATTTCCTCATACATCTTTTTCATCGGAACACTCTGTGCGTATACCACCTGATGAGACGCGACAGTTTCTTGCTGCTGTGCCTTATGCTGCTCTTGGAGCAAGGGTTTCTGTTGAATGGCCTGATCTATTTTTTGCTTAAGGATATCCGGCTGAATGGGCTTCGGAAGATAATCGAATGCACCCAGCTTCATTGCAGAGACTGCCGTTGCTATTTCGGCATAACCGGTCATAACAATAACCGGAATCAAACTTCCCGTTTCGCGCAACCACGACAAAAACACGATGCCGTCTCCATCCGGCAGCCTCAAGTCTGTCAGAATCAAATCAAAGTCATTGTTTTTCTTCCGGATAAACTCTTTGGCCATTTTAACAGAATTAGCTATCGAAACAAGATATCCGGTTCTTTTTGACCATTGTTTAAGAATTTCACTAAAGGAAAAGTCGTCTTCGATGATAAGGATTTTAACACTCATAATTCAATTTTGTGCACATTCATTCATAGTCAGAACAGACAATAGCTGACCGATGTTTACAAAGTTAATAATATTTCAGGTTCCGGCGGATGAAAAGAAGTGGTGGAAAAATAAAAAATCCCGAACAAAGAATTCGGGATTTTCAAATGTCTGCGGAAGCGACGAGATTCGAACTCGTGGTACGGTTACCCGTACGTCAGTTTAGCAAACTGGTGGTTTCAGCCACTCACCCACACTTCCAGACTGACAGTTTTCATAACTGCGGTGCAAAGATAAGTCTTAGTTTTGATTTAACAAGAATTTGAACATATATTTTAATAGAAAATGATACTTTTGTACCGTCATTATTGAAACACAATGAAACCGGAAAATAATAAAAACAACACCTTCAGAAATTGGGGAATTGCGCTTGTCTGCCTGGCAGTCATCGCTTTTTTTATACTTAAAAGCTTATTTATAAGCGGGTTTGACATCAAAAAAACCACGTATCTATATATTGATAATAAAAAAAGTTATAAAGAACTGCTCCGTCAATTGGACGACAGCGCACACATCAAGGGCTTATGGATATTCAAATCCATGGCTTCTTCAACCGGATATCCTTCCAAAATGAAAGAAGGACGCTATGCCATAAAAGAAGGACAAGGCATCCTGCGTATTTTCCGAAACTTAAGAAACGGTTCTCAGACACCGGTCAAACTCACATTCAACAACATCCGCACCAAACAGGAATTGACAGAAAAAATAGGCGGCCAGTTTATGTTCGGCCAACAAACCCTGACCAGCCTGCTGAATGATTCTGCTTTATGCCGAAAATTAGGGTTTGACACCAATACCATCATCTGTATGTTCATTCCCGACACATACGAGTATTACTGGAATATTGAGCCTCGCGATTTTTTACTCCGGATGAATAAAAACTACCAACGTTTCTGGAACGAATCACGCAAGGCAAAACTCAGTCGTGTAAAATTATCCCCGATAGAAGTCATGACCCTTGCTTCTATTGTAGAGGAAGAATGTCGCTTTGTGGACGAATACCCCATGGTTGCCGGATTGTACCTGAATCGCTTGCGCAACAACCAACCGCTACAGGCCGATCCCACAGTCAAATTTGCTGTAAACGACTTTACCTTAAGGAGAATCCTCCTGGAGCACCTGAAGGTAAATTCTCCGTACAATACATACATAAACAAAGGATTGCCTCCCGGCCCAATTCGCATCCCATCTGCAAAAGCAATAGACGGCGTATTGAACTATACAGACCATAAGTATCTGTATATGTGTGCCAAGGATGACTTCTCGGGACGTCATAATTTTGCAGAAACATTTGCAGAACATCATATCAATGCAATGAAATACCAGAAAGCATTGAATGAACGAAATATAATGAAATAAGGACAACGGACAAACATTGTATTTGCAAGAAACAGATTCATTTTTATTTCTGCAAAAGCAAAATATCCTGAACAGGCTTGTTCAGGATATTTTATTGTATATCAATAGAAAGAGACAGAATCCACCATCCATTTCATTTTGAATATGGAAAATTTCCGGGCTGTCTGTTCTTTTATTAGCATCTTTTTCACCATCTTTGCCTTCACATATATTCTAACTTTGAATTGAACACATATTCTCGAGATGGTAATCCTTGCAATTGTAACAAAACCTGGGGCTCTCGAATAATATCTTCAAATAAACAGTCGGATTTATTCTTTTAATGAAAAAATAAATCAGGATAAGCACTGAAGCCGGGGACAATACCTTAGCTGATCTCACCACTATTCGTATTCAACTCATCACAAGGTTTTTCCGGAAAGAGTTGAATTATTTTTGTATTTCTAGTTGTTTAAAAAAGAAAAGCGTAACTACTAATTTTATGGATAGTCCGTTGAACTTATCGACTTTTAATAAGCTTTACGATGATTACTGGAATCGATTTTTGAAGTTTGCCTATTCTTATGTCCGGGATCATTCTATTTCGGAAGACATTGTTTCCGAAGCCTTTACATCATGCTGGGAACACAGAGCTGATTTCACTCACGAGACAAATATCCCGGCATATTTATTCACAACTGTTAAAAACAAATGCCTCAGTCACCTAAACAGGGCTGAGATCAAAGCACGCATCCTGTCCTCGATGCAGAAAAATGCCGAGTGGGAACTAGAGACACGCATATCCTCTCTGGAAGCCTGTGACCCGCAGGAATTATTTTCGACGGAAGTTCAAACAATCATAAAGAAGACACTGGCCTCACTATCTCCCAGGACATTAGAAGTATTCAGCATGAGTAGATATCAAAACAAATCGCATAAAGAGATTGCCCAAATTCTGGGAATCACCAACAAAGGAGTCGAATTCCATATAGCAAAGGCTCTCTCCAAACTTCGGAAGAACCTGAAAGATTATCTCTTTCAGCTCATTCTTATTTTTTATATGTAAATAAATATTCATAATTAGCCGCAAGCGAATACAGCACTATTCCACTGAAAATAAACAACATAAACACAAATCCACATAAAATTAATTTTACAGGATTACTGAATAACAAGATTTTTCAACTAGGGCGACCACACATTCATCAGTTATTTATTTAGAAACATAGAAAAATGAATTCAGAATTATTATATAGATTTTTTGAGGGGCTGACTTCCGATAAAGAAAACGGAATTGTACGGACATGGGTAGAAGCATCTTCTGAAAATGCAAAGCGTTTTCGTGAAGAAAGGAAACTATACGATGCTTTAATTTTAAACAGCGGCTACAACAATACTCAAGACAGCACAAATAAACCCTATGCAAACAAAAACAAGAGGAGACGAATCATCGGAGAGATATGCAAGATAGCTGCAATTGCATTGGTAACACTTCTATCTTACCGGTATTTTTTTCCGTCGGATGAAAAGAAAAGTGCCCCCCTGATGATGCAAGAAATAAGAGTGCCGGCAGGACAACGGATAAACCTTGTTTTGCCTGATGGAACACAGGTGTGGCTAAATGCAATGACAACAATTAAGTATCCGGTCGATTTCAATACAAAAGAAAGGATTGTTCTGGTGGATGGGCAAGCCTATTTCGAAGTTGCAAAAAACAAGCAACGGCCGTTTATCGTCAAATCGCCTCATGCGAAAATAGAAGCATTGGGTACCAAATTCGATGTTTTGGACTATTCAGGAGAATATGAAAATTTCGAGACAATGCTTCTGGAAGGAAGTGTCCGGGTAAGTCTTCAGGGCAAAGACAGTGCAACCGTCCTTCTGAAACCCGATAAAAAGACTTGCATGAAAAACGGAAAACTTCTTGTAAAAGATGTCAATGACCCTGCTGCTTATGAATGGAGAAACGGATTAATCAGTTTTCGCCGTGAATCTTTTCAGGACATCATGAGAACCTTTGAAAAAATTTACGATGTTAAGATTACGATTGAAAACAAAAAGATAGAAGGACGATCCTTTACCGGAAAGTTCAAGGTTGCCGATGGCATTGAATATGCCTTAAAAGTGCTTCAGAAAGAGGCCGGATTCCAATACGAATTTGCATCAGGCAGGCATAAAATCTACATTAAATAATCAACAGTATTCCCCCTAAAACACAGGAAAAGCCTATGGAAAAGCAAATTTAAAAGCAGAAGGTCAATAATTGTTGACGCAATTATTGACCTAAAAAAACAAATACAATTGTCAGACTGTATTCATCTATTAACACCTTAAATCTATGAAAAAAAATGTCTTTCAGGAGTTCATCCTGAAGAAAAAGAAACAATTTAACCTTTTTTGCAGAATCATGAGATTAACTCTATTATTCCTTTTCTTCGGAGTATCTGCTGTTTTTTCAGAAAATTCTTTTTCTCAGAATGCCAAAGTATCTATCCGGAAAAGCAATGCACAACTCGAACAGATTCTCTCCGAAATAGAGAAGCAGACCGACTATCTGTTTATCTACAACGACAAAGTGGAATTGAAACGCAAGGTTTCGATTAATATGGTAAACAAGCCGGTTTATCAGGTACTGAACAATGTACTTAAAAATACCGACATCATCTACTCAATGGAAGGATCGCACATTGTCTTAAAGAACAAAAGAGAACATCCTGATTTCACATACTCTGCACAACAATCATCCGTTTCCAAAAAGACACTCTCCGGTACTGTTGTAGACACCGGTAACAATCCGCTTGCCGGAGTGAATGTGATAATCAAAGGGACAACCAGCGGAGTTTTCACCGACACAGACGGTAAATATACCATAAAAGCATCCGGAAAAGAGGTGATCGTTTTTTCATACATGGGCTATATAACGCAAGAAAAGCTTGTTGGAAATGCAAAGACATTTCATATAATCATGAAAGAAGACAACATCGTGCTCGGGGATTTTGTTGTCACGGCACTGGGTATCAAACGCGAGACCAAAGCCTTGACATACAATGTACAGGAAATCAAAGCGGGTGAACTGACCTCCGTGAAAGATGCCAACTTCATCAACAGCCTTTCGGGGAAAATTGCAGGTGTACAAATCAATAACAGTGCATCGGGAATCGGAGGCTCTTCCCGTGTTGTCATGCGCGGGACAAAATCACTATTTGGCGAGAACAATGCCTTGTATGTCATTGACGGCGTTCCGATAATGAACACCAGGCAAGACCAACCCGATTCTTTTTACGAATCGCCCGATGGAGGAGACAGTGATCCGGTTTCATTTCTAAATACGGACGACGTGGAAAGCATCTCCATCCTGACCGGTGCAGCAGCGGCAGCACTTTATGGAAGCCAGGGAGCTAACGGAGTTGTGCTGGTGACGACAAAAAAAGGCGCTACGGGGAAACTAAAAGCAAGCTATTCCAACAACACTCAGTTTATGACACCATTTGTGATGCCAAAATTCCAGGACAGATATGGCAGTAAAGACAGAGGATTCAACAGTTGGGGGGCACCCGGAACAGCCAACCCCTATCGCCCCAAGGATTTCTTCCAAACAGCGTATACCGAAATGAATTCATTGAGCACCTCTGTCGGCTCTGAGATGAATCAGACCTATGTGTCTATCGGTTCTATGGCAGCAAGAGGCATTATCCCCAACAACGATTTAACCCGGTTGAACCTAAACGTCAGAAATTCTACCGACCTCATCAAAAACAAACTAAGCCTTGACCTTTCTTTCTCATACGTCGACCATAAGGATGTCAATATGATGACACAAGGTCAATTTCACAATCCCCTGTTACCTATATACCTGTTTCCGCGTGGAGACGATATTGAGAAATACAAGATATACGAAAGATACAATCCTGAACGAAATTTCAATACCCAATTCTGGGCCGATTACAGAGACCAGGGTTTAGGCATGCAAAACCCATATTGGATTGTCCATAAAGAAAAATTCAAAAACAAGACCAATCGCTATTCATTCACCACTGCTCTGAAATATGATGTAACGAAGTGGTTGAATCTGGCAGGCCGCGTCCGTATGGATAACACAGACAATATTTTCACCCGAAAGATTTCAGCTTCCGCCGATCCGTTATTCGCTTCGGAAAATGGCTACTATCAAAACCGGAAACTGACCGACAGGCAGACTTATGCCGATCTGTTGGCCAATATAGACAAGCGTTTCGGAGAGGATTTCTCCATGCGGGCTACTGCGGGAGCAAGCATCATGGACGCCAAAAACGAAATCACCGGATTGGAAGGATTCCTTTCGCTGGTTCCTAACTTCTTTTCTTTCGCAAATATCGACATGGGCGATTCACAGACCAAACCCATTCAATCAGAATATCACGATCAGACACAAGCCCTGTTCGCGACTTTCCAATTGGGATACAAGGGCGTGGTATATCTTGACTTAACCGCCAGGAACGAATGGGCTTCACAGTTGGCATTTACCTCCAACGGGACTTCCTTTTTCTATCCGTCTGTGGGATTGTCAGGAATGCTCAACGATATATGTAAGATGCCCAAAGATTACATTTCGTTTATGAAAATCCGTGGTTCATACAGCGAAGTAGGGAATGCACCCCGCCGATACATCACCCGGAACTCCTATGGCATGACAAACGGAAGTCTAAATCTGATCTCTTTTTATCCGGCTGTCGGATTAAAACCGGAATTAACCAAAGCATTTGAAACCGGAACAAATATCCGTTTTCTGAAAGATCAGTTCAACCTAGATCTGACATACTATAACACCAATACCCACAATCAACTTTTTCAGATTGAAGCCGGAGCTAGTGCGGTGGGCGTCAATAGCGCATACATCAATGCAGGGAAAGTGAACAACCAGGGTATTGAGCTTACACTCGGATACAAAAATCAGTTCGGTCCTCTAACCTGGAACTCCAATCTGACATATTCTTCCAACCGGAACAAAATAAAAGAGCTTGTCCCGGAGGGTACGATCGATCCGACAACCGGCGAAAGCATGAGCAGAAGTTCATTTATTGTAAGTGCAAATGGTTCATACCGGATGGAATTACGTGAAGGAAGCCGGATGGGAGATATCTATGTGTCCACCTTAAGAAAAGACCACAATGGATACGTACATGTAGACGGAGAAAGCGGAGCTGTGACGGCAGATCCGACCAACTGGATAAAAGCAGGGAATGTGAATCCCAAATACAATCTGGGCTGGAACAACTCGTTTTCAATCAAAGGATTTGATTTAAGTTTTCTATTCGATGCACGTGTCGGAGGAGTCGGCGTTTCTGCCACGCAAGCCCT
Source organism: Dysgonamonadaceae bacterium (assembly GCA_047605645.1). Classification (GTDB taxonomy): domain Bacteria; phylum Bacteroidota; class Bacteroidia; order Bacteroidales; family Dysgonomonadaceae; genus UBA1309. Next base: position 150,529 of record JASGFJ010000001.1, on the reverse strand, counting down.
GATGGATAGATTCGGTGTTTCAGAAGTTTCGGCAAAAGCCCGCGATGAAGGAGGCGTATTAGTCAATGAAGGACGCTTAAACCCTGAAAATTATTACTCTGTTGTAGGGGGAGGAACCACCGGAATCCTATCGGAATACATCTACAGTTCCACCAATGTCCGGCTACGTGAAGCAACACTTGGCTACACATTCCCTAAAAAATGGTTCAAAGGATATGTCGATCAGCTTAGCCTCGCTCTTATCGGACGAAACCTTTGGATGATATATAACAAAGCCCCGTACGATCCGGAGATTACCGCCTCTACAGGCACTTACTATCAAGGGTTCGACTATTTTATGCAGCCCAGTTTACGAAGCCTGGGATTCAGCATAAAAGTTCAATTCTAGTAATAACTTTTAATTGAGTAAGTTTATGTCAACAAATCACTATATAAAAATAAAAGCGATAGTCGGAGCCATTTGCCTTTGTCTGATCATGGGAGCATGCACCGGCAATTTCGAAAACTACAATACCGATCCGAATCGAGCCACAGACGAAGACCTGGAAAAAGACATGCTTGCATTAGGAGGTATGTTTCCCTCCTTCATGGTGGATATTATCCCAACCAGCGACAAAGATGCAAACGAATACCAGCGGGCTCAGAATTTGTCGGGAGATATTTTCTCGGGATATATGGCAGCCATTGGGCAATGGAACAACAGCAACAACAACAGTACATACAATTTATTCTATAGCGACTGGAATGATGTCGGATTCAATGTCGCCTATCGAATGATGGGATATTGGTCACGCATCAAAGCCAAATCGAAAGAATATGGCGTCGACAATGCCTTTGACTTGGCTCAGATACTAAAAGTAATGACCCTCCACCGCATAACGGATAACTACGGCCCTATCCCCTATTCCAAAATGGGAGAAGGTGCCCTCGGTTCTCCCTACGATTCTCAGGAAAGTGTATATAAAAGCTTTTTCCATGATTTGGACAGTGCCATTGTTAACCTGAAAGCTTTTTTGAAAGCTGCACCAAATGCCAAACCTCTGAAAAAGTATGATTTGATTTACGGAGGAGATTACAGCAAGTGGCTTGTTTTTGCAAATTCACTCAAGTTGAGGCTGGCCATGCGCATCGTGTATGTAGAACCGGTATTAGCGAAAAAATATGCAGAAGAAGCTGTCAACGACGAATACGGTGTTATGCGGAACAATTCGGATAATGCGGAACTTAAGACAGCTTTGGGAGTACAGGTATTTAACCCATTATGGGTCTGTTGGAGCCGATATGGGGATATTCGCATGGGAGCAAGTATGGAGTCGTTCCTGAAAGGATATAAAGATCCCAGGTTACCCAAATATTTCAGTCCCTCTTCTCTTCCCGACGCAGGGTATCACGGCGTCCGGAACGGGATGATAATAAATAACAAACCGACTTATATGCAAGCGTCCAGCCCCAATGTCATGAACAGCTCCACCGACTCTCCTATCCTATGGACGTGTGCTGCAGAAATGTATTTCTTAAGAGCGGAAGGCGCATTAAGAGGATGGAATATGGGAGGAACAGCCGGAGAATTATACTCCCGGGGCATATCAACCTCTCTGGAACAAAGAGGAGTGACTGCTGCCGAAGCAGCTGCATATACCACTGATTCGACTTCCACACCGGCAGCTTTCACCGATGCCATCGGAGGCGCCAGCATTTCGGCTTCTACCGATATAAGGATCAAATGGGAATCGAATGCAAGCTTTGAGCGAAATCTGGAGCAAATAATCACTCAGAAATGGCTAGCCATGTTTCCGGAAGGACAAGAGGCCTGGACTGAATTCAGAAGGACAGGATATCCTCAGTTATTCCCTGTTGCCAACAACAACAGTGGCGGGACAATAAATACAGACAAACAGGTCCGCAGGCTTCCTTTCCCTCAATCGGAATACAGGGCTAATGAAACGGAAGTGGCAAAAGCCGTCCTTCTGCTTGGCGGACCTGACAATGGAGGAACACTTCTGTGGTGGGATAAAAAGTAAAGTTGAATATTAATCGTTGGAAATTATGAGAAACTCAAAATACATACACTTGCTTTTGCTTAGCTTGCTCTTTTGCACATGCAACAGCGATTGGACAGATGTGGAAACAAAAAAAGCAGTACATCCGTTGGAAAAAGCAGAAGATTACTTCAAGAATCTTCGCGCTTACAAAAGTATTATGTCCGAGAGGCAGGTCGCTTTTGGCTGGTTCGGAGGATGGACAGCAAAAGGGCCGTCGATGGTAACCCGCCTGCAAGCCGTACCCGATAGTGTGGATATTATTTCCATCTGGGGAAAATACAGTGATTTGGATAAATTACAACAAGAGGATCTGAAATATGTCCAGGATGTATTGGGAACAAAGGTCACATTCACCATTTTCGCACACGAAGTCCCTGCACCTTTCGAGGCAACCACCGAAGGAGTAGAGTTATACGCCAAGGCGCTGGCAGATACGATGCACAAATACAATTACGACGGAATCGACTTAGATTACGAGCCAGGCTATGGAGGAGTAGGCCCTCTGGTTGGACACAACAATGCATTGATGAAAGACTTTGTGACAGCCTTGAGTAAATATTTCGGACCTGCATCCGGGACAAATAAACTATTGATGATTGATGGAGTACCCTACGCCGTCCATTCGGAACTGGCGCCTCTCTTCAATTATGGAATTGTCCAGTCCTACGCATCCTGGGGCGATGGAGATCTGCAGAAACGTTTTAACTCAGCAAACTCGAAAGGGTGGAAACCTGAACAGTATATTTTTACAGAAAATTTTGAAAGCTACTGGCGCACCGGAGGCACGAGTGCTTTCAGCCATGTAGATGATGCCACAGGCAAAGTCACTTCGATGAATTCACTTAAGGGAATGGCTCTTTTCAATCCCAAAGTGAATAATAAACAGACACGAAAAGGCGGATGTGGCACCTACCACATGGAATATGAGTATGCCAACCCTGAATCAGATTATAAATACCTGCGGGAAGCTATCCAGATTATGAATCCCGCTGCCAGATAATTCCGGAATATGTAAACTTGATAAAGAACAAGCCATGAAATCAATCATAAAACATTCCCTTTTTACCTTCTTTCTCTGTACCGGAATACTATCCTGTACAAATCCCGAAGAGATAAAAGACATCGTCTATTTTGCAGGAACAGATATTTCTCCTGTTGTCACTTATTCTTTAGAAGAGCCGGAAGCCATAGGCATCAGTATTCGTTCATCGGCAAAGGTAACGGATGATACCAAAGTGGGCATAAAAGCAAATGCCGGCTTATTGGCTGCCTATAACGACAAGAATGGGACCAACTACAAGCCGCTGCCGGATCATTCATATACCTTTGACACTGAAAGCGCAATCATCAAGTCCGGAAAATATGCTTCCGAACCATTCTATTTACAAATCAATTCCATTGACAATTTCAAGGATGAAGACACCTACTGCCTGCCTGTAGAAATCAGCGGAATACAAACGGGAAACCAACATCTTCTCGAGTCTTCCCAAGTGATGTATGTCGTACTCAAAAAGACGATCATCACAAAAGCAGCAAAACTAAGCGGCAATTATTTTTATGTAGATTTTAGCAGCGATCCCGGGCGAGATTTGTCCGCTGTATCGCAACTAAGCATGGAGGCCCGGATCTTTGTTGATGCTTTTCAGGAAAGCGACCCCTACATCGGTACCATCATCGGTTGTGAAGAAAATTTCCTGTTGCGCCTTGGCGACGTAAAAATACCCAAAGACTATTTGCAACTGGCCGGAGGAGGATATCCGGTATCAAGTGTAAATGCTGTTACTCAAAGCAAATGGGTACATGTGGCTGTCACCTACGATGGAAAAAGGATTACCTTATATATTGATGGTAAACTCAATGCTTATGTGGATGCTCCTCGAGGGCCGATCAACCTTTTTGACGGGTCAAAAAACAGCACCTCGAAGGTTGCTTTCTATATAGGAACCACAAGCAATTCAACCAAGAGGACATTGAAAGGAAAAATCAGCGAAGCACGCATTTGGACTCGCGCACTTACTGAAAGTGAAATTGCGAACAATATTTGCGCTGTTTCAGCCGACTCTCCCGATCTGCTGGCATACTGGAAATTCAACTCCTGGAAAGACGATGCAAATAAAAACATTGTAGTAGATTACACCGGCCATGGATACAATGCCATCGGCGCCAGTACAATTACATGGGAAGAAGGAGTTAGATGCCCTTAACAGGGAAAGGGGAAGGCTGATACGAAAGCGACATGCCAACCTCAACAAACATTTGTATAACAAATAAAATTGATAGACTATGAAAACGTCAAACCTTATATTTTTTATATCTGTTGCTTTTTCGATTCTTCTGGCAGCTTGCTCTGACGATAAAAACGACGATATAGACGTCTCAGGCATCTCTATCCTGAATGGAAACGATACTATCTATCTAGATAAAGACAGTACATACCAATTGAAATTTAAAACAGATCCGGCTGATCAGGCAATCGCCTTCTACTGCTCCAACAACCAGGTAGCAAATGTTACAAAGGATGGAACAGTGAAAGCTATTGGACCGGGCATCGCCTCCATCTATGCCGTATCCCTTAACGGGACAAAGCGAGCTCAAACGTCCAGCGTTGTCAACGTCCTTTCTCACATTAAATCCATTTCTGTTTCTGATGAATACGTTATGGTATCAATTGATAGTCCTCTCGATGTATCTTCCTTATTTTTTATCTATCCGCTCAACGCAACGAACACAAGGCTTATTTATAAATCGACGGATACAAACATTGCGACAATCGACAAAGACGGAATTATAACATCTGTAGGCAAAGGTGTCGTAAATATAGTAGCTATGCCGGCAGATGGAAAGGAAGGTGTTGTTTCTGCTCCGCTTAAAGTTTATTCAAATTATTCTGCCGTTGAACTAAGTAAAACTGGCTGGACGGCAGTTGCCTCTGAACAGTATTCATCCGGCTATGGTGCATCAAAAATAATAGATGGTTCCACAATTAGCTTTTGGCACAATGACATTTCCAAAGTATCAAATCCGCCATGGTCTTTGATGGTGGATATGAAAGAGGAGAAAACCTTTAATAAAATTTCAATCTGGCGCAGAAACGGGTACACAGATGCCCGGACAGTAGATATTTACATTTCCGGCAAGACAGAAGACGGAGTGGAACTGACAGATACATCGTTTGAGAAAATCGGCTCCATCGACTTTGCTGATGCTAATGGATGGATCAACTCGCTAAGTCTTGACTTCTGGATGGATAGTAAAAATTACAAATCGCGGTATATCAAATTGGTTCTGCCGAATACCAATCGTAGCGGAAACAATAGTTTATGCGAAATATCACTCTATAACGTCGGCTAAACTATTTGTTGCATAAACATCCCAATAAAACCGTCTTGTTTTGCTTAATTGTCACCTTTTTATCTGACAAAACAACCGGTTTTTCACACCTCAGTAAAGTCTGTCTTACTGAGGTGTTTTTTATGCATACAAATTCCTATCTGACAGTAAGAGTTTGTTGGTTTTAGTAGATAAATATTCTTCGCAAGCCTGTTTTTTCGTTATAGTGTGCTTTACTTATCTGGTACAACTTATAGTGATTAACCTTGTCTTTGGAACAAGAAATTATTTCACTGGCCGAAGAATTCCCTTTCATGTAACGAAACCGGTTTAGGCTCGGTGGCAGGATAAGCTGTGAGGCAAATCAAAAGGATTTTTGCCAAGGTGATTTCTCCGCTAAATCGGGCATTTAACCCATAGGCGATATTGTTTAATTGGTCGGGGTTCAGGTCATTGATAAAACCCACCGAAAGAACTGTGAGCAGACAAGCTTCACTCCAAATATTACAGCAGTTCTCCACCAATCGGTGGTACCAGTCATGCTTGTCAGTTTATGAATTATGTCTACCACTGCTCTTAAAATACATACAGCAAAGGTCGAAACCGTTTCTCTATTTAGCAATATCCGCAAAGCACGACAAATCGCTTTGAGCTTGTTTGGGGCAGACAATCATCCCAGAATCAGCTTTTTCAAGCTACAAACAGGACTCTTTCTTAAAAGCTTAACTATGCTTTCATTATTGTTAGGGTCTAAATACTCAAATGTGGACTAAAAAACAGAAAATAATATTTGCTGTTTAAAAATTTATTTAATAATTTGCACGTTTTCAAAACCTTAATACCATGAGAAAGACATTGTTAATCCTACTAGTCTTATCTATTAATATTGCTCTTCATTCGCAGAACGAAAATCCATTTGCAAAATTTGGATACAATGTGCTAACTGCAACATCTTCTAAAGGAGAGTTTCAGGAGTTTCATGACCAGACAGATATTGTCGAAATAGGCTCAGTCTTGTTCAATCGGCGTACGAATGAAATTGTAAAAGTCTTGGATAAAGATGAAACTACAATTGATATTTCTTCGGCTACGGCTGCCATGTCGATTGACCCATTGTGTGAGAAATATTATTGGATTTCACCGTATGTGTATTGTGCGAATAATCCGATAAAGTATGTAGACTATAGAGGGGATAGTATCAGTTTGGTTGGGATACAAAGACTAGATAATGCTCTAGGTAAGAACTATACAGGGAATATTACAAATGATACACAAACTCAAACAGGGCTAACCCTAACTCTTGGTCCGAATGGAGTAATGACTTATGCCAAAGACGCTAGCGGGAATCCTATTATAACAACAACAACAGACGCAGCGGGTAATGTTATTCAATCAGGAAGTGCAACAGCTAGGAATTTACTGATTGCAGCTATGGATCATGCGGACATGATTACTGTTGTACCAGGAGCACGGTCTGCCGCAAAAACAGGAACCAATGAAATAGGGTTAGATTTCAGACAAATAGAAGGATTTATAAATGGAACAGTAAATATGGATAATAGGACATTAGGTTGGGGGATGACTCTTATGCATGAAATACAACACACAAACGTAGGAGGAAGATTATCAGATGCACCTTATACTCCTGGGCCTGTTGTTACAACGATGAATACCATAAGATCTGAATTAAATGCTCAGGGAGGTAATTATGGGCAACGGTTGGATTATTATGGAACTCCTATTGGTTCAAATGTATATTTGCCATTTAGCAGCGGTTCGCATTCTCTTATTAACAGCGGTATAATACCAGTAATTCCTGCTGATAAATTTATAAGATTCAAGAGATGAGAAAAATCATAATTTTGTTTAGTTTATTGTATTTCTTTATATTGGGGAATACGGCTCAGAAAATTGATTGTGAGAAAAATATTGATTCGATAAGTGTCTCAAAAGGAGATTTAGCTCAATATAAAGAGGCATATAATTATATTCTATTTGATTCTATTAATCAAGGGAAAGACATATATGTATCTGATATTATTGTCGATATGGATAGATTCTATTTTAAAAGCGATGTCAAAAATGATTCCACATTAGCTCACATTATTAACAGTTTAACTAAGTATTATTGGTTTAATGATTTTTCTTCACCAGAAATAAAAACATTGTTTAAAGGACAAAATAGCAGAGCGGAATCCATCTTATTTTTTTCTTTAATCGAAAAGAATACTCTGAGGGCTGACCTTTTTTTAAATAGAAAAAATAAAAACGAATTCAGATATAATTGGCTCTCAAATTACAATGTAGGTGAAATATATGCTTACCTTTTTTTCTTTGATGAAATGGGCAAAATAAAACATATCTATAGGACTAAAATGATTTATGAAATATAATAAATTTAGGCATTATATCATTGTTATACTTTGTTTGTCAATGCCTTGTACTTCGCAAAATGCGCTCAATGAAAAGGAGTACATTCCCATATTAACAGGAGGAAAGATAGAAAGAATTGAATTCTTTGATTCTAATATTAATGATTCCCTGAGAGTTGTTTATAAAGTAGTTGTTAATTTGGAGTACCCTTTAAAAGACACTACAAAAATTATTAATATACAGTCATTTGACCTGATTTCATTGTCTGTGATTAACTTAATAACAAAAGAAATTATTATTAATCCTTCTTATGATAACAATATTGGTACAGATTATCAAAAATATGTTTGGAGTCTATGCTATAATAAATTGAAATATGGTATATGAAGCAAAATTATGAAGATATGATTGACAGGTCGCAGAGGGATAAAAGAGTTGTTTTAGGAGGAACTTTTTATATATTGCCAACTTAAGCAATGAAAATAATTTTTTGTCTAATATTTTTATATTACAGAGATAGAAAACAGGATAAAAGAGTAATATTTTGAAAGAAAATTATGTTAAATATTATTACCTATTTATTTCTATTTTATAGCAACGAGCGTGTCAGTTCAAACAAAAGACAATCTGTTTTTTCTAAGGCTGACTCAGAAATAGAGAATATGTTGTTGCAACATAACGATACTTCTTTATGCTTCAAAAAAGCAATATTTTATGTAAAGAATGCTTTTTTTGAAAATCAAATTAAGGAGAATGTTTTTAATGATATAATTGATTTTTATTCTGATTTTTGTAAGGATATTATGAAATCAGGTAATATAGTTTGCGATGAGAAAGATAAAGACGTTGCTATGGGGCAATGTGCTACTTTTTTATTCACAACAGATTCTATATCTATACTCATTAATAATGAGAAAGTTAGAAGTACTCCATTTTCTTATAATCACAAAGACCCATTCGGGAAACAAGACTGGTCTAACATGTTTGTATCAACCTTAATGCAGACACTAAAATCAGGAGTATCCAATGGAAATTCTACTCAAGCAGGTAGCGTATACAACGATGCACATAAAGCAGCAACACCCCAAAATACTGTTTACCAGACAATGTATGATGCAAATGGTAAAATCACTACAGATGTAAGTAAAGCTGTTAAAGTTGACTGGTATGTGAAAACCATTCAAGATAAAGATAAAGTAATTCAAACTCTGCCATAAGATGAGAATACATATATACATACTATTCCTTGTAATGATCTTAGCTGTATCATGTAAGAGTAAATCCGCTATCTCTATGGCACAGAATAAGGTAGAGTCAGATGGCTCAACGAACAAATATAAAATACTGGAAATAAACGAGGTAGAAAACAAGATTTATATAATCTATGCTCAAAAAGGAGATTCTATTTATAAAATTGTATCAGAGAAAGAAAAATATCCGTCAATTTTGTGTGTTTCTGTAAAGGTAGATAATGTTATTCCACTTAATCTGGTTCAAATATTTCCTCAAAAAAGCATTCTTGGCGTTGAATTATCGGGTTCATATTATTCGACAGTTAAAGGGTTGGATGTAAATAATGTTACAGTAGAAGTTGATAAAAAATCTAATAATGTATTGTACAGAGCTGCAAACTTGAATGGATTATGCCTTATTAAACAAGGAAGTACTATGTAACCACACAAAATAGTATGATTATAAAACACTGACAGAAAAAAGGTCAGACAAGCAGATTAAATTGTATACTGCTTTATGCAAAGGATTAATTGCCTCTGGAGATATTAATTACACAGAGAAAGACAAAGATATTGCAATGGTACAATGCAGTCTTTTTATATTGATGACCGATTCTCTACCAATAACATTAAATGGACTTTCAAATAAAACGATTTCGTTCACCTACAATCACAAAGCCCCATCAGGTCAACAAGACTGGACAAACATGTTCGTGTCAATATTGATGCAGACACAAAAAGGCAGCTGACACTCCATGCCATTATACTACCTTCTATTAGCCGAAGAAATGGGAGCAGAAGCCTATTGGTCTTTTCCTCCAAGATATTCCTTTGTGAAGATACAAGACGAAAAAGGGGATTGGTATAATCTGGAACTGACTTGCAAAGCAATACTCAGTGATACCCATTATATGAACAGCAGCTATATCAAAGCCGAAGCACTGCAAAGTAAAATTTACCTTGAACCCTAGATCTTTTCTATTTATTCTAAAAAACAGAAAGTAATATTTGGTGTTTAAAAATTTATTTAATAATTTGCACGTTTTCAAAATTTTAATGCCATGAGAAAGGTACTGTTAACCCTATTAGTCTTATCTATTAATATTGCTCTTCATTCGCAGAACGAAAATCCATTTGCAAAATTTGGATACAATGTGCTAACTGCAACATCTTCTAAAGGAGAGTTTCAGGAGTTTCATGACCAGACAGATATTGTCGAAATAGGCTCAGTCTTGTTCAATCGGCGTACGAATAAAATTGTAAAAGTCTTGGATAAAGATGAAACTACCATTGATATTTCTTCGGCTACGGCTGCGATGTCGATTGACCCATTATGTGAGAAATATTATTGGATTTCACCGTATGTGTATTGTATGAATAACCCATTAAGATATGTTGACCCTGATGGTAGAGATGGAATGGTTACAGGTCGTGGCACAAAGGAAGACCCATATATTATTACGGCAAGTTATTTCTATGAAAATGGTACATTGAGTGATACTCAAGTTAAAGGATTAAATGCAGCAGTAGACAGTTACAACAAATCGGGGGGGGAAGATGGTGTAAAAATAAAAAAGGCAGATGGGTCTACATCTTATGTAAAGTACAATATGAGTGCTCAAGGGGTAGATGATGTTGATGCTGCTAGGTTACAAACGGGATTCGAAACAACAACTGGAGACACCCAATATTATGGAAATATTGTTGACGTATCAGCCAAACTATCAGGATCTGGAGATGAATTTGGATCTGCACATAATTATCTAGTTAGTTTTAATGCTACAAATCTAGCAGAAGGAGTCTCGAATGGGATGAATAGTAACTCTTTACATAAAGGTGTGGCGATTCATGAAATTGGACATAATCTCGGAGGAGAGCACAGTGATGGAACTTCTGTGATGGATATGGTAACTGCTACTACAAGAACTAGTCAGATAGGAGGTCAAACCTCTACTTCACATAATTACCCTAGTATGAGTGATAATTTCACAAAGAAAATATTTAGCAAACGAGACACTCCTAGATCGGACTCTGGTGCAGGACGATTATGGACAAGAAAACGCTAATCAATATGTATCGTCGAATTATTTTTATTTGCATATTTCTATGTATTACTCTTGGTGTATACTCTCAGAGTATAGATTCTTTAGTGGATATAAAAGGGTATTATATTACTCGATTTCTTAAAGATGAGATATCATTCTCCTACGATCAAAAAATCAAAAGGTATAAAGGAGAATCATATAGTATTCCTATAGATTATTCACAAATGTCTTTTTTTATACCTTCAATGATTGGAGGAAAGCCTATTTGCAATGAAAACATCACAAACATAATGTCAATTGAGAAAAATTTGAATAAAGATTCAATATACTTTCTCCCTCTTTCTAAACAAGAAGAAAAGTATATAAAAAAAATATCTAATTCAAAAGTAGATTTATCAAAAGACATTTGTATACTATCAGAAGTAAAGAAGCTATCACCATACTACATTGATCGTGAAAATGACAAGTATTTATATAAGATAGTTTTTATTGATGGATCTGCTTTACAGCATACCATCCCAAATCAAGAAAAAGACAGATTCCCTTTCTATCTAAATATTCATTCTGTTAATAAATCAGCACAATTTATTACTTTATTCTTCATTAATAATATAAACTCTTATTCAGGTATACCAATTATTGAAGGTTTAGAGGAGTGGTTCCCTTATTTGAATACTGAATAATTTAAAGTTTTCATAATATGAAACGTATATCAAATTTGTTTATTCTGATTCTTTTGTCTTTCTTTTGTTTTGCCGATGCTCTTTCTAGCAATTTAGATTCAAGATCTAGGTATATTGATGTTTATGAGGAGATCGAAAAAATGTTGCAGAATAATCGTTTAGACTTTAGAAGAGCTGTTTATTTAACTGAAAACATCTATTTAGATGACAAGATAGATGAAAATGATTTTTATGAAACAATACGATTTTACGGATCAATAAGTAAAGACCTAATAAGTAGTGGAGATATTGAATATTCTGAAAAGGACAAAGATATTGCAATGGTACAATGTGGTGTTTTTATATTTATGACCGATTCTACTTCTATACTTATTAATGGTAATTCAATAAAAAGCATACCTTTCTCCTATAATCACGAAGACCCATTAGGGCAAAAAGACTGGACAAATATGTTTGTATCTAAACTAATGGAAACAAACATAGGCAACTGTCACTCCTTACCCTATTTGTATAAAATCATCATGGACGAACTTGGCTACAAATCCCATTTAGCATTAGCCCCCAACCATATCTACATCAAAGCCAACAACAAAAAAGTAGGATGGTACAATATAGAATTGACCTGTGCTGACTTCCCTACCGATGCGTGGTATGCAGCTTCGGGATATATCCATACCGATGCCATCCGAAATGGTATCTATATGCGTGCCTTATCCGATAGAGAAGCTATCGCCATGACCTTAGTGGATTTAGCGCAAGGCTATCAGGCAAAATTCGGTATGCAAGATGGTAGTTTCATAATTAAATGCTGTGATACAGCCTTAGAACACTTCCCTAACTATATTAATGCCATGCTACTCAAAGCTGAGATATTAACAGAACTCTATCGGAAATCCAATGATAAAGAACTATTCTCCCAAATGACAGAACTATATACTACCATTCATAAACTAGGCTATCGCAAGATGCCCCAACAAATGTATACGAATTGGGTAAACTCTCTGAAAGCAGAAAACCGTCATAACGGAATTAAGGCGATAATGAATCCAAATACTAAAATAGAATGATGTATGAAAAAGGCTTGTTCTCTCAGAATATCAGCATTGCTAGTATCATTAGCAAGTAATTGCTATTGCTATGCACAAACCCCGGCAGTTCCCATGCCACAGATAAAATTACCGCAAACACCCAAAGCTCCGACTATTCCCGTTCCAACAAATCATTCTATCAATCCTTATAATCCGAATATCCCCAATAATGTTAGTGGCTTCAATCAGCGAACTCAACAAGAGGCAATTATGCGTGAAGTACAGCAGCACCAACACCAACTGCAAGCAGCCTCCAATAATGAAGTCCAAAACCATATCCAAAACGAAATACAACGTCAGACCGATATCATGATGCTGACGAAACATGGCTTTCCCATGCAGTCGGAATACCAAGGGACAAACGCATTCTATTCTGCTTTCGATGAGATAACAAATATGCTAAACAAACACGAACTCAATCTTGGACGAGCTGTATTCCTCGTAGAAAATGCTTGGAACAACAACACATTTGATTACCAAGACTATAAGGATGGTATAAAAGCAGGTATTGCCTTCTGTAACGAAAAGATTAATGAAGAAAAGTTAGATGGGAATAACAACCTCGTCAAAAACATGATGCTATTCCGTTTTATTGCTGATACCCTGCAAATAAAGAATAAAGCAACCAAGAAGACACAGACCCATTATCCTATCAAATACAACTATGAAGATTACGATTCGCATATCAGTTATGACAGCCACTTTGTTACGACCTTGATGCAGACAGGCACAGGCCAATGCCACTCCATGCCCTTATACTACCTTGTATTAGCCGAAGAAATGGGAGCAGAAGCCTATTGGTCTTTTTCTCCAAGACATTCCTTTGTGAAGATACAAGACGAAAAAGGGGATTGGTATAATCTGGAACTGACTTGCAAAGCAATACTCAGTGATACCCATTATATGAACAGCAGCTATATCAAAGCCGAAGCACTGCAAAACAAGATATACCTTGAGCCAATGGACAAAACCAATGTTATTGCTGAAATGCTGTTAGAATTGGCTAGAGGATATTACAACAAATATGGATTAGATGATTTTTACCTGAAATGCATAGATACAGCAGAGCAATACCTTAAAAATGATTTGAATGCCAAAATACTGAAATCAGCCTATCAAACAAGACTGACCCTCACATTGGCTCATTTATTGAATGCCCCTAAACCGGAAATCATGCAACAGCTATCCCCTGAAGCCTATAAGCATTTTGAACTGATGCAAGCTCAATATAAAAAAATTGACGATATGGGTTACGAAGAAATTCCTGTTGCTGTCTATGCTTTATGGCTCGACCATATCGCTAAGGAAAAAGAAAAAGCGGATAAAGCAAAGATGCCATCTATATTCCTAAACACCATTAAAGAATAAAAAAATCACATCTTTTCACTCCCATTTATGTTTATCCACATCAATTTATAAAGCCGCTAAACGGTGCGTCCCTTCTCGATAACTATATTGTTTTCTTTTTTAAACGCTGCAACTAATCTCTGATTAGCTTCTTTACATTTGATATCCCTTTCTAAACCTTATTTATCCATCACTAAAGTATAGTTGTCCGGAAATAAATTATTGAAAGAGCGTAATTTAGGTATATTATGCAAAAAGAGAAGAGGGAAAAGAGCAACATCTGCCGGATGAGCAACAGTTCGTATTATAGGTAAAACGAATTGGTTCGCGATTGCAATTGAAAATTAGTGGAGCCAAATCACAAATGACAGGACTATTTACCCCGCTATATGAATGACATAAAATATCCTTTTACCTTTTTCTCCCCCCTTAATACCATGCCTGAATATCAGCTCCCGGATAATAATGATGCAGGATCGCGCTATAATCGTAGCCCTGTTCGCCCATCACGGCAGCTCCAATCTGACAAAGTCCGACTCCGTGTCCCCATCCGGCTCCGCGAAGGATAAATTCATCTCCCTCTTTGTCGATAATAAATGCCGAACTGTAGAGGTGCGATTCCGAGAGAATGCGCCGGATTTCCAATTCCTTGCCGATGGTTAATGTCCTTTTAGTACCGACAATCTTCAGGGTGATCAGTCTACCGGAAACACCGCGCCGGATAGGAATAAGCTCCGCCACAGTTCCGAAATCAATACCGGAACGGCGGTTAATCAGTTCGGAAAGATGTTGCGTACTGTAACGAACCTCCCAACGGTAGAAATCAGTGGTTTCCTGATCATAATTGTTCAATACTTGTTCGAGGACGGCTTTGTCTGTCGTGTTACAGAATGCCGAGGGACGGGAAAGTATCCATTCGCGCGCGTTGGCTTCGATACGCAGATCGGCATGAGGCGCCGGATGTGCATCGTCGCGCAATTCCACAAGATAGGAATAATGAATCGGTTCCCAACAGGCTTCGAATTCCTCCGTTACGCCGCCGCAACACTTCGAGAAACGGGCATCACAGATTTTTCCGTCAGAGGCAAGCACCTCGCCCGATGTTTCTTCCACCGCCTGGACAGCTAAATCAGTAGAGGTTCGGGTAATCCCCTGATAACGCTGACAATGATCGTCGGCGCATACATCAAAAAGGGTGTGGTCTTCCCGATCGTACCAGCGGATACGTTCATCTGCCGTTTCCGAAAAAGCAGTATATTCGGCTTCTTGCGTTTGTAGTTCTTTATTTTTCTCAATTTGTGCCAGTAACCAGCTTCTGGAGATCACCGCATGCGCCTTCAATAAAGGAAGAGAAGCCTTGGCACTCATTTCCGACGAAATCACACTTTTCAGATACTCTTCTACCTGCACCTCATTGATAGCGCGAATGTTTCCACTTTCCGGAACAAACCTCAGACCTCCCGAAAAAGACTGGTTCTCCTTGCGTTCCCAGTGAAAGCCGATGCCTATGGTGACTGCCTTCAATTCAAAGGAACAGACCGTATCGAGAGGTTGAAAACTCAGCTCGTCATAGAGGTCTCCGAACCATTCTATCCGGTCGTTTTTCATGCTGACGATCTGTTCTCCTGTGGTTTTAACGCCTTCCACCAAATAGGTCTTGTTGAGACGAAAACGGATTTCTTTCTCGGCCATGATGCCGACTTTTACGATGGGCTGCATTATTTCTTCGCTTTTTTAAGTTGTTCTTTCGCTTTTTCGGCAATGGCTCGTGCCCGCTGTTTATCAAGATATTTTATCAGCAATTTACTTTTCTCGGCATTAAACCGGATGGAATCCCTTTCAGCCATCAGTCGGGAAAGCGTATAACTATCAACAATTCCTTTTTTTGCATTTGCCGGAAGAGAGAACGAGGCAGAATTTTTGCCATGGAGAATAACAGAGATACTTTTATGCTCATTGGCCGCTATGAATCCGGCTACTCCATTCATCCTTTTTGCATTGTAATGCACCACTTCGATATTTTTCCCTCCAGCCTGAAACCGGTAATTAGCCCCCTCATCACTTACAGCTTTTGTTTCGGCATAAGTACCTTCCGGAATCTGCACTTTCACCGATACGTGGTGAAGCGGCCTGTCGGCGATACTTTCCAGAAACATTTCGCCGTTGGCTTCCACTCCGGATCTTAGGCTCATTTGAGCGGGAACGGCAGCAAAAGGATTGGCTTTCGGAATGTATCGTCCTTTTTCCTGATACTGACGGTCGAAAACAAAAGAGAAAAGTTTTTTCTGCTTATCAATTTCCACCTCCATCAACCGGATTAATGAGTCTGATTGATTAATGGTGTGTATATTCTCACCGTAACGCACCGAATCAAGCAGCGCAAGGCCTTCATTTATCTGACGAAAAGCTTTCGGAGTTATTTTAGAGATACTGTCGATTGTCTTTTTTGCTTCGTCAAAACGACCCGAAGCATATTGCAGACGGGCACGCGTAAGCAATGCGTTGGCCTGCGGGTTCTCCTTCTTACAAGAGAACAGAAACAGCCCGCAAAGACAGACCAGGGATAGAATAGATAGTTGTTTCATTGGATGTTCTAGTGTTTTCAAATTGCCAGTTCCGATTGGTTTCTGAAACCTGCCGGGACTCGTACAGGCCTTAGCGACCGCAAACGTTCATTCACAAAAATACTATTTATTTGGCAGGAACAGTGCTTTTGTTGTATTTTTGCAGCTCTGGAAAATAGAATGGAAAATAGTATGCATTTAGAAGAAAGATATTTACAAAAACATTTCTCCGGAAAGATTTTCGAAATCATTACAGAAACAGCCGATGAGCTGGGACTGGAATGCTACGCCATCGGAGGATATGTACGCGATATTTTTCTTCACCGCGAATCAAAAGATATTGATATCGTAACCATTGGAAACGGTATCGAACTGGCTGAAGCCATCACCCAAAAACTGGGAAAAGGTGCGCGCCTTTCCGTATTTAAAACATACGGGACAGCACAAATCAAATACAAAGACCTGGAAGTGGAATTTGTAGGAGCCCGCAAGGAATCCTACCATCAGGATTCCCGAAACCCGGTAGTAGAAGACGGTACGCTCGAAGACGACCAGAACCGTCGCGACTTCACAATCAATGCCCTGGCCGTATGCCTCAACCGGAGTCGTTTCGGAAAACTCTTGGATCCCTTCAACGGACTTGAGGATATGGAGCGGCTGATTATACGCACACCGCTCAATCCCGACATTACATTCAGTGACGATCCGCTGCGAATGATGCGGGCCGTGCGTTTTGCCTCGCAACTGGGATTCGACATCTACCCCGACACTTTCGATGCTATATGCCGAAATAAAGACCGCATCAACATTATCACAAAAGAACGTGTCGCAGACGAATTGAACAAGATTGTATTATCGCCCAAACCGTCTGTGGGATTCAATCTGCTCGACATGACGGGGCTACTCGAAATCATTTTTCCTGAATTTGTCGCACTCAAAGGAGCGGAAAGCAGAAACGGCATCAGCCACAAAGATAATTTCGAACATACCCTGATTGTCCTCGACAACATTGCCCGGAAAACCGATAATCTTTGGTTGCGCTGGTCGGCTATTCTGCACGACATTGCCAAACCTGCTACCAAACGCTTCGACCCGCGCCTGGGATGGACATTCCACAATCACAACTTTGTCGGCGAAAAGATGGTTCCCCGTATATTCAAACGGATGAAGCTGCCTTTGAACGAGAAAATGAAGTATGTACAGAAAATGGTGTCTCTCCACATGCGCCCGGTGGTACTGGTAGAGGATACGATAACAGATTCGGCTGTCCGCCGCTTGTTGTTTGAAGCAGGCGATGACATCGACGACCTGATGACGCTCTGCAAAGCGGATATCTCTTCAAAAAATAAAGAAAAAGTGCGGCGCTACCTGCAGAACTTTGATTTAGTGAGGGAAAAACTACACGAAATCGAAGAGAAAGACCATGTACGCAACTTCCAGCCGCCTATCAACGGTGAACAAATTATGCAGATCTTTGGTTTAACACCCGGACCGGAAGTCGGACTGCTCAAATCATCGCTGAAAGAAGCCATTCTGGATGGTATTATTCCAAACGAATATGAAGCTGCTTATAAGTTTCTGATGGAGAGAGCAGGACAAATCGGTGTACAAAATACGGATAGCATGCAATAGTGGGCGTGACACATACCGGTTTCGCTCATTCTTATCTCAAATAGCGGGTATATGGGCGAAATCTTACGAAAAAAACAATTATCCTATCTGGTCAGACCTTCCTCACGGGAAAGTTCTCCTCCCCTACTGATACTTCTCCACGGAGCACGCAGCAATGAGGAATGGATGTTTGACTTTGCAGATCTTCTTCCCGAAGAATTTCTGGTAGTATCTGTCAGAGGCCCCATACAATACGGGCTCAAAAGCTTTGCCTGGTTCGAATTGGACGAATCGGAAGAGTCGATAGCCAACGAGCAAAAGCTGAAAGATTCTATTGAACAGATACTCTCTTTCATCGATGAGATTATCGAAAAATACCAGGCCGATCCTCAGCGGGTAATCCTACTGGGATTCAGCCAGGGAGGTATTTCGAGTTATAATATTGCATTGACACACCCCGAAAAGATAAAGGCAATTGTGGTCCTGGGCGGCCGGATGCTTCGCGAAATAAAACCGCTGGCTGTACATCCGAAACGGATACAGCAGGTAAAGATGTTTATCGGCCACGGATTGCAAGACAGACGGCTGGTATTTGAAAAAGCACTCGAAGCGGCCGATTATTTGCGCTCGCAGGGTGTCAACTTCGAAATGCATGCGTATAACGATGATCACACCATCAATGGCGAGATGATATGGGATGTGAATAACTGGCTCGCCGGAATCATTAACGATTAATACGAATGTAACTCTAAAAACAGAATGAAATACCTTCTCGCCTCCGACATACACGGTTCGCTTCCCGCCTTGGAGAAAGTACTGACTTTCTACAAAGCCAACCGATGCGACATGTTGCTTCTTTTGGGAGATATACTCAATTATGGCCCTCGCAATGGGCTACCGGAGGGACTTGACCCGATAAAAATAGCCGAACGCCTCAACGCAATGGCTACGGATGTGATAGCGGTACGGGGAAATTGTGATTCGGAGGTGGATCAGATGCTGCTCGATTTTCCGATTATGTCGGATTATGTGCTAGTGGTGGATGAAGGCAAACGCCTTTGTCTTACCCATGGACACATTTTCAACGAGAAGAATCCCCCAAAAGGGAAAGTCGATTATTTATTTTACGGGCATACCCATCTCTGGAAACTGGAACAAACCGAAGAGAAGGGGATTATCTGCAATACAGGCTCTGTGACTTTTCCGAAAAGCCAAAACGAACCCACTTTTGCGGTGTATGAAAAGGGCAATGTCACGATATACAACCTGAATGGCAAACAGCTAAAGTCGCTTTTCTGATATTATCCGACAATTTTCTTGCTCATCATTGCATTGCCGGTGAAGCCAAAGCCGAAAGTTGCTTCCACCTGCAGTTCCTGCTCTTCCTGCTCTTCCGGCGTGCAATGCAAGCTCTCTCTTTCACCGACGCAGCGGGCTGAATAGTAGACGACTGGTTGTAAGCAGCAATCCGAAACAACCCGCCCACACCTCTCTCTTGTATATCCAAGATGGAACACCTCCATACGGGCGTATGCCGATCCCTCATACGAGTGTATGCCGATCCCCTATACGGGCGTGTGCCGATCCCCCATACGAGTGTATGACGATCCCCCATGCGAGTGTATGACGCAGAGTCACGCGTAGATATGCTAAGAGAGTACACACAAAACCAGGATTCAATCAGCCAGGAACAACCCCGATTACCCCGACAGCAAGATAAGCTACACAACGAATCAGGTGCAAGAAACTAATTTCATAGCCCGACTTACGATTAGACAGTACGATACTCGCCTGTTTTTTTATCATTGTTTTGCGTAACTTGATAAAGAGCCAGGGATTCATCTCACATAAAAAACTCAATAATAAACATATACAGCTGTCTCTATATAGTTCTTTGTCTCCGAAGTTTTCTTTTCTGTCTCGAAATCAGTAGATATTGCAACCTCTTTGACTTTGCGCTTAGTCCAGTTGCCATTTTTATCGAATTCCAGATATTGGTAAGTCCGGGTTACAGTCCAACTCCCGGACTCCCAGAAATTTTCGCCTTCTATTATTGAAGGAAAGTTGTCGGATGTTTTATTATAGATTCAACTTTTGCAAGTAAAACAACTTGTTGATATATAATAAAAAAACAGCATATTATTTTGGAAAATCCACTGACATTAAGCAACTTTACGTAACCAAAAAAACCAAAAAAAATATGCTGCGAAAGAAAGATACAATAATTCTTTCAGAGATAAATAGCTTTTTTACTTGAAGTAAAAAAGCTATGGAAACAATTTTCAGTCTGTTTTTCATTTTTCAATCAACTTAGTCTAATGAGCATTTTCTTTTTGCTGATCTTACATATCAATATTTTTCTTACCGACCGTAGATATCATTCTCTCTTCTAGTATTTTAGTTGCAACTGCCGGCACACAAATCTTATTGACGGGATTGAAAACCGTGCCCAATGATTTTATATAAACTAATCCCTGCGGTATTCCTATGATTGAGATGAACGCGAAAAGTGCCACAATAGCCAGAGAGATCACATTGATTAATCCGAATGGAAAATAAACGATCCGGACAATCAGGGAAAAACTCTTCCATAAAACATTTGGCTTTTCGTCAGTCAGCTGTCTAACGAATTTCTTGCTCATCATTACATGTCCATGAGGCCAAAGCAGAAATTTCGCGTACTGCAACAGTCCCAGTCCGAGCGGAAGACCAATAATGGTAATACACCAGAATAAGCCTCCAAGAGCAGTAAACAATGCAACGATAAATCCGCCGAACGGGATATGCCAAAGGATATTCAAGAAAATATCAAATCCGGTATATTGGGTTTTCACTCTGGCTAAATCAATGGGATCCAATCCCAGACTTTCCATTTCACGTTCTTTCTTGCTTGATTTCATGAAAGCAACAGCGGCAATGATCACTATCGGCAGTAGTATAAGTATTATTAATCCCATTCCGGTTCCCCCTCCTGCGGGACTTGCAAATAAAAATGATTTCATGTTAAAGATTCTAATAATAAACATATACAGCTGTCTCTATATAGTTCTTTGTCTCCGAGGTTTTCTTTTCTGTCTCGAAATCAGTAGATATTGCAACCTCTTTGACTTTGCGCTTAGTCCAGTTGCCATTTTTATCGAATTCCAGATATTGGTAAGTCCGGGTTACAGTCCAACTCCCGGACTCCCAGAAATTTTCGCCTTCTATTATTGAAGGAAAGTTGTCGGACGTTTTATTATAGATATATTTTTCGTTATAAATATCGCTGCAACCTTGTTTGTTCCAGGAACTGATAACTTTTCCCTGCCTGTTGAATGTATACGATTCACCATGGCCACAACCCTCTTTTATTTCGTAGTAGTCCTGTATTTCACGAGTATTTTTTCGATATGTCAGTTTTAGTTTATCACTATTCTTAACAGGATTCGATGTCGTATAACTCCTGGTTTCCACATCTTTGCCATTGATTATTTTAGAAGGATTCCCCAGCGTATTAAAAAACACTTGTTTTCCCGTACTGTATTTAACGGACTGAACCCTTCCTAAAAGCCTCTCGGCTTTCCATCCGGTCATCTGCTCTTTCGATAATGTATAATCCGCTTCGACCGGCGCCCGCTGTGTTTCTGTCGCGGCAGGAGTATTGCTCGTAGCCGGCTTTGTTTCTGCCGCTTGTACATTTTTTACGTCCTTCGTAGGAACAACAACCTCCTGCTCCTTTTGTCTTATAATAGGCACATTCTTGAAAATAAAAAACCCATCTGGCCGGTTAGAATAACCATGATCCCAGGTCTCGCCCTTTATTTTTATTCGAGAGAAATAAGTCGCTTTCGAACTGAATTGGGATATTATTGCCCTTACCTTCACCGGCGTGTTATCTGGCAAACGGCTTCCAAAGGCTATGTCTACCCTGCATTTATTCCCTAGATTGTCATACACTTCAGTGTCTCCACAGCCCAGCCCTGAACAATCTTCCAGCCGATAATCTTTAATATTTTCACCTTTATTTGTTATTGTAAATTCCAAAACATATTTATCGCCGGACATCTCGGCACCAATGAGATTTACGAGTAAATTCCGGTGAGGAGTACTGACTGCTATCTTTGAATGATTGATTTCAGCACTGCTGGTATTCGCAGGTTCGTCCGTTTTCAAAGCATCGTCCACTTGTTTGCTCACTTTTTCAATACTTTTGCCCAGCTTTTTCAAAAACTGAGCATGGCATCCATTGCTGCAAACAAATAGAGCAATGGAGAATAAAATAAATGTGATTGTCTTTTTCATGCAATTTAATTTTCACGAGTAAGCGGTATAGAATTTGCCCGTTTTTTTTAATCATTGTTTTGGGTTGATTTAATAAAAATCAGGCTTCGTTTTTTCGAGCAGCAACCAGGACACCTGCCCTATCTTCAAACGATTTCCCTGGAGTGCTTAATAAAACCAAGCTTCGTTTAAATCCATAGAGGTCGTTTGCTTTATCGCCGACGGTTCTGTCACAAGAGCATTAAAACCGGATTTTAGTATACTGAAAAGACAATACACAAATCGTTTTAACATTCTATATCTATTCATTAGCATTTACAAAGTTCTACATTATCACCCTCCTTTTTATTACGGTTTTCCGTGATTTTCTAATTTTTTATTCACTTATACCGAGTCAACGAGGAAAATTCAACGAATACTCTATCCAATAGATATTGAAGCGGATGGATGATTAATTAGTTAAGCAAATGTTCAAAATGAAGCAGCATTATGTGTATAGTTGATTCTCAAATCTCGTCCAATTATTGTACCAATACTTTATTGGGGGGTGCAAAAGAGTGTTTCAGCACAAGAGTAATCCTGAGTTCTAAGTCATTTTCCTTTCATTACGCACCGAAGGGCTTTAGCAATATTCAAATGAAGAGAGCAAGAAAGGGATGCAAAACAAGAAGAGTTCTCGTTTTTCCCAGATAGAACGCATCTGCCGGATTATGTACTTCTGTGTACACGAGTATTGTCGAGAACGAAAATAGCCTTCTTCTCAATTTTGAAAGAATAATGGTCGAAGAGATTGGCGATCCTTTGAGTATCAATGGGCTTATTTGTACAGAATTCCCCAAAATGGTTGTTCCAGTCAATCATCCCCCAATATTGCATCTTTTGCTCTTTCCCTCTCCTTTTTCAGAAAAGGTTCTTCCCTGTAAGATTTTCGGTAGTGACCCGATACTATGGAGGATGTAGACATAGACCGAATAGAAATTGCTACATCACAGAACCGAAACTTTCGGCCCAGTCAATCAGCTTTCCGTATATTTCATTGCGGCGCAACACCGTTTCATTGCCAATAAGGAACATCTGACGGCGGGCGCGGGTAAGGGCGACATTCAACTTCCTGTCGACGGTTCGTTCGCTATTCATATTGCTGAAAAACTGTAACTGATGAGTTTGATTCATACAGAACGAGAGGATAATCACGTCGCGCTGGCTACCCTGAAATCGTTCCACCGTATCCACCATGATGCCACTCAATTCGGGAATGCCGGTCATTTCAAGTTTATGTTTGATAAGGGCAATCTGGTTGCGGTAAGGCGCAATAATGCCCAGTGTTTTCGAAGAGTCGAAAGGGAGATCGTTCTCCCTGTATACTTCCACCAAAGCTTTGGACAGGAAAGCAGCCATTTCCGCCTCTTGTTCGTTTACCTTGCAAGACGAAGCCAAATCATACTCTTTGAGCGTATGGATAAATGCCACACGGGTGGTTGTGAGCAATCTCTTCAGCCTGTTATTGGTGTCGCAGGTCGATAGCCGGTGAGGTTCAAGTTGCCATTGGCTTGCCGGACGCAACATTCCGTCGTAGAAAAAGGCATTTACAAATCCGGACAACTCCTCATGCATTCGCCCCTGGTAGGTGAGCGTATCATAAGCATTGCTCCATCCGTTGTCGCGACAGAGCCGGAATAATCGTTCGAAGAGCGATTCTCTGCAATTGAGCAACCCTATTTCATGCAATTGGGGCTGTTCCACACGGGATTGAACCTCCTCCTGCAAAGAAATAGTAGAAAGCTGTTTGTGATCCCCGATAAGAATGAATTTATCGAACAGCGGAAGCAATCCAATGATTTGAGGCTCCAGAATCTGCGACGCCTCATCGATAAGCGCTACCTGAAATTTCTTCATCCGGAAAATCTCAAGACGCCCCGACAAAGCGGCCAAGGTGCCGACATATATGCGCGTGGAGGTAATAATTTGTTGCAATTGTTGGCGAGAGTCGGATTTTGCCGATATATTCTGGAGCAACCGATCCCGGTATGCTTCACCGCAAGACAGTTCCGAACCGATACGGATGTATGCTTCAGGGCTTCCCACAGCCGCTTTAATGGCTTCGCAAAGTTCATCTACTGCACGGTTTGTATAAGCCAAAACAAGGATATTGGCATCCGGATTATCAAAATACCGTTCAATAAGATTTCGGGCAAAGACAGAAGTCTTGCCTGTTCCCGGAGGACCGACAATCAGAAAATAGTCTTCGGCGGCCATCGCTTTTTCAATGACAGTATCTCGCTTTTCCTCGAAGGAAAGATCTTCCGAAGGCTCCTTTGGATAAGTACTTTGAGGTGCCTGCATACCAAGCAACAGTTCCCGTTTTTTCTTATCCGCCTGAAGGAAAGCAAATAAATTGCGATACATCTGGTTGTAACTGTGATCCATCACGTCGTGTTCGATTACCCAGCGTTGATGTGTCGCAAAAAAGGAGGCGTTTCGCTGTTTGTAGCGGAAGCGCACCCGCACGTGATTGCTCGTAATCCGTTCGATTGTTCCTTTTAGAATCTGCTGATTGAGTACAGTGTCGGTCTCTTTATCACGAGGATATACCACACAAATATCCCCTTCGCGGAAATTCACAAAAGGCTGCTCCGTATGCTTGATAAACGAAATAACCATTCCCCGTTCATAGTCGCTTATTTCGTGAATGGACACGGATATCAGCTCGAATTTTTCTTGTCGCTGAAGGAAATTACTCTTCCATAAATCGGATATTCCGGGACGTGTATCCGGCCCGAGATCCCCCGCCTTGAGAATATAGAGTTCACGGGAAATAAAGCTGACAAAGCGCGTGAAATAAGATTTTTCGAGAGGAGTAATCCCTTCAATTATTTTTTTAAATGCATTCAGTTGTTCTTCCAGAAATTTCGGTGCGCGGGGATAATTCGAAATATCGAGCCATTTCCGGAGATAAGAAAGGACTCCTGCTTCGCCGTCGGCATATAAATTATGCTCCATCAGCACAATTTGATTACGCAGATGCAGTATTTCCTTTTCTTTCATTTTGGAAGGAGCTGCCATGCGTAGATTTGTCCCCGGAATATCTGCCGCCGAATAGAGTATTGCCGGGAAAACCTGCCGGCTGTCAGTGCCATATACCGTCTCGATTATCATCCGGTAAATAATGGTTTGCACTTCATGATTGGCAGAGATTCGGCCGTGGTCGGAAGCGGGATAAGGCAGCCCGCCGGACTTCAACTCCACAATGTGATGCAGCCGGTGTTGGTCTTCGGCAGCCTGAAGCATATCGAGGCGTCCCTGCACACCATATTTTTCACAGAAGAAGGACGGTTCAAGCGTGCTTTCACGAGGATGAATTCCCATGCGCGGGAAATCGGAGGACACCACCCGGCGGATATGTTCGAAGTGAGCTTCCGCTTTTTTCATAAATGCGCGGAAGTCGTCCTCCTGACTAATTTCTTTACAACTCGTAAACTCAAAAGGCATTTGTTTGAAAGCTTTCAGGAAAATATCCCTGAAAGAAAGTGTTTCGCAATGTTCTGCATAAATCAGCTCATCGAGAAAAAAGTTGGCCAGGTTCCCCAGCA
Source organism: Dysgonamonadaceae bacterium (assembly GCA_047605645.1). Taxonomy (GTDB): domain Bacteria; phylum Bacteroidota; class Bacteroidia; order Bacteroidales; family Dysgonomonadaceae; genus UBA1309. The sequence continues at coordinate 124,364 of JASGFJ010000001.1, read as the reverse complement.
AAATAAAATGGGTCTGCGGACTTTGCTCAAACTTCTTTCGGAAGTAGTGCAGATAATTCGTTGCAAAAGAGGGAAAACATTCTGCCAGGGAAGACACATCCAGGAGAAAATCAGGCTCAAGAACAAAAACCTTCGCTGTCACTTCACCGGAAGCCTGGTCTTGCCGGGGTGAGATAAGATTGAGCTGAGCTCCTTCCCAAACGTGTTCCAACACAGGTGTAAACACCTCATTGACAGCAGCCAAATCGTAACGCACCTTGATATCCTCCACCCCTTCCTGATCAGGCACGCAGTGCATCAGATGCTCTTCCACATTGTTACTCAGCACATACACCCGCAGATAAGAAGGCAAAGTGCCTGTTGGTGAGGAGACAATTGTATCTTCGGATTCGTCTTCAGGATGCCGGTTGAGATAGATATATCCGAAAAATATTTTCAGGTAGTGAATAGCTGTATCCAACTCGTGTTTGGACAAGATATGGGAAGTGTTTTTTTGTAAAAACCGGGTTTTATGCCGCAAGTGGAGCAATTGTCCCTGCGTTTTACGGGAAATGTCGTATTGCTGACACAGAAAAACAAGACGTGAAAAAAAGGAAGGGAATTGCAACGCCTCCTCTTTGGTCAGTTCGTAGCAACTCCTTTCCAGAATATAATTGATTGCAAGATATTTCTCCCGAAGCGGAAGTTTCAAAGAATAAATATCATCTGTTTCTGTTATTTTTTCCTGATACTTCTCAACAGATTTATTGGACATTAACATCTAAATCATTATAAAAATCAATAAACAGACGAGCCCCGGGGATCCTTGTATTGCCGTGATATAGGTATCCGTCTACCGAAATACGGCTGTTACCAAACTGCCGCATGTTTTCGATGGCATGAAACAGGTAACTGTTCAAATCATTTCCGGAAATATAAGCAACGACTTCCCCGTTATTGTTGGTATAGACAGAAATATCTCCTAATTGAAGCGGTGTTATATTATCCACATACACTCTGACATCCACCAACTCGTCTCCGGGAAGGATATCGTTAGCACCCACTCCCGACACAACAATTTGAGCACTTCGAAACTGAAAGTCTGAAACATATCCGTTGACCGTAATGTTTTCAGGATAAATGGTCTTACTGTCGAGAAAATATCCGGTCTGATCAGTGACAGCACTCATTCTGAAATCGAGTGTTCCACTTGTCCAATTGTCATTTACCGAACAAGAGGAGAAAAACAGGATTAGAGTAACAATAAGTAGGTGGGGGTAAAAAATTTTCATACTCTGTGGTGTGATATTGTTAGTTTATAGTTTATAGTTTGTTTTCATGTCGCAGGTCTCATATCTGTGATGAGATTTAAAAATAAAACAATCAATTCTTATAAAAGTTCGAGTTGAGAAATAGCCTTTTCCATATCTTCCGGCGTGTCGATACCAATCGTTTCTATTTCCGTAAAACCTATTTTAATCTTATAGCCGTTTTCAATCCAGCGAAGCTGTTCCAGCGATTCCGCAATTTCCAGGCTTGATTGGGGCAATCGGGTAATCTCGTCCAAAACATTTTTGCGATAAGCATACATTCCAATGTGTTTATAGAATGTATGATGCTCAAGCCATTCGGTGTATGTATAGTTTCGCATATAAGGCAGAATTGCACGACTGAAGCAGATGGCTTCGTGTTTGAGATTGAAATTCACTTTTACATGATTGGGATTGAACAAGGGTTCGAACCCGTCTTCTTTACGAAAAGCTTTGGCCAATGTCGCAATTTTCACATCCTCTTCAGCAAAGCAATCCATCAGCGTTCGGATTTGTTCGGGCTGAATAAAAGGTTCATCCCCCTGTACATTGATCACAACGTCGGTTACTGCGGCCACTTTCTCACAAGCTTCATGACACCTGTCTGTTCCGCTGCGATGATCTTCAGAGGTCATCACCACTTTTCCGCCAAACGATTCTACAGCCTCAAAGATGCGCAGGTCATCCGTAGCTACCCATACGTCATCGACGGCCTTTCCGACTTGCTCGTAAACTCTCTGAATCATCGGTTTTCCCTTCATATCAGCCAATGGTTTTCCCGGAAATCTGCTGGATGCAAACCGGGCAGGAATGATTGCTGTAAACTTCATGATGTATTATCGTTTGTTTTGTTGAACAAATTTACAGAGAAACAAAGAGATTAGCAACCCTGAAAAGAGGAAAAGTCTGACCATTTTCTTACGAAACGATCAGACTTTCTTCAACAGTTCGTCTTATGGGCTATTTTTTAGTATCTAAAGCACTCGAAATCTGAGCAAGACAATCATCCAGATGATACCGGCTCAGACCTGTCATGGAAGGCAAAGCCTGCCGGATATCTGCCCGCAACTTCACCAACTGCGCCCGTGCTACCGAACTGACATCATCCGAAACTGGTGAACCGCCGGCTCCTCGCTGCTGCGATGAATCATTCGTGCCTCTCTGTATCAAAGCGCGCAAATTGTCGATATAAGCTTTCTGTAGCCGGCGATGGTAGATATCAATCTTCTTTCTGTTGGTTAGTTCGGGCCATACAGCTTTTTGCAAATCACTGAACATATTCAATACCGTGTATGCCCTGGCGCCGTCCTGATTTTCGAAAGCAATCAGTTTATTGATTGTCTCAGCACTTTCCAGCCGTCCGAGAACCTGTGATTGAATGCGTGATATCGTTCCAACCGGATCGACATTTGTTCTCTTTATCAAGTTTTGGTCGATAAGCCATGCCGGGGTCGTAAACAATTGCTGATTCAGGAAAGCCATTGCTTCACGTTGGATGGAAGCCGGCACATTCTCAGAAATAATTGCATTCTCTTCCACTTTGCGTGGTGTGGTATAAATCCCTGCTACATTTTTCGTCACATGTCCCATGTAGCGGGCAAACTGTCCGGCCACTTCATTATATAGGCTTCTGGTCTCGGAAAGATCCCGGTTTGGCTGGTATGTCCACGACATCAGGTTGGGAACAATGCGTTTCAGGTTCTTGATTCCGTAATAACTAGCCTTCATCGAGTTATCCCCTAAATCCTCACTCTGATTTCTAGGATCGTTAGGATCTGATTCCGTTCCGAACGTATAACGCTTGTCTTTGCTGAGACGCTCCGTTATCATTTTGTCGAGAGTGGGTGTTTCCTCCTGAGGAGTATTAAATTGAGGCATCCATTTATATCCCCATTCGATAGCCCATTTGTCATAGATACCAATTCGGGGATATATACCCGCTTCGCTGATATTATCTTCGGGTTGTGCCACATAGTTGAACCGGGCATAATCCATGATAGAGGGTGTGTGTCCATTGGCTTCAACCCAGGCTTTATCTCTCAGTTTCTCGACGGGAATAGTTGCAGACGATCCGAAGTTATGCCTTAATCCGAGTGTATGTCCGACTTCGTGTGAAGAAACGAAACGGATTAACTGCCCCATCAGTTCATCGTCGAAATTCATTTTGCGGGCACGCGGGTCAATTGGAGATGCCTGTATAAAATACCAGTTACGGAGCAGCAACATCACATTGTGATACCAATTGATATGGGATTCCAGAATCTCACCGGTTCTTGGATCTGAGATATGCGGTCCGCTCGCATTGGGAATACTGGATGGTTTGTAGACAATGGCTGAATGACGTGCATCATCGATATTCCAGGTCGAATCCTTATCGCTTACTTCCACAGCATAGATGGCATTTTTAAATCCGGCTTGTTCAAAAGCCTTCTGCCAGTCATCAACCCCTGCTTTCAGATAAGGAACCCACTTTTTAGGTGTTGCCGGATCGATGTAAAAAACAATTGGTTTCTTCGGTTCAACAAGTTCTCCACGTTTGTATTTTTCTACATCTTCGTCTTTGGGTTCAAGCCGCCAACGAGAGATAAGCGAGACATTCTTTATTCCCTGAGGATTTAAGTCGAAATCGGTGTAGCTAAGCCCGAAATAACCAACACGGTCATCTCTGAGACGAGGTTTCATCGGAACTTTAGGTAATAAAACAATAGATGTATTTAATTCATACGTCAACGGATCAGTATTCGCAAAAGCCTGACTCGAAGGCACCCTCATGTATGTTTTAACGGTTTTAATCTCTACATTCATCGGAAAAGCCTTTAATGTATCGATATAGCTTCTGTCCGAGAGTAAATTCGCCACCCCTAACATTTTTTTGTATCGGGAATCGAAGAAAAAAACATTGTTGTCGCCATTCAGAAAATCGGTTACATCTATCAGAGGGTATTTTGCCTTATCGGTCTGTCTATATGTCTTGATATCGAAAGCCGCTGTAATAGGTTGTATATTGGAGTTTTTCACCGACTTGTACATCCCTGTTGAATCTGCTGCCCGCTCTGTAAAAGAGATGGTCCGGATGAAAATCTTATTGTTATTCTTTTCAAAACGAATTACATTTTGATTAATCAAATCTCCGGCATATCCCAACATCATCCTCGGTATCCGATTGTCAGCAGCCGCTTTTGCGATTCTTCCCACAACAAGAATATCCCGTTCGAAAAGGCTGTCCGGTATCTCAAAATAATACTTATCATCCACTTTATAAACAGGCAGAAGGCCTTGGGTGACTTTAGCATCCTTTGTGATAATCTGATTGAAAGGTTTCGGATCTTTATTGTTTTGAGGAGGAGTAACGGGTTTGGCTGTTTGCGTGGCGGGGACCTCCTTTTTTTTCGCCTTCCGCTGCCATGGGAAACGCTCCTGAGCTTGTCCTGTCAGGCAAAATGCAAGAGACAATGTCAGGATAAGATAATTTTTTTTCATTTAAATGTATAAGTTTGATTGAACAGAGTTCATATTATATGATTATCAACAATATATAAAACAGAATTCTTTTAAGTACATTGAAAATCAAACATAAAAAATGACATGATACAACGAACGAATAATAAATAAGTAAATGTTTATTATTAGCTGCAAATATATACATCGGTAATATAGTAAAAATAAGCCATATAACAAATCACATATATAAAACTAATTTCATAGGGCTACTTAGCCCTCAAGACCTGTTGTATATAATGTCTGTATGTAACGCCATAAAATTAAACACCGACATTTTCTTCATAAGATGCCCGATGTTTAAGAATTGTTTCCATATTATTATGTGCCCAATCGGACAAATCGGATAAATGCGGAAGCAGGTTTCGTCCTAAATCAGTCAATTCATACTCTACGCGAGGAGGAATTTCCATGTAGGCATGGCGAACAATCAGTCCGTCAGCCTCGAGCGATCGGAGTGTTGATGTGAGCATTTTTTGAGAAATATCTCCTAATGATTTTTTTATTTCGCCAAAACGCATTGTCCCAGCGTCTCCGAGCAGGGTAATAATAAGCATCGACCACTTGTCCCCAATCCGGGAAAGGATGCATCGTACCGGACAATGTGCCTTGTCGTGATATTTTTCTATATTTTTTGTATCCATTTCTTATTTTTTTTTGTTTATAAATAGTTGGCAAACAATATTCGTTACTTAAAAGTAACTTAGTTGCTCCGAAGTAACGTATTGTAAGTTATAAATGAAGCATTTATATTTGTATCCAAAATATACCAGCACTATATTTGGAAACCTTATTGCAAATATATACTATTTATATTAAACAACAAAGGATAAAGAAAGAACAAGGATAATAAATTTAAAAGATTAAATTATGAAACTATTAGAAAAGAACACAGATTTAGGAATTCTCATTATTCGGTTGACACTTGGTCTACTCATGCTTCTTCACGGTTTTTCGAAACTGATGCATGGTATCGGATTCATTGAGCAAGTAGTAGAACAGGCGGGTCTTCCTCATTTTATTTCGTATGGGGTATTTATCGGCGAAATTATTGCACCCGCCTTCATTCTTATCGGTTTAGCCACAAGAGCAGCGGCGCTTGTATATTCATTCAATATGCTTGTTGCCACACTTCTTGTTCATACATCCATGGTGTTTACTCTTGGCGCAGAAGGAGGCTGGGCGCTAGAACTTCAAGGGCTATATTGCTTTATGGCTTTAGCACTGGCATTCATGGGAGGCGGAAAATATGCAGTCAGCAATAAATACCTTTGGGATTAAGTCCATTTGAATTTATCGGACGTAAAAAAGATAAATCAAAACAGTAATGTAAACAATTAAACAAAAAAACAAGATTATGAAAAAATTATTTTCTTTTATTATTGCTTTATCAAGCATCGCGTTAGCATCAGCACAGACAACCTGGACAAATGATCCGGCTCATTCCAGACTTGGTTTTACGGTACGTCACCTGACAATATCTCAAATCAGTGGTTATTTCGCTGATTTCAATACAACAGTAGTGACATCAAAAGCGGACTACTCTGATGCAAAGATTAGCGTGACCGGAAAGATTGCAAGTATCAATACCGGTGTTGAGGCTAGAGATAATCATTTGAAAACGGCGGATTTTTTTGATGCCGAAAAATATCCGACATTAACCTTTACCAGCACTTCTTTCACGAAGTTGCCAACAAAAGGAGCACAACAAAAAGCAATTCTGAAGGGAAATCTTACTTTACACGGTATTACAAAACCGGTCGTATTAAACGTTGTTTATTACGGTACTACAACAAATCCGATGAACCAAAACAAGACTGCAGGCTTTCACATTTCCGGACAAATCAAACGTTCTGATTTCGGAATCGGACCAAAATTCCCGGATGCTATGGTAAGCGATTTGGTTACTTTAGTTATTGATGCAGAATTTTCTCCAAACAAGTAATTTCTGTTAAGCGGATTCTTTCTCTCCAAAAGAGCCTGTTTTAAAATGAAGCAAACTCGAGAGTCAGACAGATTAATCTGCATAAAATAAGGTGCCCCAAAACGAGACACCTTATTTTTATGCAGATTTTTTTGTACTGTCAGAAAGTATAAAACCTTCAATAATTTTCCATTGCAAAAAACACAAACAAACCAACTTATTTTCAATCCATTGACATAAATTATTGGACAAGGATTTGCTCCCTATTTTCCTAGACACACGACTTCAGATACAGTATCCTGAGGGTTTAGCTTTTACGAAATTACCTGCTTCAATTATTGGGGAAATATACCAGAAGAGACATTGTCGATGAAACAAACCAGCCTGCGAATAAAATAGGCATACAGCCGATGGAATGCTTTTGCTTCTTGCAAATTATTTTCGATCTCTTTTATCCGCGAGTTGTATTAAAAACGGACTTCAACCATTAGAATCTTCCATTTTTAATAATTCATCCCTTATTTCTGTTCCTGCTTCACCTGAATATTTACACTTGCTTTAATATCTGTGGACGAAGCGCCAACAGACAATGTAAAAATATCCGGTTCGACAACCCACTGATGCAATTTATCGTTAAAAAAAGCCAGGTCTTTCACCGGAATAAGAAGTTCAACGGTTTGTGTCTCCCCTGCATTCAGATACACTTTTTTGAAAGCTTTCAATTCTTTCACCGGACGCGGCATGGATGGTTTCTTTTGTCCGGAATACACCTGCACTGCTTCTGCTCCGGCTCTCACTCCTGTATTTTTCAATGTAAACGACAAGTGAATAACATCGTCTTGTCCATATTCAGCTTTGTCGACAGTCGGTTTTCCGTATTGAAATGTCGTATAAGAAAGTCCGTATCCGAAAGGAAAGCGGGCGGGAATTTTCCGGGTATCATACCAGCGATACCCCACCAGAATATCGTCCTTATATTCTACCCGAATACTATCGCCCGGATAAGAAGGCTCTCCAAAATGATGCGCCCCATTATCCGTTAAGCGGAACGGAATACTAAACGGTAATTTTCCGGATGGATTTACCTCACCGGCAATTACTTTTGCGGTGGCTGTTCCGGCTTCAGAACCGAGATACCAAGATTGTATTACAGCGGGAATCCGGTTAATCCAAGGCATGGCAACTCCATTTCCGCTGATAAGCACCACACCGATATTTCTGTTAACCTTCGCCAAAGCATTAATTAAAGCCTCTTGTCCAAAGGGCAGTTCAAAAGATTCACGATCTTCTCCTTCACAATCCTGCAGATGATTTTTATTCAATCCCCCAATGTAAAGAACGATATCGGCTTTTTTTGCCAGTTCGACGGCTGCATCACGAAGCGAATCAGCATTATAACGAGAGGAGAATACCTGATCGTAAGATGTTTTTCCGGAAGCATATCCCAAAGTATACGTTATATTTTCAGCTCCATACAGGTTTTTCAGGCCATCGAGAGGAGCTATTTCTTGCTTCACTTTCAATTCGGAAGAACCACCTCCCTCAGTGAGTGAGCGGGTGGCATTTTCTCCGACCACCAGTATTTTTTTGTATTTTCCGACCGGAACAGGAAAGAAATTCTTTTCGTTTTTCAACAATACGATACCACTCTCTGCTATTTTTTCAGCTACTTGCGCATGCTCCTGAGTTGCAAAACTACCGTAAGGGCGGTTTGGGTTCATATTGGTCCGATAATTCAATAACAGCACACGCCGCACTTTATCATCGAGGGTCAAGAGAGGAAGCTCTCCCTTTTTTAAGGCTTCCAAATAAGGGCGGGCCAGGAAATAGTTGTCATAAGCAAAGTTTGCGCTCGAAGTAAGCCCATTTGTCCATGTTCCCATTTCAATATCCAGTCCATAAAGCGCAGCTTCTTTTGTGGAGTGTGCACTTCCCCAATCAGAAACGAGCGCGCCATCGAATTTCCACTCATCCTTCAAAATAGTATTTAATATTTTGTTGTGTGTCGCATGTTGTCCTCTGAATTGGTTGTAAGAACCCATTACAGACCATACTTTTCCCTGGATGACCCCGGCTTTGAATGCAGGTAAATAAATTTCGTATAGCGCGCGGTCGCTTACCTCCACATTGATATGACCACGCCATTTTTCCTGATTATTGAGAGCAAAGTGCTTCAGACAGGCAGCCACCCCATTGGATTGCACCCCTTTGATGTAAGGGACAACCATTTGAGATGCCAGAAAGGGATCTTCTCCCATATATTCGAAGTTGCGCCCGTTCAACGGTGTTCTGTAAATATTCACACCCGGCCCCAGAATAATATCTTTCTTGCGGAAACGGGCTTCTTCTCCCAAAGCTTTCCCATAAATGTAAGATAAATCAGGATCAAACGTCGCTGCAAGACAAGTCAATGCAGGAAAAGCGGTACAGGAATCGTTTGTCCAGCCGGCATGTCCCCAACTGTCCCACTGAATTTCCATGCGTACCCCGTGAGGACCGTCACTCATCCATATCTCAGGAATTCCCAAGCGGGGCACACCCGGCGTACTGAATTTCGACTGCGCATGAATCATGGCTATTTTTTCTTCCAGCGTCATTCGTGACAAAGCATCTTCTACGCGCTGTTCTACAGGCTTCGTTTCGTCCAGATAAACGGGTTTGTTTTGTGCTTGCGAGTGTATAGCCAGGGCAAGACATATTCCGACGAAAAGAGAGGTTCTGATCTTCATGATAAAAAATAATTTACAAATTAGGAAATTTACCGGCAAGGCAATAGAAAAGCCTGTTGGCCGGATAATCTATTTTGCAAAGGTAAATACAATATTTGCGACAAAAGATTTCCTTCACCAGAGAATAGAGGCGTAAATATTTACGACAGGGGGGTAAAATGTTTATTTGTTCTATTTCCCATGTTCTTTCTTGTATTCATTAGGGGTCATGCCAAATTCATCTTTAAAGTATTTCCGGAAATACTTCGGGTCGTTGAAGCCCACCTGAAAAGCAATTTCATTAACGTAGAGTTCGCTTTTTTCTAATAAGTCGGCAGCACGTTTCAAGCGAATATGACGGATAAATTCCGATGGAGTTTTCTCTGTTATTGCCAGAATCTGTTTATAAAAACCGACACGGCTCATAGCCATCTGCCTACATAAGTCTTCGACCAGGAACTCAGGATTACCCATATTATCCTCTACAATCGCAATAGCTTTGCGAACGAATTTCTCTTTTTCGGAAGTAATCTCTATTTCGGAAGGAGAGAGATCTATTTTGTGTTTTTGAGCTTCCATAAACTTCTTTCTTCGCTCAACAAGCCGGGAAACTTTTAACATGAGCAGATCAATACTGAAAGGTTTGGAAACATAATCATCGGCTCCGGCTTCAAATCCCCGAAACTTATTTTCATCTGACGTTTTTGCCGTAATCAAAATGACGGGAATATTCGCCGTACGGGTATCGGTCTTTATCTTCTTGCATAATTCATACCCGTTCATTCGCGGCATCATTACATCACAAAGAACGACATCCGGTAATTGATCGAGCACAATACCGGAAGCTTCCAGACCATCCTGCGCGAAAATAAGCCGATAATTAGTTGCAAAAAGAGTAGCAAGGAAATTTCTAAAATCCTCATTATCATCAACAATGAGAAGCAGCGGCGCATCCAGTTTATTTTGTATCTGATGTTTAGGCACAGCATTATCTTCAGCGTCGAGGGTATTCTCCAATAATTCCTGTGAATATTCTTCGGGAGGAACAACAGCATCCACAGCACCGTGAATCGGAATAGAAACAATAAAGACAGATCCCTTGCCCGGTTCACTCTCCACACTAATTTCACCTTGATGCAACTTTACATATTCACTTACCAAGTGCAAACCCACACCGGTTCCGGTAGAGTTATCTTTAAGATGGTTGTCTACACGATAGAAACGTTCAAATATTTTAGTTATCTCATCCTGAGCAATACCAATTCCCGTATCTGCAACCCGAATCAGCAATGTTTTACTACCGGAGCTCAGGTTCTCAACCACATTCAGATTGACATGTATTTCTCCATACTCAGTATATTTAAAAGCATTGGAAAGCAGATTGGTAATGATACGACCCATTTTCTCCTGATCAAATTCCATTTGTAGTTTCTCGAGAGATGAAGAGAATGTAAAATCGATGGCCTTTTGTTTAGCCAAAGTTGAAAATGAATAGCCAATACGGCGGGTAAGATCGACAATATCGCCCTGAGTCAGTTTCAGAGAGAGTTTATTGAGATCAAGTTTTCGAAATTCTAATATTTCATTCACCATATCCAGCAGACTCATAGCATTGCGACGAACAATTCCGAGCAACTCTTTGTGTTCTTCCGAAGTCTCTTCTTTCATTAGTTTATCTACAGGAGCAACAATTAAGGTTATCGGCGTTTTAAATTCATGACTGATATTGGTAAAAAATTTGAACTTCAATTCATCAACCTCATGCATCTTTTTTGCATCCGAAACAATCTGCACTTGCTTGAATTCTTTTTCCTGCTTTTGAAGCTTAAAGCGGAAAAATCGCCACATCGCAGCAACAATCGTTAAAAAATAAATCAGATACGCCCACCAGGTAGCCCAGAAAGGAGGTTTCACTTCTATGTTAAGCAGGAGAGGTTCTTTCGCCCATACTCCGTCGTTGTTTGAAGCATAAATCACAAGCCTGTAAGTCCCCGGAGGAAGGTTGGAATAAGAGACCATACCGTTTCTCTGTTTATCCAGATTCCACTCTGTATCGAGACCTTCAAGCTTATATTTATATATATTTTTCTCCGGATGGAGGTAATTAAGCGAAGAAAACATAAGCGAGAAATTAGTTTCATTATGATTCAACACCAGTTCGCTCAAGTCTGAGATTGACTCTTTGAGAATAACCCGCCCGTTATACTTGTGATTGGGCTGAATCAATCTGTTCGATATTTGCAGTTCTGTAAATGTAGGGTGCGGCACCGTTTGGTTGGTGACAATATTGGCCGGATCAAAAGCGACATATCCTTTAATGGTTCCGACATATATTTTTCCTAATCGGTCTTTATAGATAGCATTGAGGTTGCACACAGAAGAAGGAAGTCCATCTTTTGAGTCGAAACATGTAAGAGAAAAAACAACCTTACCTGCCGTTTCTGAACAGACAATACGCACCAAGCCTTTATGAGTTCCTGCCCAAACATTCCCTTTATTATCTTCGATAAGTGACACAACTTCTTCGTTCGGCAACCCGTTGTGAAGCGTAATATACTCGTACTTTTTATTTTTCGGATGATAGACTGCCATTCCTTTGTCTGTCGCAATCCAGATAAGACCGCGGGAATCCAACAACACATTATTGACAATCTCTCCCGGCAATTTATCTATAGCAATGTCGCGATGAATGTATGGAGAAGCATCTTTGCGTGGTGTCAACCAATTTACACCCCGATCTGTACTGAGAAACAAGTCGTTGTTATATCCGCGATGCAGCGATAAGACATAGTTCGAAAGCAAGCCTCGCGTATTGTCTGTGTTGTAGTGAGTAAAAAGGTTGCGTTCCGGGTTCAGTTTATTGATACCTCCCCCAAGAGTAGCAATCCAAAGGTTGTGGTCTTTATCTTCTGCCACACCGTATACACTTTTACTTGCCAACGAATTGGCGCTATTTTCAACAAACTGATAATGCCGGAAATTTCGTCCGTCAAAGGCATTCAATCCCCCTAAGAAAGTTCCAATCCAGAGCGTATTGGACTGATCTGCGGTAATAGATGTGATGATGTCTGAAGAAATTGTTTGAGAGCTGCCTTCTTTTGCCCGAAATGTTTGAACCTCATTACTATTCTCATTGAAACGGATAAGACCAGAGCCGTTCGTCCCAATCCACAGATTATTTGCGGCATCTTTATAAAAGCTATTGCAATCGAATGTCTCCGAATTCTCTCTGTAGAGATAGAAAAGTTTTGGCTTTTTGAATTTAAAAAGTTGCGGATGATAGTAGCAGACTCCGTTTTTATATGTACCAATCCAAACACCACCCTGATTGTCACAATATCCGCTGATGGTGGAATTCTGACTAATGGAGTTATCGTTATAAATATCATTCATCAAAACTGTCGTTTGTCCTCCCTTCTTATCATAGACATGTATGCCTCTATGATCGGTACCAATCCAGAACAAACCCCGATTATCCTGAGCGACAAAACGCACCAAAGAGCTGTAAATCGAGGTTTTGTCATTCTCCAGGAAATTCCACTTCAAGGTTTTCATATCGAGATAAGCAGCCCCTTTATCATCTATGCTTGGATAAATCCATAAATCACCGTCAGCATCTGCAAAAATTGTTTTCACAATGGTCGATTTAAACCGGGAAGTCTGATAATACGTATTTTGGAAATCGAGTTTTCCTGTCGTTTTATTGACTCGTTCAAGCAATCCGTTTTTAAAAAGAATCCACAAGAACCGATCTGTCACGACAAATTTCATAATATCTCCTTTACTAAAGGATCCGACGGTATTGCCACTCTGCCTGAAATGAGTTATCTTCTTTGTTTTGCTGTTGTACCAATAAATGCCGTTCCCTTTATAATATGCATATAAGTCTTTTTGCTTTGAGATCACGATTATTTTGGCATTAACAGGAAGCCCTTTTTCTTTCAGATAACCTGCAGCATTGTGCGTGAATACCTCTGTTCCCGGATGATAAATATTGTAAATTGAGTCTCCCAGATCCAGCCATAGATTTCCTTCGGCATCTTCCTGCACCCCAAACACCCGATCGGAATTTATTCCATTTCGAACCTCTTTGTTGTACTTGAAAATTTTGAAACGATGCCCGTCATAACGATTGAGTCCAGAATTAGTTGCAAACCACATAAACCCTCTTGAATCTTTAAAAATAGAGTTTATTTGATTGTTGGACAAACCGTCATTATTGTCCAGACGGGAGAATTCATAGCTCTGGGCAGCCATTGAAACAAATAAGAGCAGCAAAGTTGTTAAAATATATAAGAATTTGTTCATGGTCGATTTTATCCTTTTTACTTACACAAATATAATCAATATCTCGTTCAATCCTGAATCTATTATAGAAAGGAACATTTAATGCCCTATTTGGAAACATTTAACCCCCATAGCAATCAGGTTTACCTCTTCTTCATAAACAAACAGACAAAGAGATAAAAGCCTTGTTTGTTAATTTTGTTTTACAATATTCAAGCGAAATTAATTAAAAATCTAATGCGATATGAAAGAACTCAGGACAAGCTGCTTGTTACTCATCCTTCTTCATTTCTTTGTCGGGAGCTGTCATTCGGCATACCAAAAAACAGATAACGGAATTATCGTCCAGTTGAAAACTACTGGAAAGTTATCTGCCAACAAAATCAGACTGGAAGTTATTAACCAAGATATCATCCATGTGTCTGTGACGCCGGAAAATAGTTTTTCTACCAAAGAAAGCCTGATTACAGATAATAGTTTAAAGAAGAGCAGTGCCTTCCGAGTAGAGAAAAATGACAAACAGGTTCTTCTTAGCACCTCTAAATTAATAGCGCATGTCGTCCTTACCACCGGTGAAGTGTATTTTACCGATTTAAAAGGAAATATACTGCTGTCAGAAAACAAAGGTGGCGGAAAACGCTTCTCTCCTATCGAAGTCGAAGGAACAAAAGGATATTCTATACAGCAGATATTCGAATCCACACCGGATGAAGCTTTTTACGGACTGGGACAACACCAGTCGGATGAATTCAACTACAAAGGAAAGAACGAAACCTTATATCAGTACAACACAAAAGTATCTGTCCCATTTGTTGTTTCTTCCAAAAACTACGGAATCCTTTGGGACAACTATTCATTATCTAAATTTGGAGATGTACGGGATTATGCCAATCTGGATCAGTTTAGGTTATTTGACAAAAACGGAAAAGAAGGCGGATTGACGGCTACTTACATGGTAAACAGCGATCCGAAAAATGTTTTTGTAGAACGAGCAGAGGATAAAATCGATTACGAAAATCTGGAAACGGTAAAGGCTTTTCCTGCCGATTTTCCGTTCAACAACGCACGCATTGTCTGGGAAGGAGAAATCCAGCCAAAGGAAACCGGATTGTACCGATTCATCCTTTACTATGCCGGATATACTAAATTGTATCTGAACGACAGCCTGGTAGTTCCCGAAAGATGGCGCACAGCCTGGAATCCGAATAGCTACAAGTTCAGCCTTCATCTGGAAGCAGGCCGAAAGAATACAATCAAACTCGACTGGCAACCCGACGGCGGCGTATCCTACATTGGCTTGAAAGCCCTGAGTCCTCGTCCGGCAGCGGAACAAAACAAACTATCCTTGTGGTCGGAAATGGGTGACCAGATTGATTATTATTTCATTCATGGCACCAATATGGATGATGTCATTAGCGGATATCGCACCGTGACAGGAAAAGCGGCCATCATGCCTAAATGGGCGATGGGATTCTGGCAAAGCCGTGAACGGTATAAAACGCAGGACGAATTACTGAACGCACTTAGCGAGTATCGGAAACAACAAATTCCTATTGACAACATCGTACTCGACTGGTCTTACTGGCCGGTAGAAGCCTGGGGAAGTCATGATTTTGACAAGACAAGGTTTCCGGATGCAAAAGCCATGGTAGATAGTGTACACCGGATGAACGGGCACATCATGATCTCCGTATGGCCAAAATTCTATTACACCACTCAGCATTATAAAGAATTCGACAAAAGCGGATGGATGTATACCCGGGCGGTAAAAGACAGTATCCGCGATTGGATTGGAAACGGATATATCGGAAGCTTTTACGATGCTTACAGTGAAGGAGCACGTAAACTGTTCTGGAAACAGATGAATGAAAAACTTTTCTCGAAAGGCATAGATGCCTGGTGGATGGATGCCTCTGAACCAGATATCTTATCGAATGCAAGCATGAAATATCGCAAAGAATTGATGACCCCTACCGCCTTAGGCCCGTCTACTGAATATTTTAATGCCTATGCCCTGGAAAATGCAAAGGCCATTTACGAAGGGCAACGTTCTGTAAGTCCTGACCAACGTGTATTCCTGCTTACCCGTTCGGGGTTTGCCGGTTTGCAACGCTACTCCACAGCTACCTGGAGCGGAGATATCGGAACACGTTGGGAAGATATGAAAGCACAAATTTCCGCCGGTCTGAATTTTGCATTATCCGGAATTCCTTACTGGACAATGGATATCGGGGGATTCTGTGTGGAAAAACGCTATGAAACAGCGAAAGAAGGGTCCGAAGATTTGCAGGAATGGAGAGAGCTCAACAATCGCTGGTTTCAATTCGGTTCATTTTGTCCGCTCTTCAGAAGCCACGGACAATTTCCTTACCGCGAAGTCTACAATATCTCCCCAAAAGGAACACCCACTTACGAAAGCATGGTATATTACACCAAACTGCGTTACCGGTTGATGCCTTATATCTATTCACTGGCAGGAATGACCTATTTCGACGACTACACGATTATGCGTGCCTTAGTGATGGATTTTGGAAAAGATGCACACACACACAACATCAGCGATCAATATATGTTCGGTTCCTCTTTGATGGTATGCCCTGTATATACGTATAAAGCAAGGACTCGCGAAGTATATTTTCCGGCAGGCACAAACTGGTATGACTTCGAGTCGGGTAAAATGATTACCGGAGGACAGACTCTTTCGGTGAATGCACCCTACGAACGCATGCCCATTTTTGTGAAAGCAGGTTCCATTCTTCCAATGGGAAAAGACATTCAGTCAACTCAAGAATCGCAAAGCAGCGATCTTACCTTGAAAATATATACCGGCGCGAACGGAGAATTCACCCTCTATGAAGATGAAGGAACAAACTATAATTATGAAAAAGGAAAATACCTAACCATTAAAATAGAATACAATGAAAATACAAAAAACCTAACAATTAATGACACAAAGGGACAGTACCAAGGAATGCCCTCATGCAGACTGTTCCGTCTCGAGTGGATATCACCGGATGGAAAAAACCATGCAACAAATCCGGTTCAATACAAGGGTAAACAAATAAGTATAAAATTAACGGATAAATAAGATCCGTTTAACCAGTTTCGAAAATCAATAAATCTATGAAAGAAAAACATTATTTCCAGAAAACGACAAAGAACAAATGGCTTTGCACTTTATTGATAGCTATCCTTACGGCGGTGTCCGGACAAGTATCCGCTCAGGAGAGTATAAAAGTGACCGGAACCGTAAAAGGGGGAGGTGATGTGCTGATAGGAGCTTCCGTCACAGAAAAAGGGACAAGCAACGGCACGATGACAGATATTGACGGGAAATTCTCATTGAATGTAAAACCGAATGCCACACTCATCGTGGTCTACATCGGATTTGAGCCTACGACTATAGCGGTTGGAAACCAACGAAGCCTGGCTATTGAATTAAAAGAAAAACAGAATGTTTTGAATGAAGTGATGGTAGTGGGTTACGGTGTACAGAAGAAAAAGCTGAACACCGGGGCTAACGTACAGGTGAAGGGTGATGAACTGGCTAAAATGAATACAACCAGTCCATTGCAAGCTTTGCAGGGACAAACAGCAGGTATTACCATTTCTTCTACTTCCGGACAACCGGGTTCCGACATGAAAGTCAATATCCGCGGGTTGGGAACAGTAGGAAGCTCCGGTCCGCTTTACATCATTGACGGAATTGAAGGCGACATTTCGGTATTGAACGCCTCTGATATACAGTCAATAGATGTGCTCAAAGATGCAGCCTCAGCAGCTATCTATGGAGCACAAGCCGCCAACGGAGTGGTGTTGGTGACAACCAAGCAGGGTTCCAGTGGCAAGTCGCAAGTCACATTTGACGGATATTATGGCGCACAGAATATAGCCCGTAAGATCAAAATGCTGAACGCCGAAGAATATAAAATGATTATGGACGAACAAGCCTATAATTCAGGATCCGGTGCTTACGATTTTGGTGCAATGAACGGTTTGGCAGATACTGACTGGATTAGCGAAATGTTCAAAAAGAATGCATTAACCCAGAACTATTCTTTAGGAATCAATGGAGGAGGCAACAAATCCATTTACTCCATTTCGTTGAATTACCTGGCTCAAGAAGGCGCTATAGGCGGCAAAGCTGTTTCCAACTACGAACGCTACGGATTCAGAATCAATACAGAACACAAATTGTATAACGATGCGCTCAAAGTGGGACAACACCTCAACTTCAATTATATCAAAAATAACGGAATCAGTGTCGGAAATCAATACAACAACACCTTACGTGCTGCTTTTCAGACCTCTCCTCTTTCTCCGGTCTATAGCGACAACAATGCGTATGACAGTCCGTATAACGACACCAGCAATTCCGACTGGTATAACGGGGATGGAAATCCGTACGGCTCCATGATGACCAAAATCAAAAACAGGACTCTGTCACAAAAGCTGATGTCCGACATTTATGCAGAATTAGAGCCTATAAAAAATTTAAAACTGAGAACAACAATCGGCCTGGATTATTATTCTTCACAATATCGTTCGTTCACGCCTCTGTATCAATTTTCAATATATGATTATAATACAGAACACACAACCGTGACACAATCGATGTCGGAAGGCCATACAATCACGTGGACAAATACGGCTTCATATTCCTTCAACATCAACAAAGAACATTCTTTCAGCGCATTGATAGGAACAGAAGCCACCCGATATGAAGGTTCAAACCTGTATGCTTCTAACTGGAATCTGCTTTCTCAGTTCAATGATTTTTCTCACGCGTACATCAGCAATACAACAGGAAAAGCGCATCTCGATGATGATGGAAATGTAGTGCAGACTTATTCTGCATCAGGCGCCCCGGAAAATATATACCGCCGCTCTTCCTATTTCTCAAGAATCGGGTATGACTATTTGGAAAAATATATGTTTAACGCAACTGTTCGTCTGGATGGCTCTACTAAATTTGCAAAAGGACATCGCTGGGGTATTTTCCCTTCTTTATCTGCCGGCTGGGTGTTGTCTTCCGAGAATTTTATGAAGGAAAGTGCTTCCTGGCTAGATTACATGAAGATGCGTATCAGCTGGGGGCAAGTCGGTAACCAAAACATCTCCGACTTTCAATACACCACCTTAATGAATACCTCTTCCAGCTACAGCAGCAGCAATCCTGCCGCAAACTACAATTTCGGAACAAACGGAACAAACACAGCCGGATCGTATCCGACAGGTATTGCCAACTCCGGATTGACATGGGAAACCTCAGAGCAGACAAACCTTGGCTTCGACGCACGTTTCCTCAAAAACAGATTAGGAGCGACTCTCGACCTTTATGTGAAGACAACGAAGAATTGGCTGGTACAGGCTCCGTTATTAGGCACATCGGGTTACAGCTCCTATTACATCAACGGAGGAAATGTAAAAAATACGGGAGCAGAACTTGCCCTGACATGGAACGACAACATCGGAGACTGGAAATACAATGTCGGCGTCAATGGAGCTTACAATAAAAACAAGGTGGGACAGATACCAACCGGAGACGGCATCATTCATGGATTGACCAATATGCTATATGAAAACTCAGAGGAATTCTACCGCGCCGAAAACGGACATCCGATAGGATATTTCTGGGGATATAAAACAGACGGAATCTTTCAGAACAAACAAGAAATTGCCGAATGGGTTGCCGCCGGAAACGGCATCCTGCAAAGCGATGTAAAACCGGGTGATGTACGATATATTGACCAAAATCACGACGGTGTTATCAATAGCAAAGATAAAGTCGATTTAGGAAACGGGATCCCCAGCTTTACTTATGGATTCAATATCGGAATAAGTTATAAGAATGTTGATTTCTCACTCAACGCATACGGAGTTGCAGGAAACAAGATTGTACAATCATACCGAAATTTCTCAGGAAAGAAAGGGAATTACACCACCGAGATCCTAAACAGATGGACCGGTGAAGGCACCTCTAACAGAATTCCACGCGTGACCGAAAGCAATATCAACTGGCAATTTTCAGACCTATATATCCACAAAGGCGACTACTTGAAAATAAGCAATATCACATTGGGATATGACTTCGCGAAACTTATCCACTGGAAATACATCAGCCAGATGCGCCTTTACGGGCAGGTACAAAACGCCTTCACATTCACAAAATACAATGGAATGGATCCTGAAATCGGATACGGAACCGACAGTTGGGTATCTGGAGTAGATCTAGGATATTACCCTCGTCCAAGAACATTCCTGATGGGAGTCAATGTAAAATTCTAACCTTAAACATTTTTTGATGTGAATGTTCATAATCTAAAAATCTCGAACAATGAAAAAATATAAAATATACAGTTTAGCTTGCCTCTTGTCTTTAGGCTTAGTTGCCTGCACAGATGGATATCTGGACACTCGTTCAGGCACATCGCTCACAGAAGACGAATATTACAAAACCGTAAATGATGCGGAGATGGCTTTGATTGGTTGTTACGATGGCTATCAGAGAACAGTTTCCGATGGAGGAGTATCTTTCTACGCCACATCCGAAATCTTATCCGACGAATGCTTTGGTGGAACAGGAAACTCAGATGATCGTTCATATCAGGCTTTAGATCGCTTTGATATCTCCCAGTCTCCTTCAAGCAGCAATATCTTTAACACCACATGGTGCAGTTATTACACCGGTATTTCAAGGTGCAATACGCTACTCAGCAAATTAGACGGAGTTGCATGGAAAGATTCGTTAACGACCAAAAACCGTATTGAAGGTGAAACTCGTTTTCTACGAGGCATTATGTATTTTGATTTGGCGCGTCTATTCGAAAAGGTGCCTCTATTGACAGAACCTTCTACTGCAAATATTCCGCAATCCGAACCGGTTGAGATCTATAAGCAGATTGTTGCTGATTTGAAATTCGCTGCCGAAAATATTTCCTCAACAGCATATCCCAAAGCAAACGCAGCAACCAACGACGGACGTGTTACTTGCTATGCAGCGAAAGCCATGCTCGCTCGTGTCTATTTATTCTATACCGGTTATTATGGCACTAACGATTTGGGGATTACGAAAGCAGAAGTATTAAACGGGCTCGAAGATGTAATTAGCAGTGGACAATATGCTTTAGTATCTAATTTTGCATCTTTATGGCCTGCATCAAGCTATGTGCCGAATGCCCAAGACAACACACTGGATAAATCGGCTTACGCCGGAGAAGGAAATACGGAAACGGTTTTCGCTCAAAAATTCAACAATACACAGGACTACAACGGAAATGTAGACGGGAATACATTTATTGTAATGTTGGGAATGCGCAATACCAACTGGTCGCCTTATGGAAAAGGATGGGGAGCATGTACAGTGAATCCTCAATTTGTCAATGCTTATTTAAGTTCCGACACCCGTAAAACGGCATCTATCATCGATGTTGCCGGCGAAAAAATTACAGGCTACGATACCGGCGACCAGCGAGAATATACCGGATACATGATCAAAAAATATTCTCCTACTTGCCTGCCCGACGGAACGAGCAACACCGGAGGCTCACAGAATTTTCAGATTTCACAGGATCAGGATTATGTAATCATGCGCTATGCAGATGTACTTCTAATGGCAGCCGAATTAGGCAGCAGCAATGCACAGAGTTATTATGATCAAGTGAGAAAAAGAGCCGGATTAGCCACAAAAACGGTCAATCAGGCCAATATTATGGAAGAAAGAAAGTTTGAATTTGCTTTCGAAGGATTACGCTATTGGGATTTGCTTCGCCAAGGATTGACCGTAGCAGCTTCCACCATTGCAGAAACGACAACTTTATTGAGCGGAAATGTAAATGACCAAGTCACAATCTCGGCATCCAACATCACAACAACACGGGGATTTATGCAAATTCCTCAGACACAGATTACGTTATCAGCAAATGTGTTGAAACAAAATTCAGGATGGTAAGCTAATCTTAAAATTGAAAACGATGAAAAAGTTAATTCCTATATTTTTAGTTACGTTAATGAGCCTGATATCCTTTTGGGCATGTTCTCCCGATAGTTATGAGTTACTCAAGCCCAATGTAAAATCCTCTGATTTGGTGGAAGGCATAGCCTTCGAAATCAAGCACGACAGCGGGAATCCGAATATTGTCTATTTGATAAATAAAATGGGAAAAGGCTATACCCCGCTATGGAATCATCCCCAGGGAAGAAGTCAGGAAGATACCGTAACTCTTAAAATGCCATTTGCAGGAACATATCCGGTACAATTTGGCGTCGAAACAAGAGGAGGTGTCGTATGGGGTGATTCAGTTTCTTTCAAAGTAGACAACTTTTATGCCGATTTTGTGAATGATGAATTGTGGACAAAACTTTCAGGTGGAGTCGGAAAATCAAAGACTTGGTATCTCGATCTGGATGCCAATGGTGTGAGTCGGTATTTCAACGGACCGTTGTATTTTTATAGCACCGGATATAGCTGGGAGTCGATAACAAATGGCGCCGCTCCGGAAGGAGTCGATCAGTGGAATTGGTGTCCTAAATGGAGCGAGAACACATGGATGATGAATGCGGCTGATTTCGGCTCGATGACTTTTGATTTAAAGAATGGGGCAAATGTAACTGTAATACATAATACCATTCCTTCAAGGGGAACAGAAAAAGGGTTATACATGATTAGTACGACCGAGCATACCATGCGGATGACAAATGCTTCACCTCTGCACGATTCAAACAGAAACGGGCAAGTGATTGACTGGGGAAATATCAGAATCATGTCTTTGACTGAAAACACAATGCAGTTGGGGGTATTACGTGATGCTGCTTTAGCCGGAGACCAAGCTTGCTGGCTTGTTTACAATTTCATCTCCAAAGATTATTTTGACAATTGGGTCGCAGGGGAAGCTCAACCACCATATTCCGGTAATGCAAATAATGATTTGACAACAACCTCTACGAAGAAGTGGAAACTGTCAGAAACAACCCCATACAATTGGACGGAATTGGACGGAACATTCGTACATAACTGGAGTTCTCCGAATGACTATATCTCTTCCGGATATGTTTACAATCAAGCTTTGATTAAAAATATATCTATGAGTATGACTAAAACGGGGGATGCCAGCGGCACATATATCTTTACGGATGGGTTATCCAAACAGATTACCGGAAGCTATACCATTGATTCTAAAAACAACATTGACTTCGGACAAAATATCTCCTTTACTCTTTCTGGAAACATCAACCTAGCGACGACCAGCGAAAGCACCTTAAGGGTAATAAAATCAGAAACAGATGCCCTGGGAAATCTCTCAGGAATATGGCTGGGACAACGCTTATCGGGTTCTAATCAATATCTGGTATATCATTTCGAACTTGTGACGGGAAATTCATCCGACACGGATTCAGGAACAAACATCAGTTTTGATGCTTCTAAAATAATATATGGTGATTTTGAAAACAAAGGAAATCTGAGAATTGAGATATACAATGCCTATGGAAGTACTGCCAATAATCCACCAGTAAACCCCTCGGATTTCGATTTCTCGAACTCCGTGGAAGTAACATTCACTATTTCCGGAATGACCTTGAATAGTGGTGCTTCAGGAAATTACAAGACTGCAATAAGCTATGCCGACGGAGATTGGTCAGCTCAATATTGGGGAGGCGGTTCCGGTGATACACAAGTAACAGGAAACGGCACATATACCGTCTATTGTTCTCCGGGAGTAGCTTCCGGAATTATGGTCTTTGTTATTGACATCAGCAGTATTATTAATGATATCCAGGATTTAAGTGCAGTGAAAATCAAGGTGGATAAAATTGTCACCAGATAGAATGTAATAAAGCAGGCTTTTCCGTCCATAAAGCAAAATACACAGACGGAAAAGCTTGTAAAAATAACGGATGAGATAAATTCGAACTTTCATTATACTTGAGAATTCATGGTATAAGCCGAATATTCCATACCCCCTAAGAGTAAGCATTAAACCGCAAGAAACAAAGCTTGATTTTTATTAAATCACTCAACACAATGATAAAAAATCAAGCGAGTTCCAGACCGACTAATAGTAAGAATTAAATCCTATGAAAAAATTAAAAATAATGAATCTGCTCCTGACCCTTTTGGGCTGCCTGTTTATACCATATTCCTGCTCCGACAACAATTCGGTGGAGCCTGACCTGAAAGTATCGAAAACGGAAATGTCGTTTTCTGCAGTCGGAGAAGTTCAATCGATTTACGTACAGAGTAATGTGGATTTCACAGCAACAAGTTCTGCCGATTGGCTCACCCTGTCTCCATCTTCAGGTCAAGGAACAGGCCACGTCGTGGAATTGAAAATAACCGCTGCAAACAATTCGAGCACCGACACCCGGACAGCCCTAATTTTGATAAAAGCAGGGGAGAAAACTCAGACAATCACCGTAACGCAGTCATATCAGGATTTGCTGATTGTAGCCAATAGCTCCTACAGCGTAGATGCTGCAGGTGGTAATATTACAGTCAACTATCAGGTATCCGGAACATACGACATGACTATTGGGAATGACTGGATTGCAGAATCTGCAACAAAGGCTACTTCTTCATTATCTAAAACATTCACAATTGGAGCAAATCGAAACCATTTTGCCCGAAAAGGAATAATTGTCTTTTCGTTGGGAAACAACAAAGACACAGTTGTGGTGAATCAGGCAGCTTCCCAACTGACCATCGCGTCCGATGCAACAGGAATGTCGTCCGATGCCAAAGCATTATCAGCAAAGATGGGTATCGGATGGAACCTCGGAAACTCTCTGGAAGCCTGCTCTTCTTCAACGGTAGCCAGCGAGACAATGTGGGGAAACCCGAAAACGACGAAGACCTTGATCGATGCGGTGAAATCAGCCGGATTCAACACAATACGTATCCCTTGCGCCTGGAGCGGTTATATGGAGGATCAGACCACATATAAAATAAAAGATTCATGGTTTGCCCGTGTCAAAGAAGTTGTGGATTATTGTATCGCCAACAACATGTACGTGATTCTGAATTCACACTGGGATGGTGGATGGCGTGACGAAAACCCGTTCTATGCACAGCAGAGTGCTATCAACGAAAAGCAGAAAGCTCTCTGGGAACAAATCGCTGTTTATTTCCGCGATTACGACGAACACCTGATATTTGCCGGAACAAACGAAGTGGGGCATGATGCCAGCACAGCGCCGACAGCAGAAAACATCACAGTGCAGATGTCGTTCAATCAAACCTTTGTGGATGCTGTTCGTTCAACTGGAGGGAAAAACACGTACCGAAATCTGTTGGTACAGGCTTATAATACCAATATTGACCTTGCTGTAAGCTCGTTGAAAATGCCGACCGATGCAACCTCCAACCGATTGATGGCTGAAATCCATTATTATGATCCTTCCGATTATTGTATTCTTACAGAAGATGCATCCTGGGCTACCATGAAGTATTATTGGGGAAAGGAAGCCGGATATGATCAATATGGTGCAATTTCATCCTGGGGACAGGAAGATTGGGCTCGCACTCAGTTCGCTAAATTGAAGACCAACTTCATTGATAAGAATATACCCGTCATTATGGGAGAATTCGGAAATATGTACCGCGAAATTGCAGATGCTTCCAAACAAGCACATGTCACGGCTTCACGCAATTACTATCTGAAATACATCACATCGCAGGCTATTGCCAACGGAGTTGTTCCCGTCTATTGGGACAACGGAGTTACCGGCAATAACGGAAACGGATTGTTCAACCGGAACACCGGCGAACAAGCACACGCCGATGCCATCAGTGCACTGATACATGCTACTAATTAAACAGAATATCTCTGCGGGCAGCGTCAATACAAACTCTGCCCGCTTTTCGGCTAATATGATCCTTTCGTCATGAGACTAAAATTAAAACGACATCTCACTTTCTTTTTCGGAGTATTCGCCTGGGCGTATATACATGCGCAGCGTGTCAATTTCAACGATTCCTGGAAATTTTCCTTATTGGCAGATTCATCAGCATATAAAACAGATTGTGACGACTCAAAATGGCGCACTATAGATTTACCTCACGACTGGAGTATTGAAAGTGATTTTTCTTCTACATTTCCATCAAGCCCGGGAAGCGGAGCTTTGCCCGGAGGGATGGGATGGTATCGCAAAACATTCCGCCTGAATAAATCGGAAGAAAAAAATTACTATATAGACTTCGACGGTGTATATTGGAACAGCCGTGTCTGGATAAACGGACACCTCCTCGGTTTTCGTCCCAACGGATACA
The DNA here is from genome assembly GCA_047605645.1 of Dysgonamonadaceae bacterium. Lineage (GTDB taxonomy): Bacteria > Bacteroidota > Bacteroidia > Bacteroidales > Dysgonomonadaceae > UBA1309. Next base: position 98,393 of record JASGFJ010000001.1, on the reverse strand, counting down.
TCGCTTTTCGGTATGATTTAACTCCTTTCCTGAATCCATCAGGAGACAATGTCATCGCTGTGCAGGTCGACAACACACTACAACCAAATTCCCGCTGGTACACAGGTTCGGGAATTTATCGCAATGTATGGCTGGTAACCACAAATCTATTACAATTCACACACCAGGGAACAGTCATCACGACTCCCGATGTGTCAGAGCAAAAAGCTGTCATTAAGATGGAAGTAGCTTTAGAGAATAAAAACCTGGCAAATGAACAGTTTCAATTGCAAAGCATTATTTTGGATAAAGCCGGCAAAAAAGTAGGAGAAGCCAATACTCCTGTTTCCCTCTTTGCAGGGAAATCTGCGACCTGTACGCAAACGATTTCAATAGACGCCCCTCTCTTCTGGTCGGATGAAAACCCATACCTCTATCAGGTGATAAACACCATCGTAAAGAATGGGAAAACACTAGGCAAACAAACTTCTGCTTTAGGAGTTCGAACCTTCAGTTTCGATGCGGCCAATGGATTCTTCCTGAACGGGAGATCGGTAAAAATCAAAGGTGTATGCATGCATCACGATTTAGGTTGTTTGGGGTCCGCTGTCAACATTCGAGCTATCAGGCGCCAATTGGAAATACTAAAAGGAATGGGATGCAATGCCATACGCACCTCCCATAATCCTCCCGCACCCGAACTCCTTGACTTGTGTGACCAAATGGGATTTCTTGTCATGGATGAAGCATTCGACATCTGGAGAAAAAAGAAATCACCTCACGATTATTCTCGTTTTTTCAATGAATGGCACGAGCGTGACTTAACCGATTGGATACGACGCGACCGGAATCATCCATCTGTGATTATGTGGAGTATCGGAAATGAAGTCCTCGAACAATGGGCGGATATCAATGCTGACACACTCAACCTTCAGCAGGCCAATATGATTTTAAACTTCGCCAATACCCTCAGCAAAAGCAATCTGGACACAACGACCCTTCATGTGAACTCTTTGCTGGCTACAAAACTGGCAACTCTCGTAAAACAAGTCGATCCTACCCGACCTGTTACCAGTGGCAATAATGAGACGGAGCCGTCCAATTATATTTTCCGTTCAGGAGCGATGGACATTATCGGATTCAATTATCACGAATATAATTGGGGAGAAACCTTCTTTCAAAAGTTCCCGGGAAAAAGCCTGATCATAACAGAATCCACTTCCGCTTTGATGTCTCGCGGATATTACGATATGCCTTCCGACAGCATCCGTCTGTGGCCCAAACGTTGGGATATCCCCTTCGACATGCCCATCCATCAATGCTCTGCTTACGACAATTGTCACGCACCTTGGGGCTCCACACACGAAGCGAGTTGGAATCTGGTGAAGAAAAACAAACATATTTCAGGACTTTTCCTCTGGACCGGATTTGATTACCTGGGCGAGCCGACTCCTTTCTGGTGGCCCTCCCGTAGTTCCTATTTCGGAGTAGTGGATTTAGCCGGATTTCCCAAAGATGTCTATTACATGTATCAGAGCGAATGGACTGATAAACCGGTTCTCCACCTTTTCCCTCATTGGAATTGGGAACCGGGAAAGATCGTAGATGTTTGGGCATATTATAACCAGGCCGATGAAGTGGAATTGTTTCTGAACGGGAAATCGCTCGGAAGAAAACACAAAGAAGGAGACGCAATTCACGTCATGTGGCGTGTACCTTATGAAGCAGGAACATTGAAAGCAATTTCATATAAAAATGGAAAAAAGGTATTATCACAGGAAATTTGCACAGCCGGAAAACCCGCTGCTATTCGTTTGCTCGCCGACCGACGCACCCTAACTGCCGATGGCAAAGATTTATCATTTGTCACTGTTGAACTTATTGATAAAAAAGGAATTGCCATACCGGATGCATCCGACCTGATTCGTTTTTCTATCGAAGGGAATGGATTTATTGCCGGGACAGACAACGGCAATGCAACAGATTCCGTATCTTTGAAAAAATCTGAACGACATTTGTTTAACGGAAAAGCATTGGTCGTGGTTCAGACAGGAAAATCATCCGGGAAAATTTATCTCAAAGCTTCAGCCGAAGGATTACAGAATGCTCAACTCATCCTTGAATCAAAGAAAAATTAGCCGGACATAAAGCAGTCAACATATTCACTTAAATTATAATTTCCAGGCAATGAAAAAACGAATAGATGCCCTTTTGATAGCAGCCCTTCTGGTTCCGGCCTGTCTGCCGGCAAAGGTGAAACTTCCTGCTATATTCGGCGACAACATGGTATTACAACAAAACAAGACGATTGAAGTATGGGGATGGGCGGATAAAGGAGAGACTGTCGAAGTCTCTTTTCGAAATCAATCATACAAAGTGAAAACCAACCAATCGGGAAACTGGGCAGTTTCACTTCCTCCTTGTAGCTCCGGAGGACCATATACGCTCAATGTAAAAGGAAAATTTAATCATATATCATTACAAAACATCGCGGTAGGCGAAGTTTGGTTATGTTCCGGACAATCCAATATGGAATGGATTGTGAAAAATGTACAAAATGCATCTGTAGAAATTAGCCGGGCCAACTACCCCCAGATCCGTGCATTCAATGTTGTAAAAGCCATCGGTACAGAACCGAAAAACGATTTCGGGGGAAACTGGCAGGTTTGCTCACCGGCAACAGTATCCGATTTCTCGGCTGTCGCTTACTTTTTCGCACTGAACCTCTACAAAGAATTAAATATCCCGATAGGAATCATCAATTCGTCCTGGGGAGGAACCGACATTGAGACATGGATAAGCGAATCGGCATTCAACAAACTCCCCGACTCATTCGGCAAACGCTATGAAGGGAAAAAGATAGATAACATAGACCAATTTCTGAAAGACAACAGCGAGCGCAAGGTAGCTTACCAGAACGCCATGCAAAACGATCCGGGAACTGCCGAAAACTGGAATCTGCCGCAAGCCGACATTTCCTCGTGGAAAACGATGCCTGTCCCGCAACTTTGGGAAGGTATCCTGGGCGACATCGACGGAATTGTATGGTACAGTCGCGAAGTGGAATTACCCGCTGAAGCTGCCGGAAAAACAGCGGTTATCCAACTTGGCCCTATCGACGACAATGAAATCACCTGGATCAACGGCAAGCAGATAGGACACACCGAAGGATACACCGCCAATCGGCAATACAGCATTCCCGAAAACATACTGGTGGCCGGCACGAATCGCATAGCCGTCAAAATTACAGACTTTTCCGGCGGAGGCGGATTTTACGGACGACCCGATGATATGTATATCGAAGTGAACGGACAAAGATATCCCCTTTCCGGAAACTGGCATTACAAAGAGGCCGTTACAAACAAGCAATACAACTTTGTAGAACCTTCTCCAAACATGCAGCCCGCCCTCCTGTTCAACGCCATGATCAACCCCATTACCCGTTTCCCTATAGCCGGAGCAATTTGGTATCAAGGCGAAAACAATGCCGGACAAGCCTACAACTACCAGACGCTTTTCCCTGCACTCATCAACGATTGGAGAAATCAATGGCACAGCGCGTTTCCATTCTATTGGGTTCAATTGGCAAATTATCTTCCGAAAGACAATCGCCCCACCGAAAGTGCCTGGGCTGAACTTCGACAGGCGCAAAGCCAGACGCTTTCTCTCCCCAATACCGGACAGGCAGTTATTACCGACATCGGTGATGCCAACGATATTCATCCCCGAAACAAACAAGACGTAGGCCGCCGTCTGGCGCTTATTGCCTTGAACAAAACTTACGGCAAAGCAGGTATCGTTTATTCGGGTCCCACCTTCCAATCCATGGAAATCAATGGGAATAAAGCCATTATTACATTCGACCATCTGGGAAGCGGACTCATGACGACCAACAAATACGGCTATGTCGAAGGATTCACGATTGCCGGAAAAGACAAAATATTCGTGTGGGCAAAAGCTTACATCGAAGGTGATAAAATTGTTGTGTATTCAGATCAAGTGGAAGCTCCGGTCGCCGTCCGTTTTGCCTGGGCAAACAATCCCGACGTCAACCTGTACAACCGGGAAGGCTTGCCGGCATCTCCTTTCCGGACAGACGACTGGAAATGGAGCACCCGCAATTAATTTATTTTTCGTGGTAATTTTTGGGCAAAGCTGGCATGCGACATGCTGGCTTTGTCTGTCTTTTAAAACCCGCCCATCGTCTCTTTTTCTTTTTTCTTTTTTTTTGGGCGTGCCCCTCCGCAAGCTACGGGTCGGGCTTTCCGCTCGCATCCTGCGCTCCGTTCCTACGCGCCTGCTGCCCGCTGCAATCCCTCACGCGGAGTCCTATTCAGGATTCGGTTCTTTTCCCAAGAGAAGCCTCATCCATTAGAATCCAAAATACACACAACAACCACTATTGCCTGTAGGGCAACCTCCGCCTCAAATCCAATCTTTTCCTCCTCCGAACATAGCATCTCGCAATCACCGACGACCTGTCTCTGATGCACAAACAGCCATTTTTTCCCCTTTTAAATAAAAATAACACAGACAGCCATTTTAGAAAAGTAAATAGTTATACTTTTGCAACAATTTACAAAAAAGAACTATTAGAGAAGGAAGGAAAATCACATGTTAGAGCAGACGATTGTCGAAAACATGTTCCGTATTTTACCCATTTTAGGTAAAATACTGGTACGTGGAGTCAAATCAAAAACAAGCTATTCAACCCACGACATCCATGTCATGGGAGCACTCAATTATCACGGCACACTGACAATGACTGGTATTGGAGTACACTTATCGCTCCCCAAGCCACAGGTAACAAGTTTAGTAAACCGCTTAGCGGCCGACGGATTGGTGGAACGTCTTTATGACGAAAACGATCGCCGCATCATCCTGATTCAGTTAACAGAAACCGGACGAGAAAAATACAAAGAAATCAAATCTTTGATATCCGAATCGCTCATCACCTCGCTTAAAGAACTCGATGAAGACACTTTGAAGGAATTAGGAGAAAGTTCATCAAGTGTTGCCGCCATTCTTATTCAGATAAATAAAAACCAACTTGAAAAATGCGGCAATAACGGCACTTGTTCCGCCACAGAATAAAAGAGAGCACACCGATAAAAAGAAAAAGGAAATCACGAATTAATAAATTGTAACACGAAAATGAGTAAAGGTAAAAAAGATTGGAAGGTATATCTGCCGTTAACGGTTGTTGTTTTAGCTTGTATTATTGGAGGAGTCTATTGGTATATCGATTATTCGAGCTACCTGAAGACCGATGATGCGTATGTTGCCTCAGACAATACCTCCGTAGGATCCAAAATGATGGGGCGGATTGCCCGCTTGTATGCGCAAGAAGGTGATTCGGTAAAAGCGGGACAATTGTTAGTAGAATTAGACAGCACCGATTTGCTGGCTCAAAAGCAACAGATCATCGCTGCAAAACTTCAAACGCAGGCCAACAAACTGCAATCGGAAGCCAAGTATGGATACGACGAGAAAAACATCAAGGTGTTGAAGATAGCACTCGACAAAGCCAAAGATGATTTTGACAGAGCCAAAGTTCAATATTCAGGCGATGTGGTCACCAAAGAACAGTTCGACCATAGCAAAAAAGCTTTCGAAACCGCCCAGGCGCAATATGCCGCTTCTCAGGCACAACTACCCGTATCAGAGGCGCAAATAAAAACAGCGGCAGCCGCAATTGTCAGCGCCAATGCACAGATCAACGCCGTGAATACACAGCTCGGAAACACACGTTTATATGCCCCGACCGATGGTGTCATCGCGAAACGATGGCTCTTAAGCGGAGATGTGGCGCAGACCGGACAAGCCATCTACACGGTAAACAACAACCGCAGATTCTGGATCATGGTTTATCTCGAAGAAACAAAAATGGAGGGATTACATATCGGACAAAAAGCGGAATTCACACTCGATACCTATCCGAATGTCACTTTCGAAGGCAAGATATTTACGATCGGCTCATCCACAGCATCGCAGTTTTCGCTCATTCCGCCCAACAATGCATCAGGAAACTTCACGAAAACAACGCAACGCGTCCCGGTGAAAATATCAATCGATGCAACCCAAAACGGAAGTAAACCATCTTCATTCAATTTACTGACTGGCATGTCTGCTGTAGTTAAAATCGTAAAAAAATCATGAGGTCACTCTCTTTACAACACAAGATACGAAGTCGCCTCAGAAATAAAGATTCGCTGTTTCATCCCAGCAATCCGCGTTACAAATGGTTTGTTCTGGCAAACATCATGCTCGGCACATTTATGGCCGTGCTGGACTCTACTATTGTAAACGTGGGATTACCCAAAATCATGTCATCCTTTGGCGTCGGACTCGATACAATTCAATGGGTAGTGACAGCCTATATGCTGTCAATGGCCGTGATGTTGCCCACCTCCGGGTGGCTTGCCGATAAATACGGGTATAAAAAAATCTATTTCTGGGGTCTGTTTCTTTTCACTCTGGGTTCGCTCTTTTGCGGAATGTCCAACGATGAAAATACGCTGATTATCTCCAGAATAATACAAGGATTAGGTGCCGGAACGGTACAACCGCTTGGAATGGCAATTATCACCCGCGAATTTCCACCCAAACAGCGAGGCGTGGCCTTAGGCTTTTGGGCTATCGCCGCTGCTGCATCCATCTCTTTCGGCCCTCTGTTAGGCGGATACCTCGTAGATAATTTCAGCTGGACACTAATTTTTGACGTAAATGTGCCTGTTGGTATATTTGCCTTATTCTCCACTCTTATTATCCAGCGGGAGTTTGTCCATCCTTCTGCCCGTAAATTTGATTTTATCGGCTTTATCTCTGTTGTTATTTTTCTCCCCGTACTTCTTTATGCACTTTCGGAGGGGAACTCCGAAAGCAATTCATCGGGGTGGAGTGCACCTTACATATTGGTTTGTTTTGCTATTTCGGCCATTGGATTTGTCGTATTCGTGACACGCGAACTAACAATAAAAAACCCGCTCCTGAACCTTCGGCTGCTGGGCGACCGGAATTTCGGATTAGCCAACATCTTCATGCTTGTCTTTGGACTGGGAATGTTTGGAAGCACATTTCTGATGCCGCTTTTCCTCCAAAATTCCTTAGGTTACACTGCTCTTCAGTCGGGTGCCGTCTTTTTACCGGTAGGAATCATTCAGGGAGCAGTCTCCCCATTGGTGGGAATCTTTTCGGACAAGACCAATCCTAAAATTCCGTTATTGATTGGAATCGGACTTTTGGCCTCGAGTTTCTTCATTAATTACCATCTATCATTTATGACGGAACATTCTTTCATTATGTTTTCGCTCTATCTGAGAGGTTTAGGAATGGGAATGATTTTTACGCCGTTAAGTGCCCTTTCTTTGGCGACTATTCCCCGCGAGCAAATGGCTCAGGCATCGAGTATTACCAATACCGTTCGACAAATCGGAGGTAGCCTGGGAGTAGCTATTTTAAGTACATTGCTCACCTCAAGAACAAACTTCCATTCTCAAATGTACGGTCAGGTCATGGATGCAAGTTCACAGGTGTATCAGAACGTCGCTCAAAACCTGGCTTACCACATTCAAAGTCATGCCGGAGGATCGGCTGCCACTGCACTCCAGCAAAGTCATGTATTAATAAGTCAGCACGTAGGAAATCAAGCTTTTATACAAGGAGTTAGCGATGATTTCTTTTTAGCTGGAATGATTACCTTGTTGGGATTCATACCTATTCTTTTGTCGCAATCCAAGAAAAGAAGAGAGAGAAAAGCAAATGCTTCTGCCGCTATTTCCTCACAAAATCAATCAGAATCAAGATTATGAGACATTATATTATCACATCATTCTCCGCCTTATTGTTCGCCTTACCGGGAGCAATATCCGCACAGACCAATCCATCCGATTCACTATCGCTGTCGCAGGTCATTTCACAAACCATGACCAACTATCCATCAGTAAAGAAAGCTGAAATTGAAATCGAATCGGCTAATGCACGAATAGGACTGGCTCGGACAGCCTACAATCCGAATCTGGATCTCTCCGGTTCCTATTCACATCTGGGCCCAACATCCAGCATCACACTCCCCGGATTAGGGACATTCAATCTTTTCCCGGCGGATAATTATTCTGCTGCATTCAATCTGAATCAGCAGCTTTACGATTTTGGAAAAACAAAAAAGAATATCGACCTCGAGGAACAAAACAAAGCGCTTTCCCAACTCACTCTTGAGCAGTTGAAACAACGTTTATCATCTTCTATTTTGGGAAATTACTACGCAATTGTTTATCTTCAGGAGGCCATCCAAATCAAAAATGATGAACTTAAAAATCTCAATGAGCACCTCGTATTCGTAGAGAAAAAGGCAGCTACAGGATCGGCAACTCAATACGAAATTCTAACTACAAAGGTCCGTATCTCAAATATTGAGAACCAAAAAACCGATCTACTCACAAGCCTTCAGATACAAACCAGCCAACTGAATTCGTTCCTCGGACAAACTCAGACGACGGCTATCCGGTTGCGTCAGGAGCTTGCGAGTCCACAACTGATTGCCGAAACATCTTCGCTGATTGCAAAAGCCTATGACCAACGCGATGAACTTCGCATAACCCACCAACGCAGCCTGATTTCCGAATCCAGGATGAAAGTCGTTGATGCGCAAAACAATGCCATCCTGAATGCTTTTGCATCGGGAGGGTTCAAGAACGGATATACACCCGAGCTGGGCACATTTAAGGCAAATTATGTAGTGGGTGTGGGATTTAAAGTACCTATTTTGGATGGTAAACGCAGTAAATACAACCGGATGCAAGTCAAAGACGAGATGCGAAGTGTACAGCAGGACGAGGAACTAACCCGTCGGAACATCTCCAATGAGATTATTGAATGCAAGGCCAACTTGGATGCAGCCGGAAAAAAAATTGCTCAAACCGAACTACAATATAAGCAAGCATCGCAGGCGTATGCACTCGCACAAACCAGCTATAAAGCAGGAGTCATTACCAATCTGGATTTGCTGGACAGTTCCACTGCATTATCGGAAAGTAGCCTATCGGTAACAAAGGCCCATATTGACTACACAGTGAGTTTGCTGAGATTGAAAATAGCCTTGGGAGAACGAATATATTAATTCGATTACAAACCGGCACACCACACGGTATACAATAAAAAGAAAAGGCAAAGTCTCTGTTGCAAAAGAGTTCTTTGCCTTTTCTTTTTGTCTTGTTTTGATTCGGATGCTACAAAGGGAGATTCGCAAAAAGCTGTTTATGGTGCTGGATCGAGAGAATTGAACCGTCAGCATGAGTTTTAAATGATTGATCCTACTGTCAGATTCAATAAATCCGGTTCAATAAGAATCAAACTCCGAGAATATCCACATACAAACTGCTTAACCGTTTACGAAGGTGTTTGACAGCATAATGCTTACGCGACAGCAATGTATTAACGGGAATATTCAGGCTTTGGGCGATCTCCTTTACCAGCAGGCCATCCAATTCGGTTAATTCAAATATTTCCCTCTGTTCGGATGGCAATTCGGACAACGCTGTCTCCAGTTCTTGCCAGACAAGGGAGCGTAGATACTCCGTTTCGGGCGTAGAATGGTTTTCATTGAATAACACTTCTGAAAATTCAGTTAGAAGGCCTTCATCTTCGTCGTACGGATAAGAAGGAAGTTCATCTTCCTGTTTCTTTTTTTGTTTGTTGATAATGGTATTCCGCGCCACACGATATAGCCAAGCTGTAACCTGTTCAATCGGATTCGCCGTGTTATCAACAGTTTTGAGCAATTGATAGAATACATCCTGAAGAATATCTTCAGCATCTTCCCGACCGGAAACTCTTTTGCGGATAAATGATTTCAGCCGGGGCTGATGGGTCTTGATAAGTTCTTCAACATTCTCTTTTCCTGCCGATTCATCCATTCTCATTTTCTCTATTTTCCGGTTCTCCCGGGTGAAAACGGTCTTTGCCAAAAGAAGGGCCAAAACCGAATTGGTGTCTTCGATGAATGAATTCTTTCCGTTGTTCGGGAGTCATTTGCATCCATTTCTCATGAATAGGATTCATACCTGAGCGATCCATACGCCCCATCATCATTCTCCACTTGCCGAACCCCAAACCTCCAAACAAGATGCGGGCTAGTATAAACAAGCCTGCTGCTTGCCAGAAATTAATCGAAACCAAGCCCAGGATAGAAGGCATCAGCCAATTCCACAACAACATAACGAAAACACTAAATACTCCTACAATTGCCAAAAAGACAACCGGCATTAAAAATCTTATTTTTTTTATTTTTTGCATGTCCATTTCTCTTTAATAATTCTTTCCCTTGTTATGAATAAATATGATCCGAAATCAAAAATAACCGTATTGTAACTGAATGGGACATGTTTAGTTGCCCCATTCAGTTTGATAAAAAAAATATTATTCACATCCTTCAAATCCAAAGACTTGTCCCGATGCTCCGTGCATCTCTTTGAACCGCGCTTCGAATATATTTTTCCGCTCGCTCACAAAGGCATCTTTTTCTTCTTTCGACAGGTTCATCCATTTCTCACAACGAGCATCTATGGCTTCCACCGAGAAACGATCCTTGCCCATATTTTCCACTCGCTTATTCATCATCGCCAGTTTTTCCTCATCTGTCATTTTTGACCATTTTTCCTGAAAGTTCTTTTTTGCTTCTTTATCGAATGGGCTTCTTCCAAAGAATCCCATTCCAAAACCTTTTGCTATCATCGTTCTTTTTAAATTTTATGTTTTACATTCTTTTTATAGGAGCGCTCTACTTATGCTGACAACTGAGAAGAAAAAATATTTTACAAAATAGAATTATTTTTTGAAAGGAGGAATAATTCTTCGGATTCCAAGTGAGTAGCCTGGATTTTAAATTCAAAATCAAACCTCTGCTAAATTCTTTTTTATCAGCTTCCCTTTCTCTATTATCCAATAAAACAATTCAGCTCGTAAAGTATTTGCTAATATTTGTTTTTCTTTTGAGTACAGAGTGAATTATTTTGAAAAAGAAGGAAATAAACAGGTACAAAACGGTAGAAAGTGCGTCGTTATTAACTTTATAGAAAATCCATTAGTGCAAAAGCATCTTGTCTCAACACTACATTCGGGGATACTCCTAAGCCGTTCGATTGGCGGGTCGTAAATTATCGTTGTTCAGCCTGCGACTTACAATAGCACTATCGAGCATGTGCCTATAGTCCTTACGAGTATTAGCGCATTTCTCTGGTTTTCGGTTATCTATCCCACGCCTAGCCAAGTCTTTAAAACATATACTCACTTTCTTCCGGCATTTCCAAATACACATCCGTAGCCTGCAACGACAGGATGTTCGTGTGCCTCAGGTCGGGATTTTGCATACCGTTTTTCTCTGGTTCCACCTCGCGAGGACTCCCCTTGGCCTCTGCTAACGGATGGTTGCGACCGACCTCCTTCGTGGACTTGCACCACCAAGTTTGCAAGCATGCACGGCACACCCAGACAAAGCTATCCGAAAACAGAGCAGCCTTTTGCTTTTTCATGTATCGTCAATCAGATAAAAGTTGCAACAGACAAAAAAAGGATAGAGGCTTACACGGTCGTGTAATGATGTCTTACTCGGTCGTGTAATAGTGTCTTACTCGGTCGTGTAATGGTGTCTTACACGGTCGTGTAATGATGCCTTACTCGGTCGTGTAATGATAATAACACACAGTTCTACGTTACCACTACCCAGTTGTGTAATGGGAAACCGAATAGAAGAAACGGAATTCGTTCCCGTTTTGTCCTCTCAGACCACCCGGCATACCGTTCAGTACCAATGCGGCTCCTTACTTCGGATACAACTTTCCAATAACACCCCATTAAGAAAGGAGCATTGGCACGGCTTAGCTTGTCGTTGTTGAGCCTGCGACTTAGAATAATAGTGCTATCGACAATGCGCAATAGCCCTTACGGGTATTAGCTCATTCCCCTGATTTTCGGTTGTCTATTCCATGACTGACCAAGTCTTTAAAACGTATACTCACGTTCTTCCGCCATTTCCAAAGACACATCCGGAGCCTGCGACGACAGGATGTCCGTGTGCCTCAGTCCGGTATTTTGCATACGATTTTTCGCTGATTCCACCTCGCGAGGAACACCCTTGACCTCAGCTAAGGCTTGGGCGCGACCGACCTCCGTCGTGGACTTGCACCATCAGGTTTAGAAGCATGCAGGGCACATGCAAACAAGGGGACTGTCTTCTGTTTCAGACAATCCCCCTGTTACTTTATATGGTAAGTTATTGAAGCAATTTATTCAAATACGTTATCAATACCTCCTTGTTCCTGTTTGTCACCATCGTCAGCTTTTGAATTCGGGTCACCACAAGGATATACATTCGGAACAGTTGGAAATTGTGCTTCCTGCGAATATCCGAGCTTCGGGTTTGCATACAGTTTCTGCAAAAATTTCCCGACAACAGGCAATGCCATGGTGGCACCTTGTCCCTCGCTCATCCGGTCGAATCGAATCGTTCGTTCGTCACCTCCAACCCAGCATCCCATAACCAAATCGGGAGAAAAGCACATGAACCATCCATCGGAGTTTTCCTGAGTGGTACCTGTTTTGCCGCCAAGAGGTGCCTTGATTTTATATGCGTAACGGATTCGGCTACCTGTTCCACCGTCAATAACGGCACGGAGCATATCCAGCATCTTCACATAGGTTGTTTCGTTAAACACCTCATGGGTCTGTGGCGTAAAATTGGCAATGACATTGCCATATCCGTCTTCAATACGTGTAACATAAATGGGAGAAGTCCGGATTCCCTTGTTCACAAAGGCCGAATAGGCACCCACCATTTCGGCAAGCGAAATCTCGCAAGGCCCTAATGCCAGGGAAACAACCGGATCTATTTTCCCGGTCATCCCAAACGACTGAAGCAAACGAACAAAAGCATAGGGTGTAAATTGCTTCATCAAATAGGCTGTCACCCAGTTGTCTGAATTTTGGAGTCCCCATTTTATTGTCACCATCTCTCCTATCCGCTTTTGATTGGCATTACGAGGCGTCCACGACTGACCGTTTTCCTGTATCAATGTCTGCGCCACATGCATCATTTGGTTGCAAGGGCTCATCCCTTCTTCCATAGCCAAAGAATATAAGAACGGTTTTATGGTAGAACCAATCTGACGACGTCCCTGATTCACCATATCATACTGGAAATACTGGAAATTGACATTCCCTACATATGCCTTCACAAATCCGTTGCGAGGATCCATGGCCATAAATCCGGAACGAAGAAATGTTTTCAGGTACCGGATAGAGTCCATTGGAGTCATCTCTGTCTCAAATTCGCCATTCCATGAAAACAATTTCATATCTACTTTTGTACTGAAAGCTGTACGGATCTCCGAATCGGAAGCCCCGGCTTTCTTCATTAACCGGTAACGATCGGAATTTTTCATGGCTCTCTCCAGATACGTTTTCACCTGAGATGCATATTTCAATGCATAAGGAGCATAAGAGCGTCCTTTTTTCTCACTGGTAAACAACGGTTGAAGATACTCCCCGACATGCTCCTTCACGGAAGATTCGGCATAACGTTGCATATTGGCATCAATAGTCGTATATATCTTCAATCCATCGGTATAGAGGTTGTAATAACTTCCATCCGGTTTTTTATTTTTGGCGCACCAGCCATACAAAGGATTGGTTTCCCACTCCAGAGAATCGCGTGAATATTGCTCCAGTTGCCAGCTTTCGTAATTCGATTTATCGGGTTTTTTGGCAGTCATGGCCATACGAAGATATTCCCTGAAATAAGGAGCAATACCATCTTTATGGTCAAGTGCCCTGAAGGAAGTCTCCAAAGGCATATTTTTCAACGAATCGGCTTCTGCATCTGAAAGATATCCGGCTTTACGCATCTGATCCAGCACCACATTGCGACGTCCTTTTGCTCTGTCGGTATGACGAATAGGATTGAAATAGGAAGGGTTTTTACACATTCCTATCAAAGTTGCTGCCTCCTGCACATTCAAATCTTTCGGTAATTTATTAAAATAGACATGAGCAGCAGACTGAATCCCTACAGCATTATTCAAAAAGTCAAATTTATTCAAATAGAGATTGATAATCTCATCCTTGGTATAATAACGTTCCAGCTTAACGGCAATCACCCACTCTATCGGTTTTTGAAGCAAACGCTGCAACTTACTTTCGGCAGAAGGAGAATAGAGCTGTTTGGCTAGCTGTTGCGAAATGGTACTACCACCTCCACTGCTTCCGTGATGCAACAAACCTGTTTTCACGAATGCGCGGGCAAGCGCCATGAAGTCAATACCTGAATGGCTGTAAAAACGGGCATCTTCGGTCGCAACCAAAGCTTTAACCAGATAAGGCGACAGCTCATCGTAGCTGACATAAATACGGTTTTCTTTGCTTTGTGAGTAGGTTCCCAGAATTTCATTGTCGGATGAATAAATCTGAGATGCATATTTATCAATCGGATTTTCCAGTTCCTCAATTTTGGGCATATACCCGATTGCCCCTACTGCAATCAGGGAAAATATCAATAAGGATACTAGTAAAAAAACGCCAAAAAGCCCCCAAAGCACTTTCACTACATGACTTGCTCCGGAAGAGTTATTGCCTTTATTTTTTGCAGGTTGTTGATTCTTAACCATTCGTTTGATTCAATACTTTTTATATTACGAATTTCATAAATTCAGCGCAAAAATACATAAAAGCATTGATAGATAAGTATTAGAAATGAATAATGAAAGAAGTTTTTATGTTTTAAACACAAAAACTACATTTGTTCAGCCTCTGCCCGAATGTAAATATCGTTTGCAGGATGTTGTTTTTTTTCCGTTATTTGGATAAAATTTCAGTTTATAAAATCAGACTATCATTTCTATCTATGCTGACAGACATTGAGATTGCCCGCAGTATCCGGAAGAAACCTATCAAGGATATTGCAGCAGATATTAAAATAGAGGAGGAATATCTTCACAATTATGGCAAATATATAGCCAAAGTCCCTCTCTCCCTTATCAATGAAAAAAGAGTCAAAGAATCCAACCTTATTTTAGTAACAGCCATCACACCGACTAAAGCCGGAATCGGCAAAACAACCGTTTCGGTCGGATTGGCTCTGGGTCTTAACAAAATAGGGAAGTTAACAATTCCGGCGTTAAGAGAACCCTCGTTAGGTCCTTGTTTTGGGATGAAAGGGGGTGCTGCCGGCGGAGGATATGCACAAGTACTGCCGATGGAGGATATCAACCTGCATTTTACAGGTGATTTTCATGCCATCACTTCTGCTCACAACACACTGACTGCTCTATTAGACAATTATATCTTTCAAAACCGGGGAACAGACAAAGCCATCAAGCAGGTTCTGTGGAAACGCGTCATGGATGTAAACGACCGCAACCTGCGTAACGTTGTAACAGGACTCAACGGCCTGGCCAACGGAGTTCCCGCGGAATCAGGATTTGATATTACACCGGCATCCGAAATCATGGCCATACTTTGCCTGGCTGAGAATGAAAATGATTTACGCCGAAGAATCGAAAATATTCTTTTGGGATATACCTACGATGACAAACCTTTTCTTGTCAAAGATTTAGGAGTGGCCGGCGCACTCACAGTGCTACTCAAAGATGCTATCCACCCCAATCTGGTACAGACCACAGACAATACACCCGCATTCATTCACGGCGGTCCTTTTGCCAATATTGCGCACGGATGCAATTCGGTCATCGCGACAAAAATGGCTATGACACACGCCGACTATGTAGTTACTGAAGCAGGATTCGGTGCTGATTTGGGAGCGGAGAAATTTTATAATATCAAGTGTCGCAAATCGGGACTTCGCCCCAAACTTACCGTCGTAGTGGTTACCTCGCAAAGCCTAAAAATGCACGGAGGAGTTCCGGTAGCGGAAATCAAGCTTCCTAATTCCAAAGGATTAATAAACGGATTCAAGAACCTGGACAAACACATCGAGAATCTCCATGCTTTCGGGCAAAGCCTTATTGTTACGTTCAATAAATTTGCATTCGATATCCAGGAAGAGATCGATTTGCTGGCTCAACATTGCCAAGAGCTGGGAGTGGGATTTGCCGTAAACGAATCGTTTTCGAAAGGCGCTGACGGCGCAGTGGAATTAGCAAAGGAGGTTGTCAGGATGATAGAAGAGCGGCCTTCAAAAACATTGAAGCTGACGTACAAAGACAACGATTCGATAGAGACAAAAATCAGTAAAATAGCTAAAAATATATACGGAGCAGGAAGTGTAGAATATTCCGACAAGGCAAAGAAAATTATCGCAACTGCAGAAAAACTGGGAATGGGACACTTCCCGGTTTGCATCGCCAAGACACAATATTCTTTCTCTGACAACGACAAAGCGTTCGGAGTGCCTAAGCATTTCGCATTCAAAATTACGGATGTCGCGATCAACAGCGGTGCTGAATTCATCGTTGCTATCGCCGGCACCATGATGCGGATGCCGGGATTGCCCAAAGTTCCCAACGCGAACAATATCGACTTGGTAAACGGTGAAATTGTTGGCCTTTCGTAAGGCAACTCAGCCGTTGTGCTCCATAAACAGCATCCCGTCAATGAAAAATCAGTCAGTAAAGGTTTTATCGATATTTCTTTGTATCTTGTGTTTCCTGGGAAATACAACGAAGGCCGGTGCTGCCGATAATGCGGATTCTCTAATCTTTGAAAATTATGCAAAGACCATAAAAGCGGATCTTCATCAGCCAATAAACATTTTACTGGTAAAAACGGCACTATTCTTCCAGGGAAGACCCTACGTAGCTTCTACCCTGGAAGTTAATTCCGGCGAAAAACTGGTAGTGAACCTAAGGGAATTTGACTGCACCACATTTGTGGAAAGTTGCATTGCACTTGCCTTGACCATGAAATCGGACAATAAATCATTTGCAAATTTCAAGATGCAGTTGCAACGGCTTCGCTACCGGGATGGCGAAATCAAGGACTATTCGTCCCGCCTGCATTATTTATCCGACTGGATATACGATAACAGCAAGAAAGGGCTATTGACCAATCTAACGCCTCGCATCGGAGGAAAACGGATAGATAAAGGAATACGTTTTATGTCGGAACATGCCGGACTTTACCCGGCTATGCGTGACAATCAGCCAATGATAAAAGAAATCAGTGCCATTGAACAAAACATAAACGAACGCAGGGACTATTTCCTTCTTCCGAAAGAAGATATCCAAACAATCTCGGGCACGCTTAAAAGTGGCGATATTGTGGCTTTCGGCACCCGCCTGGAAGGACTTGATTTTAGCCATGTGGGAATTATCTATATCAATCAGGGCATTGCAACATTTATTCATGCTTCCAGTTTAGCCAGGCAGGTTGTTGTCCAGACCGGAACATTAATGTCCTATTGCAAAAAATCGAACAACTGTAACGGAATAGCTGTTTTCCGGTTGCAAGAAGCTAATAATTGAATAAAACGAAGCCTGATTTTTATTCAAGCACTCAAAACAATGATTGAAAAACCAGGCAAATTACAGACTACCTAACAGTAATAATTGAATCGTATGAAAAAAGATATCTTCAAAATAATGTCCCCGGGAGGACAGTTTTCTTTTTTACTCCTTTTTTTCTTTTTCGGAATGCTGTTTTCTGCGATTGCAACAATACTTCTTCTCTCCGCTGCGGGAACAAAAGATATATTCGCATTATCAGTAAATACACTGAAATGGATGCAAACAATACAGACATTTATCATGTTTCTGCTTCCGGCCTTATTATGTGCTTATCTATTTCAGGAAAACGGAAAAGATTACCTGACTCTCAGCCGAGCCGGTAAACCGATACACCTTATGCTTGCTTTCTTGATTATGATATGTATCCAGCCTTTTATCAATTGGTTGGGATACTATAATCAACAATTGACACTTCCGGAGACAATGTCCGGCTTGGAGACAGCCATCCGCACCTCGGAAGATTCGGCAAACAGGCTTACAGCCCTCTTTCTATCAGACAATAGTCCTGTCGGTTTTGCCTCCGCATTGCTGGTTGTCGGATTAATTGCCGCAGTCTGCGAAGAAATCTTCTTCAGAGGAACATTGCAACAGATACTTACTAAGCTTTGCGGAAACACCCACGCTGCAATCTGGATAACAGCTATTATCTTCAGTACAATCCATTTCCAATTCTATGGGTTTATCCCCCGCATGCTTCTCGGCGCGTTGCTGGGATATATTTTTGTATGGAGCGGCAGCCTGTGGGTTTCTATTCTGGCTCATTTCATCAACAATGCATCTGCCATTATTCTTCATTACCTCTACAATGGGACACCGATGTATGACAAGCTTCAGAAAATAGGAACCGAACAATATATTTCGTATACGGTGTATGGCTCTGTTCTTACCCTGTTTTTCATTTTCCTGTTTTTCCGCACAAGAAAAAAAGCCGGATAATTTCATCTTTCTATTTTTACAGGGAATTCTCCGGACTCCGCAAACGATAGAAAACCTGTTGCCGAGGCTAAGCGCGACAGGCAGCCTTCATGGACAGGTGGTGACTATTCCATGTCGACCGCTTCAGATTCGCTACGGCTGTCTGACACAAAGTTCCCTATTGAAACGCTTAGCCAAATGGGAGAGTATCTATCAAAACGACCCAAACCTATGCGGAAGTTACCTGTTCTAAAACCAATGAGCAGATAACGAATTTGGCAGAGAGGGTTCACTATTACAGCGAACTACTTGATAATAAATACAAGAAAAAGAACAAGTAAATCAGATAAGACAGAAGATTTATGAAAAACAAATCAATGGAAATAATCAATAGATTATAAAGTGAAGAAGGCGAATCACATCTCCAATTCTATACTTTTTGTTATTCCAATCTCGTCTATAAAATGCTTATCATGAGAAATTACAAGAATGGTTCCCCGATAACTTTTAATCGTATTGGTTAGTATAGATAGACTTGATAAGTCGAGATTATTAGTTGGTTCATCCAAGATAAACATATCGGGGAAATGGTTCGAAATCATCAAACAACATACATAAAGGCGCATCCGTTCACCTCCGCTCAATGTTTGACAGTTTTTGTCCCATGTTTCTTTCGGAAATAAGGCTCTGTTTAACCTCAGCTTTATTTCATGGTCTTGCAAATTGTTAGAATTATATCCAATGGCAAGTTCGAGAATAGTAACATCTTTATGAACCTGGCTATATTGCTGGTCAAGATAGATATATGAAAAATCAGCTTTTTTAATCTCTCCTATTGACGGAAGCAATTCACCTGTAAGCAATCTTATTAAAGTGGTTTTTCCTGTCCCATTGTTCCCGGTTATTCGAATGCGCTCACCACTCCGCACTTCTATGCTCAACGGTTTTTTCCATACTGTCATCTCACAGGAATAGCCGAAATTTATATTGACTGCTTCAACCAATAATTTTCCATCATGCAATGGTGCATTTTCAAAATCTATTTTGAGTTTACTGCTTATTCGTTGTTTTTGCCGTAACTCCAAGAGCTGTTGTTGTTTATTGCTAATTATATCAGAATGCTTTTCTTTCAATTTAGCAGAACTATTTTCAGCAAAACCACTACGGGCATTCAATATTATTCTGGCAACACCTCCTTTTTGTTTGCTTTTGTTTCCTTGTGATGTGCGCTTGTCTTGACGTTCTTGGGTTTCCCGTGCCTTTTTCCGAGCTGTACGAAGGTTGGCTTCTTCGGAATTTATCTGTTGTTCCAGCGCTTTTTCCTCAATCTCTTTTTGCTCTTTATAAAAAGCATAATTGCCTCCATAAGCCTTGATGCCTTTTTCTGATAATTCACATGTCGTATCAAATAGATTGAGCAGGGTAATATCATGGCTTACAACGATAATAGTAGCTTTGCAGTTAGTAATATAGTTATATAATTTCTCCCTGCCGGTTTGATCCAAATGATTGGTCGGTTCGTCGAGTAGGATAATGTCGGGCTTATGAATCAACCAGCCTGCAAGGAAAACCTTGCTTTTCTCGCCGCAACTCAGCGACTCAAGAGAAGATGTCCATTCAATATCAGTCAATCCCCAATAATCAAGCGCAGACCTGCAACGAGATTCAATATCCCAGTCATCTTCCAGCAAATCATAATAGACCGGATCGCTACTGCCATTGCTTATGGCATGTAAAGCATTTAATTTTTCGTTCAAGCCAAGAGCTTCGGATATGCATTGTTCCCTAACGCCAATTTGTTGTGGAATATAATAAGGACGTGTTGAGCATTGAATAGTTCCGGAAGAAGGTGTAAGCTCCCCTGCAAGTAACTTTAAAAGAGTGGACTTTCCTATTCCGTTGTTACCAATAATGGATACTTTCCTGTTTGAAGAGACAGAAAAACGAACATGCTTTAATAATACTTGTTGATTGGAATAGCGATAAGAAACATCACTAATGATAATACTCATATATATACAATTAATAGCGGTCTTAAGCAAAGACCTATTAAACCGAAGTCTATTTTAAAATGTCACTGTGTCGGTTTAATAAAACCAACTATTAATTGTTAACTTTCATTGGAGTATGTTTAAATTCAGATGTAAAAATAGTAAACTTTCTCAAACAGAACAAGTTTTTCTACTTTCATCATAAATCGTTATTGAAAGTATGCCAAACGCAACGTCTTTCAGACTGTTTTCAAAAGGTTGACCTTTGGTCTTCAAAAAAGATATGTTTAGCTTGCATGAAGGCAATCGTTATGTTGGCGTTGGTGTCAATATGTGCAAGTAAATTGAGAGTTTGGGCTGACTTTAATACTCACCCTAAAAGGAGCAAATAAAGCGTCTGTTATGTATTCGAAAGTACGGGAAAAGGAAATATAAAAAAATCAACCCAATAGAACTAACAAAACTCCATTGGGTTGATTGATGTTTCTAGGTAAAAATAAGGGTTAAATAAAGATTTGGTTTTTTAGTTTTAGGTACTAACAAAAGTAGATAATTTATTTTAAATTCGGCTAATTTTGAGACTAAAAATTCAGAAACAGCTCTTTAAACAGGCCTTATTTTATTTATTTAACTAAGCAAACGCTTCACTGCTTCAGAAATAGCCTTTCCATTGGATACTCCAGCCAGTTTTTTGGTAGCGGCACCCATCACCTTTCCCATATCTGCGGGTGATTTGGCTCCTACTTCTGCGATAAGCTTGGTTAATTCCGCATCCAATTCTTCCGGAGAAAGCTGTTTGGGCAGATAAGCCTCAATTACAGCCAGCTCTTCCAGTTCTTTTTCTGCCAAATCGGGCCGTGCCTGAGTCGTGTAGATATCAGCACTGTCACGGCGTTGCTTCACCATCTTTTGCATGATGGTAACTGCAGTTTCATCCGACAACTCCCCGTGAGAAGTTTTAGATGTTTTAGCTTCAATAAATTCTTTCTTGATGCTTCTTAAGGCATCTAACTTTACTCTTTCCTTAGCGAGCATTGCTTTCTTAATATCTTCGCTAACCTGATCGAATATGCTCATTTTATTTATAATTAAAAATAATCTATTAAAAAATCAAACGGATTCAGTCAACAAACCCAGCTATCAATCAAACAATTTTCCGGAGCCGGATTCCCGGGTTGTTTTCTTCTGGTAAGGGTCAAAATTCGGATCCCGTTGAAAGACCGGAGTTTCTTCCAGAACATCAATCACCGCATCGTTATGAAAATCATCTTTCGAAAGAATATAAGGTTTTGGCTTTGCAAACACAGTATGGTCATTCAATGGTTTTACACCGTCCTTCCCATAATGTTGTTCGATCATTTTCTCAATTCTCTCAATCTCTTCCTGTTCTTTCAGGCGACGTTCTTCCTCTTCCAGCTCCTCTTCTTCGGTCAGTATTGCATATTGTTCTTTCATTCCGGGAATACTGTCAATACCAAATCCGGTCGCAAGTAAGGTAATTTTCACTTCTTCGCCCAATTCTTCTTCTGTGGCTGTACCCCAGATAACTTCAATTTCGGCGCCGAACTGTTGCATAAATTCAGAGACAGCTTCCATTTCTTCCACCACCAATGGTTTTTGGGAACTTGCATAAATATTATACAGTATTTTCTTAGCGTTAAATACGTCGTTGTTGTTAAGCAACGGAGAATGCAAGGCATCTTTAAGCGCTTCCTCGATACGGTTTTCACCTTGACCAAATCCGCTACTCATAATGGCTACACCTCCATCTTTCAGAATGGTACGCACATCGGCAAAGTCGAGATTTATATGTCCGTGAACCGTGATGATTTCCGCAATTCCTTTGGCTGCTACGGCCAATGTATCATCAGCCTTGGCAAAAGCTTTGGGAATGGTAAAATCAGAATAAATATTGATAAGACGCTCATTGTTTATTACCAACAGAGCATCCACATTTTTTGCGATTTGTTCAACTCCTTTCAGAGCCTGAATAATTTTTTTACGTCCTTCAAACACAAACGGAATTGTCACGATACCGACTGTCAGAATCCCCATTTCTTTAGCGATTCCGGCCACGACAGGAGCTGCTCCCGTACCAGTGCCTCCTCCCATACCGGCAGTAATAAACACCATTTTGGTTCCATCACTAAGCAGTCGTTTGATATCTTCTTTGCTTTCTTCGGCTGCATTCCTCGCCACCTCAGGTCTGTTGCCTGCACCAAGACCTTCTGTTGTTGTCCGTCCCAATTGCACACGGCAAGCGATGGGCGAAGCTCCGAGAGCTTGATTGTCCGTGTTGCAAAGAGCAAAGGACACATCATGTATTCCCTCGTTAAACATGTGATTGACGGCATTTCCGCCTCCTCCACCAACTCCAATTACTTTGATGATCGTTTGTGTAGCTTGTGGAAACTGAAAGTCTAATATTTCGTCGGTCATTTTGATTCTGTATTATTAGGTTTGCTCAATGCTTCAAATGTATTACTCTTCGTGTTCGAAAATCCCCGTCAATCCTTTCTTGAATTTATCCAGAATCGAAGGCTTCTTTTCTTTTGGTTTGTCATCCTTTCTCAGTTGCTCCACCGTTTCGTACGCTGGTTTTTCGGGAGTTTCCGGCTTGGGATCAGCAACTGTAGCCACAGAAGGCGTCTTAATCGGTTCAGGTGCTGCCACAGGCTGAGCAACCGCCGGCTGCGTAGTCTGGACAGGCTGAGTTTGCGCTGTCGGCTGTACGGGAAGTGGCGGTTCGGCAACCGGCTCCGGAGCTGTCGTTGCTTGTACCGTCTTTGTTTCCTGCTTTTCACAATTGACATTTGCAAACAAAAGAAGGCTTAATGAATTCGAATAAGCCGGATTCTGTACCAAATCAGAAACATTATTTATCAACACCCTGTTGGGGGATGCTTTCTTAATTGTATATTTCACTTTTTCCGCCAGGAAAGACTCCAATCCGTTCTGTTGCGAAGCTCCTCCTGTAAGAATCAATCCACCCCCCAGTTTGTCTTCACATCCCGACTCCTCTATCTGATTGATAACATTCAGAATGATTTCTTCATAGCGAAGCTGAATAACTTTGTTCAGTTCTTTCACATCGATACCCGATCCGGCTCTGTCTTCTACAATATTCTTGTTGCGATCTTTTCCTATTTTTCCATAGCGGATTTTAAAGTCTTCGGCTGTAGAATCAACAAAACCCAAGGCTTGAATATCTTTGGTAACGGTTCGTCCGCCAAAAGGAATTACTTTGAAAAACTTCAATAAACCGTCCTTATAGATGGATAAACTGGTTGTCCCGGCACCAAAATCAACCAAGGCACAACCGCTTTTCTTCTCCTCTTGCCCCAGTATCAAGGCAGAAGCCGTGATAGGGCCAATTACCAGACCGGCAATCTCGATTCCGACTTTCTCGGCAACGACCCGGATATTATGTTTTATATTCGGACGTCCCGTGATGATCTGGAATTTGCCTTCGAGTAAAGAGGCTGTTTTGCCCTCAAAATCATCGACGGCTTCCCCATCCAGAAAAATCTGAGGAGACACCACCCCATAATTTGTATCGTAATTCTCAGGCTGATATTCTTTTGCTTTACGCTCCAGATTATCAATCATCCCAATAGTAATAGCTGTATCTGAGGGAAGAGCAACTGTCTCGGTATGCGCGACAGACTCCAGAGACTTACCGGCAATCGAGAAATAAGCTTTCGCAATTTTCTTTCCTGTTTTATTCTCGAGCAGTTGAATCAAACGTTTTACCTTACCGGCTGTTTCTTCAATGTTGTAGACCACACCGTGGCGCACACTCGAATCGGAAGGGATTGTCTCAGATGCCAAAACCGACACCACACCCTGCTCATTTCTGCGGGCAAGCAAACCTACAATTTTGGAGGTTCCCAAGTCGATGCCAACGATAAATCCTGATTGTTCCATATATTATTTCAAATTTTAATAGAATAGCAAATTAAACATTTTTTCTTTATGTTTAGTTGCTATTCGCTAATTTTTTCTTTTGAGCAGACAATTTGTTTACTATATTTCAAATTGATGACCGCATAATTATTCCATCCGATTTTATTCAGAGCTTTCTGATAAAATTCCATTAGTCGGCGAAGCTTATCTTCAAATCCGTCAAGCTTCCCCAGCAGAATTTTCTGATTACCCACCCGGGGAATTAATATAATCTCGTGGTTGGGAAGTACCTGAATTTGTTCAATCTGCGAATTCCAGAAATCATTATCCCGAAGATACATCGCAAACGGATAGAGTTGTTTACGCGCAAATTGTGTATTGATATTGCCGGTCGCAATAGGCAGATAAGCCGTAAAGTGAGACGATAAAGGCATCACGGTAGTGTCTTTGTCTATATAAAAATTCTCACCGTTGTCACTCATAATACGAATAACAGGCTCTTTGACCCTTACCTTAACAATGACATCTCCGTTATTAGAAATATAAGCTTCTGCCGAGCGAATAATTTTATTCTCAAGCAAAGCCTTCTCAATCTTGTCGGTATTAATCTCCTTCACCTGCTTTCCGTACGGATTAAGCCGCTTGGCATCGATCTCCCGCTCCAATTCAGCCACATTTATAAATCGAAGGGTAATACTATCGGCTGTCTGAATCTTAAAGTTGCTGCAAATAGCATCTTTAGGTTTCGACTGAAAGAAGAATACGGCAAAAATAAGATATCCTGCCAAAACACACAAACCAATAATAATTAAAATCCTTTTTATCATAAATGCAGACTGTTCGTTTATAACCGACTCTTTAGCAGCTGTTCAATATCCGGAAGCAATTGGTCGATATTGCCTGCCCCGACAGTCAGCAACACCTCAATATCACGTCCTTTCAAGACATTCAGTAACTCCGATTTTTCACAAAGCACTTTGTTCGATATAGTCACGTTATCAAAAATTATCTGAGAAGTCACCCCTTCAATCGGCAATTCACGCGCAGGATAAATATCCAGCAGAATCAGTTCGTCCAACAGGGAAAGGCTCTTTGCAAAATCATCAGCGAAATCACGTGTACGACTATACAAATGCGGCTGAAAAACGCCCGTGAGTTTTTTTTCCGGATAAAGAGCTTTAACAGATAAAATACTGGCCGCAAGTTCTTGAGGGTGATGCGCATAATCATCAATAAAGACAATACTGTCTGTTTTCAGATGAAAATCAAACCTGCGTTTAGCTCCCTGAAAAGAAGCCATAGCCTCTTTTATTTCCGATTCTGTGGCTCCGTTGAGCCAGGCTAAAGCCATCGCTCCTACTCCATTTTCAATATTTATTTTCACCGGAACTCCCAGTTCAATATCTTTGATTACTGATTTAGGAGTAATAAAGTCGAAAAGAATGGTTCCATTTCCAATACGAATGTTTTCTGCATGAAAATCGCCCTCCTTTTCAGCATAAGTATACACCGTCACACCGGCATTTACTTGCGGATGAAGCTTCAATCCTTTTTTTATAATCAAGGTTCCTCCCGGAAGAATCAAGGAAGTGAACTTCTCAAAACTTTTGAGATATTCTTCTTCCGTTCCATAGATATCCAAATGATCCGGATCGGCAGAGGTTATCAGTGCCATGTAGGGATGAAGCCAATGGAAAGAGCGATCGTACTCATCGGCTTCCACTACTGTCAAATCGCTTTTATCTGAAAGCAACAGGTTGCTGTTATAGTTTTTTAGAATTCCGCCCAGAAAAGCATTACAATCCAGGTGCGATTGTTTCAGAATATGCGCCGTCATGCTGGATGTTGTCGTCTTTCCATGCGTGCCGGCGCAACAAATAGCTTTACTTGTCTTCGTGATTTCCCCCAAAGCTTGAGCACGCTTAATGACGCGAAAGCCTTCATTTTGGAAATAAACCAACTCCGAATGCTCTTTGGGAACGGCAGGAGTAAAAACAACGAGAGTTGTTTCCGTATTTTTAAACGAAGAGGGTATCAGGTCGACATTGTCCTGATAATGAATCTCAGCCCCTTCTTCTACTAATTTTTGGGTGAGTTCCGTTTCAACACGATCGTATCCGGCAACCAATTTACCTTTCGAAAGGAAATAACGTGCCAAGTTGCTCATGCCGATTCCTCCGATTCCCAAAAAATATATATTTTTTATCTTATCCATTGTTATCTTATTATCCATTGACTCCTTTTCTTTTCCAGAAGGGCTTACTTGATTTTCCCCTTTACTATTTTTTCAATTTCATCCACTATCTTATCCGAAGAATCGGGTAAGGCCAACTGCCGTATATTCGCCGACAACTGATGGAGTTTGGATGCATCGTGAACAATAGTCAAAGCTTCGTCCACCAGTTTGGCTTCCGCATCGGCATCTGTAACCAATACTGCTGCATCGTGGCGGACAAGCGCCATCGCATTTTTGGTTTGATGATCTTCCGCAACATTCGGTGACGGCACAAGTATTGTCGCTTTACCCAGCATACACAATTCGGAAATAGAGCTTGCACCGGCTCTGGAAATTACCAGATCAGCAACCGCATAAGCATAATCCATTCTGGAAATAAAATCCGAGAGATGAATATTTTCCCGATGTGACTGCTGCGAGAGTTTTTGAGTCAATTCGTCAATATAAAACTTGCCGGACTGCCACAAAATCTGCACATCCGAATTTATCAGTTTATCAATACTGTTGATGATGCTATTATTAATCGTGCGTGCTCCGAGACTACCACCTACAATGAGAATTGTTTTTTTAGCAGGATCCAGCTTAAAGAAAGCGTAAGCTTCCGACTGGTTTTTCACCACATTGGAGAGCCTCTGGCGCACCGGATTTCCGGTGAGAACGATTTTTTCCTTTGGGAAAAACTTCTCCATACCATCGTAGGCTACACAGATCTTTTCGGCTTTCTGTGCCAACAATTTGTTCGTCACGCCTGCATACGAATTCTGCTCCTGAATCAACGTCGGAATTCCAAGTTTAGCCGCCATTTTCAGAGTTGGCCCGCTGGCATATCCTCCCACACCGACAGCAATATCCGGTTTAAACTCTTTCAGCGTTTTCTTTGCCAGTTTCAAGCTTTTACGCAATTTAATGAGTACGCCGATGTTGCGCAGCAAATGCTTGCGGTCAAAACCGGCCACAGGCAAGCCCACGATACGAAAGCCGGCTGCAGGAATTTTCTCCATTTCCATCCGGTTTTCGGCACCGACAAAAAGAATTTCCACATCGGGAAATCTTCTTTTTAATGTTTCGGCGATGGACAAAGCCGGAAATATATGACCGCCTGTTCCACCTCCGCTTATAATTACTTTCATACGCTCTAATTCTTCCTGTTATTTATCACGAAACTCTCTTAATATTCAAGCCATTACCGGATGAATCTAACAAAAAAAGAGGTTTCGGTTCATAACAAATTAATTTTCAGGTTGTCATTCATACGCAACATTGGCAATATCCTCATCAACAGAGGTATCCGGCAGTTCTTCTTTCAGATTGGAACAGGAAAGAATAATACCAAAATAGACACAAGTAATAATCGTGGACGTTCCTCCCCGACTAATCAAGGGAAGAGGTTGTCCGGTCACAGGAATAATATTTACAGCAACAGCCATATTCATCAAAGCCTGCATGACCAACATTAATGTCAATCCAAGAATCAGGAATTTAGGGAATAATTTGGGACATCGGCTGGCAAGAATGCCTCCCCGCATCAAAAGGAAGAGGTAAAGTACCAACACAGCCAAACCACCCAGCAATCCTGTTTCTTCAATGATGATGGCAAAAATAAAGTCGGAATATGCCTGTGGCAAAAAATCACGTTCGACTCCACTACCTGGAAGTCCTACTATTTTTATTCCGTTTGCCACCGCCATCTTAGCATGAGAAACCTGTAGATTTTCATCATTTATTTCGTATTCGACTTTCTTCCCGTCAACAATCACATATTTGGGATCTGTCAGAATTTTCTCTTTTTTACCGGAGGAGAATCGCTCCACACGGTTTTTCCACGTCACGAAACGTTCAGGTAGTTTATCCTTCGGAATTACTTCAATGGCAAGGAGCAACAATATGCCAAAAACCAATCCGGCTCCACAGATATACAACAGATATTTAGCCGGTACCTGACCGATAAACATCATAATAAAACAAACAGCAAAGAGCAACGCTGCTGTTGAAAGGTTCTCGGTTACAATCAACATACAGGTAAAACAGATCAGAGAAATCATCCAAATAAACAGTGAATGCTGATTCTCTAGATTCTGCTTGCTAAGCAGAAAGGCAACCGTTCCAATCAACGAAATCTTAGCAAATTCAGATGGCTGTATTGTTACTCCTCCGATTCCAATCCACCGTTGCGCTCCATTTACGTTTTGCCCAATCACCTGCGCCAGGATAAGCAATCCGATGGAGACCGCCAGTACCAGCAAGAGTATTGAGAAATAACGGGTTTTCACTCGTTGGATGAACATTACGGCAAAGAAGCCAATCAAAATAAAGAATGTATGCCGAAGAATAGGCCCCCATTGGTCGGAATGTTTATAGACAATTGTACTTGTTGCACTAAAAACTGCTAACAAGGATATCACACAGAGAGTCAGGAAGATTCCCCATATCACTTTGTCCCCTCTAAATACCCGGCTAAAGAAATCCATATATCTTCTTTAAATCTATAAATAATCCATCCTGCAGATGGACTTGAAATTACAATTTACGTACACAGTCCTTGAATTGAACACCTCTATCCTCGTAGCTTTTGAAAAGGTCGAAGCTCGCACAACAAGGCGAAAGCAACACCGTATCTCCGGGTTCGGCAAGCTGATAAGCCTGTTCGACAGCATCTGCCATGGAAGAGGTATCGGCTATCTTTTCCACCATTCCGTCAAAGAATGTGTGAAGTTTTGTATTATCTGCTCCCAGATAAACCAATGCGCGAACCTTCGACTTGACCAACGATTCGATTTCCGTATAATCGTTCCCTTTGTCTTTTCCTCCAAGAATGAGTACGACTTTTGTTTTCATACTCTGCAAAGCATACCAGCATGAATTTACATTGGTTGCCTTCGAGTCGTTTACAAATTCAACCCCTTTCACCTTGGCCACTTTCTCCAGACGATGTTCTACTCCCTGGAAATCGCTCAATGATTTCCGAAGACTTTCATCGGAAATATCAGCCAGCTTCGCTGCAATTCCGGAAGCCAGAGAATTATACAGGTTGTGGGTGCCTGTTAAAGCTAAAAGATCCTGTTCCATAGTAAAAACTGAGTTGGGTGTATGAATTGTTATTTGTCTGTTATCTGCGTAAGCCGCCGCCTCTTCACGTTTGTGATCGGAAAAAGTATATAATGCCGATTGAGGTTTATACTTTTCCACCTCTTTTACCACCACCAGATCATCCGCCCAAAAGATGAATGCATCCTTGCTTGTTTGATTGCGGATAATACGCATTTTAGCATCAATATAATTCTGCATTTCATGGTCATACCTGTCCATGTGATCCGGCGTAATATTCAGAATAATGGCAATATCTGCTTTAAACTCATACATGTTTTCCAGCTGAAAACTGCTAAGTTCAAGTATATAATAATCAAAATTGTCTTCTGCCACCTGACGGGCAAAGCTCCGACCGATATTTCCTCCCAAACCGACATTCAGCCCGGCGCTTTTGAAAATATGGTAAATCAGGCTCGTTGTCGTTGTTTTTCCGTTGCTGCCGGTAATACAAATCATGCGGGCATCTGTGTATCTCCCGGCAAATTCGATCTCAGAAATAACCGGAATATCTTTTGCAACTGCTTTTTGAATCAAAGGAGCATAATTCGGAATCCCGGGGCTCTTGATAATTTCGGTAGCAGCAAGGATTTTCTCTTCGCTATGTCCACCTTCTTCGAAAGAGATCCGGTGAGAAATAAGCTCTTGCTTGTATTTATCCTGAAGCGACCCGTTATCGGAAAGAAAGACATCAAAGCCTTTGCTTTTTGCCAGCACAGCCGAACCTACTCCGCTTTCGCCTCCGCCTAAAACGACAATTAAACCGTTGTTGTTCAAATTCTGATCAGACATTTCTTTTAAATGTATAAATCTATCTTTTTATGTTGATTATCTATTGGATTGCTTAACGCATTTTCAATGTTGCAATCGTAAACACAGCCAATATAATACCTATCAACCAAAAACGAATTACGATTTTAGATTCAGGCACCACATTGAGAGGTTTTTGCAACATGGCTTTGATACCCGCATTTCCGGGTTTCTGAAAATGGTGATGCAAGGGTGTCATTTTGAAAACACGCAATCCTTCACCATATTTCTTCTTCGTCACCTTAAAATAAAATACTTGAATCATTACCGATAAGCTTTCGACTAGGAAAACCCCGCAAAGCATCGGTAACATAAGTTCTTTATGAATAAGAATGGCAAAGACTCCGATAATTCCTCCCAGTGTAAGACTCCCTGTATCGCCCATAAACACCTGTGCCGGAAAAGCATTGTACCAAAGGAAACCGATTGTGGCTCCGATGAATGCAGCAGCGTAAATCACCAGTTCCTGCGAACCGGGAATAAACATTATATTCAGGTATTGGGCAAACTCGACGTGCCCCGAAACATACGCAAATATACCAAGTGTAATCCCGATAATGGCAGAACTTCCGGCAGCCAGTCCATCAAGACCATCCGTCAGATTGGCTCCGTTAGAGACCGCTGTTACAATAAAGATGACAACAATAACAAACAAAATCCAGGCCGCTTTTCCTGAATTTTCACCCATAAAAGACACCAGTGATTCGTAATCGAAGTTGTTGTTCTTTACAAACGGAATAGTCGTCTGAGTAGATTTGACATTTTCAACATACAAATCCACTTGTTCTCGATGTGCTCCTTGTTCTATCTCGATTCGCTCCCGGGAAACAGCCTGCGGACTTGTATAGAGAACAATCCCAATGATTAATCCCAATCCGACCTGCGCAATGATTTTAAATTTCCCCCGGAGACCTTCCTTATCTTTTTTGAATACTTTTATATAATCATCCAAAAACCCCAACGATCCACACCACAATGTAGTAATCAACATCAGGATGATGTAGATATTATCCAGACGACTGAAAAGCAGCACAGGTACGATGATCGCAATGATGATGATGATACCTCCCATCGTCGGTGTTCCTTTTTTTGACATCTGCCCCTCCAGACCAAGATCACGGACAAGTTCTCCGATTTGCTGCTTTTGAAGGAGGTTGATAATGCGCCGTCCGATGACAGTAGAGATAATTATCGAAAGAACCAGCGTTAATGACGCTCGCGTGGATACATATTTGAACATACCCGCACCGGGAACATCCAGCTGATGCAAATAATTAAACAGATAGTATAGCATAATTTATCGGGTTTCTTGAATTAAATTCTATTTGGCAATAATGGCTCTGACAATTTCCCGGTCATCAAAATGCCGCTTCACGCCTTTCACATCCTGATAATCTTCATGTCCTTTTCCGGCAATCAGAATTACATCTCCTTTTTCAGCCA
The DNA here is from genome assembly GCA_047605645.1 of Dysgonamonadaceae bacterium. Classification (GTDB taxonomy): domain Bacteria; phylum Bacteroidota; class Bacteroidia; order Bacteroidales; family Dysgonomonadaceae; genus UBA1309. The sequence continues at coordinate 66,516 of JASGFJ010000001.1, read as the reverse complement.
AGGCACAAGCTGTTTTGATAGCCTGTTCCCGATCGACAATCGACAAAGTATCTTTCAACTGTTCAGGAGTCAATCCGTCTTCCATATCATTGATAATCATTTCCGGCTCCTCGAAACGCGGATTGTCCGAAGTAAGGATAACCCGATTGCTCAAACGCACGGCTTCGCGAGCCATGATCGGACGTTTGGTCTTGTCTCTGTTTCCACCGCAGCCCACCACAGTAATGACCCGGCCATTGCCTTCCAGCACATCATGGATAGCTGTCAGCACATTGGTAAGTGCATCGGGAGTATGTGCATAGTCAACAATAGCAGTAAAGCCTTTTGCCGCACGGATTGTTTCGAAGCGGCCGGCTACCGGTTTCAACTGACTCAAGACAAGGAGTACCTGTTCCGGTTCCTGTCCAAGCAAGACCGTAGCACCATATACGGCGAGAAGATTGTAAACATTGAAAACACCGACAAACTGTACCTCCAGCTCTTTATCGTTGATCGTGATGGAAGTTCCGTCAAAATGTTTCTCAATAATCTTACCTTTAAAATCAGCAAGAGATTTCACAGAATACGAGTGCTGTTGTGCTGCTGTATTCTGAAGCATTACTAATCCGTTTTTATCATCAATATTTGTCAAAGCAAAAGCCGACGAGGGAAGATTATCGAAGAACGCTTTTTTGGCCTTCAGGTAATTTTCCATTGTCTTATGATAATCCAGATGATCCTGCGTCAGGTTTGTAAAAATACCACCGTCAAAGAGCAGTCCGCTGATTCTTTTCTGATGAATAGCGTGTGAACTTACCTCCATAAAAGCGTATTCACATCCCGCATCTACCATTTTGGCAAGCATCTCATTCAAAGCGAGCGGATCCGGAGTTGTATGCGTAGCATGAAACATCTCGTCGTTCACATAATTGGCGACTGTTGAAAGCAATCCGGCTTTGTACCCGAGCTTGCGAAACATTTGATAAAGAAGTGTCGCAGTTGTCGTTTTCCCATTTGTTCCGGTTACCCCCACAAGAATTAATTTTTCGGAAGGTTTGCCAAACCAGCAGGAAGCAATCTTTCCTTCAGCATCTGCACTGTCATTCACTTTCACAAAAGTCACAAGGGGATCGGAGGTATCAATGGCTTCGGAATGCAAAACTACTTTTGCACCCAGCTCAATTGCATTTTTAATGTAATTGTGACCATCTACCTGCACTCCTTTGATAGCCATAAACATATAATTATCGGCGCATTTGCGCGAATCGGAATTGATTCCGACTACCTCTACATCAACGTTACCTTTTATTTCAACGACTTCAATACCTGAAAGTAAATCTTTAAGTTTCATCTTCTTTCGTTTAAATTATTCAAAGAAATTCGCTATCTGAATTTCAATATTCATTTCATTTGATTATTCCAGCTGCAAAGATACATAGCTTCCGCGGATTGCCTTGCTTCCGGCCGTTAAAGATTGACTAATTACTTTTCCACTTCCGCCAATCCTTACTTTCAAACCGGCATTCTCTAATAAAAATACAGCATCTTTTGCACCCATTCCAATCACATCAGGAACCAGCCCTTTTGTCGTAGACATGGTATGAATTTCTATCTGCTTCTCGTTTGTCCTGGACTGAACCCATCGTCCTCCCCCTAAAGCTTGGGCAAAACGAATATTCAACGTATTCAAGACGTTGCGAATATCAGCGAAAGAGCCATTTTTAACCATTGGCAGCTTCACTTTAGTCGAATCATTATGACAACTGTCAATCGGCATCTTGATATTCCGCGCATAAATCTCTTCCGCTATCTGTTTAAAGACAGCTCCCGGCATGGCACCTCCGGAAGGAGGGCCTTTTGGGCGCCTGATTCCCACAAAACAGGTATATTTAGGCGCATTGGCCGGGAAATAACCGCAAAAAGAGACATAATATCCACTATATCCGCCTTTAGCTGCAATCAGTGCAGTACCGGTTTTACCCGCAACCTGGAAATAGGGAGATCCGGCCGGCTTTCCTGTTCCTTCCGTTACGACTCCCCGCAACATATCTTTAATCTCATTCAATGTTTTCTCCGAACACAGAGAAGGATTAATAATCTCTGTCTGAAATTCTTTCATCACCTTTCCGTCTTTGACAAATTCCTTCGCAAAGAAAGGTTTAATCATCTTACCGCCGTTTGCAATTCCATTATAAAACATCAGAATATAAATCGGTGGCACCTCTGTTTCGTATCCGAACGACATCCATGCCAACGTTGTCTTTGACCAGGGATTGGATTTGTCGGAAGGATAACGAATAACCGACTGTCCTTCGCGTCCGTGCATAGGAACATCCCAGTCTATTTTGCGGGTTATTCCCAATTCGTGCAGATGCTGTACGTATTTAGTCGGATTATTTTCATATCCTTTGAGTATAACTTTCGAAACAACAATATTGGAAGAAATCTCCATTCCTTGCTTCACGGTGAAATATCCTCTGTCTACACCGTGATGCCAATAATGATCTTTCACGACTCTTCCTTTATAAGGAAACAAGCCCGCTCCGACATGAAAAGAATCGGTCGGAGCCACCACTCCATCTTCAAGAGCCACCATGATGGAGGCTGTTTTAAAAGTAGAACCGGGTTCGGACATATACGAGAAAGCATTTGGATTTCCTTCGGAATAAACACCCGTTGAAATCCGATCGAGGTTGCTGATAGCCTTTACTTCTCCGGTGGCAGTTTCCATCACAATAGCGCAACCTGACTCAGCGTCCAGTTCAGATAATTTTGAGGCCAACGCCTTCTCTGTCAGATCCTGAATATCTACATCCAGCGTTGTTTTGATATCCCAGCCATCCTGTGCGGGCACCTCCACCATGTCTATCCACTTTCCTCCAATTTTCTGTCTGTTTTTCTTGCCTCTGACACCACAAAGGATAGAATCGAATTTCATCTCAAGACCACTGGAGCCACCACGTTCAATATCTTTGTAAATACTGCCGACTGTACGTCCGGCAAGGGAGCCGAAGGGTTTGATACGCATCGCCCGTTCTTCTGTAATCAATCCATTGGCATTGCTTTTCAGACGAAGAAAGGGCATTTTACGGATTTGTTTCAACTCCAGGTAAGTCACATCGCGCTTAATCAGCCGTACATATCTTGTTTTCAGCTTAATAGACAGTTCTTTATTTGCTTTTTTAGCCTCTTCTATTTCCGCTCTCTCTTTAAGACTCAGTTCCCAGTTGTTCAAAATCAGGTTCCGGTAAGAAGACGCCGAGCGATCCGGAAATTTTTGAGCCAGGAGTTTAGACAATGGCTCCACATATTTGCGAAGTGTATCTCCTTTGATTCCATCGGAATGAAAATCGATATAAACGCCGTAAAGCGGTTCACTCGTCGCGAGAATGCGCCCGTCATCTGCTAAAATATTTCCTCTTCGGGGAAGAATAATCCGATCTGTTTTAACAGTTTCTTTTTTACGTATTTCACGCCAAGTGTCTCCTTCGACAAACATGATTTTAATAATCCCATAGAAGATACAGATAAAACCTAACGCGAGGGCGATAGCTACTAAAGCATATCGTCCGAGAGCTGTTCTGCCTTTTTCAGTTTTACTTTTATTCGTTTTAGCCGCCATCTTCTTTATTGCACTGTATTTTTTACCGTCTCCTTCACTTTATCTATCACTTTCTCAGCCTCCCGTTTCACACTCTTAATCGAATCGGAATCAGCAGGTAAGGGTTCCACGGAATAAGTCGGTTTTTCCGACATAATCAATCCAATCCCGTTGTTCTCAATCAATTTTTGCACCTGTGATTGACGGCTCACACCAGTCAACTGCGACGAAACCGACTGATATTCATACTTCGCATCTTTGAGCTCTTTTTTCAGCGATTCAATTTTAGATAATTGCTCAATGCACGTGAAACGATTGCTGATGTAGAAAATAAGCATCAGGAGAATAATACCGATAAACACCATGTTTTTTACAAAAAAATCCTCCGTGAGTACCGACCCGCTTAGGATATACATGAGCTTATTCTTTATGCTGTTTGAGTTCTTGTTTTTCTTCATTTCACCCGGAAGAGTTTGTGTAACACGATTAAATCTTCTCGGCAATCCTCAGCTTTGCGCTTCTCGAACGAGGATTACGATTCTGTTCATCTTCGTCCGGCACAATTACCTTGTTATTGACCAGACGGAAAGGAGTTTGAAAGTTTCCAAAGAAATCTTTCTCTACCTTGCCTTCAAAATTGCCGGTTTTGAAAAAATTCTTGACCAACCTGTCCTCCAGAGAATGATAGGTGATAACCGAAAGGCGGCCTCCCGGCTTCAGGATATCCAGAGCCTGCATCAACATTTCCCGAAGCGTTTCCATCTCATCATTGACTTCGATACGAAGCGCCTGAAATGCCTGAGCGAGTATTTTTTTCTCTTTTTCTTTTTTTACGAAAGGTGCCAATGCATCCAGCAGTCCACTGATTTTTCGGATGGGCGATGCTGTTCGTTTTCTCACAATAGCCGATGCAATCTGACGAGATTGGCGCAACTCACCATACAGATAGAATACATCCGCCAACTTTTCTTCCGAATATTCATTCAACACGAAAGAAGCCGATTTCCGGGATTGGCGATTCATCCGCATATCGAGTTCACTGTCTTCGAAACGAAATGAGAATCCACGTTCCGAATCATCAAAATGATGAGAAGAGACGCCCAAATCAGCCAAAACAGCATCAACCGATTCAACATGATAATATTTCAGAAAATTCTTCAGATACCGAAAATTACTTCTGACAAATGTAAAACGGCTGTCTTCCGGCACATTGCGAACCGCATCTTCATCCTGATCAAAGGAATAGAGATGTCCACGTTCTGCCAGGCGCGACAAAATCTCCCGGGAATGTCCTCCTCCACCAAAAGTCACATCCACACAAATACTATCCGGCCGGATATTCATCCCGTCGACACTCTCTTTCAACAACACAGGTATGTGATATGCTTCGCTCATTTTTTGCTATAAAAACATTATCAGCTATTCATTAAACGCTGGATTTCTTCACTGAATACGGAAGCATCCATCAAAGGATTCTCCAGTTTAGCCTTTGCCCACAGTTCAATCGTATTATCCACTCCTAAGAAACGAACCTCCGACTCAATCATTACCATCGACAGATAACGTTTGGGTATAAGAATACGCCCGTTGGAATCGAGTTCGAGTTTCTCGGAATCGAGCATAAACTGACGAAAAAGCTGCTGATGATCTTTGTTCCACTTATTCAGCTTCAATCGCAGCTGCTCCACTTCTTCGTTCCATACATCCAAAGGATAAAGTACCAAACAGTCCTGAAAAATATCTTTGCGTAACACCAAACACAATTGCTTTGCCGTCTGCAGTTCTTTTCGAAAAGCTGCCGGCAGAAAAACACGCCCTTTGGAGTCTATTTTTGCTTCGATATTTCCCAGAAATTGAATCATACCATCCAATTAACCAGCCATGTGTAGCCTATTTAGCGGTAAAGATATACTTTTTATCCACTTCTATCCACTTTTCCCCACACTTTTTCATAAAAAGTTTTCAACAACTAAAGTTGCAACTCAAACAGAATCAACCCAAAACCTTGTCAATTCAGGAAATTCGGAGAAACAGACAAAACAATATCAATACAATGAAAACAGAAGCGGACTTATTCCGTTCCGAGCTAAAGCAAGAGACTAACAAATGGGGATTATTTCCGTTCAAAGACAAGAAAACTATAATCGTAAGCATTTTTTTCATCAGCAGCATGCTTTTCTTCTGAGACAAGCGTCCAATCCTCCTCATCAACAAGAGGAAAATAAGTGTCGGGAGCATCGAATGCGTGATGAATTCTGGTAATGTAAAGCCTGTCGGCCAGCCGCATCGCATCTGCGTAAACCGAACCTCCGCCAATAATAAAAACTTCATCCTCCGTAGCTGTCAGCAACAAGCCTTCTTCTAACGAAAGGCATGCTTCTGCTCTTTCCGGGCAAAGTTCCTGGTTACGAGTAATAACAATATTTCGCCGTTTCGGCAATGCTCCGTTTGGAAGCGATTCAAAAGTCTTTCTTCCCATAAGGACTGTATGCCCCTGTGTCACTGATTTAAAATACTTTAAATCGGCAGGAAGATAACAAAGCAATTGATTGCTTTTACCGATGGCATCGTTTTCGTCCACTGCGACGATAATGGATAAAATAGGCATAGGAAGTTGTTCGTTATATTTTGTATGGGTCGTTTTTTTTAAGGCTGTAAAGATAAAAACTTTTCTCCGAGGAGAAACAAAAACCTTTTTTTAGAGGTAAAAAAAGCGCCTTTTCAATCAAAGTCACTTCAAAAGAAAGAGATCTGTCTAGTATTTTTAAAGAGAAAAAATTTTCCCCGAAAAAAGGATAAAGATCGATAAATCCGAGACCGGGATTCTAAAGTTCGGGACAATACCTTATCTTTCATTCCGAATAGGAAAGAAAATCTTCGATACTATTTCTCCAAAACATTTGTGTTTATTTCCACAAAATAAGTCTACTTGAGATTATCACGAATATGCTGTTTGATCATTTTATAAGTGCTATCCACTTTATTTTTATTGGTTTTATCGCTATTTTTCAATAGTTTTTCATAGAGTTTCTTTGCATCGTGGGACATGTCGTCCTTTCCGCTAATCACTTCTCCTGCAAGAAAAAACACCCAATCTTTAAATTCTCTTGAAGAAAGAGTTTCGGAAAGCTTCAAGAACTCCTTCGGTGACTTGTTGACATAACCGAACACCTTGGAAGAAATCTCTTCCGACAATGCCCCATCTGAATTTTTCATTATGTGAGTAACAACTTGAAAATAATATTTCCGACTATCAAAAGAACCGGCATCCAGACTATCCAACAACCGTTGCGTAGCCAGATTATCTCCCGGTGTGATACTGTCTTTCATGATCAATTCGGCGTACCTTCGAGGAGGAATCTCTGAGTAATAATATAAGCTATGCGGATCGCGTAAAGAATCAACAGAAGTCGACTCCGTTTTTTGATTCACGGAAAGACTATCCTCCGATGATTTCCCTAAATCTTTTTGGCCCCTTTGGCTACAAGCAAAAATCAACATTGGGAACAAAAGGAGAATCTGAACCTTTTTCATAGTGACATACGAATTAAAGATACTATAGCGGCAAATATAGTTAAATATTTTTCCAAATGTTTCCTGAAAAAAAAATACTTTATCCAGACAGTACTTCTAATTTCAGAGCCATAGACAAAAAAGAATTCTTAGCAAAAGAGCCGGCATATTGCGATTATGCCAGCTCTTGTCATTAGCGGAGAGTTCTCATTCATCCACCTGTTTATTTCCAACCGCCACCTAAACTTTTATAAATAGCAACGACTGTATTCAATTGATCTTGTTTGGCCTGAATCAGATCCAGTTTAGCATCCAGCGCATCACGTTGCGAAGTCAGTACATCCAGATAATCGGCTCGTGAATTGCGGAACAATTGAGTAGAAATATCGATGGACTGCTCCAAAGCTTCGCTCTCTTGTGTTTTCAATCTATAATATTCATCTGTATTTTTTATTTTTGAAAGCTGATTGGAAATATCAATATATGCCTGCAAAATAGTCTTATCATATCCATAAAGAGCCTCCAATTGTCGAGCATCCGCTTGCTTGAACTGCGCCTGAATAGCGCTTTTATTAATCAAAGGGCCGGCCAATCCGGCAGCCACATTATACGCTACCGATTCGGGCATTTTCACCAAATAAGAGGGCTTAAAAGCATCCAAACCAAGAGTCGCCGAAATATTCAATGAAGGATAAAATTCTTTACGAGCAGCTTCTACATCAAAACGTGACGCCTGCAATTCCAACTCAGCCTGTTTTATATCGGGACGATTCTGTAACAATTGAGAAGGAATACCGGTATAAACTGTTTGCGGAATAATGTTCAAAAAAGAATTCTTATCCCGTTTCACCGGCTGAGGATAACGTCCTAGTAGCGTATTCAACTGATTCTCCGTTTCTGTGATACTTTGACTGATACTGAATGCCGAAGCTTTCGTTTTAGCCAAGGCTGCTTCAAACTGCTTCACAGCCAATTCTGTGGCAACAGCAGCTTCTTTTTGAATTTTGGAAATTTCTAATGCTTTTTCCTGCAACTTGATATACTTCTGAGTTACGTCTAATTGATTGTCAAGCGACAGTAACTCATAATAGGTGGAAGCTACCTCAGCAATAAGACTTGAAAGTACAAAGTTTTTCCCTTCCACTGTAGATAAATAACGAGCGACAGAAGCCTTCTTTTGGGTACGTAGCTTGTTCCAAATATCTGCTTCCCAGTCAAGAGTCAGTCCGGCCTGATAATCCATTAACGGATCCGGCATGGCCTTACCCGGTTTAATATCGGTAGTTGCATCTCCGGCTCCGGCACTTGTGTAACGGCCGTATTTGGTCAAACTGGAACCTACAGTGTAGCCAATAGACGGTGCAAGGTTTCCTTTTTTCGCAGCCACATCACTTTTTGCTATTTCTATCTCTTGAAGAGCAATCAACAAATCCTGATTATTATTCAATGCTTCTTCGATAAGCGAGACCAGTGCCGGATCTGTAAAAAACTGTTTCCAGGGAGTAATTCCTGAATTCCGGGTACTATCCGCAAGATCTTGCGTACCGTAATTCTGAGGCAAAGCTTCCTTGACTGTATCTTTCACCACTGTTGCCTGCGGTGCTTTACATGCCGAAAAAAGCAATACGGAAAAGAGGGCAGCTATATATGTATTTCTAATTTTAACGTTGATCATGATCGTTGTCTTTCTTTATGTATTTGGCATCTTCCGTAAACGGTATTTCTTCTTCGTATCTGGCGAATTTTAGTTTTTCCTGAATTCGTCCGAAAATATAATAGAGTCCCGGTATGATAAATATTCCCAGAAGTGTCCCCACAAGCATTCCTCCGGCCGCCGCCGTACCTAAGGTGCGGTTACCGATAGCACCCGGACCAGTCGCAAAGACAAGAGGAATAAGTCCGGCTATGAAAGCGAAGGAGGTCATCAGAATAGGACGAAAACGCAGAAATGCTCCTTCCACCGCAGCCTCTTTGACCGAAACTCCTAACTTCGAATTTTGCTGAACAGCATATTCAATAATCAACACGGCATTTTTACCCAACAACCCGATAAGCATCAGCATAGCTATCTGCGCATAAATATTATTGACCAAACCAAACATTTTCAAAAACAAAAATGCGCCGAAAATTCCGACCGGCAAACAAAGAATAACCGGTAAGGGAAGTATAAAGCTTTCGTATTGAGCAGCAAGAATCAGATAAACGAATCCAAGACAAATGAGAAAGATGAAAACAGCTTCATTTCCACGGGAAGCCTCATCCTTGGATAGTCCTTCCCAATCGATGCCATACCCTTTGGGTAAAGTTTGCTGAGCCACTTCTTCGATAGCCTTGATGGCCTGACTACTACTATATCCCGGAGCCGGATTCCCTTCTATTTCACACGAATTATACATATTGTGGCGAGTCATCTCCGACAAACCGTATACTTTCTTCAACTGCATAAAATCGGAGTAAGGTACCATCTCTCCTTTATCGTTCTTAACCGTAAGCTTCAGAATATCCTGAGGAAGAGCTCTGTATCTCGGGTCAGACTGAACAATCACCTGATAAGGACGCCCGAATTTTATAAAACTGGTCTCATAGTCGGAGCCAACCATCGTAGACAAATTGTTCAGCGCATTATCGACTGAAATACCTTTCTGTGCAGCGAGCTCCTTATTAATTTCCAGTTCATATTGAGGAAAACTAGCCGAATAGAACGTAAAAACAGAATTTAGCTCCGGCCGTTTATTCAATTCAGCAACAAAATCCTTACCCACCTTTTCCATGGCATGGTAATCTCCGGTATTGGCTTTATCAAGAAGCTTCAACTCAAATCCACTTGCTGTACCATAGCCGGGAATGGATGGTGGTTGAAAGAATTCAATATCGGCTCCGACAATATTCTTTGATCTTTCTTCGAGTTCCTCAATGATTTCCGATGCTTTTTTAGAACGCTCTTTCCAGGGTTTGAGATTGATTAGACAAGAACCTGAATTAGAACCGGTTCCTTCATTCAATATTTCAAATCCGGCTAAAGAGGAGACAGATTCCACACCATCCACACTTTCACAAATTCCCTGTAATTGACGGGCTACCTGATTTGTCCGCTCCAACGTTGATCCGGGAGGAGTAACAATCTCCGCATAAATCATCCCCTGATCTTCTTCGGGAATAAAACCTGTAGGAAGGTTATTGCTCATAAAAAATGCAAGAGCACAGAATGCAAGGAGCACTGGCAGCGTAAACATTTTATGAGCCACCGTTTTATTCAAAGTCGATTTGTACTTGACAGCACCGGTTTTGAACCCATTATTAAATTTGTCGAGAGACTTCGTCACAAAATTTTCTTTTCTCGCCTGACCATGCTTATTCTTAAGAATGAGTGCACAAAGTGCAGGAGTCAACGTTAAAGCACAAAGTCCGGAGAGCATAATAGAAGATGCCATTGTTATCGAGAACTGTTTGTAAAATACTCCGACAGGTCCCGGCATAAATGCAATAGGAATGAAAACAGAAGCCATAACCAGCGTGATAGCAATGATTGCACCGCTTATCTCGCCCATAGCTTCTTCCGTCGCTCGTAAAACATTCAAGCCTTTTGTCTCCATCTTGGCATGCACGGCCTCGATGACCACAATAGCATCATCCACGACGACCCCGATAGCCATCACCAGCGCAAAGAGAGAAATCATGTTCAACGTGATTCCAAAAATCGACATCACGGCAAAGCTACCAATCAAAGATACCGGCACCGCAATGGTTGGAATGAGCGTCGATCGCCAGTCACCCAGAAAAAGAAAAACCACAATAGCAACCAATATAAATGCTTCAATCAAAGTATGCACCACTTTCTCCATAGATGCATCCAGGAAACGGGAAACATCGTAACTGATTTCGTAATGCATCCCTTTTGGAAAGTTATTTTTCTGCAAATCGGCTAAAAGCGCTTTTACATCGGTAATCACCTGACTGGCATTAGAACCATAAGACTGCTTAACGGTGATAGCTGCTGAAGGTTTTCCGTTCAGGTTAGAATAGATATCATACACCGTGCTGCCAAAATCAATATCCGCAACATCTTTCAGTTTAACGAATCCTCCACCCGGCTTCGATTTAAGAATCACATCGCCATATTGCTGTTGAGTAGAATAGCGTCCCGGATATTTTAATACATATTCGAATGCCTGAGATTTGATACCGGAGCTTTCCCCTATTTTTCCCGGAGAAGCCTCGATACTCTGGCTACTGAGGGCATCCATGACTTCTTCGGCCGAAATATTATATGCAGTCAGGCGATCGGGTTTCAACCACACACGCATCGCATAATTCCTCGTCCCCAGAATATCCACAAAGCCCACTCCGTTAATACGCTTCAACTCATCTACAAGATTGATATCTGCGTAGTTAAAAAGGAATTTCTGATCAGCTTTCGGATCATCACTGTACAAGTTGACATACATCAACATGTTAGGTTCCTCTCTCGTTATTTTCACCCCCTCGCGAATTACCTCCGGAGGTAATTTATTTACAGCCGATGAAATACGGTTTTGTACATTGATAGCCGCCACATTCGGGTCTGTACCTAAATTAAATACCAACTGAACAGAAGCTTCTCCATCGTTTCCGGCATCTGAAGTGATATATTTCAATCCGGGAATCCCGTTCAACACACGTTCAATAGGAATGATGACTGCTTTAACCATCAATTCGTTATTAGCACCGGGATAATCTGCCGTCACATTCACTTTAGGAGGAGAAATGGCAGGAAACTGAGTAACCGGAAGATTTACCAATGAAATAATTCCGAAGAATACAATAATCAGTGAAATGACAATAGACAGAACGGGTCTACGAATAAATTTCTTAAACATAATAACACTAAATTATGGGGGAACTAATCAGCTTTTAATACCAACGACTGAATTACTCTATCGGGTGATTGGTATTTTGTCTTCACCTTATCGTCTTCTTTTACTTTCTGAAATCCTTCTTCCAGAAATTTGTCACCTTTCGACAATCCGGAAGCTACAATATAAATATTGGGCAATTCGTAAGCAACTTTAATTGGTTGCGATTTGACCACTCCATCTTTACCGACCAGAAAAACATATTTTTGATCTTGAATTTCAAAAGTCGATTTCTGAGGAATAATCAATGCTTTTTGGAGTGGAATACTCATCTGAATAGTACCAGACTGTCCATTGCGGAGCAGTTTGTCCGGATTAGGGAAAACGGCCCTTAAAGCAATGTTTCCGGTTTCACTGTCAAATTCGCCATCTATATTTTGCACCGTACCTTTTTGAGCGAACAAAGCTCCGTTTGCCAAAACCAGCCCGACTTGTTTATCTTTTCGTTCCGCTATCTGAGTCTGATAATTCAGATATTCCGTTTCGGAAAGATTAAAGTAGGCATATACACTGCTATTATCGGAAAGGCTTGTCAGAAGATCTCCTTCATTGACAAGACTCCCTAGCTTGAGAGGAATTCTATTCATAATTCCCGAGAACGGCGCACTGATAGTGGTAAACTTCAAATGCAGCTGCGCGGCTTTGAGATCTGCTTTTGCCGCATCAAGCTTTGCTTTTGCCATTGCCTTCTCATTTTTTGCAACCACATCGTTTTTAGCGAGCAGACTGGCATTTTGATAATCAATTTGTGCTTGTTCAACACCTGCTCTGGCTCTCATCACATCTGTTTGAAAAAGCGCCTGGGCTATCCGGAAAAGAGGCTGTCCGGCATGTACATATTGGCCTTCATCTACAAATATTTTTTCCAAAAAGCCTTTTTCCTGTGCACGCACCTCGATATTTTTTGCCGATTGAATCTGCGCAACATATTCCGCAGTAATCAGCGTATCTTTCAGCAATGGAGAGGTGGTGGGGTAAACAACAGACTCGTCTTTTTCTTTTTTACTGTGACAAGCAGACAAGACAAGCAAGACACCTAAAGTAAGAGTAAATGCGACTCTTTTCATAAATATAAAACAATTAATTTCTAATAACTTAAATATAGAGATATATTACTATTGTGTCGTATTCCGGCTATATTCCGGAATCGAGATTAGGGTTGACTCAGTTGGTTTGTGGTATTTTGAGAATGAATACTTTTTGATAATACGATACTTTCACAAACGTGTAGACATTTGTAACTTTTATGTGGCAGGAATATTCTTCCCTAAAAAAACTGTTCTCCTTAAATTCTGAATAGATGAATGATAACGAAAAAACAAAGAAAAAAAACCGTCCTCATGCTCGTCGCAAGGGATTCCCGAATATACACTATTCCTATAACAAACAGGAAAGTAGGGGAAATATTTGTATTTAATTCTGTTTGAAAAAAACATGCTTTTTAAATTAGCAAATACAATTGTTCAAATATTCGCTGCAAAGTTAGTATTCCAACATAGAAGAATAACAGCATTATGAAAAATTTAATATAATTATCATGTCTTATTGTTGATTTCAGTAACAAATTATCTATTCCATTACTTTGAACTTTATTTACGTTAAAATCACATAATAGTAAAGCCGTTTTTTATTTTACAAATAGCAAATTCATTCCAATAAAAGAGCGTAGACAGCTAGAATCTCTGAACAATGTTTCTTTTTCAAAGATATTGTGAATTTTATATAAATATACCACAAGAACGGTATTTCCGACTGATTTTCGCTGATTTACATTTGCAGTATCCTTATCGAAAAGATATTACTACTTAAAAAATGATATATGAAACGAAGCTTGATTGTATCAAATTACCCCAAATAATAATTTAAAAACCAACCAAGTAGAGACACTGCATGCAACGTCTCTACGAGGATTACTAACAGTAAAAATTAAATCGTATGAAAAAGAAATGGATTGTGACAGCCATTGGGCTATTATGGGTCGGAATATCTTCTTTCGGACAGTCGGTAAAAGTAGATGGTGAAATCAGAAGCCGTGCTGAGCTTCGAAACGGGTTTCGCGAACCTTTGGCAGATTCATTAAATGCCGCTTATGTGAATAATCTTCGTACAAAACTGAATTTGAGTTATTCATCAGAGACCGTAAAAGCCAAAATCAGCTTATTAGACACACGTACTTACGGGAGCACGGCCATTAGTTCGACAGGACAAGGTGTTGGGATTTTGGAAGCATGGGGTGAATACAACTTCACTCCGGATCTCTCTTTAGCTATTGGCCGCCAAGGCCTGGAATACGATGACAAACGCCTGTTTTCCTACAACAATTGGAGCAATACGCCGGGAGCACATGACTTGTTACTTTTGAAATACAAGAAAAACGGACTTACAGTAAATCTGGGAAGTGCTTACAACAATGCCGGAGACAGCACTCAATTCTTATCTCCTTATAAACTAAATTACAAAGCATTAAATTTCATCTGGATTAGCAAAATATTCCAATCCGTTTCGACTTCTGCCCTGTGGGTGAACGACAGTTTCCAAAACGGCAAAACAGGCAACATCACCACTTCTTATCGAAACACGGTAGGCGGCAACGTTTGGACAACCAACCCGAAAGATCCATTCACATTCTTTCTTTCCGGATATTATCAATTCGGACGAAATAAATCGAACAAAAGCCTGAGCGCTTATCTGCTTTCTTTGAACTTGTCCGAAAAGCTCGACTCAAAATGGACAATCCACGAAGGAGCAGACTGGATTTCGGGAACAGGTACTTCAAGTAAAGATCACACATTCAACAAACTATATGGCACCAATCATGCCTTCAATGGTTCAATTGAATATTGGGCGACTTTACCCACCCAGGGACTTGTCGACTTCAATCTGGGCGTAACCGCCAAACTAACTCCGAAATTTGACGCAGATGCCACCTTCCATCATTTTTCGACATCCAAAGAAATTTCTTCCATCGGAAAAAAGAACATTGGTTCGGAAATCGACTTGACGTTGAATTATACTGTCAATCAATTGTTTTCTCTTCAAGGCGGTTGGAGTGCTTATTTTACAACAAAAGGAACAGAGGTATTAAAAAAGAAAACTGACGTAAATACCCGATTCCCGCAATGGGCCTATATCCAAGTCACATTCAAACCCGTTTTCTGGAAGAATCAGTAAAAAACAATCCAATCAGCTCATCGAAGCAAATGCTATAAATACCATCATTGCGGTATTGTATCAGCATTTTACCTCGTGTAATTTTGTCGAACAAATAAAACTTCAGTTATGAGAAAAACGTTTTCATTATTAGTTTTGGTATCCGTATTATTGGTTCACCCTTTTCCTTCAAAGGCTCAGCAGTTGGGTGCCGATTTAGAGGGGAACATATCTCTGTCGGGTGCATTTGCTTTGTATCCATTGGCCGTAAAATGGGCCGACGAATTTAAAAAGCTTCATCCGAAAGTTAGAATTGACGTTTCTGCCGGAGGTGCCGGTAAAGGAATGACCGACGCTTTGGCTAAAGTGGTAGATCTTGGAATGCTTTCCCGCGAAGTGCATCCGGATGAATTCAAAAAAGGGATTATCGCTTATGCCGTAGCAAAAGATGCGGTCATTGCAACAATCAATGCCAAAAACCCAAAAGTGAAAGAACTTCTGGCAAAAGGATATACTCAACCAACGGGTGAAAAAATATTCATCACCGGGCAAGTAACAACATGGGGACAAGTGTTAGGCGAAAATTCAAATATTCCGATTCATGTGTATACTCGCTCCGATGCTTGTGGAGCCGCCGAAACATGGGCAAATTTCTTTGGCAAGAAACAGGAAAACTTAAAAGGTACTGCCGTATTCGGCGATCCCGGAATTGCTTCTGCCGTAGCCAAAGATCCTCTTGGATTTGGATATAACAACATCGCATTTGCCTACGACCAAAAAACGAAAAGACCTGTTGCCGGTGTAACAATTCTCCCTTTAGATATTAATAAAAACGGGAAAATCGATCCACAGGAAAATTTTTATTCCAATATCAATCTTTTAATACGTGCTATCGCCGGAGGTAAATATCCGGCACCTCCTTCCCGCACACTTTATCTGGTTTCGAACGGGAAACCCAAACCTGCTGTGGAGGAATTTATAAAGTTCATTCTGACTCAGGGTCAGAAATACAACAATTCTGTCGGATTCATTCAGTTGAATCAGACAACATTGAAAGCAAATCTGAATAAGTTGAAATAATACTTTCCTCTGCCATACACCCGGCAAGCCGTATACCAATCGGCTTGTCTGGCTATTTAATCCAATAAGAACTATGTCTACACTATCTATCAATAGAATCATTAAAGATAAACTGGCCGGAGGGATCATGCTTTTCCTCACCTTATCCTCCGTGTTGTTGGTGGTAGCCATGGCTGTCGGTCTTTATCTAAAATCCGCACCAATTCTCCACACAAAATCTATCTGGGAGCTTCTGTTTTCGTCCGAATGGATGCCCGGCGAAGGAAAATTCGGTTTTCTACCTTTCATTGCCGGCACTTTGTGGATTACGTTGCTGGCAATAGCTTTTGCTTTTCCGATTGCACTCCTGACTGCAGTTTTCCTAACGGAACATTCCAAATCGTACGTAAAAAAATGGGTATTTCCGGCTCTCGATATTCTGGCAGGACTTCCTTCCGTTGTGTACGGCGTATGGGGAGTATTGCTTATAGTTCCGTGGATTTCAGAGAAACTGGCTCCACGCTTCGTGGAATACTCTACCGGATACACCACATTGGCTGGCGGAATTGTATTGGGCGTAATGATATTGCCTCTTCTTGTCAGTTTATTTATCGAAATTTTCTCTGTTGTCCCGAAAGATTTACGTGATGCCTCTCTTTCTCTGGGTGCCACCAAATGGGAGACAACAAAATATATTGTCCTGCGAAAAAGCCTCCCGGGAATATTGGCCGCTGTTGTACTCGCGGTTTCCAGAGCCTTGGGTGAAACAATCGCAGTATTGATGGTTTGTGGCAACCTTCCGGAAATTCCGAAATCGCTGTTTGATGCTTGTTACCCACTTCCGGCACTTATCGCAAATAACTACGGAGAAATGCTTTCTATTCCGCTTTATGACGCAGCTTTGATGCTGGCAGCTTTATTCTTGTTTGCTGTTGTAGTCATTTTCAATGCCGGATCTAGAATCGTATTGCATCAATTAGAAAAAAACAAATAAAGGCTCTGAGACTTTCAGCCGAACATTTCAATTAGATTTAGATTAGTTGTGAGATGAGATTTTTTGAAGAAAAACTATTCAAAGTATTGATGATACTGGCAACGATTGCAGTCTTTGCCATTGTAGGAAACATCCTGTATACTATTCTTGAGCGAGGTCTTCCGGCTCTGAATTGGGATATGATTACCAAACTTCCCGGTGGAGGATTCTACATCGGGGGCGAAGGAGGCGTACTGAATGCCATTGTCGGCTCGCTTTATATTGTCGGGGCATCTACTGCGCTGGGCCTTGCCATCAGCATTCCGGTTGTATTCTACCTGAATGTTTATCTAAAAAAAGATTCCAGATTAGGATATATATCCCGATTGTCTTTCGATATTCTTTTTGGAATACCGTCCATCGTCTACGGTGCATTTGCGTTCTCTATTATGATTTATTTCGGATGGAAGACTTCATTAGCCGGCGGTATTCTGGTCATTACACTGTTAATTATTCCTATTTTTATTCGGTCGATGGACGAGGTCGCCCGGCAATTACCGAAAGAGTTGTTGGATGCAGCCTACTCATTGGGTTCCACCAAATTGGAAACAATTACATTGGTTGTCCGGCAAATTGCACCGGGAATAGCTACAGCTACCTTATTATCAATAGGGAGAGCCATCGGAGATGCAGCCGGAGTGATGTTTACAGCCGGATTTTCCGATAGCATCCCGACTTCATTTACTCAACCGGCGGCTACACTACCCTTGTCTGTTTTCTTTCAGTTGAGCAGCCCGTCGGCCGATGTTCAGGACAGAGCGTATGCCTGTGCTTTATTATTAACGATAATTGTTTTAATTTTGAGTCTTCTAGGGAGACTGGTGTCAAGCCGGTTCTCTAAAAATCAAATTAAGTAATTATCTAAATAATCTAAGTTAAAGTGAGTCTAAATCGCAAAATAAGAATTGTTTGCCGCAATAGTCCGCTGTCGTTGCTACAGGTACAGGAGATTGTTTCCCTGTTCCCGAGGTTCGACTTTGAACAACATGCCTTCTCTTCTTACGGGGACAAAAACAAGCAACTGTCATTGATGGACAATATTGCGTCTGATTTTTTCACCCGGGAACTGGACGAAATGCTGTTGAGCGGTCAGGCTGACATTTCCATTCATTCGGCGAAGGATCTTCCGTATCCCTTGCCACCGGGTTTGGAACTTTTCTGTCTGACAGAGGGAAAAGACAAATCGGATTCTCTGATTAGTAAAGAGAATCTCCCTTTTGCGGAGCTTCCTGCAAATTCGCGCATCGGAACAAGTTCGAAAACGCGTAAAGAAGAATTATTCAAATTGCGATCGGATTTGCAAATTACAAGCATCCGCGGAACGATTGAAGAGCGAATTGCACTGGTAGACAACGGAACCATAGATGCGCTGATTGTTGCCACTTGTGCACTCGAACGGTTAGGATTATCTCACCGCATCGCGGAGCGCCTTCCGTTCAAAACCCATCCGTTACAAGGCAATCTGGCTATTGTCGGAAAAAAAGAAGACAAAGAACTTAAAGATTTTTTTTCCACACTGGACATTCACAAAAACTATGGAAGAGTCACATTGGTTGGCTTTGGTCCGGGAAATGCCGACCTGCTAACTATCGGCGGAGACAAAGCCTTGTCAAAAGCAGATGTGATTCTCCATGATGATTTGCTGGACAAGGATTTTCTGGACAAATATCCCGCACAAAAAGTATATGTGGGAAAACGTAGCGGACATCATAGTTGTGATCAGGATGAAATCAACGAAATGATCTATCAATATGCTGCTGCCGGAAATAATGTTGTCCGTTTGAAAGGTGGAGATCCGATGATTTTCGCACACGGAAGAGAAGAGATCGATTTTTTGCAAAGCCGTTTTGTAGAGGTAGATGTCATTCCCGGCGTAACCACAGCATTGGCTCTTTCGGCCTACACTCATATTCCATTGACGCACCGGAGCATTGCCTCGTCTGTAGCTTTCGTCACCGGACATTCCGTTGCAAACCTAGACCATGTAAAAGCAGATACACTGGTCATTTATATGGGAGGTTCGCATGTGGACGAACTGGCGGGGCGACTGATTGAGAACGGACGGAATCCGGAAACACCGGTAGCGCTGGTTCATAATGTTTCTCTGCCTGAACAGCAGACTTTTTTCTCTTCTTTGAAAGAGTTGAAAAATATGATTTATAAGTTTCCTACACCAATACTGATTATTGTAGGAGAGGTTGTTTCGTTTGAGAAAAACCGCATATCTGTCCCCAAAGTGCTGGTGACAGGAACTACAGCTACGGAATATACCGAAGCCGGACGGATTGTTCATACTCCACTGATTAAGGTTCAGAAAAATGAAGATGCCGGAATAAAAAAAATGTTGTCTGAAGAAGTGGGAAAATCGGACTGGATTATTTTCACTAGCCGGTATGGGGTTCGTTATTTCTTTGACATATTGAGTGAGTTGCAGATTGATTCCCGCGCTTTTGCCCAGGCAAAAATTGCTTCGGTAGGAAAGACGACAACAGCGGAATTGAAAAATTTCCATCTCTTCCCGGAAGTAGAATCAGCTTCCGAATCGGCGGAAGGCTTGATTTCCTATTTCCAGTCGGTGAATGAAACGGAAAAAAACATCCTGCTTCCCCGATCGGATAAAGGGCTCAGGTTTTTATCGGACGAATTGGAAAAGCTCGGCAATCGGGTAGCGGATATTCCCGTATACAAAAATACGGTAAACGAAGCAGCCGAAATAGTTGATCTTTCCGAATTTCAAAAAATCATTTTTTCATCTCCTTCGTGCGTAGATGCTTTTGTGAAACTCTACGGCAAATTGCCCGAAAATATCCAGCTGATTGCACGAGGAAAAACGACCGAGAATAAATTAAAAGAAACCATTCAATGAAAAGATTCAGACAATATAGAACTTCACAGGAAGTTCGTGACCAATATGCAGACGTAAGTGTACAGCCTTCCGCATTCATCTATCCTTATTTTGTGGTGGATGGTGAAGGAGTAAAAGACGAAATTTCTTCCATGGAAGGTGTTTATCGATTTTCTATCGACACCTTGCTGCAAGACGTAAAAGAAACTCTGGAATTAGGTATAGACAAAGTACTTTTGTTTGGCGTGATACCTGAGAATGAAAAAGATCCGTCAGGAAGTCCGGCATATCAACCCGACAACCTGGTGAGTCGCGCCGTACGAGCCATCAAGAAAGAGTTTCCTCAAGTGATTGTCTTTACCGACATCTGTTTGTGCGAATACACTTCGCACGGACATTGTGGCCTGCTGCATGACCACGATGTAGAAAATGATTCCACGCTGCCGCTATTGGCTGAAATGGCTTATCAACACGCCATTGCAGGAGCCGACTTTGTGGCTCCCTCCGCAATGATGGATGGCCAGATTGAAGCGCTCCGTCAGCGCCTGGACAAAGAAGGTTTGCCTACAAAAATTTTGGCCTATTCCGCTAAATACGCATCCGCTTTTTATGGCCCGTTCCGCGACGCCGCAGACTCTACGCCTTCATTCGGAGATAGGAAAACCTATCAGATGGATTTCAGAACCACCGAACAGGGAGTAGAAGAAACGCTTGCCGACATTGAGGAAGGCGCCGATTGGATCATGGTGAAACCGGCATTGCCCTACCTGGATATGCTTCATCGTGTTTCCCAACGCTTCCCCGAATATCCACTGGTCGGCTATCAGGTCTCCGGCGAATATTCAATGCTGAAAAACGGAGCAAAACAAGGGTTCTTCGATGAGGCACGCATCTTTTTCGAAAGTCTGATTTCCATCAAACGTGCCGGCGCCAATTACATCATCACATACTATGCAAAAGATTTTGTAAAGAAAGGATTGTAAGAAAGCCTGAAAAATAAGTCGAAGGATTTTTAGCAGGAAAAAGCGGATGCCGGCCAAGAAAACAAATAAATTCATTAATATAGAATAGAAATGAGCACAAGACTAACACATTTAAAAGAGCTTGAATCGGAATCCATTTATGTACTCCGGGAAGTAGCTGCACAATTTGAGAAACCGGTGCTGCTGTTTTCAGGAGGAAAGGATTCTATTGTGATGGCTCACTTGGCTTACAAGGCTTTTTATCCGGCATCCATTCCATTCCCGTTTCTACACATCGACACAGGACACAACTTTGAAGAAACGATCACCTACCGCGACGCCCTTGTGAGCCGTCTCGGTGTAAAGCTGATTGTGGGTTCTGTTCAGGAATCAATCGATTCGGGTAGGGTTGTGGAAGAAACAGGAGTCAATGCCAGCCGTAACAAATTGCAAACAGTGACGCTGCTGGACACATTGGAAAAATACAAGTTCGATGCTGCCCTCGGAGGCGCCCGCCGCGATGAAGAAAAAGCCCGGGCAAAGGAACGCTTCTTTTCCCATCGGGACGAGTTCGGACAATGGGATCCGAAAAATCAGCGCCCCGAACTATGGAACATCTTCAACGGGAAGAAACAGCTTGGCGAACATTTCCGGATATTCCCACTAAGCAACTGGACAGAGATGGATGTATGGCAATACATTCTTCAGGAAAATATCGAGTTGCCGAGTTTGTACTACACACACGAACGCGATGTATTCGAACGCGACGGAATCTGGTTGGCTTATTATCCTTTCATGCAACTGAAACCTTCGGAAAAAGTAGTCCGGAAGCGAATTCGCTGTCGTACCATCGGAGATATCACCTGCACAGGTGTTACCATTTCTGATGCCAATACGCTGGAAGATATTGTTCATGAAATCGCCTCTTCCCGGGTCACCGAACGCGGAGGCCGTTCGGACGATAAACGTTCGGAAGCAGCGATGGAAGACAGAAAAAAAGCAGGGTATTTTTAAATGAATATGCTAATGAGCCACCGTAAAAATACACTGATGGCAACTAGATGGATGCTTTATTAAACCATTCCTCCATCAGAGATTTTGCAGATTGGCTATTGGAAAACAACACATTATCAGATTGAATTTATGAGCGGATATTTAGATATGGAATTACTGCGCTTCACCACTGCGGGAAGTGTAGACGATGGCAAAAGTACATTAATAGGACGTTTACTCTACGACAGCAAATCAATTTTTGAAGATCAACTGGAAGCTGTAAAAGCAGCAAGTGAGCGCCTGGGCAATGAGGAAGTAAACCTGGCTCTGCTGACCGACGGACTGCGTGCCGAACGGGAACAGGGAATAACAATAGATGTGGCGTACCGTTATTTCGCCACCCCGAAAAGAAAATTTATTATCGCCGACACTCCGGGGCATATCGAATATACCCGCAACATGGTAACCGGCGCATCAACAGCCGACGCAGCTATTATTCTGGTAGACGCACGCAACGGAATCATCGAACAGACCAAACGTCATTCTTATGTGGCTTCGTTATTGGGACTCGACTATGTGATTCTGGCTGTTAACAAAATGGATTTAGTAGATTTTTCAGAGGAAGTTTTTAACTCCATCAAAACCGAATACGAAGGAATTGCAAAAAAACTGAATCTGAAAAAAGTATATTATTTACCTATCTCGGCACGTGATGGCGACAATGTGGTGCATGCATCGGAGAAAACTCCATGGTACGCGGGAGAAACCTTACTCCGCCTGCTGGAAAGTCTTCCGGTAAAAGCGGGCATCGATAACTTGGCGGCTCGTTTCCCGGTGCAGTATGTGATTCGTCCGCAGAGCGACTCATTTCATGATTACCGCGCTTATGCAGGACGTCTGGCAAGCGGCACATTGAAAGTTGGAGAAAAAGTAACGATTCTTCCGTCTTATACGGAATCTACTATTAAAGCCATTGACGAAGCCGACACATTGCAGGAAGAGGCTTTCGCTCCTCAGTCGGTAGCTATCAGACTGACCGATAATGTGGATGTGAGCCGTGGCGATATGATTGTAAAATCGGATGAATTACCTCGTGTTGACGCCAATATTTCCCTGATGGTGTGTTGGCTGAATCACCGCCCTTTGAGTATCGGAGCGAAATACATTATCCGCCACACAACCGACGAAGTGTTCGGATTCATTAAAGATGTTTACTACAAAGTGAACATCAATACTCTGGAAAACGTCACAGCCGACAAAGTTGTAAAAATGAATGACATTGCGCACATCAAAATCAAAACATCCAAACCGCTAAAGCATGATCTGTATTTACAGAATCGCATAACGGGAAGCTTGGTGATTATTGATGAAGCGACTTTTGAAACAGTTGGAGCCGGCATGATTGTCGATTCACTGGAAGAACAAACCTTCTCTATCTAATTTTGTAGGTAGTTTGCAAATTCGCAGATCCGGAATATTATTTTCATCTGCGAATTTACAAATCAAGAAATTACAACAATGGAAATGAAAGAACTGATTGAACAACTAAATAATGAACTCGATGGAAAATCGGCAGAAGAGATTCTGGCTTATTTTCTACCGAGATATGGGCAGAGAATTGCATTGGCTTCGAGCCTCGGCCTCGAAGATCAAGTACTGACCGATATGATTCTGAAAATCGATAGTTCCTCCCGCATTTTCACCATCGATACCGGACGCTTGTTTCCCGAAACTTATTCGCTCATCGACAAAACGAATATGAAATACGGTATCAAACTGGAAGTGTTTTTCCCCAAGCATGAACCGGTAGAAAAATATGTGCGCGAAAACGGAATCAATGCTTTTTACGAAGGTGTAGAAAAAAGAAAATCCTGCTGCGGTGTCCGGAAAATAGAACCGCTACTCCGCGCCCTGTCCTCATTAGATGTCTGGATATGCGGATTGCGTCAGGAACAATCGGTGACCAGAGCTGGAGTACATGTGGTGGAATGGGATCAAGCGAACAACCTTATCAAGGTGAACCCACTGGTTTATTGGCAGGAACAAGAAGTATGGGATTATATCAAAGCGCATCAGGTTCCCTACAACAAACTGCATGACAAAAATTATCCAAGCATCGGCTGTCAGCCTTGTACTCGCGCAGTGGCTCCGGGTGAAGATATCCGCGCCGGACGATGGTGGTGGGAAAATCCGGAACACAAAGAATGCGGATTGCATAAAAGGTGAGATACCTATCAGAGAATAGACTAATATGATAAAAAGGAGGCCATGTCTTATTTGGATATTCACATAAAACAAATGGAACATGAAACGAGAAGATATGAATTTTTTACCTATTTCGGTCAATATAACCAATAAACGTATATTGATTATCGGTGGTGGCCGTGTCGGTTATCACAAAGCGACGATTCTCCATCGATTTACGAACGAAGCATTTGTCATTTCTCCTGAATTCCATGAGGGCTTTGACAAGCTGCCATTTATCCGGATTCAGAAAACATACGATAAGAGCGACCTGATAGGCGCCTTCCTTGTGTATGTCTGCACCGAAAACAAAGAACTAAATGCACGGGTGAAGGCAGATGCCGAAGCGTTAGGAGTGATGACCAGCGTATGTGATGATCCTGAACTCTGCGATTTCGTTTCTCCGGCTATCTATAAAAACGATCATATAACCGTAGCTGTCTCTTCCAACGCTCGGGATGTATACCAATCGATAGATATACGAAACCAGGTGCATCAACTCGTCCAAGAGGGAGTTATTGATCTGGAACGCCGCAAAATAGAGCGAAAAATCTATTAAGCGAAAATGGCCCCTGCAAAACCTGACAAACCCACAATTATTCGTTGATCTTTCTACCGGAATCTTACCAAGATAGGAATTCGTTCAATTGAGGCATCGTAGTGCGGTGGACTTGAAATTCAAGCGGATTTCAGAGCACCGAGTTTGATAAAAGAAGGAAGATTGAATGTGCTGCACAAGCGTCTAATCAAAAACCTTCCATTCCTGCATTTTACGGATGCAATGTCCTGTTTTTAGTTCATTGCAAATTAGGGAAAGGGAATCTATATGTCAACGAATATTTTTCTCCATTGATTTCCACGGCCTGTTTCTCCTTCAACCTTTTCAACAATTTAAGAAAATCATCAAAATACTTTTTATCCAGGTAAATACTGTATAAATCATCATTCCTTTTTATGGTTGAAGAACTCTTAATATCGCTCCAGTCTTTATTCCATTGCAAAGGTTTTTCGGGCGAATAACTATATTTTGTAGCCATCACCTCAAATGTATCCGGCAACCACTCTTTCGCTTTATCTGATTCAAAATTGATAATGTTATCAAAGACAGTTAAGAATACTTTTGGCGTTTTTTGTCTTGCTTCACTTGTCCTTTCACGTATAAATCCATACACATTTATTTGTTTTAAAGTATCAAAATTTAAAAGCATAATATTTGTCGGTTGATCTGTCTCACTTGAAGCCTCAATAAAATCTTGCTGCTTCATCAAACTGTCTCTAATTCCTAACGATTTGATTATTTTCTGTGTCGTTTCTCTATCATTTGAAACTTCAGCGTATTTCCAATTTCCATTGACAGCCTTCTTATAAATGATTTGCCCATTTTGATACAAGGCAAAAGTCGGAACATCAGAACCAATGACCATTAACCAAGGATCCGTTTCTATCAAAACGACAATAGGTTGTCCATACTTTTCATTAAAAGCTTGTCCAAATGAAGCTGTTAAACAAAATGTTAGGAATATTGTCAAAACGGTTTTTCCCATACAACTATTTCTTTTTAAAGTTATACATAACGCTTCTGGACTTTTGTTACAGTAGCGAATGATGAAATACAAAGTTCTTATGTTTTGCCATAATCTACTTTGCTTCATAGGCCCGTACCAAGCTGACGGTATGAAACGGAGCAGAGTACGTAGCTACGAACTGTTCCTTTGCTACCGACCTTGCCTGAGGAGCAAAGTTCTGACACGACACTGAAACAGCTATGCTTTATGGCTACATGTCATTTTATTATCAGTTTTGTTTTACTTGCATACCAGGAGCATTTATTGGTCTTTTCTCAAATCCATATTTTTCATAAAATACAAATTTATCTCTGGCTGCAAATAATTGTATATCTCTAATCTTTGAATCTTTACATTTAGTCACTAATTTATCAAGCAAGGTACTCCCTAATCCTTGTCCTTGATAATCTGGATGAATTATCAAATCCACAATGAATGCATGATGAACTCCATCAGCAATCACTCTACCAAATCCAATTAATTTATCAAAGTTATATACTGAATTAAGATACCAACTACTTTTTATGGCATTTTCTAAATCTTGTCGTGTAAAATTATATTCATCATTCCAACCTGTCGTTTGAAATAAATTCCAATAATCTTCTGTCTTGGGCAATGTCTCTGTAAATGTTATCATGTTTCTGCAAATTTATCCTATATTACACCATGTATGAGTGATCTTCATGTTGCTGTGAACAGTTTATCAATACCTGAGAAGAAATTTCAAATTGAGATTTAGCACCGCCTGATGGCAAACCGATTGGAGACTGTACCGAATTGTTTTCAATTAATCTTTTCAGCAAATGCAATTATATGCCCGTCAATATCTGCGAAATAGCAAACTTTGTCGCCCCAATCTCGGTTTTGAATCTCACTTATGAGCTTTGCTCCAATTTTTTGTGCTTGTCAAATTCGAGGTTGATGTTTTCTACATAAGGGTAAAGTTCACATCTTGGTATTCCGGTTCCCTGATCCGGATGTGGTGTTTTGTCGGCAAGTATTTTTGCAATTCCACTTTTTGGTATCAAGCCTAATTTGCGATTTTCGGCAAGTTGAAATTCGGTCATTCCAGGAACGTTCAAGTCCGGATTTTGGCTGAACAGTTTTGTGTAAAAATCAGCACTTGCGTGTTGGTCGTTGACGTAGAGTATCGTTTCTATTAGCTGAATATGTTTCATTTTGTCCATTTTATTTTGACAGCTGACATTATTTCAATTTCGAGTCTTATCTCAGGGAATGTTTCAAATCCGTTTTTCAAATAAAAATTTAAAGGAGATTGATACTGATTTCCATTTATTTTTTTGTCCGAATCATGATCAATAACCCAACCATTTAAAGTATTCTCGTTGTTTTTTAGTTTGTTCAATATTTTTGTCCCGAAACCTTTTCCATGAAGTTTTTCCGAAACAATAATTGCAAACCATTTCTCATTTTCTCTTATAAAAGTTATTGCCCAACCATTAATTTCCTCATTTTCTCCCAACAGCAAATAATGGTTTTGCTTAGTTAGCTTATTCAGATAATTATCAAAATCTATGACTGAATTATATCCAAGTTTTTCCGGATATTCGTTATTCCAGAATTCTAATATTTTATCTTTTTGGTTGTCGCTTAATACAGTTTGTCTAATAATTTTCATAATGGCATAAATTCAGAACGGGTTATAGCTAACGTTCAACAAGCTTGGCAGTGCGGCGAATTTCGAAGTATAAAACAGTCAATACTGCACAGAGGTTGATATAAGGTGAAACGTTCAATTGACCTCTTGAACCGCCATTGAGCCAAACGTCTGCCGGGTATTCGTACCTCTTTTATTCCAACGTCAATGTCTGCTCGCCTAGATATTCCCGAAACTCAAAACCATGTCCTTCGATTGCCGGATAGTTCATTTTAAATCCGTCCTGGAAAATTATTGAAAGTCTATTAAATGCTGTAGTGGCTGTGATACCTTCTGGTGAATTTGCCTGCTTGTTAAAGTAGCAACATCTTTTTACAGTTCTGTTGTTTGAGAGTTCTAAAAATTCAGGAACAGCCAACAGGTCAATTAATGATTCAGATAGTTGCTTCTTCGCTTTTTTTTCTATGTCTGCTAATATTTGGACTATCCTTTAATTCTCCAAGAATCAAATTTTTCTTTTCATCACATACGATTATATCGCATCTCTTTCTGCCTTTTTGAAAATCCGGAGACAAACTTGATACGAATTTATCATAATTGGCTATTGTAACGTCTAATTTATTCCGATTAGAGAATCTTGCCGCACCTTTTCTTTCACTTGGATGAATAGCAATTTCTCTTGTTGCCGTGTCTTCAATCTCAAAGTATATTTCCGTTGTTTGAATCACCAAGTCCGGCGCTGTACAAGGAGAAAGTTCATAATGAGCCGTGTACCTATTCCTTAGCAAGTTTTCCATCGTTTTCCAATTGATTGTATTTGTCGTAAATGGTATTAATCGTATCCGATAAAGCATTTGTATTAATAATTCGATGGTCTTTAACTATCAAATTTTCAATCTCCCCCTCTT
The DNA here is from genome assembly GCA_047605645.1 of Dysgonamonadaceae bacterium. Taxonomy (GTDB): domain Bacteria; phylum Bacteroidota; class Bacteroidia; order Bacteroidales; family Dysgonomonadaceae; genus UBA1309. The sequence continues at coordinate 38,154 of JASGFJ010000001.1, read as the reverse complement.
CTACGAGGTAAACTGCTAACTTCTCAAAGTCAAACTTTGCCCCGTCAACCAACCGGTTGCAGTCGTATGCTTTGATTAGTAGATTTAGGTGGTTTATAATATATGGACTGTGGGTTGAAAAAATTAAATCAATTGAATTAGAATTTGACACAAAACATTTAGAAATTAAGTCACTTATTAATTCACATTGAGCTTCTGGAAATAAACTTAGTTCAGGTTCTTCGATATGGATAAACAATTTCTTTTTGATGTCTCCAAGATTTTTAACCGGTTTGAAGTCCGTCAATTTATCTGTTTTGGAGAGAAAGTTAAGTAAAGACCTATTAAAAGCTTCTTCAAAGTCAAAGTGCTTTGAAAAGTGTTCTGCGATCAATGTTACCGGAATTGCATTCTGAGTGCCCGATGAACTGTTCTTCAGTGTTAGCTCATATTCTTTGTTAGGAGATTGAATGAAGTATTTTTTACTTGACTGAACTTTTTTAACTGACAGCTTTAGGTTTAAATAATTAATATCAAGATCTTTGATATTCTCTGAAGCCAAATCAAAGTCATTGTAAACCTCGTGAAAATAAAAGCCTAAATAGCCCCCTGTAAGAGAAGCCCCTCTCTCTGCCCAAAGCGGAATAATATTTCTTGTTTCCGAGATGAAGCTAATTTTGTTGTAAGATAAATCTTGAATTTGAACTAAATCTTTATCTCCTGTCCCTGTAAGTTTGTTTTTTGCGAAATTAAGAGTGTATTTTCTGTTGTCTGAAAACTCAACTGTATAGATAATCTCAGGATAGTTTTTTAGGTATTCCTCAAAACCACAGTTTTTAAAGTAAGTATCCATTCTGAACCTAAAAGGGCTTTTTGAGACTTTACTTCTTTTCAAGTATGAACGAATGTTATGCATTTTGTAGAGCCACCTGAATAAAGCAATTGCTTTCATCAGTGTACTTTTACCACTTCCTGATTCGCCTATTAATACAGTTAATGGCTTAATATCCTCAATTAAAACATCTTTTATCGGGCCTAAATTTTTTATATGGATGGATTCTTTCATCTTTATTTTTGTTTTTCGCAAAGATAATTAATTAGTCAGGTTGGTTTAATTTTAAGTTTGTCTTTTTAGTATCACGTTCAACTCATCTGTTAATGTAACTCCGTTACTCCCATTTACTACCATTGGAAAATAAGGTAATCTTTTGCATATATCCTATTTCAGGTTTACTCTATCTCCAAATCACCGAATGGCGATTTATTATTCTGAATGCTTTTTGTTGTAACACAGACGTAGATTTCTGTTGTTTTTCAGTATTTATAATCTAGGTCACCAATAAATAACATAAGACTACCCCTGACCGTAAATTTAGTAAACATTTATATACAAACAACAATATTAAGTATACAAACATTACGTTTATAAAATTTAGTACATACTGTATATCTCCGGCATAGCTTCGAAGTCTCCGTCGGCGGAAGAGTGGATAAGCGAAGAGATTTATGGAGCACAAGAGTATCCAAAATGCAAAAAGGGATCTCATTGGGTTTCATTTTATCCATCTTTACAATCCCAATATGAAAAATCACCGAGAAGGTTCGTTATCGAATCCTTTAATCTTTACTAATAGGACGCTCGGTTGGTAATGTTTTAGCCATTTTTAGAGGATAGCTCGTCGAAAATATATACTTTTGCACCAGGAAAAAACCAACGGTAAAAGTGACTTCTTCTTTTATCTGAAATATATTTTTTAACGAATTGGTTCGATTCGCAGAATGATACAGATTAAAGCTATCAACAACAACGATTACGATTTAAAACAAAGAGAGATCTTATTCAAAGATTTGTCTATTGATTCTACCAATCCGCATGTTTTTCTTTCCACTTGCAACCGGCTCGAAATATACTGGGGAGAGGGCGAGACACCTGAACCGTTAGCCAGACACCTTTTCAGAGTAGCATCCGGGCTGGAGTCTTCGCTTCTAGGAGAACGTGCTATTCAGGGACAAATCAAACAAGCATACGCCGAAGCTATCGAAAAATATAAATTGTCTTCTTCGCTGAACCGACTGTTCCAAACAGCCATGCATACAGGGAAACGTGTCCGCACTGAGACAAAAATATCCGAAGGAGCTATTTCGCACAGTCAGGTGACGGTGGATATCCTGAAACAACTGAATGTGGAACTGAAAAACAAGGTGATTTGTATTCTGGGTGTAAACAAACTGACGGAAGACATTCTCAAATACCTGACTTCACGCGGCGCGGTAAATATTTTCATTTCAAACCGAAGTTTTGAAAAGGCAAAAGAATTGGCCGCCACCTATCAAGCTCTGGCAGTCTGCTTCGATGAACGGAAAAAGATTCTGGATTTAGCAGACATTGTGATTTGCGCAACAGCTGCTCCGCATGTAATTGTCAAAAAAGAAGATTTGCCTTCCGACAGAGAACTGATTGCTTTCGATCTCGCCTTTCCCCGCGATATTGAAGAGTCGGTGAATGAAATGCCGACAGTCAATCTTTTCAATCTGGAGGATATTGAACGTTTCGCACAGGCAAACCTTCAGGAACGCAGCAATGAAGTGCAGAAAGCGGAAGAAATCATTGAAGAAGAACTTGCCAAGTACTATCAATGGCTTAATTATACTATTTAACGAACCAGGTAAACGTATGATGAATAGAGAAAAGTCGGCTTTGGCTTACAACGAAGCTGTTCAATATATTCCCGGGGGAGTCAACAGCCCGGTGCGTGCTTTAAGAAGCGTGGGTGAAACGCCATTATTTATTCGTAAAGCAGAAAGAACCACCCTCACCGACGTGGATGGCAATCGCCTGACCGACTTTTGTTTGTCGTGGGGCGTTTTCGTTCTCGGGCATAATCATCCGAAAGTGAATCAGGCCGCCATCGAAGCAATCGGGAACGGCTCCAGTTATGGCATTCCGTCGCTGATAGAAACCGATTTAGCTAAATTAGTCACACAATTCATCCCCAGTATCGAACGTGTTCGTTTTGTGAACTCCGGAACAGAAGCTGTGATGTCGGCCATCCGCGTAGCTCGCGGATTTACAGGTAAAAATATCATCGTGAAATTCGATGGTTGCTACCATGGCCACGCCGATCATCTGCTTGTTTCATCAGGTTCCGGAGTTGCCAATCTCACCGGAGCTTCCTCTGCAGGTGTTCCATCAAGTTTTGTGGAATATACGGTGAGTATCCCATTCAATAACAAAGAAAGTGTCGAAAAGATTTTTGCTGAAAAAGGAGCAGATATCGCCGCAGTAATCGTTGAGCCTGTTCCTGCTAATATGGGCGTAGTACCGGCTCAGGAAGGTTTTCTTGAATTTCTGCGCGAAATAACAGCGAAAAATCAATCACTGCTGATTTTTGACGAAGTAATCACCGGTTTCCGCCTAGCAAAAGGAGGAGCTCAGGAATACTTCGGCATACAGCCGGATCTGACCACTGTGGGAAAAATTGTTGGCGGAGGTTTTCCGGCGGCAGCATTTGGAGGTCGTGCCGATATTATGAAATTATTGGCACCCGAAGGACCTGTTTATCAAGCGGGAACTTTATCCGGAAATCCGGTGGCCATGAGCGCGGGAGCGGCTACACTGAATGAACTGGCTACTCCAGATTTCTATCCCGCATTAAACAGTAAAGCAGACGCCTTCATTTCTAAACTAAGACAAGCTTTGCAAGGCAAGGATATCCTTATTAAACAAGTTGGCCCCATGTTTACTCTATTTTTCTCAGCGGACAAGATAGAATCTTTTGAAGATGTAAAAGGGTGTGATCTCGATCGCTTCGCCCGCTTCTTCCGTTACATGTTTACCAACGGATTTTATGTTTCCCCGTCTCAATTCGAAGCTAATTTCATTTCGGTTGCCCATGAAGATGCCGAATTGGAACGATTCATTGAAGTAGCTTCCAAATTTGAAGAATAGAACGAAGAAACCCTTTTGACAAGGATTAATGATTTATTCCTGCCGATAAGGACGAATTACTCGCTTGGAGCAAGATAAACTATCTAATACAGTGTGTTTATGCAAAAATAGTTTTCAGAGTACATCTGTTTTTGTTGTGAAGATATCTCTCTTCGGAAAAAAAACTGATTATCAAACTCGAAACAAAATAAATCAGGGCGTGACTTTTTGAATCACGCCCTGATTTATTTTCTATACCGGCTCCGCCAATAAAGGAATAGAATACGGGCAACTTACCTCTTTCTCCACACCGTCACTTCACTACGTTTTATTACACTTTGACGCGAATGGATGCGGTTCATCAAGAAAAGATCCTGCGGTTCGCCTACCCGGATAAAGGCCTTGTCAAGAATCTTTGAGATACCGTCCAAAGAAGTCACCGGTTCCCCATCGCGTTTAAAACCTCCCGGACGATTTTCGGGTGAAATTTTAGTTGCTTCCCAGTCATAAGTAGAAGCCAATACCAATGTACCTCCCGAATTGAGACGCTCGTGTATCTGCGTTAGAAAAGCAATCGGATTGACCAATTCTTCCAACAAATTCGGCACGACAATCAAATCATATCCGGTATACACCGATTTCATATTATTGGCATTATCCTGCATAAAGGAGATCGGATTTTTACCTTTCGCCAAACCTGTTTCGGCAAATACGACGTCGCGATAAAATACCAGTTCATCTTCATCCTGCACAATGTAACGCATAAATCCGTTCTCCTGCAACTGAATAGGAAGACGAATAAAGCGGGCAGAAAAATCAATCGCAGTGATCTGTTCGAAATAAGGAGCCAGTTCAAATGCCAACCTTCCGGTTTCTGCATTCATATCCAATACCTGTTGCACAGATTTATCCTCAACAGCTTTACGCACAAGCTGAGACAGCTCCCGATAGAAGTTCGGAATACCATTCAACGATTCTCCCCAATTGTCTTCGCATGAATTTGCTATCTCCACATCGGTTTCATATTCATCGGTTTGAATATGAAGCGGCGTATCTGATTCAACAATGCGGAATCCGGCATGTTGATAGAAATGACGACGAAATGCATAACGCGAATGCAGAGTAACTTCGTTTCCGGTAGAAATCCAGGATCCGCCTTTAATGAGATTGTGCTTGCCATCGAATGTCGGTGTTGAAAAATCATCATACATCGGATGTACACGAAATCCCGCAAAACCGGTAATAGGTGTTTCAGTCCATTGCCACACATTGCCCACTACATCAAAGAAATCTCCGGCCGGGAACATATCTACGGGACAGGGAGAAGCAAAATATTCCAGATTAATATTTCCCGGCGACTGCTTTTGTTCTGCCACATCCGAAATACCGCAATGCGCTGCCAACCGATACCATTCTGCTTCAGTTGGCAGGCGATATGTTTTTCCGCCTTTTGCCGACAGCCAGTTGCAATAAGCTTTCGCTTCGAGGTAATTTACCTCCACCGGCCAGTTCCACGGCATCGGAATTTCTTCTGCGACCAATCTGAGACGATATTCGCCATCGACTTTCCGCCAGAAAAGCGGCATACTTGCCTGTTTGAAATTTCGCCAATTCCATCCCTCTTCTGTCCAGAAAACAGAATTATTATATCCTCCGGCTTTCACAAAGTTCAGATATTCTCCATTAGAGATAAGCATCCGCGAAGCACGGAATTCTGTTACCTTCTCAATTCTTCTTCCATATTCATTGTCCCAGCCGTAGAGTGGGTGTTCAAACGGCTTTCCGAGAGTCATCTCAGCGCCGGAGACTACCCGAAATTCATTTTCAGGAGCCTCACCCTGCTTTTCACAAACCGAGCCGAACCGGCCTTTTACGACTTTATCCAAAGGCAATTGACGAATCAGCACCGAGGATGTTTCCAAGTGAATACGCTCGTGCTCAATCCCCATCATAATAATCCAGAACGGATTATCCCAACGAACAGGAAGTATCAGCGGCGTACTGTCAATCAAATCAAGAATAACCTGTTTCACCTGATTTCTATATTCCCAGACATCGATCACGGGCGGCCAGTTATAATGAGTTTCATCCCAATCGTCCCAGCTCATTTCATCCACTCCAATCGCAAAAATAGATTCGAAAGAAGGGTTCACCCGTTTATCAATGAGTTTTGCCAGAAACAATTTATTGATAAAAAATGCAGCGGTGTGCCCCAGATAAAATAGAATTACATGTCGTAAAGAATCGCCTTTCATGTAAAAAACCTCATCATGAGCCAACTGCGTATATAATTTTTCATCCACTTCCCATGTTTTCAGAAAATAGTCGCGAATTTCCGCTTTCTTTCTGTCGGGATTACCCTCACTCAAGTTCACCGTACGGGCTATCAAATCTTTCAGTTCGGAAAGTTTTTTCATTTTGGGATTTCAATTTTTTATGTAAATAGATTTTATGCATATATATCGGCGCAGAACCATCTGCCCTCTGTTTTTTTTGAAGGATACTATCCACATCCTGAAAACCGGATTTTCGGTAAAGATGAATGGCGGGAGCATTCTCTATCCGGACACGGATCACCAAATCATTCCATTCTCCGCCGGAAGCAAACCGTTCGCATTCGTCCAGTAGACGTTTGCCCCAACCTCTGCCCCGCAATGATTCATGCACCATCAGTTCTGCAATATAAAGCGACCTATCCATATCAAGCTTCAGCTTCAACTTTTCCGGACACTCTCCATCGAAAGCGAGCGGAACAGCCAACAACGCACCTTTGACGTTCTCGTCTTCTTCCAATAAGACCGCAAAGCCATCTTCCAGGAGGTTATCAAGATAAGAAAAAAGGGCTTCTTCATCTATGTAATGAGCAGATTCTCCTTCTCCGAAACAATGCCTGTAAATTTGGAGAAGCGGAGGAAGATATTCTTTGGACTGGGTAACAAATAAATTCAAGGACATAGGTTAATGATTTCTCATTATAAACAGATTTATTCGAAAATAGTTGAGAGAAAATAATAAGATTATGTTTAACCTTCTGTGTTGTACACTTCCTGTAAGGAGAAAAAAACAATAAGATTACGTTTAGAAAGGCTCGGAGAAAAATTTCCGTTTTCACAGCAAGCGCTGCACAAAGACCACATACAGTCAGTAATGATGATTACAGAAACGCACAGCCTTGTGCCTGTACTAAAAAGGAGAATAAAGAAGAGAACTATACAGACAACCCAATCCGGCAGGAGCAGGAATGAAAGTTATTTATTCAATAACGAAACAAATACAAATCACGGAAATTATATTTATAATATTTAAATGAACCATCAACGATTCAACGAAGATCTCTCTTCCAACTGTAATATCCGACAAAAGCCATAATCGTGAAAACCAAATATTGAATGGAAGTCACGGCAAGTCCTTTATAAAGCATCATCGGAATACACACCATGTCGGCAATAATCCATAAAATCCAGTTTTCGAGATATCGCTTTGCCATAAAATACATTCCGACCAGAAACATGGAAGTTGTAATAATGTCGGTGTAATTGGCCCAATCAAGGTGATAGAACCCAAGCTCAATACCTTCCATACTGAAATGGTTATCAATAAAAGGCTTGAAATAATATATGGTACCCACAAAGAGTAAACTGCCGGCGAAAAGGATCGCACCTCTCCCCCACTCTTTTGCCGGAGCTGCTGTAACCTCTACATGCACGCTGTCGTCCGAGTGTTTTGCCCAGAGAATCCAACCGTAGATACTCATCACCGTATAGTAAAGATTGATCAGTGTATCGCCCAGTAAACCGAACGAAAACATTAGATAAATGTAAATGGTGGTCGATATGATTCCGGTAGGATATACCCAGATATTTTTCTTGATGGAATAAAAAACACTAAGTAACCCAAACAATGTTGCGGTCATCTCCAACACAATCATATAAGTCGGATATGATTGATATTGTTTGAAAAGAGTATGAATGAAATCCATGCTCCAAAAATACATATTTTTCCGGGTAATTATACGCAGAGCCTGCATCAATTCTCATATTTCATCTTTTTGAGAGCAACCCATCTTAGCCAAACCGATACACGACCATCCGTTTCCGAATGATTTTCAGGTTGTAAAGTAAACAAGCCTGAATTTATACCTTATCATCGAGTCTGGACTTTTGCATTTTGTAAATCACGAAAAAGAGACAGCCTTGCCCTACGCTAACAGATAGCCGTGATTTGTCTTTGTAGAGGGTTCACATTGTCAAATTAGTTGTCATGCACGGGGCACCAAAAGAAAATCGGCCCTTCCCGAAGGAAAGGCCGATCTTTATAACAGGTTCAGCTATTTGATTACATCATTCCGCCCATTCCGCCACCCATTGGAGGCATAGCAGGAGCAGGGTTGTCTTCTTTCTTTTCAGCAATGATGCATTCGGTTGTCAAGAACATACCCGCAATTGAAGCCGCATTTTCAAGAGCAACGCGGGTAACTTTTGTCGGGTCGATCACTCCGGTTGCCGCCAAGTCTTCATAAATATCCAGACGGGCATTGTATCCGTAGCTACCTTTTCCTTCACGTACTTTTTGTACCACCACAGCACCTTCTTTTCCAGCGTTGTTTACAATCTGGCGAAGCGGTTCTTCGATAGCACGTTTTACGATTTCGATACCGGTCGTTTCGTCTTCGTTTTCGCCTTTCAAGCCTTCCAATACTTCGATAGCACGGATATAAGCAGTACCACCACCAGGAACAGTACCTTCTTCTACAGCTGCACGAGTCGCAGAAAGGGCATCGTCCACCCGGTCTTTCTTTTCTTTCATTTCCACTTCAGAAGGAGCACCTACGTAAAGCACAGCTACTCCGCCAGCCAATTTAGCCAAACGTTCCTGTAGTTTTTCGCGGTCGTAATCAGAAGTCGTTTTTTCGATTTGAGTTTTGATTTGACCTACACGGGCAGCGATAGCATCTTTTGCACCGGCTCCGTTTACAATAGTAGTATTGTCTTTGTTGATGGTCACTTTGTCTGCTGTTCCCAACATATCTAAAGTTGCTGATTCCAAAGACAATCCTTTTTCTTCAGAGATAACAGTTCCGCCGGTCAACACCGCAATGTCTTCCAACATCTCTTTACGACGGTCTCCGAATCCGGGAGCTTTCACAGCAGCTACTTTCAAAGAGCCACGCAAGCGGTTCACGACCAAAGTAGTCAAGGCTTCTGATTCAATATCTTCAGCAATAATCAACAACGGACGACCGGTTTTCACTGCTGACTCAAGGATGGGAAGCAGGTCTTTCAATACAGAAACTTTCTTGTCATAGATAAGGATAAACGGATTTTCCAGACTGGCTTCCATTTTTTCGGTATCTGTAACAAAATAAGCAGAGATATATCCTCTGTCGAATTGCATACCTTCCACTACGTCAACGTAAGTTTCAGTTCCTTTTGCTTCTTCTACAGTGATTACACCTTCTTTTTTCACTTTACCCATTGCTTCAGCAATCAGCTGACCGATTTTTTCGTCGCCATTTGCAGAAATCTTGGCAACGTGTTCGATTTTTTTCAAATCGTCTCCAACCGCTACAGACTGAGATTTCAGGCTTTCTACTACTTTTGCAACAGCTTTGTCGATACCGCGTTTCAAGTCCATTGGATTTGCACCGGCAGTCACATTTTTCAAACCGACACCGATAATAGATTGAGCAAGTACCGTGGCAGTGGTTGTTCCGTCACCCGCATCATCGTTTGTTTTAGAAGCTACTTCTTTCACCAATTGAGCTCCCATGTTTTGGAATGCATCTTCCAATTCCACTTCTTTTGCAACAGACACACCGTCTTTCGTGATGTGAGGAGCACCGAATTTTTTTTCGATAATAACATTACGTCCTTTAGGACCAAGAGTTACTTTCACTGCATTTGCCAACGCATCAACACCAGCTTTCAGCTGATCGCGGGCTTCAATATTAAATTTAATTTCTTTAGCCATAATTGAAGTTCAATTTTTTATTAGGGGAAGGCCCCTTAAATTGTTGAATAAACCGTTTGTGAGATTTATGAATGATTATTTTCTATTAAAGAGTTGCCAAAACGTCAGATTGACGCATGATCAAATATTTCACTGAATCCCATTCGATTTCAGTTCCGGCATATTTGCCAAAAAGCACCTGATCGCCTGCTTTCAAAACCATTGCTTCATCTTTTGTTCCCCCACCAACAGCAACAACTTCGCCTTTCAAAGGTTTTTCCTTTGCTGTGTCCGGGATAATAATTCCGCTTACAGTTTTCTCTTCTGCCGCAGCCGGCTTAATAAGCACTCTGTCTGCTAAAGGTTTAATGTTCATAATTCTACAATTTTTGTTGTTATATAATTGTTTAATATTAAAATTGACACGGACATTACAGCGAAATCCGTGCCAAACCAAATCGTGACAGAAATTCAGGACACTACAAGACAACTTGACAGCAGCATCTTTTTTCAGTTCTTCGCCCGAGACGAAAGTTGCATTACAACTAAGTTTTACCTATATTTATCATCTCTTTCGGAATTACACCAATTAAGTAAATATGAGACGAAACTTGATTTTTATTAAATCACTCAAGGCAATGATTAAAGAATCAGGCGAGTTCCATACGGCCTACTAGCAAAAATAAAACCGCATGAAAAAAATTTCGCTTTTATCTCTTTTTGCCGCTCTGATTCTGACAGCATGCGGCGATGGAAAATCTTTTAAAATAAAAGGGCAGTTACCTGACAATTTATCCGACGGGCAGCTACTCATTCTACAAGAAGTAAATTTCGTTTCACAGGAAGTCGAAGTAATCGATTCTGTGAAAGTAAATGGCAAGGAATTCGAATTTAAAGGAGAAGCCAAGGGAGAACCAACTTATGTAACCATCACCCCGAAAGTTCCCAACGGACATCTACCTCAGATTCTTGTTATCCGCGAACCGGGAACAATTCATGTGAATGTAAAAAGCACACAGGATTATTTTGTATCCGGCACCAAAACAAATGACCAGTATCAAAGCCTGATGACGAATCTATTTAAGGTTCAGTCAAGTATGGAGGGTGGCATCACAGAGGAGACAAAGGATCGGCTGCTGAAACAAATGCTTGGATACTATTTTGATTATCTCAAAAACAACATGCAAAATCAAACCGGCGAACAGCTTTTCACGACCATCGCTTACGAGTTTAGCCCCGCACAGGCTAAAGAACTGCTGAAAAATGCGCGTCCTGCATTCACTCAAAAGGAAGAGATACAAATGTTGCTAAAAACAATCTCGAACAAAGAAAAGCTTTCTTCCGCAGGGATCTATTTAGATGCTCAAGCTACCGACAAAGATGGAAATCCCATCTCTTTATCACAATATGTAGGTAAAAACAAAGTCGTAATGGTCGACTTCTGGGCTTCCTGGTGCCAGCCTTGCTTAAAAGAGATGCCGCATGTAGCAGCTCTTTATGCCAAATACAAATCCAAAGGCCTGGAGATTGTCGGAATTTCTATTGATAAAGACAAAGAAGCATGGCTAAAAGCTATCCAGGCGAACAGGATGTCGTGGATACAACTCAACGACCCGGCCGGACAAGCTGCCGAGACTTACGGCGTTCAAAACATACCATTCACATTACTTATCAGCCAGAATGGTAAAATTGAAGGAATGGATCTCATGGGTGAGGAACTCGACAAGAAGTTGGAATCCCTTCTTCCATAAACGCTCATCTTTTAAAAAAAAACGGATAAAAGACATCTCTGCAAGATAAAATTGCGAGGTGCCTTTTTCTCGTTCAACACCTGCAACAAAATACCATTCGTCCTCTATAAAATCTCTCTATGACCTCTTTCTTTATTCTCATTTTAACTATCTTTGTGACTCTTTTCAAAATAAGCAAAGGAAATCAATGAGAAAATCAGGCATACTCAATCTGACAGAAGGACCTATTATGCGCCAGCTTATCAAGCTTGCCCTTCCCATCATGGGAACAAGTTTTGCACAAATGGCATACAATCTGCTTTCTATCTTTTGGGTCGGACATCTGGGCAGCGAAGCCATCGCGGCTGTCGGTTCAGTGGCTATGCTGATGTGGTTAGTCACGACACTGGCCATCCTTACAAAAGTTGCTTCCGAAATCACCATCGGACAGAGCGTAGGTGCACAAAAACAGAAACGCGCATTTCAATATGCCTCTCATACGACGACGCTTTCTTTTGCTTTCGGAATCCTGGTCGCTGTGGTCATGTATATTTTTTCCGACAATATTATTTCATTTTTCAAGCTATCGGAAAATATAACCGAACATGCGGGCACTTATCTGCGAATCATTAGCCTGTGTGTTCCCTGTGTCTTCCTTTCCAATAATTTTTCAGGTATATACAATGGAGGAGGAAGGAGCGACATTCCTTTTCGTTTCAACACCACCGGATTAATCCTGAATATGATTCTCGATCCTTTATTTATTTTCGGATGGGGAATTGTCCCCAAAATGGATATGTTCGGAGCCGCATGGGGCACTGTCTGCGCACAATATCTGGTACTCGGCATTTTTGTTCTCAATCTGAAGTTCGGCAAATCGTCATTCGGCAAATTTCATTTCTTCATTTTCCCAAAATGGAGGTATGTATTCAAAATTATCCACCTAGGAACTCCCGTTTCCCTGATGAATGCACTCTATGCAGTCATCAATATGACACTAGCACGTGTAGCTTCCATCTATGACGGGCATATCGGATTGATGAGCCAGACCACCGGAGGACAGATCGAAGGGGTCAACTGGAACACTTCACAAGGATTCGGTACGGCCTTAGGGGCATTTGTTGCACAGAATTATGCTGCCGGCAAACTGGAACGGGCAAGAAGAGCATACACGGTGACCATGATCCTGATGGGCATATTCGGCTTGTTCATCACCGCTGCATTTGTGTTTGCGGGAGGGCCTATTTTTTCTCTTTTTGTACACGAAAGCAATGCCATTTCAGCAGGAGCACAATATCTAGCCATCGTCGGATTATCGCAGGTTTTCATGATGTCCGAGCTCACCACGCAAGGAATGTTTAACGGTGTTGGACGCACGATTCCTCCCGCAGTCATCAGTATCTCCTTTAATGCCGTACGCATTCCGTTAGCCTATTTTTTGGGAGAAAAAATGGGTATTCTCGGTGTATGGTGGGCAATTACGGTTTCCTCTATCTTAAAAGGAAGTATTCTTCCTTTATGGTTTTCCCTTATTTATAAAAAGATCATGCACACCCGCTAACCAGAGAAATATTACTTCTTAAAGTTGTAGCAAAAGCTGCCATAGACAAATACAGAACCTCCATAAAGATAACAATCGGCCTTGATTCGAATAAAACCATACGCATTCTGGTCTTCAATAAAATCAGGTGCGCGCTTTAGCAATTGTTTGTAAATTTTAATGGATGTGTTCCATTTACGTTCACATTTCGAGCAGGTTTTTCGAAATGGTATCTTTTTCACACAAAAGTGCCTTAGAAAGGGCTTTTGCATTGACACAAAGCTACTATTTACAGGAAAGATTTCTATATTGAAAAGAATCCGCCCTCAGGATATGTTAAAACACAACATTATAACCATTCTTTTCAGATCATTAAAATTAGGTATCTTCTTGCAATTTTTTCACAAGTTTTAGGTATTGCGCCACCTTTCCCAACCATCTAAATTTGCTACAAAATATTCATCATTGTTAATAGCAAAAAGAAAATGGTCAAAAAACTTTCTAAAATCCTTCTTTTTGTCCTGTCATTTACCTTATACACGAGCCATCTGACAGCCCAAAACCAAGACTCTACATTATCCAGAGAAATTGAAGTAAAAATCCCGGCTGATAAGGCAGAAAATTTACTTAAACTATATACTTCTCTCTCCCGACTGAAGATAGGTGGCTATGGAGAAGCAGTATATTCACGTAATTTCTATAGCGATAATTTCAACCGCTATTCACAACCGGAAATTTATAAAAACAACGGAAGCCACGGACGTACCGACCTGCCTCATGTCACCCTGTTTCTTGGCTATGAATTCGGAAAAGGCTGGCGAATGAATACGGAAATAGAGTTCGAACACGGAGGCTCTGAAGCAGCAGTAGAACTTGAAGCCGAAGAATCCGGGGAATATGAGTCTGAGATAGAACGTGGAGGCGAAGTGGCCCTGGAGCAGTTTTGGATAGAGAAAACATTCAATAGCACCTTCAATCTCAGGATGGGACACATTATAGTCCCTATTGGATATACCAATGGGAACCACTTACCAAACCAGTTCTTCACGGTCTATCGTCCTGAAGGAGAAAATACAATTCTACCCTGCACCTGGCACGAAACGGGGATAAGCCTCTGGGGATTTTTATCTAAAAAATGGAAATATGAAATTCAGGTTGTCCCGGGACTGGACTCGGAAATGTTTAATCGTCGGAATTGGATACAAGGAGGTTCCGCTTCACCCTATGAATTTAAAGTAGCCAACAAACTGGCAGGTGTAGTGAGACTTGACAACTATTCTATAAAGGGTTTGCGGCTTGGCTTAAGCGGATATTGCGGGCAAAGCTTCAAGAATAGTATGCAACCCAGCCAATCATCGAAATTTAAAGATATCAAAGGAACCGTCTATATCGGTGCTTTTGATTTCGACTACAAAGGACACAATATAATATCGCGGGGATATTTCGATTATGGACACCTGATGAACTCTGAGGTTATTTCTACTTACAATAAAAGCCTGTCAAAATACTCACCTTCGGCCAGATCAAACGTAGCTTCTGATGCACTGTGTGCCGGATTTGAAATCGGATACGATTTTTTCTCACAAATCCAAAAGATGCACAATGAGAAACAAAAATGTTACGTATTTGGTCGTTATGAATATTATGACTCCATGTTCAAAACAGCAGAAAACATTGTCAGTGCAGGTTGGACACAACGTCAGAAAATTGTAGGGGGAATCAACTACTTTCCCATCAAAGAGATTGTCGTGAAAGCTGAATATGCAGCAGGACTTCTAAAGCATCCTTTTAATAACGAAAACAGCTTTTCTATCGGAATAGCCTATGCCGGATTCTTTAATTAAACGAACAAACGCCACAATACATTCTTACTATAAAACAATTATTTATGATGACAAATCTAAGAAGCTCACTCTCTGCTATTGCCTGCATCTGCGTGGGATTAGCCTTTCATTCTTGCGAAAGCGAGAAATCTGTTGACGACACTTCCAATTTACAGGAGCTAGTGAATATCAACACTCAATATGTGGATGGTGTCGTTTTACCCACATACGATTCGTTAAGCAGCTCTACTATCAATCTTTATGAAGCAATATCTGCTCTCAAGCTGAACAAAACCGACGCGAACGTAGCGAAAGTTGCCTCTATCTGGAAATCGACCCGTGTATTCTGGGAAGAAAGCGAAGCTTTCCTTTTCGGACCGGTGGATGTTATGGGGATCGATCCTCACATCGACACTTGGCCAATGGTAGAAACATCCTTGCAAGCCGTGCTAAACAACACCACCATTATCAATAACCTAAATTCGGACACGGGAGATATCCTTGTATCGGGAACCTCCGACAGTGAAGATGGTATTTTGGGCTTTCACGGACTCGAGTATATCATTTTTCGAAATGGTCAAGTCAGAGCAGCAACAGACATCAGCGATGCTGAAATAATTTTCGCCCTGGCCTCAGCTGGAGACCTGCGAAATCAATGCTGCTTGATCGAGGTCGGATGGAAAGGAGAAAACCAAGTGAACTCCACACACCTGGCATTTGCTAAACGTATCAGCAATTACAGTGAACAGATTAGCAAATTCACAACGCCTTATGCCACAACCATGAAATCAACCCCTAATTCAAAATTTGCTTCAGCTCTGGCTTCCACAGCTGCAATACTTGATGGGGCAATTGATATAGCCAATGAGGTTTATTCGGCTAAAATAGGGAAACCTTATTATGGAGCAAACGATGAAGACAAAAACTATATAGAATCCAAATACAGCTACAATTCAAAAGTAGATTTTGCGGGCAATATCCGCAGTATAAAAAATGCTTATTTAGGAGCCATCTCATCAAGCAATAGCCATTCAGTGAGTAATTATATACAATCCAAAAATGCGACACTCGACACTGAAGTGAAAGCAGCGATAAGCGATGCTATAAACAAAATTGAGGCTATACAAAATTTTGAGACTGATGCGAATTCGACAACAACTCTTACAGCCATGAATGCCTGCGGAGTACTTCTTGAAAAATTGGAAAAAGCCAAGAATGCATTATCCGACTAAAAAAATACAAAAAAAACAATAAAGGAGAATCGCAAATAAATCTATCGGTTCTCCTTCCCTTACGACAGATATAAATTATGAAACCCCAAAGCTTTATTATCCATATATTCCTTGCCGCAGCATTGCTGTTCTCTGCTTGTAAAGATGAGAATAAGGAAGGAAGCACTCCCTCTTCTGAACTTTCAGAAGAATATTACACAGGAGGAGAACTTGGCACTTCTTTTGACGACGGTGTGTTTGCATATAAACAACCGGCTCCGGTTGTCGAAAATGACGATCAAATGCTGACTATGTTTAATTACGGAGAAGCTTTCTTTGACAAGAAGTTTAATTCCGGAACTTCTGGTGTAAGAAGTGGACTCGGACCTGTATTTGTCAGAAGTTCTTGCGTAACCTGCCATCCCGGCTACGGACATGGGCGTCGGATGGAACGGTACAACGCAGATGATCACGGCAATGGCTATCTGCTGGTCGTTTTCGATAAAACATCACAAAACTTTGTTCCGGAGCTTACCGGAATGCCACAAACACGTGCCATATCTCCATTTCTTCCTCCTGTTGATGAAAAAGGAATTAACATCCAATGGAACAATTATGTCGATGAATGGAATAATACGTTTCCTGACGGAGAATCATATAGCCTCATATATCCGGAAGTAACCATAGATCCGGCCTATATCAATACAACACCGAAGCCTTCCAACTACGATGTACGCCTGGAGTCTACTATCGGTATCTACGGAACAGGTCTACTCGACGCGATTCCCGACTCTGCTATTTTAGGCGAATTCCAAAGACAAAAAGCTCAGGGCTTAACCCTGAACGAATCAAAATATGACGAAGCTAACTGGTATGCAGGAGATGACGGAATTAAACGTTTTGGACGTTTCACTTATGGTCTGACACGAGGTTCTTTGCAAAATGGACCTGGCTCGAATGCTATTTGGAATATTTTCAATATTACACGTTCCGATCGTCCGTATCATTACATAACAAAAGCTTATGCCACCGCCATGTCGCAGAACACAGACATCCAGAACAAGCTTGGCATGAGTGAAACCGAAATATTCGATTACTTAATGTCCAAAGAATTATCCCCTGAGCTAAGCGACGAAGAATTTACCCAATTTATGGTCTGGCATCGGGGATTAGCCGTCCCGGCTGCCCGGAACTTAGATGACGCAACTATCCAACAGGGAAAAAAGAAATTTTATGAGATAGGATGCATCTCCTGTCACAGGCCAAGCTGGAAAACAGGTAGCGATGATTACACCGGAAACAATAAATTAAAAGGGAAATTACCTCGTTATCCGTATCAGAAAATATGGCCTTATACCGATATGCTTCAGCATCGTTTATGTATGGTCAATGATATCCGAACAGGCTGGTGTCGAACCACTCCTCTTTGGGGACGGGGATTATCAGAAAAGTGCACAGGTTCTGCCGATCATCTCCACGACATGCGTGCCCGCAACTACATCGAAGCAATCATGTGGCATGCCGGAGATAAAAACAATACAAACCAAAGTGATGCTAAATTTGCCGTGCAGAGATTTCGAAATTTGTCGAAATCAGACAGAGATGCAATTGTAAAGTTTCTGGAAGCTATCTAATTGGATTATGAAATACTCTTTTCTTAAAAAACTGTCTTTCGGACTATTACTTATTCTGCCTATAACTCTCTCTTTTGCGACAATAATTGAAAAGATATACGGTAGAGAGATCGCATTAAGAGAGGTTTATCACTCCGTATGGTTTATTTGGTTATGGGCATTATTAGCAATTAGCGGATTTCTTTACCTTTTTTTCAAACAATGCTATCGCAAACCGATTTCGTTCATTCTACATCTATCTCTGTTAATCATATTGGCTGGTGGATTTATTACTTACCTCACAGCTGAACGAGGATTTCTGCACTTACGCGAAGGTAAGCCGGCTTCAAGCTATACCACAGAAGACGAACTCCATCAACAAGAGCTCCCTTTTGAGGTAAAACTGGTCTATTTCACAGTGAAACACCATCACAACTCAAGCCAACCTGCAGATTTCATTAGTTTTATCCGCATCAACAATGAAAAGGATTTAATGGCGGTCTCAATGAACAAAATCTATTCCCGCAACCATTACCGTCTCTATCAACTCTCATACGACTCTGATGAGAGGGGCTCTATCCTCCTGGTTTATCACGATCCCTGGGGCATTGCCATCACCTATTCGGGATATCTGCTTTTAGCCGCATCTATGCTTTGGCTATTATTCATAAAAATCAAATGGAAAGGAGTACTCATCTTGTTTGTCGTCACCGCAATCTTCTGGTTGTTTATTTCACAGATCCATCCGATGACACCCATTCTTCGGACTCCCATGCTGGCACTGCATGTCTCAGTCATTATGGTTTCCTATGTTTTACTCTTGATTATAGCAGTGCTAAGTGCTGTCGGCCTATATCGACAAGAAAAATGTGATAAGATGTACGCATGGAGTAGCACACTTCTCTATCCGGCGCTAATGCTGCTTGCTTATGGAATTTTCATCGGTGCAGTCTGGGCTAATATATCTTGGGGACGGTATTGGGGATGGGATTCAAAGGAAACCTGGGCATTAATTACAATGCTTGTGTACGCCTTCCCTCTTCACAAAGGAAGTATTTCCTTTTTCTCTGAACCAAAAAAATTCTGTATTTATTGTCTTGCTGCTTTTCTATCGGTTTTGATGACTTTCGTTGGCGTCAGTTTTCTGTTATCCGGAATGCACAGCTACATCTCTAATTAAGAAATAATTCATTAAAATGAAAAAATGTTATTCACTGACAGGCACAAACGTTCCTGAGCTCCATTTTTCACTCGTTCCTGATTCTGATGGAGATTTCAATGAGCAACTGCATGATCTTTTCTCCCAGATGCAACAACTATTTCAAGAATATAAGCTACAGAAAAGGCAGTTGGCGTTTTCAAAAGTTTTCCTCAGCGACTATCTCAATGAGGAGCCTATTCTTCGCAAACATCCTCTTTTCACAGAACAATTGGATAATTGCATTATGAGTATTATTGAGCAACCTCCTCTGGATGGAACAAAAATCAACCTGCTCCTTTATTTTCTGGAATCAGAAAATATTGCTATCCAAAAAAAGGGTGATTATTTCACTTTAGGAATTGATGGAAGAAAATTTATTTACCAACATATTTCAGATTTTGAAAGCAAGTCTCCCTATGCCCAAACAGAAGAGGCTTTCACTCGCCATTGCCGGCTATTGGAAACAGAAGGTTTGAACCTCAGAGATCATTGTATCCGTACCTGGATTTATTCCCGGGACATAGATAAAAATTATGGAGAAATTGTCAAGGCGAGAAACAGTATATTTTCTCTTCATGGCTTGACCAATGATACACATTTCATCGCATCTACCGGTATTGAAGGGAAAGGGAAAATCCCGTCTTCGGCTGTCAATATTGATTTCCTTTCTGTTACAGATATTTCTCCCGAGAAAATACGATATCTTCATGCACCGGAGTATCTGAATCCGACACACGAATACGGTGTCGCTTTTGAACGGGCAACAGAAGTAGATTACGGAGATAAAAAACACATTTTCATTTCAGGTACTGCCAGTATTGACAAAGAAGGAGATTGCATTTTTCGGAACGATGTCATTAAACAAACAGAAAGGCTCTTTCTGAATATTCATCAGCTTTTGAAAGACGGAGAAGCAGAAGGGAAAAATATAGCACAAATGATTGTTTATCTTCGAAATCTTACGGATTACCATTTGGTAAAAGATTTCCTTGATAAACATTTCCCTGAAACTCCCCAAGTGATTGTTTTGGCCAGAGTCTGCCGTCCCGAATGGCTTATTGAAGTCGAATGCATAGCAAGTCTGTCTACCAAAAGAGAAGAAAAGTCTGAGAACTAAAAGAAACCTCTGCTGTATTAATCTCAATTTTCATGTTGATATACCTTCCTAGGAATGAATTTTTATTCATTTTGCACAGAAACACCGCTATGGAAAGTTTGGCAAATACCCGAAATATAGGTATCTTTGCCAAATTTTCATTTCATCGACTTTAGGTATGGCACATTATTTGAACGACATTTCCAGAACATTTAGTGAGTATTTGTTAATTCCCGGCCTGACTACCAGGGAATGTACCCCAGCTAACATTGTATTAAAAGCCCCGCTTGTAAAATTCAAAAAAGGAGAAGAACCTCCGTTTTGTTTGAATGTTCCTTTTGTCTCGGCTATTATGCAGTCTGTTTCCGATCATAAGATGGCAATTGCCTTAGCACGTAATGGAGGCCTGTCCTTTATTTTCGGTTCGCAGTCTATTGAATCACAAGCCGAAATGGTGAGAAAAGTGAAATCTTTTAAAGCCGGATTCGTAGTCAGCAACGCAAACCTGACTCCGGAAAACACACTGGCAGATGTACTCGCGCTGAAGGAAAAATCGGGACATGGTACAATCGGAGTGACCGAAGACGGCACCTCAGAAGGGAAACTATTAGGAATTGTGACCGGACGCGATTTCCGTATTACCCGGGATCCTCTCGACAAAAAAGTGAAGGACTTCATGACCCCATTTTCCAAATTAGTAACGGGACAATTCGGCATTTCTATTACTGAAGCAAACGATATCATCTGGGATCACAAACTGAATGTTCTCCCGATTATTGATAAAGAGCAGAACTTAAAATATTTCGTTTTCCGTAAAGACTACGAAAACCACAAAGCGAATCCAAACGAACTTTCTGATGAGAACATGAAACTGCTGGTCGGAGCCGGCATCAACACCCGCGATTATGCAACCCGCGTTCCTATGCTTATAGAAGCAGGCGTAGACATCATGTGCATCGACTCTTCAGATGGTTTTTCAGAATACCAAAAGAATACAATCGAATATATCAAAAAGAATTTTGGCGAAAATG
Source organism: Dysgonamonadaceae bacterium (assembly GCA_047605645.1). Classification (GTDB taxonomy): domain Bacteria; phylum Bacteroidota; class Bacteroidia; order Bacteroidales; family Dysgonomonadaceae; genus UBA1309. Next base: position 17,053 of record JASGFJ010000001.1, on the reverse strand, counting down.
TGAAAGTGGGTGCCGGAAATGTTGTCGACAGAGACGGATTCCTTTATCTGGCTGAAGCCGGAGCCGACTTTGTAAAAGTAGGCGTTGGAGGAGGTTCCATCTGTATTACCCGCGAGCAGAAAGGTATTGGCCGCGGACAGGCGACTTCACTGATAGAAGTAGCGGCAGCACGTGATGAGTATTTTGAGAAAACAGGGGTGTATGTTCCTATTTGTTCTGATGGTGGTATTGTCCAGGATTATCACATGGTATTAGCACTTGCCATGGGAGCAGACTTTTTGATGATGGGCCGCTATTTTGCGCGGTTCGACGAAAGTCCTACACGCAAATTAATGGTCAATGGTAACTACATGAAAGAATATTGGGGAGAAGGCTCCAATCGCGCACGTAACTGGCAGCGTTACGACATGGGCGGAAGTGAGAACCTGAAGTTTGAAGAAGGTGTAGACAGCTTCGTCCCTTATGCAGGAAAGCTGAAAGACAACCTGAACATCACCATCGGTAAAATAAAATCGACCATGAGTAGTTGTGGCGTGAAAGACCTCAACGATCTGAAACAAAATGCAAAGATTACATTGGTTTCATCTACAAGTATTATTGAAGGAGGAGCTCATGACGTGGTGGTAAAAGATTCCAGAAGTACAAACAGCTAATCCTCTGATAATAAAAAAGCACTTCTCGAAAGCTGAGAAATGCATCTTCATTGCACACATCTGGTGTTATTTAATATTTGCCGTGTAGGTGTTGTTAAGTCTTATTTACAACATCTGCGCGGCTGCTTGATCTAGAAACCAATGCAAATTACCCGAACCGGGATTTACTCTTGCAGCGGGATATCTGTCGGAGAAAGCTTCGGCATTCTCTATAATGGACCTTACCTTTTCTCGTTTATTCACACCTTTGGCCAGAAAAGCAACATATCTGGCGTTGTTCACCACTTTACCGGTAAGACTCACCCGGTATTGCCCGCTTCCCGGATGTTGTGCAACTACACAGTTCTGTGCATCATCCCACAATTCAATCTGATACGGGAAAATAGAAACAGTATGCCCATCAATCCCCAAGCCAAGCATTATTAAGTCAAATTCAGGAATTCCGTTTACCAAAGGTAAATTATCATTCAAAAGTTGGCTGTATCTCTCCGCTTCTTTAGCCGGTTCGTTTTCACCTACAATCCTGAAAATTTGGTTATCAGAAACATCTATTTTGCTCAAAAGATGTGCCTTTGTCATACCATAATTACTTTCGCTGTCAGCTGGCGGAACACAGCGTTCATCCCCCCAATAAAAATCAACTCTGCTCCAATCAATTGATTTATCTTGCTCTGTCCAATAATCAAACAAAGCTTTAGGTGTTTCACCTCCTGAGAGACTAATACTGATACGTTCCTTTTCTTTCAATAGTTGTACGACAAACCGGGTGAAGCCCAGATACAACTCTTCGTCCTTTTCAAAAATATGGATATTCTTTGGATTCATATATAAAATATTTTAACACGGACAAAAATAATTATTTTTATTAGGAAATAAATCTTTTTGCCACCAATAGGTTTATCTTAATGATTTTTTAATCGATTTTTAACCAAACCCATTTAATTATAACACTAACCTTTTAAGCATTCATACGATGATTATCGCTATATAACACGCCGTTCATTCATCATATAAAACTATATTTATCAGACATTTACAACCCACCCTTCAGTAATAAAAGAATGAATTGCCCAAGCACAGAAATTCGATACGTTTTTTGTGCTTGGGCAAAAGAAATCCAGTTCCCGTTTATAACTCGCAATATATACCGTCGTCAGAGAGATTTTTACAAGGATACCTCCAGGTTTGTTCTTTTCCGTCAATCAGACTATCTGCATTTTCAGGTCCCCACGAACCGGCCGGATAACCATAAAGCGGTGCGTCGGGATTGTTTTTCCAGAAGTCGAGTATCGGCTGCACAAATTTCCATGTCGACTCCAATGCATCCGCACGCGTATAAAGAGAGGCATCGCCAACCATACAATCGAGCAGGAGACGTTCGTATGCATCCGGCAGATACGTATTGCGAAGGTCAGAATAATGAAAATCCATATTAACATTTTTCACATTGAAACCTTTTCCCGGAATTTTCATGCCCGTTTTCAACAAAATACCTTCATCAGGCTGTATACGTAATATCAACTGATTGCCATCATTGCGGAATTCAGGGTTGTCGATAAAGAGCGTAGTGGGTGCCGGCTTGAAATGGATAACCACTTCCGAAACGCGCGTAGGCATCCGTTTGCCTGTTCGAATATAGAAAGGAACGCCTCCCCAACGCCAGTTGTCGATAAACAGTTTCATGGCAACGTATGTTTCCGTCCGTGAATTGAGATTGACATCCGCTTCATCACGATATTTCTTCATATATTTCCCTTTTACGTTTGCCTCTGTATATTGCCCCCGGATAACATTTGTAATGAGATCATTGTCGGAGTATGGCCGGATAGCCTGAAAAACTTTCAGTTTTTCGTTCCGGATAGCAGAAGCATCGATTGACATCGGCGGTTCCATCGCCACGACAGCCAACAACTGCAAAAGATGATTTTGAACCATATCGCGCAAAGCTCCCGCGCTGTCGTAGTACTTGCCTCTGTTTTCAACACCAATACTTTCAGCTGCTGTAATTTCAATATGCTGAATGTAATTTCTATTCCACAAAGGCTCATAGATGCCGTTCGCAAAACGGGTAACCAGAATATTCTGTACAGTCTCTTTCCCTAAATAGTGATCGATACGGTAAATCTGGTCTTCATCATAATTCTGAAACAACTTTTCGTTGAGCTCAATAGCTGATTGAAGATCCGTCCCGAAAGGTTTCTCGATAACAATTCTTCGTATTTTTTCACCGTCCTGATTCAAGCCTTGTGCTGCCAGATAAGTAGGAACAAGAGGATAGAGGGAAGGAGGCGTAGAAAGATAGAAAATATAGTTTCCTTGTACACCTTTCTCTGTATCCAGTTGTTGCAGACGGGCTTTTAGCTTGCCATATTCTTCCGCTTTAGTTGTATCAATGGCAAGATAATGGACTAAAGTAAGAAAATCGTCAATTTTATTTTCATTACCCGCCCTCAGAGAAGCAAATTTAGCAATCCCATCTTTCATTTTATCACGGAAAGTATCATCGGATATTTCGCTTCGGGCAACACCCAGCACAGCGAAATGTTCAGGAAGGGATTTTTGTATGTACAGGTCGAATACCGCAGGAATCAGCTTGCGGTAAGTAAGATCTCCGGAAGCTCCGAAAATAACGAGTGCCTGATCTTTTATCTTGTTTTCTGCCATAGTCGTTTTTTTAATAATCAATTTGAAAAAAGAAAATCCCCATTGAATGTGCATCAAGGGGATTTTCCAAATTGCATATTTTGAATGAATGGAGTACCCCTCAGCACAGCGCGAGGAATCTCTTTTGCATCCTATCCTTTCTTGATTTCGTGTCCACCGAATTGATTTCTCATTGCAGCAAGAAGCTTCATTGCGTATGAAGATTCTTCACGCGATTCGAAACGGGTGAATAATGATGATGTAATAACATGTGCCGGAACATCAAAGTCCATTGCTGTTTGCACAGTCCAGCGACCTTCACCGCTGTCAGCCACATAAGGCCTGATATCATCTAAAGCTTCGTTTCCTTCAAGAGCGTTACCAATCAACTCGAGTAACCAGGAACGAACGACAGATCCCTGCATCCATACGCGAGAGACTTTTTCAAGGTCTACATCGTAAGGAGATTTCTTCATAATCTCAAAACCTTCTGCATAAGCCTGCATCATTCCGTATTCGATACCGTTGTGTACCATTTTCACCATGTGTCCGGCTCCGCTTTCTCCACAATAAAGATATCCATTTTCAGGAGCAAGGCTTTTGAAAATAGGTTCAGCATAATCTGCGGCTTCTTTTTCACCACCATACATCAGGCAATATCCGTTCTGAAGCCCCCATACGCCGCCGCTGGTTCCGCAGTCGAGGTAGATGACTCCCTTTTCTTTTACTCGTTTTCCCCGTTCAATTGTTTCGCGCCAGTAACTATTGCCTCCGTCGATAATGATATCGCCAGGATTCAACTGTTCTAATAGTTCTGCAATATTTTCCTCAACAGGTTTCCCTGCAGGCACCATCAACCAAACAATCTTACGGCCTTCCAATTTTCCGGTGAGGTCTTTTAAACTGGTGGAAGGGGTAGCCCCCTTTGCTGCCGCTTCATCAATTTCTTTTGAAGTAAGGTTATATACTACCACTTCGTGTCCGTGATTGAGAAGGCGTTCTACCATTTTACCGCCCATTTTTCCTAAACCGACAAATCCTAATTTCATTGTTTTATTATAAATGTTTTCTACAATATTGTTCGTTCAATTCTTTCTTGCTTCAACTGTTCTGAAATATGCATTTGCATCCTTCAAATAAACACCTCGTCAGTGTTTTTGTTGAATTTAGTTACAAATAAAATAATTTTGCTCATAAAAAACAACTATTAAAAGGGAATAAGATATCAATATTTTCTATACAAAAGTCCGATATTAAAGCTGCAAAAAAACAGCTAATACCTGATTATCAAAGAAGTTTCACAAGAGAACAACCATTATTAAGAAAAAACACAACAATAAGAAGGTATATTTACAACGAGCATTTAAGACACACAGAAATACACTTCATTGCGTTTCTATTCATTTTTTTATAAATTTGCCACCCTGCAAATAATTAAAATGACACAATACCATGCGCCAAATTTTATTTATAGTATGTCTTAACACCCTTTTCTTCTTTGCCTCCTGTTCTTCTTTGGATAGCGATGCCGAACAAGCGGCTAATTTGTCTAAAAAGTCCATTGAATATACAACAAAAATGGAATTTGAAAAAGCAGAAAAAGCATATTCCAAATCTCAGGAATTATTTCGTAAATATGAACAGGCCGGACAAGAGGCTGAATTTACAAGGGCATACAACAACTACCTAAGAAGGAATAAATGAGCTAAAGAAGCGGAAGACAAAATAATTTTTCTACTTTTGTAACTTGCTTTTTATCATAGAAAATTTGATTTTAAATTCGAGGTTATAATATTCGGAAAAATTATGTCGGAAAATAGTGCTATAAAACCGGAAGAAACAAAAAAAAGCCTGAACTTTATTGAGGTTGTCGTTGAGAATGACCTGAAAGAAGAAAAAAACGGAGGAAAGATCCAAACACGTTTTCCTCCTGAACCGAATGGATATTTGCATATCGGACATGCAAAGGCAATCTGTATGGACTTTGGCATCGCCCAACGATACGGAGGGGTGTGCAACTTGCGTTTCGACGACACAAATCCGGTGAAGGAAGATGTGGAATATGTGGATTCAATAATGGAGGACATCCATTGGTTGGGTTACGACTGGAAAAATCTTTATTACGCATCCGACTATTTTCAACAATTATGGGATCTGGCTGTCCGTTTTATCAAAGAGGGTAAAGCTTACGTTGATGAACAAACAGCCGAACAAATCGCTCAACAAAAAGGAACTCCTACAGTGCCCGGCACGGAAAGTCCTTATCGCGGTCGTTCCATAGAAGAGAACCTCGACTTGTTTCAGAAAATGACAAAAGGAGAAATCGAAGAAGGTAAGATGGTGCTTCGCGCCAAGATAAACATGGCTTCTTCGAATATGCATTTCCGGGATCCGATTATGTATCGTATCATCAATCATCCCCATCATCGCACCGGAACAAAATGGAAAGTATATCCCATGTATGATTTTGCGCACGGGCAATCAGACTATTTTGAGGGTGTGACACATTCTCTTTGTACGCTGGAGTTCGAGGTACACCGTCCATTGTATGATTGGTTTATCGATCAGTTTGCCGACACGACCTACCGTCCGCATCAATATGAATTCAACCGCCTGAATCTGACGTACACAATGATGAGTAAGCGAAAATTACTCCTACTAGTGAAAGAAGGATTAGTAAACGGATGGGACGATCCCCGCATGCCGACAATTTCAGGACTTCGCCGTCGCGGATACACGCCTCGCTCTATCCGGAATTTCATAGATAAAATCGGATATACCAAATATGACGGAATCATCGATGTGGCACTCCTTGAATATGCGGTGCGTGAAGATTTGAATGCTACCGCTCCACGTGTTTCTGCCGTGATTGACCCCATCAAGCTTGTCCTCACCAATTACGAGGAAGGCAAGACTGAAAAAGTAATAATGGACAACAATCCGGAGGATCTTTCCGCCGGAAGCCGTGAAGTCACGTTTTCCCGCGAATTATTTATCGAACGGGATGACTTCATGGAAGACGCTCCTAAAAAATATTTCCGGCTCACGCCCGGGAATGAAGTCCGCCTGAAAGGAGCCTACATCGTAAAATGTACAGGCTTCAAGAAAGACGAGAATGGAAATATCGTGGAAGTGTATGCAGAACATGATCCATTAACACGAAGCGGATCCGGTTCGGAAGAAAGCAACCGTAAAGTAAAAGGCACCATTCATTGGGTATCTACAGAAGATTACCTGGATGCAGAGATACATCTTTATGATCGCTTGTTCATGATCGCTGATTTGGATGATGAGCGGGAAAAAGATTTCAGAGAACTACTTAACCCCGAATCCTTGATTGTCAAGACCGGATGTAAAGTAGAATCTTCGTTAAGGACAGCAAAAACACTCGATCATTTTCAATTTCAGCGAATCGGATATTTCAATGTAGATCCCGACTCCCAACCTGATAAATTAATCTTCAACCGCACAGTTTCACTAAAAGATTCCTGGAGCAAGGTGAAGGACAAGAAATAAAATCCCATGCAGCCTTCATGGCTGCATCTTTATTTTACAATATATTTTTTAGCATTCGTATCCTATAAATAAAACGATTATCAGCGGCAGTAATTATTTGAATTTCAAGAATAAGAAATATATTTATTTTCAATTACGAACGCAACAAGAGCATCCAGGTTCAATGATGAAAGATAACGAATCCATCTGGGTACTTTAAGACAGTTCGTAAACCACTCAAAACCAAGCAAAATACTAGCTATAATCAAAATTCAAATCGGATAATAGTGACTTTTTATATTTAGATTATGCCAAATTTTGAAGATCATAACATACAAACTCTTTTAGACAAATACGAAGAAATGCTTTATTCAGGCAAGCGTATTTATCTGGATGCCGATGAATTTGAGATTCTGTTTGACTATTATGATTCTATTGAAGACATAGAATCTGCCAGAGAATTGCTTGCTTCCGGATTGGAGATACATCCCGGTAGTGAAGGATTAATGCTGCGTCAGGCAAGATTAATGATGTATGATTATCAATATGAAGAAACTTTAAACTATTTAAATTCAAATTTCAGCGGATACGATTTTGACATGTACTTGCTGAAAATTGAATGCTATCTTCAGCTTGAAAGTTACAATCAGGCACTGAAACTTTCAGAAGAAGTGCTCAATGATGAGAATGAGCCGGAATCAGTTATCTTGTCTGAACTAGGTTCTGTCTATGTCGAAGCCGATTATTTCGATGAAGCGATTCTTTATCTGGAGAAAAGTCTGGAATTTGACTCCGATAATCTCTCTGCGATCAATGATCTGGCTTATGCTTTCGAGATGAAGAGTAATTTTGAAAAAGCAATTCTATACACCAATAAAATACTGGATATTGACCCCTATTCTTTCGAAGCATGGTTTAATCTGGGGAAATTATATTCCTTTACCAGCCAGTACGAAAAAGCTATTGACGCACTCGATTTTGCCCTTTCCATCAATGACTCGGATATTTCTACTTTAATTCTAAAAGCGCATTGCTTATCCCTGTCAGGACAACCGGAAGAAGCCATAAACTTATTCAAGGAATGCTTGCTCTTTAAACCGGATGATCCAGGACTCTATTCTTCACTGATTGATGTTTACCTGTTGCTTGAACGTTGGTCAGATGTTCTCCGCACGCTTGATGAATGGGAAGAAATAGACTCTTCCAGTGACGAATTCCTGTCAAAAAAAATTTTTGCCTTATTGAGAATGGAACAACTGGATAAGGCCGAACTTTTTCTGGAGGAAGCAAAAGAGCGTGTTTCTTCACCAGACAGCTTACTCCCGGCCGAAGGTGAAATCTTTTTTCAGAAACAAGAATTTGAAAAAGCGCAAGAAATATTTGAAAAAGCAAACTCCCTGATGCCTGACAATATTTTTGTGAATGACAGACTGGCGACTCTCTACATTGTCGCTGAAAGATTTAATCAAGCGTTGGCATTACTCGAAAACCTTCAGGAGAATAGCGATGAACTTTCATTCGTCTATTTCCGAATGGCTTTTATCTACTTGGAAACAGGGCAGCGCGATAAGCTCAATAAATTACTGGACAGTTTCTCTGAAGAACAATTGAAATCTCTTCTCAATTTTTTTGTAGATGACGACTGGAGTAATTTTGATATTTCGGATCGCCAGGCATTGATAAATAGACTAAATGATATCAGTGAAATTCGTATTTTATTTAAAAACCTGAAATATTGATCGAACCGAATACCCGGAGGCGGATGGAGAAGAAAATGAAAACGTTTTAGCCGGAAGAATTGTTAGATTCTTTCGACTTTTTCATTTATAGAGAGTTCCTTCGAGGAATAATAAAACCGCAATTTTGAATTCCAACGCAGAATATACCATAAACAAGGTATGCAAAATACCGTTTTTTTGTGATTGGTTTTTTTTCTCCGGTCCATTATCTTTGCATTATATCATTCAAGGGAAGTTATTAATTACTAAAAAATAAAGTTTATGAGCAATTATAAGTTTGAGACACTACAAATCCATGCCGGTCAGGAGTTTGAACCAACGACACAATCTCGTGCCGTGCCGTTGTATCTGACATCTTCGTACGTTTTTAAGGATGCACAAGAAGGAGCCGATTTATTTGGACTTCGTAAGTTTGGAAATATCTACACCCGGTTGATGAATCCGACAACAGAGGTGTTTGAAAAACGAATTGCCGCTTTGGAAAATGGAGTCGCCGCCTTAGCAACCTCCTCCGGTCAGTCAGCTCAATTTATAGCTCTCAACAATATTGTTTCGGCAGGAGATAATTTTGTTTCCACTTCGCATTTATATGGAGGCACCTACAATCAGTTCAAAAGCCAGTTTAAACGACTCGGCGTTGAAGTACGTTTCACGCCTGACGACGAACCGGAGTCTTTCGATAAACTGATAGACAATAAGACAAAAGCAATTTATCTGGAAAGCATTGGTAATCCGGGATTAAATATTCCTGATTTTGATGCGATTGCGGAAATAGCTAACAAGCATAATATTCCTCTCATTGTTGACAACACCCTTGGAGCGGCCGGATTCCTATTCCGCCCGTTGGATCATGGCGCAGACGTTGTTGTAGAAAGTGCAACCAAATGGATTGGAGGACACGGTACGGCTCTGGGTGGTGTACTTGTAGACAGTGGACGATTTAACTGGGGAAACGGAAAATTTCCTGAATTCACCGAACCTTCCGAGAGTTACCATGGACTGGTTTTCTGGGATGTTTTTGGAGACAAGGGACCTTTTGGAAATATAGCTTTTTCTCTTCGCGCACGTGTAGAAGGACTTCGCGATTGGGGAAATACCATCAGTCCATTCAATTCTTTCTTGTTGATACAAGGTCTGGAAACATTGTCGCTTCGTGTCGAAAGGCATGTTCAAAACACACAGGTCGTAGCTGAATGGCTTGAAGCACATCCTCAAGTAGAATATGTAAATTATCCGGGATTAAAAAGCAGTCCTTATCACGAACTGGCTAAAAAATATTTCCCCAAAGGCCCCAGCAGTGTTTTGACTTTCAAGATAAAAGGTGAATCTTCCAAAGCTGATGAATTTATCAATCACTTGGAACTATTTAGCCATTTGGCAAATATTGGAGATGCAAAATCGTTGATTATTCACCCCGCGGCAACAACCCATGAACAACTTTCGGAAGAAGAAAAAGTGGCTTCAGGTGCTGTTCCGGGACTTCTCCGACTATCAATCGGAATTGAAAATATAGATGATATTATCGGAGACCTAAGCCAGGCATTTGAGAAGGTTAAATAACTTTTTACAGTCATACAAAAGAAATAGATAGTTATAGTTTTTATTGGTTGTTGATCAGTATTTTGGTAAATATTTCATCGGCTACCGACTAAGAAATGAGGATTGACCTGTGAAGGCCGATCCTTTTTCTTTTATTTAAAACACAGAAAGCAACAGACTCTCAATATGCCGAACCGTATTACTTCTTGTTCCGGTAAACTTGTTTACCATTACGACAAATGCATATTTCTTTTCACCCTGGATAAAATAACCGGCAAAGCATTGCACTCCAGAAATACTTCCGCTTTTCGCCCAGACTTTTCCGGTCAGACGTGTACCCTTCAAAAAATTCCGAACAGTTCCTTCTTCTCCCGCTTTAGGCAGGGAAGCCAGAAAAGAAGCAGCATTTTTTCCTTGTTGCATATCTACTAAGATATCCGTTAAAAATTCGGGAGTTACTGCATCGAGCGGGCTTAATCCGCATCCGTCATACATAACCAACGAAGAAGTATCTAAGCCTTTCAAGCTCCAGTATGATTTAATTGTTTTAATACCATCATCCAACGCCTTCCCTTTATTTTCAGAACTTTGCTGTATCCCTATTGTGCGGATCAGGTGTTCTGCATAATGATTATTACTTCTGAAATTGATTTGCTTGACAATTTCTTTTAATTCAGGAGAAAGATTCGTATAAAAAGTATGTAAAGAAAGATTTTTTTGCGGAATACCTCGAACGGTCTGAAAATCCGACACCTTCAATCCTTCAATTCTCAAATTGTCGGTAAGAGTTTTTGCCAGAAGAAATCCGGGATCAGGAATATCTCCTTTGATAATAAAATTGCTTCTGTTGGCCGGGATATTGCCATAAATGCGCCTGTCACCCGAAAAAGGAATGCCATGAATGAAAGAATTGTCTGTACCTGAATAATTAAATGTGAGATGATTCTGAATGGTCAAATCCGGAATATTGGGTTCTATCTGTGCAATGATTGGAAGCGTATCGGTGCGAACGGTGTTGAAGGATATTTTATATGCATTATCAAAGACGCTTATCCCGTAAGCTCCGGCTGCATAATAGTTCCCCATATCTTCCCAAATCCATTGAGTAGAAATACCATCATACCCGAAAGCACTGTCATCGACCAATACTCGGAATGGTTGCCTGGAAAATGATTGATCTTTGATTTTATCTGTCCATCTCCCGAGAAAGTTTCTCGCCTTGTCCGGTATATATTCGCTTCCCAGCGTCGGATCGCCGCTTCCACTCACAACCAAAGTAGCCGTATCTCCTTCAACGTAACTCAAGCGGGTTTTATATTGAAAATCCTCCCCCAATGTTTCCAGCGCGGTAGCCGTTGTAACCACTTTCATGATGGATGCAGGCGTAAGCAGCTTGTCTCTATTAAATTCACAAAGGGTTTGACCGTTCATGTCTTTGATACAAACTCCAAGCAAGGCATGTTCAAATCCTTTTGCCGACAGAAAGCTGTCAATAGCCGATTGAGGTGTCTGGGCTACAATTGAATTGGAAATTAGGATAATTTGTAAGATGGATATCAGTAGCTTCTTCATTCGCTATTCTATTTTTTTTGTTGCACTTGCAAAAATAGGTTTTAGAAACTAATGCCGGAGAATTTTATTTGTATAAAATCGTTTCGTTCTGTTTCTAAATCATAATTAGCAAAAGTTTACCCCCAGATTTATATGCTATACAACATCTGTTTGTCAATTTCTCCCTGCACATAAAATTCCTTTTCCTCAATCAGACACAAATTCTATTGTTTTGCTTCATCATTCTGATTGTGTAAAAAAGTCAAATTACCGACGTACATGCTCATCCCTCAATTTAATTTTGTAGTGAATAATTAACCTTAATTTTTTTAATATGGGAAAGTTTAAAAGTATTATGTCTGTTTTTTCATTGTGTTCACTGTTTTGCCTGTTCAGTTGTTCGCAATCTATCAATCTAGGTTCTGAGGACAACTTTGATACCGCATCGGACTCCTCTTCAAGTTTAAAAGCAACATCGGTTCATGCTTATCCGACAACAGGACTAACCGGTTTGATCGGATTTGCAAAATTAGGGAATGTCACCGGCGGAACGGGTGGAACAGTAACTTATGTAAATACACTTTCGGAATTGACAACAGCTGTGGCAGGCAGCACCTCCGGAATTGTCGTTATCAACACCTCTATCAGTGCTAGTACACTGCAAAAAGTTTATTTAGGAAGTAATAAAACGATTATCGGTGCCTATGGATACAACACATTAACAAATATCCATTTCAGAGCAACCTCTTCGTCAAAGAACATTATTTTCCAGAATCTTATTTTTTCACACAGCCAATCCATCAACGGAAACGATGATATTCAGCTATACCTGAATTATGGCAACAAATACTGGATTGACCATTGCACCTGGACAGGACATTCCTGGACAGCAACTGACGCAAGTCTGGATAAGTTGATTTATATTGGAGATTATGCCGATTATGCGACAATAAGCAACTGCTATTTCTCGAATCATAAATATGGCAGCATCTTCGGTCATCCGCAAGATGATAATAATTCATCCTACAACGGCTATCCGCATTTGACCATCTGCTTTAATCGATACTACAACATTGAAGTTCGTTCTCCGGGTTTAATGCGTTATGGCTATTTTCACGCGTTTGACAACTACATTGATTCATTCAATCTAGGATTTACAATTGCACAGAATGCGAAGGTCATTTCCGAAGATAATTACTTTGGGACGGGCTCTGCAAATAAAGGAATGCTGGATGACAAAAATAACAATACCACATTCACCGACAATAATAGTTATCCGAGCATCACCAATCAAACTTCTCCACAATCAACATGGACGGCAAGTTCAAATTACAGTTACACCTTATGGACTCCATCCAATGCGAAGACATGGACTTCTTCCTATGCGGGAGCACAAACCTCTTCTTCAAAGTTTGTTTTTCCTTATTAATTAGATAATAATCAGTAAAGTTAAATTAAAAAGAGAAGCGGCAGTCAAAAAATGGCTGCCGCTTGATTTATCGAATTTGGAATATGTTTCCAGTTTACGAGTTAAAGATTCTAAGTCCCATAACAATAGTGCAAATTTTATTGACCGGGTCAGATGATTCTCTGTTACACTGAAGATTTCCCGGATTAATGAATATTTGTAATAAGAAATATATGACAATAATATTCAAGATGACCAATAATATGTTAAATTTTTTCATTCTTTTTCGCTGTTTTACGCAGCAAAATTATAAAAAATAAACTAAATAAAAAAATAAAAGATCAATTTACACTGTCTTATTTCTATCCATTAAGCTCACTAAAGACATATCTGAACACCTTCTACTACCTTTTTGAAAGATAAAAAGAGCCATCTAAGACCCTTCTATGAGATCAAGATAGTAAAAAAGCACCTAATAACATATTATTTTTCAGGCACAAGAACAAGAATAAGCTTAACACCAGAATGGAGAAACAGAGAGAGTCATTTTTCTTTTTAACAAAATATTTACAAAACCCTAAAACTTTCGTTTTGATTACCGAATTATTGTGAAAGTAGTATTGAAGAATTTTTGAATTCTATTAAAGGATTAACAGGTACGCAAGCAGAAAGGAGCTAACAAAAGGTCAGAGAATAGATAGATTGCAGGTTATTAAGGACTATATCTATGCTTTGGATACGTTTGACAGAGATGATTATCAAGCTCTTAAAACAAAAAAAATCACAATAAATAAAGAGCCATTTCAAGCTACTACAAGAACGCAACGAAAACGATAGAAGCTTTGCAGAAAGAGCTTGGAACTGGGGAATTATTCAATAATTAAAAAGTTCAATCTTTTCAAAGATCTATTAATACTACATATCAAGTATTTGACGGAAAAGAATTATATTTGAGTATCGAAGGGAAGACAGCTATGTTGCTCTGCCTTGTCTTAAAAAAATGACTCGTTCAACGATAGGAATAAAGGAATTAGGCATTTCAATGTCTGTATTTTTTAGAAAAAAAAGCGGCATTATATATAAAAAAGGGCCCAATATGAATTGAAAACAATACCTTAGTAGCTTTAACCTTGATAGTTGCAGAAAGTAAGACGAAAGAAAAGGATGTGATAGCAAAAATGATGGTAAACCTGATGAACAGAAACGACTAAATATGAAACGAAGCATGACTTTTATGAAGCCAGCCCAAACGATGATTAAAAAAATCAGGCAAGTTCCATACTGCCTACCAGTAACCATTTAATCGCAAGTAGTCTTATAAAATTAGTTTTATGATTCCAATCTGCCGCACCACTCATTTTCAACACATCACAAACACATATACTTACAACTAATTATGAGCATTTATGTATGAAAATTATATCCATTAGAGAAAATCCGGAATACAAAGACCAAGCCATTGAGTACATCAGCAGTAAATGGTCTTCTGTTTCAAAAATAATGTATGAAGATTGCATAAGCCATAGCATACATGCAGAAAATCCTTTGCCTCAATGGTATTTACTGAAAAAAGAAGACGAAATTATCGGCTGTGCAGGGCTTATCACCAATGATTTTATCAGTCGAATGGATTTATATCCGTGGATTTGCGGTTTGTTTATTTCAGAACGGCAAAGAGGAAATAATCATGCCGAACTATTAATTAATAAAGCAAAAGAGGATTCCAAAAGATTTGGATTCCGCAGTTTATATTTAAGTACTGCTCATATCGGCTATTACGAAAAATTTGGATTCAAATATATCGGACAGGGATATCACCCTTGGGAAGAAGAATCAAGAATATACCAGATAAAACTGTAAATTATGCAAATACAGCAAGCCTGTAAATCGGATTATCCGCAAATGATGGATGTTTGGGAAAGTGCAGTCAAAGCGACACACAGCTTCCTCAATCCGGAAGATTTTGAATTTTATAAGAAGCTTATTCCCGATTTCTTCCCTTTAGTCAATTCGTATGTTCTTCGTTCGGGTACAGATATCTTTGCATTTTTGGGAGTTGCTGATGATAAGCTCGAAATGTTATTTGTTTCCGATAATGCACGAGGACAAGGATATGGTAAATTATTGTTAGAATATGCCATTGAAAACCTTTACATCACAAAAGTCGATGTAAACGAGCAAAACAAACAGGCTATCGGGTTCTATCAGAAATTTGGTTTTAGAATCGTCGGACGTTCCGAAAAAGATTCGATAGGTAAAGATTATCCGATATTGCATTTGAGTTTATAAAATTGCCACAATAAAGAAACAGGTTCAAAAGATATTTGAATACATGAAGAACAAACAAAGAGATTTAAGTGTACATTCCTTCAACGATATAATCATTCAGGAATTAAGGCTACATGCGGTTGAATTTATTCATTTCGTGAATATTACCGGATTGACGCAAAGAGAAAATCGAAAATTTCCATCAGCAATCCTATTTGGTGTAAAATGCTCTCCCGGATACATAAAAAGGGTCAGCGACAATCCAAATTATGTTCCTGAAATGATAGGACGCAACAATTTCGATGATGATGAGCATTATATCCACGAAAAGGAAATGTACCGCATATCCGATTTATTAGCGAAATCCATTGAGATGAATGGATATAAAGCCTATTCATTGTCAGATACCAACCAAATGGCGACAAGCAGCTTCGATGGCCTATTCGGAAAAACGAATCTTCCCTTGAAAACCTTAGCCAATCTTGCGGGTGTAGGATGGATTGGCAAAAACAACCTGCTGGTTAATAAAGAATACGGTTGTTGCCAAACATGGGGCGCGGTTCTGACTGATATGCCTTTGCAAACCGTTTTGCACAAACCTTCTGCTGTTCAATGCGGCAATTGTCAAACCTGCCTGGACTATTGCCAACCGAATGCGTTACAAGGGACAAGATGGGAATATGGAATTTCCCGGGAAGAAATTATTGATGTGAATAAGTGTACTACTTGCCTGAAGTGCATGGTGCATTGCCCGTGGACACAAAAATACATGAATAAATGAACAAGGACGAAGAATTAGCAATAGTTAAAAACCACACCAGAATCTATGAAGGAAACCGCATTATCTTGAATGAAGTTGGTTGGACTAGTCGTGTCTATGTGGTAGATAAAAGCAAATTCGTTTTCAAATTCCCGAGAGGTGAAAAATGGCAAAAAGAATGTGAGCATGAACTCAATATTTTAAAACTCATAAGCAGATATGAGTTTAATGTAAATCTTCCTTTAATTAAATGGATCGGCGAGAACAACCATTATGCAGGATTTTACGGCGTTCCGGGAGAATCAATAACCACCGAAATCGTAGATAACTGGAGCGAAACACAAAAAAGAAAGGTGGGCACACAAATAGGTCTGTTTCTAAAAAAGCTCCATTCAATAGATTATACAGGCGAAAGCCCAAGCAATGAAAGTCGCGAAATAGAATGGTTTCAAAAAACATTTTTCAAAAGGAGATGTATCTTGCGAGACTATTTTAATAACAGCGAACTTAATGTCATTGAAGAACTTGTAACAAGTTTGCCTCAAAAATCCGCAAGCTTGGGCACAGAACAAGTCTTTTGTCATTGCGATTTAGGGTACAATAATATTCTGTTCACTGATAACCTTGAAGTAGGGATAATCGATTTTGGCGATGCCGGTATTTTTGAAAAAGCGTATGACTTTACCGGACTCGAAGACAATATTGTGCTAGATGCAGCAATCGCAGCTTACGGTGATGACGAAATATTAAGAGAAAAAGTGGCCATCCGCCGACAACTTTTGCCGTTAATGGAGATGCTGTTTCTTATCGATAGAGAAGACCGGGAAGGAATTATAAAATGTGCGAATAAAATGCGAATCAATCTAAAGTAAACCTCTATGCACCGCATCGACACACGTAAGCATTTACTCGCCCGCAGGTGCTACCTGCTGTTCACTCCCCAAA
The DNA here is from genome assembly GCA_047605645.1 of Dysgonamonadaceae bacterium. Classification (GTDB taxonomy): domain Bacteria; phylum Bacteroidota; class Bacteroidia; order Bacteroidales; family Dysgonomonadaceae; genus UBA1309. The sequence goes on along the minus strand of JASGFJ010000001.1, from coordinate 52 downwards.
AATGGTCGGAATCACAAAAGCTGCGGGCAAAAATACTTTTCAGGGAATACCC